>NZ_CAXUQW020000011.1:0-37853 GCF_964253355.1 Brevundimonas sp. LjRoot202 | reverse complement strand
CCGGCGAACGGCCCTACCAGCCGGCCGCCGCCGAGCCCGCCGCCCCGGACCGCCCGCGTCAGTCGGTGCAGTAGACGCCGCCTATTCGATATCCTCGTTGAGCAGGCCGACCTGGGTGAAGCCGTTGGCGTTCAGGCCGTTCATGACCGACATGAACTGCTCGTAGGAGACGTCGGGCTCGGCGCGGACGAAGACGTGCCGATCCCTGCAGTCGCCGCCGCCCAGGGCCGCACACACGTCAGCGGGCAGGGCGGCGAGCGACGTTGGACGCTCGGCGATGAACAGCGATCCGGACCGCTGGATGGTGATGTAGACCGGCTCCTTCTGCACCGTCTTCGGCGCCTCCGGCGGCGGCAGGTCCAGCTTCAGCGACACCGTGGCCATCGGCGCGGCGACCATGAAGATGATCAGCAGCACCAGCATGATGTCCACGAACGGCGTGACGTTGATTTCGGCATTGTGCCCGGTGGCGTCGGCGGCATGGCCTGCGGCGCCCGAAAGTCGCGTTCCCATCCTTCGTCCTCCCTGTCGCCGGCGCGAGATGCCGGCGCCGCAATGTCGAGCTTGGCGGGCGACATTTGTGCGGCCGCGGGAAGGCCGGATGGCGGCCACGAAAAAGGGCCGCGTCCTTGCCGGACGCGGCCCCTGATCGTTGAACGGGCGTGAACCCTATTCGATGTCTTCGTTCAGCAGGCCGACCTTGAAGAAGCCCTTGGACTGCAGCTCGTTCATGACTTCCATGAACTGGTTGTAGGTGACTTCCGGATCGGCGCGGACGAACACGCGCTCTTGCTTGCAGCCCGGGTTGCCGCCGCCGAGGGCGGTGCAGACGTCGGCCGACAGGCCTTCCAGCGTGGTCTGCTGGGCGGCGATGAAGATCGAGCCGGTTTCCTGGATGGTGATGTAGACCGGATCCTTCTGCGGCTGGTCCGGCGGCGGCGGAACCGCCGGCGGCAGGTCGAGGCGGATCGACACGGTGGCCATCGGCGCGGCGACCATGAAGATGATCAGCAGCACCAGCATGATATCGACGAACGGCGTGACGTTGATGTCGGCGTTCTGTTCAATGGTGTGGGCTTTTCCACCACCGGGTCCGGAAAGTTTGGCGGCCATCCGCTGTTGTTCTCCATCAGGCCCGGCGCGACACGCGGCGAGCGACGCTGAAAGCTTCGGTCCGTCTCTTGGCGTTCCCGGCCCGGCTTGTAAAGCGGGTTCAGGGCGAAGACGGTTCCCTCGAGGGTTCCGTCTTCGTTTTTCGCTTGGGAGGCGAGCCGGCTTCAGCCCTTGGCGAGCTTCAGGAACCGGTCCTTCAGCGCCGCGTCGGACTTGAAGGCCCCAGTGAACCGCGTCGTGATGGTTGAAACATGGCGATGGTGCACCCCGCGGGTGGTCATGCACTGGTGTTCGGCGTCGATCAGAATGGCGACCCCGGCCGGCTGCAGGTGCGATTCGATGGCCTCGGCGATCAGCTGGGTCAGGGTTTCCTGGGTCTGCAGGCGGCGCGAGAAGATCTCGACCACCCGCGCCAGCTTGGAGATGCCGACCACCTTCTCGTTGGGGATGTAGGCGACATAGGCCTTGCCCAGGAACGGAGCCATGTGGTGCTCGCAGTGGCTCTCGACCTCGATGTCGCGCAGCAGGACCATGTCGTCATAACCCTGGACGTCCTCGAAGGTGCGGCTCAGCTCCTTCTCGACGTCGGCGTCGTAGCCGTCGAACCATTCCCCATAGGCGTCGACGACCCGTTTGGGCGTGTCGATCAGGCCGGGGCGGTCCGGATCGTCCCCGGCCCAGGCGAGCAGGGTGCGCACGGCCTTCAGGGCCTCCTCGCGCGACGGGCGGCGGGATTCGTCGTTGTCGCCGATCAGGACGGGCTTGACGGGGGTGACGCTCATTCTCGATCTCTGAAGCGGCGAAGTAGCGCCGGGGCGAAGGCCACCGGAAGGACGCGCGCCGCTCTCCCTTTATTCTCCGCCGACATACTGTCGAGTATGCGGCAAGCGGGCTATATGGGCGATCCCGTTCGTATCGCAAGAAAACTCAAGGCGCCTGCTGCCCCATGCCGCTGACGATCCACGACACCCTGCAGCGCGAAAAGCGCGTGTTCACGCCGCGCGACCCGGAGCGGGTGACCCTCTACGTCTGCGGCCCCACGGTCTATGACTACGCCCACATCGGCAACGCCCGCCCGCCGGTGGTGTTCGACGTGCTGGTGCGGCTGCTGCGCCGGACCTACGGCGCGGACAAGGTGATCTACGCCCGCAACGTCACCGACGTGGACGACAAGATCAACGCCAAGGCGGCGAAGGAGGGCACGCCCATCGGCGATGTCACCTCGCGCTACGAAGCGGCCTATCTCGAGGACATGGCGCGTCTGAACGTCAGCCCGCCGGATATCGCCCCGCACGTCACCGATCACATGGGCGCCATCGTCACCCAGATTGGCGCGATCATGGACCAGGGCTGCGCCTACGCCGCCGAGGGCCATGTGCTGTTCGACGTCTCGTCCTACGAAGCCTACGGCCGCCTCTCGGGCCGCAATCTCGACGACATGATCGCCGGGGCCCGGGTCGAGGTCGCGCCGTACAAGAAGAACCCGCACGACTTCGTGCTCTGGAAGCCGTCGAAGCCGGGCGAGCCGTCGTGGCCGTCGCCGTGGGGCGAGGGGCGCCCGGGCTGGCACATCGAATGCTCGGCCATGATCGAGGAGACGCTGGGCCTGCCGATCGACATCCACGGCGGCGGCATCGATCTGGTGTTTCCGCACCACGAGAACGAGATCGCCCAGGGCGTCTGCGCCCATGGCTGCGCTTCTGACCCCGCGGCCCATGCCGAATACAGCCGCTACTGGATGCACAACGGCTTCCTGACCGTCGACGCGGAGAAGATGTCCAAGTCGATCGGCAACGTCCTGCTGCTGCACGACCTCGTCCAGTCGATCCCGGGCGAGGTGGTCCGCTGGGCCCTGCTGAGCGCCCACTACCGGCAGCCGCTGGACTGGAATCAGGCCCTGCTGGACCAGAGTCGCAAGGCGCTGGATCGTCTCTACGGCGCCCTGCACCGCGCGGCGGGCGTCGAGGCCAACGGCGACGAACCGCCGGCTGATTTCCTCAAGGCCATCGAGGACGACATCAACACCCCGGGCGCCATGGCGACCCTGTTCGCCCTGTCCAGCGAGATCGAACGCGGCATGACGGCGGGCGACCACGGCGTCGTGGCCCGCGCCAAGGGCGAACTGATCGCCGCCGCCGCCATCCTCGGCGTGCTTCAGTCGGACCCGGCGGGCTGGCTGGAGGGCGATGTCTCCGACGACCTGCGCACCGAGGTCGAGGCCCTCCTCGAACAACGCGCCGCCGCCCGCGCGGCGAAGGACTGGCCCGAAGCCGACCGCATACGCGACCGGCTGAACGCCCTGAATGTCGTGGTCATGGACGGCCCGGACGGGGCGACGTGGCGGGTGAAGGGGTAGGGCGGCGCGCTTCCCTTCCTTTCGTCATCCCCCGGCAAGCCGCGCAGCGGCGCAGACCGGGGGACCCAGCGGCGCGCGCGAGCGCGAAACTGTCGGGAGCGCCCGTGCGTGAACAGATCGCCTTCGGCGCCGCTGGGTCCCCCGGTCTCGCTGCGCTTGCCGGGGGATGACGAAAAAAGGGGAATGCTGCGCTGCAAATCCGCGCCCAACCTCCCTAATCTTTACCGCCAACCTCTTGTTTTCAGGCCGGATCGAAAATTCCCAGCGTCCTGAGCCCGCCGTAGGAAGAACCCGGCCCATACTCCTGCCCATCCCGTTCGGTGGGGAGGGCGTCGGATCCACGTTCCTCGATGGCGGCGGGCTGTGGTCGAGCGATGAAGCCCGGGCGAAGGAGAGTTCGGGGGTCCTCGCGGAGGTCGATGGATGGCCTTTCGCTTGCTCGCCGCGCGCCTTGAGGTGCGGGTTGCTGACGTCGTCCAGAACGGCGCCATGTCCGCCCCGCGTCGGCTCCGGCAACGGTGTCGGCGCGATCCGTCAAAGGCCCGAACGCAGGGCCGCCAGTCGGAGGGCGTGTGGAAAACGGCCGCGCGGGGCAGTCTGCTTCGTCGAAACGGTTACACAATCACACACCGGGCGAGGCCCGGCTGTCCCGCTCCCTTCCCAACCGCTTGCCCGCAAGCGGCGAAGAGTCATGCCCATTGTCATCGCGGCCGAGGCGCCCGAAGGACGACGCGAGCCGGGACGGTCTTTGACAATCGAACCCCCGACGAACGCCTCAGGTGATCCGCTTCACCGACACCGGGTCGCTGGCCGGGAAGGTCTCCTCGACGCCTTCGTCGACCAGAGCTTCCTGGCGGCTTTCGGCGTGCCGCTCTTCCTCGTGGAGTTGATCGGGCTTGTCGCGTTCGGGCTTGGCCCGGCGGACGGCGCTGACATCGTCAGGCCTCGCCTGTTGGTGGTCAGTCCGGCCGTCATGTTCGTTGGTCATCGTCTGGCTCCTCAATCCCGGGGATGGTCTTCATCGCCGTCGGGCCCGTAGCCGAGGTCGGTGATGTCGTCGTCGGACAGGCGTTTCGCTTCCCAGTGCGCGGCGCTGGCCTGCGCGCCGCGCGAGTTGCGCATCAGGCCGGCGTAGACCAGTTCGACCTCGTCCGGCCCGCGCGCGCCCTGGCTCTCCCCGTCGATCTCGGTCAGCCGTTCGCCGTCAACGCCCAGCAGGGCGTCGGCCTCGGCCTCGATGCCCGAGGCGCCGAGCTCCTCGTCGAGGTCTTCTTCCTCGTCCTCGTCGAACTCTTCCTCGTCGGCGTCGCCGTCGGCCTGGGTGACGTCCAGCACCGGATCGGCCTCGTCTGGCAGGATATCGCCGTCGCCCTCATCGTCGATGTGGGTTTCGTCAAACACTTCAGACTGTTCCTGATCGTCGGAGTAGTCGTCGAGTTCGGGCATGCGAACCTCCCTGTACGGGAGATCAACGCCGCTCCGCTATCGCGTGTTCCCCGCCGCCACCGCTTCGTCGAGCGCCGTCCGGATGCGGCCGATCGCGCCCTCCCAGTCCGCGAAGCTGTCACGCCGGAAGAAGCGGAGGTGCGGGTAGAAGGGGTATTTGTCAGTGGCCAGATAGTGCCAGTCGTCGGGGGCGGTGATCATCCAGGTGTTCGCGCCGACGGCCGCCGCCAGGTTGGTCCCGGCGATGCCCGGGCCGATCACCAGATCAAGCGCCGCCGACAGGGCCGCGACGTCCTCCAGATCGTTGCGCAGGTCGATCGGCGGGGTCCAGATCGACACCCCCGCCGCCTCGGCCGCCGCCAGATCTTCCGAGACGTCGCCGCACTGCAGGTTGACCATCACCGCGCCGGGGGTGGTCAGCACCGGCGCCCAGCGTTCGAAGCTGGAGAAGTAGCGGGCCCGCGAGCCGCTCAGGACCAGGCTCTTCCAGTGCAGGCCGACCTTGAAGCCGGGGCCGAGCTTTTCCAGTTCCGCCTTCCAGTGCGCCACCTTGCCGGCGTCGGGAACCAGATAGCCGCGCCGGTCCGGGAAGGCGTCGATCGAGGGACGATACACCGCCAGCAGCGACGCCATCGGGATCCATGTGTCGACGCCGCCCTCCAGTTCCTCGGCGAAGGGTACGTAGCGGGTGATCCGCCCTTCCAGCTTGACGGACCTGTGCCCGCCGACGACCGCGGCGGGGAAGGCGCGCTGGAACAGGCCGGTCAGGCGGGGCTCGACCGCTACATAAATCCGCCCCTCCGGCCCCACCGCCTCGATGGCGTCGGCGATGCAGGTCCCGAACACCATTTCGTCGGCGATGCCCTGTTCCCCGACGATCAACAGCCGCTTGCCGCGCACGTCTTCGGTCTTCGGATCCCACCGCGGCGCGTTGACCGCCACCCGCATGGATTCGGGCAGGTGCGGGTCCAGTCGGACCTCATAAGCCTCGAAACCTTCGGAGATGCGGCCCAGCGTCATCAGCAGCATGGCCCGGGCCATGGTCATCATGGCCCGCTCGTAGGGGCTCTCCGCGCCGGGCAGGGCGGCGTCGATGTCCTCCAGCGCGCCATGGGCGTCGCCGAGCGGCTGGCGCGCGTTGGCGCGGTTGTAGCGGGCCTTGGCGAAGGCGGGATCGTGCCGCAGCGCCTCTTCGAAGAAGGTCAGGGCGGTGTCCATGTCGCCCTGGTCGCTCAGCACCGTGCCGAGCGTGTTCCACAGCACCGGCGACTCCGGCTCCACGCCCAGCATGGCCCGCAGGGTCTCGACCGCGTCGCCGTAGCGCTTCTGGTCGCGCAATACGCAGGCGAGGTTGTTGGTCGCCTCGATATGGCCGGGGTCGGCGGCGAGATATTTCAGCAGCAGCTTCTCGGCGATGTCGAGATAGCCCATCTGCTGGGCCAGGCGGCCGAGGTCGTGGGCGACGTAGGTCTCGTTGGGCAGCAGCTTCAGCGCCGCCTCATAGGCCAGCAGTGCCTGGCCCAGATCGCCCGACTTCTCGCGGCAGATGGCCAGCACGTGCCAGGCCAGGCCGCTGGTCTCGTCCATGTTGAGCGCCTCGAGCGCCCGCTTCGCGCCGAGCTCGAATGCTCCGGCCCGGACGGCGACGAGCGCGGCCTTCAGCTTGTCCAGCGCCTTGCGCTGCGCCTTGGCCGCCAGCCTCGGATTGGCCAGCTGGCGGGAGAGTTTGCGGATCGCCTCGGGCGAGGCCGAGTCACCGGCGACGCCCTGGGCGGCGGGGGCGAAGGCGTGAATCTGCTCGGGCGACAACTCGACGGCGGACATGCGGTGATCCTGCGGTGATCGCCAACCTTTGCCGGCCGGATCACAAGGGATGGTTAACCACGAATGTTTAGCGTGCGTTCGTTCCCGGCTTCCTAACGTCGCCGTGCGCCTGTGAGGAGACGCCCCGAATGCCGCTGAAGCTGTCGCTCAAGCCCGGCGAGAAGTTCGTGCTCAATGGAGCCGTCGTCCAGAACGGCGACCGCCGCGGCGTTCTCATCCTGCAGAACAAGGCCAGCGTGCTGCGCGAGAAGGACATCCTCCAGCCCGAGGACGTCAACACGCCGGCGAGGCGCGTCTATTTTCCGGTCATGATGATGTACCTGGACGAGAGCGCGGCGCCCAAGGTGTATGACGAATTCGCCATGCGCCTGACCGAGTTCATGGGCGCGACGCGCAATCCGCAGGTGCTGGCCGACTGCGTCGCCGCCTCGCGCCACGTGATGGCGCGCGAATACTACAAGGCGCTGATGGCCGCCCGGAAATTGGTTGATTACGAGGAAGGTCTGGCGAATGTCGCTTCAGGCGTACAAGACAGCCGCGACGCGGGCTGAAAGCCCGCGCGAGATGGAGTACCGGCTGTTCGGGCAGGTGACCCGGGCGCTGATGCACGCCTCGACCGTGGGCGCCGACGACGTCGCCACGCGCATCGACGCCCTGGACTGGAACCGGCGGCTGTGGTCGACGCTGGCCACCGACTGCTCCAATCCCGACAACGCCATGGACAAGGGCCTGCGGGCGCAGATCATCTCGATCAGCCTGTTCGTCAGCCGGCATTCCTCGGCGGTCATGCGCGGCGAGGACACCTTCGAGGCCCTGATCGACATCAACAAGATGGTCATGCAGGGACTGGCCGGGCCCGGAACGGCCCAGGCCGCCTAGGCCCTCACCCCGTCATCCCGCCCGGCGGATCAGCTCGTCGGCCAGTTCGGCGGTCAGATAGCCGTCCGCCAGACGCCCCGTGGCCATCTGCCAGCGGCGCAGGGCCGCGCGGGTGTTGGCCCCGATCACGCCGTCGATGCCCTGGGTGTCATAGCCCATCGCCGTCAGGGCGCGCTGGGCCCCGATCCGCTGGTCTCGCGACAGGGGGCCGTCGTCGGGCCAACTGGCGACCAGGCCCGGACGCCCCTGAATGCCGTCGGCGGTCAGTCCGATCGCCAGGGCGTAGCTGACCGAGTTGTTGTAGCGACGGATGACGTAGTGGTTCGGCAGGGCCAGAAAGGCGGGCCCGCGCGCCCCCTGCGGCAGCAGGATGGTGGCCTCCTCACGCGCCTCGGCGGCGTTCGGCGCGCCGCCATGGGCGAGCTTGACCCCGCGCGCGGCCCAGTACGACCACGGATGGCGCGGCCCCTCGGCTTCCGAATAGTCGAAGTTGGACGGCAGAACGACCTCGTAGCCCCAGCCCTGACCGCGCTTCCATCCCGCCTGGGACAGGAGGTTGGCGGCCGAGGCGAGGGCGTCTGCGTCGGAGCCCCAGATGTCGACCTTGCCGTCCTCGTTCTGGTCGACGCCCAGGCGCAGGTAGTTGTCGGGCATGAACTGGGTCTGACCCATGGCTCCGGCCCAACTGCCCTTCAGCCCGGCCCGCGACCGGCGGCCGTCGATGACGATGTCGAGTGCGTCCTTCAGCTGGGCTTCGGCCCAGTCGCGCCGCCGGCCGTCATAGGCCAGCGTCGCCAGGGAGCGGATCACGTCGTTGTCGCCCTGAACCTGACCGAAGGAGGACTCCTGGGCCCAGATGGCGACGAGGATTTCGGACGGAACGCCGTAGCGCTCGACCACCGACAACGGCACCCGCTCGGTGCGCTGGCGGCCCTGGGCGATCCGGGTGGCCGTGACGGCGTTCTGGACGTAGGCGCCGGCGGGACGGCTGAACTCGGGCTGGTTGCGGTCCAGCCGAACCACCGAGGGGTCGGGGGTCAAGCCGGCCAGCTCGCGCTCGTAGGCGGCGCGGCGGACGCCGCCGTGACGGTCGAGGAAGCCCTGCTTCCAGCCCTCGAAGCCGGCTTGATCGCCGGCGGGCGCGGGCGCGGGCGCCGGCGTCGGCGCGGGCCCGGGCGCCGGGGCGGAGGGCTGGACCGGCGCGGGGGCGGGAAGCGCGATGGGCGGCGGCTCCGGCAGCATGGGCGCGCAGGCGGCGACGGTTCCGATGAGGAGGAGGCGGAGGCTGAAACGCATGATTCCCAAGCTAGTCTCCCCGACGGGCGGGGCCTCATAACAAGTCCGCGAGACAAAGCCGCCTCGCGCCGAGGCCTACAGCGCCTGGGTGGAGAAAGCGTTGCCGTCCGATTCCCCGTTCAGCGTCATTAACCCTCATTCTCCTTGGCCCGGTAACCTGTTCGGGCGCAAAACCCAGCGGCTCTCTGAGACCGATATGGCCTGGTGGCGGAGGGGCGACGCGTCGGGCCCGCAAGCCCGAAGACCCTCCGTTCAACTCGGAGGCCAGGCCTCCAGTCCGAGCCCGCCAGCAGGCCTCGTGAACGTCCATCCCGGCCCTAGTTGTCGGGAATGGGGTATCCCATGAAACGCTTGGGCTTCTTCATCAGGACGTGTGTCACGACCTTGTCGACGCCCAGATCCCGGACGATCAGGTCTTCGGCCAGGGACGTCCAGGCGGGCATGTCGCGCACCACGACCTTGATCAGGTAGTCGAAGGCCCCGCTGACGGACGACGCCTCCACGATCTCGGGGATGTCCGTGATCGCCGCCTCGAACCTGGCCATGTCCGCAGGGTGGTGCCCCTTCATCCAGATTTCGACGAACAGGATGAGACTGGCGTCCAGGCTCCACGGATTGAGTCGCGCGCCGTAGCCCTCGATCACCCCGGCCGCCTCCAGGCGCCGGAGCCGCGCAAGACAGGCGCTCGGCGAAAGCGCCACCTGCTCCGCCAGGGCCTGGTTGGTGATCCGGCCGTCGACCTGGAGTTTCGCCAGGATCCGGCGGTCAATCCGGTCAAGCGTAGGTAATGCTGTCATGGGCGCATCCTGCCGCATGATCTGCGGTTTCCACAGAGGTCTTCCGTCACACCCGCGATACCTGTTGGCCTATCCTCTCTTTATCGCCGCAGGATTTGCGGCTGACATGTTGGAGGCGACGATGACGAAGAAGGATTATTTCGAAACGACGTTGTTTGCGGCCACCCTCTTCATCGGCCTGCCGTTCGCGATCGTGATGGCGATCCTGCTGGCGGGATGACACGCCATTGTCCGGCATGGAGCCGGTCCGCCTTCCGTCATGGCGGACCGCCATCTACCGGTTGACGCCAGCGGCCGCCGTCTCTATACGCACCGCTCCGCCGCAGGTTCGTCCCGCGGCTTTTCTGTTTTGCTTTGCCTCAGGACGACGACCATGAAGGTCCGCAGCTCGCTCAAGTCGCTCAAGGGTCGCCACCGCGACTGCAAGGTCGTGCGCCGCAAGGGCGTGGTCTATGTGATCAACAAGACCGACCCGCGCTTCAAGGCGAAGCAGGGCTGATCCTGCGCATCATCAGGCCGCGACCGTGTCGCGGCCGGTAGCGCACGAGGATGGTCTATCCACAGGTCGCGGGCTTTGTCCGCGGCCTTTTTCGTGCCCGATGTTGAGCCGGCCGGGCAGGCGTGGTTAGCGTCCGGCCTCGTTCCCGTTCCCGCTTTTCAGGAGTCCGCCCGTGGCCGACGACGCATCCTTCGACGCCAGCCCCGACGTCCTGACCTCGGCCGCCCAGGGGCGGCTGCGCACCGTCATCGAACGGCTCGAGCGGCTGGAAGAGGATAAGGCCGCGGTCATGGCCGACATGAAGGAGGTCTTCGCCGAAGCCAAGGGCGAGGGCTACGACGTCAAGATCCTGCGCAAGGTCATCCGCATCCGCAAGCAGGACAAGGCCAAGCGCCAGGAAGAGGACGCCATCCTCGACCTCTACATGTCCGCCCTCGGCGAGATCTGACGGGAGGCGGGGGCTGAAACGCAAACCTCCGCCGTCACCGTTCGAAGCGCAGCGGAAAGCCGCCCAGCGCGCCGCTCTCAACGCCCTCAGACGCGCCCGCCGCTCGGCCGAGAAGGCGGGCGTTTCGCTGTCCGAATGGGAGGGCGAGTTCCTCGATTCGGTGTCCGAGCGGGTCAAGACCCACGGCCGCGCCTTCGGCGACCCCGAACTGGGCGCGCCCGGTCAGGCCCTGTCGTCCATGCAGGGCCGCAAGCTCAAGGAGATCGCCGCCAAGGCGAAGGGGGAGGAGCCGAAGCGGCGCTGGGGGCGCAAGGCTCCCAGGCCGCCGGACACCTGATCAGAACAGGATCTTTCGCAGCGAGATGCCGATGCTCCGGCCCTCGGGGTCGAGGAAGTCCGGCTGATAGTTCAGCGGCGTGTCGCCGGCGCTGCTGGTGACCTCGGTGCGGCTGTCGAACAGGTTGCGGACCCCGACCTGCAGGCGCGCGCCCTTGAGCCACGGATACTTTTCGACCCAGCTGGTCTGGGCGCCGAGATCCACGAACAGGTTCAGGTTGATGGTGGTCTGGTCCGAGAATTCGAGGTCCGGCCCCGTGCCGCCGTCGACCCGGGTGCCGTCGCGCCAGTTGCCGTTGAGGAAGGCGCCCATGCCGTTCTTGAATACGCCGAGCTGGCCCTGGATCTCATGACGCGGGCTGCCGCCGCGGCTCGAAGTGGCGGCGCCGTCCAGCAGGTCGAGGACGGGCAGGCCCTCGGCGATCAGGATCTCATCCTGCATGCGCCAGGTATGATAAAGCGAGACCATGAAGCGCCCCTGGCCGGGCTGCATGCCGCCGCCCCGCCCACGGCCGCCGCCGCCGCCGCCGACGCGAACCGTCGGGCCGTCGCCGTCGCGGCGCCCTCCGGCGCGGGGGCGGTCCCCACCGCCAGGACCACCGCTGATGACGATCGGGCCGCCCATGCGCGGCCCCGGCGCGGCGCCGTCGGCGGCCGGCGGCGGGGGCGTCGGGGTCCCGAAAGCCTTCGAGAAGTTAAAGCCGGTGCGGAGGTCTTCGCGTTCGGCGCGGGCGAAATTCAGCGGCCGGGCGTCGATGGAGACCAGGTTGCCGGCCGGATCACGCGTGAAGCGGCCGGGCAGGGCGGCCTCAAGCTCCGAGGTGATGGTCGGGAAGCTGTTGATCGAGTCGTCGACGGCGTTGCGCGTCCACGTCGAGCTGATCTTCAGATCCTCGTCCGTCAGCGGCTCCAGGGTGATCCCGAGCTTCCAGGTGCGGCGGGTCTCCGCGTCGAGGCCGGGATTGCCGCCGTCGATCCGCGTGACCTGCACGGTCTCATTGGTGCGGAAGTCGAACACCGGAACGTTTGGCGTATCGGTCACCGGGTTGTTGAGCTGACTGATGCTCGGGGAACCCTCCTCGTCGGTGAAGCTGGCCAGGAAGGACAGTTTCTCGATCGGCGACCAGTTGACCGTCGCGCCGAAGATCGACAGACCGCCGAAATCGGACAGATCCTCAAAGCCGGCGTTGACGCTGACCGAAAGGTCGCCGAGCAGGGGCAGGACTTCCGAGCGGCGGCTGGCGATGGGGAAGTTGACGTTGGTCAGGCCACTGACGCGGTCCCGCGACTGTTTGCGATCGGTGGTCACGCCGCCGCGGGTGCTGGTGGAATCCAGCGACAGGGTGTCGGCGCCGACCGTGAAGGTCGTGGAGACGTCGCCAGCGGGGAGCTCCCAGAGGTCGCCCGTCAGCACCAGTTCCGTGTCGAGCCGCTGGGACACCGAGCGCGCCGTGTCATTGGCGATGCGGGTGAAGTCGGCTGGGGCGAGCGCGCCGAACGGATTGGCGGCGGCGTCGCCGGCGTCGAGCCGGGCCTGGAAGGGGCTGGCCTGGTCATCGTAGCCGCGGCCCGTGACGGTGTCGGTTTCGGCGCGTGTGAACTCGCCGTTCAGGGTCCAGCGCCAGTCCTCTCCGAGGAAGCCGTCCAGCAGGACGCCGACCTCGCCGGTTAGCGAATCCGTCTGGCGGCGCAAAGCCGCGGCGTCGTCCAGATAACGGTAGACCAGCACGTCGTCGGCGAACGGCGAGAAGGGGTTTCCGTCGGGCAGGGCGAGCGTCACGCCGGGCAGACCATTGAAGCTGCGGCTGCCTTCATCCTTCAGGCTGGCGCTGACGGTCATCGAGGTGTCGCCGTTGAGGTCGGTCTTCACCGTACCGCCGGCCGAAGAGCTCTCGCTGGCCGACATCAGGGTGCGGTAGGCTCCCAGGTCGCCGGTGCGGGGATCGCCATAGGCGGCGGCGAAGTCGTTCAGGGCGAAACCGGCGGTCGGGACCGGGGCGACCGTCGCCGTTTCGCCGACCAGACCCGACAGGGCGGGATCGATCTCCGTTCCGAAGGGATCACCCGAAATATTGCCGATCAGGTCGTAGGGCGCGGACCCCGGATCGCGGATCAGATCGCGCTCGCTCTCGAACAGCGCCGTGCTGCGCTCGTGTTCGAGCTCCATCGACCAGCGCCGGGCGCCCGAGATGCGCAGGACGTTGGCGTCCAGTTCCGTCGTCGTGCGGCCGCCGGCGGTGGGCACGCGCCCCTCGATCTCGGTGGTCAGCGAACGGAAATTCGACTTGAGGACGAAATTCACCACGCGCTGGTCGGCCCGGTAGCCGTACTCCAGGGCGACCTCTTCGGGCAGGATGTCGACCCGCTCGATGGCCTCGGGCGGCAGGCCGCGGATTTCGCGGAAGCCCGAGATGCGCCGGCCGTTGACCAGCATGACCGGCTGGCCGCCCGACCCGCGCGAGCTGCGGGTGACCGGCTCCAGATAGGTCAGGAGTTCGGCGATGCTGCCGGCCCCGTAAGCCTGGATTTCCTCGGCGCTGAGGGTGAGGTCCGGCGGGATGTCGCTGTCGACGCTGCCCCGGGGGCGCTGGCCGGTGACGTTGACGGTGCCGAGATCGACAGCGCCCTCCAAATCCTCCGCCGTTGCGGCCGGAGCGGGTTCGTCTTCCTGGGGAGCCGTCTGACCGGCGGGTTGCCGGGGTTGTTGCTGCGGCGCGGGGGCGGCCGGAGCCGGCGCGGTCTGGATGGCCCCGGCGAGCAGGCCGGACAGGGCGGTGGTCACGAGCAGCATGGGACGGCGTTCCGGGAGGAGAGACTATGCGTTGAACGTGGCGCGCCGATATGTCCGTCGTGTTTCAGGGACGAAACCGGCAGTTGCAGGCCCGATCCTGTCGCACGGCTTCGCCGTCGGCGTTCAGTGAACTTTCGTTCAGGTTGCGGGCTTTCCCGGGGCGTAGCCGGGCAGGCTCAGCCGGCTTCCTTCAGCGCACCCTCGAGACCCTGTTCGCGGACCTTGCGGTACAGGGTCGAGCGACCGATGCCGAGACGACGGGCGATCTCGGACATATGGCCGGCGTAGACCTCGATGGCGTGCTGGATCAGGTCGCGCTCGATCTCCTCCAGCGTGCGCAGGTGGCCGCGTTCGTCGAGGATGCGGATCGGCGTATCGGGCAGCGGCGGCAGGTCGAGGGCGTCCGCTCCATCGCCGCCGTCAAGGCTATCCGCCTCCGACGAAGCCGGGAGCAGCGGTGCGGCGAGGCCGGAGATGGCCGGGAAGTCGTGCGGCTGCAGGAAGGGCGAGTCGGACAGGACGATGGCCCGATAGATGGCGTTCTCGAGCTGGCGCACATTGCCGGGCCAGTCGAAGGCGGACAGCAGGGCGAGGGTCTCCGCCGCGCAGCCGGCGACCCGCTTGCCCTCCTCGACATTGAAGCGGGCGATGAAATGCTCGACCAAGGCCGGGATGTCCTCGCGCCGGTCGCGCAGCGCCGGCGCCTCGATCGGAAAGACGTTCAGGCGGTAGAACAGGTCCTCGCGGAAGCGACCCTCGCGCACCTGTCCCGCCAGATCCCGGTTGGTGGCGGAGACGATGCGGACGTCGACCTTGACCGAGCGCTTGGAGCCGACGGGATCGATCTCGCCCTCCTGCAGGGCCCGCAGCAGCTTGACCTGCATGTCGAGCGGCAGTTCGCCGATCTCGTCGAGGAACAGGGTGCCGCCGGAGGCCTCGGCGAACTTGCCCAGGTGCTTGTCGTGGGCGCCGGTGAAGCTGCCCTTCTCGTGGCCGAACAGGATCGACTCGACGAGGTTGGCGGGCAGGGCGCCGCAGTTGACCGCTACGAACGGCTTGCCGGCCCGGTCCGAGGCGCCGTGCAGGGCGCGGGCGATGACTTCCTTGCCGACGCCGCTTTCGCCCGTGACCAGCACGGGGATGCCCGACTTGGCGGCCCGCAGGCCCAGCGAGCGCACCATCCGCATGGGCGGGCTCTGCCCCACCAGATCATCGAACGAGGTGCGGCCGGCGACATGCTTCTTCAGCCGGCCGACCTCGGCCGTCAGCTGGGTCAGCTGCAGGGCGTTGCGGACCCCGACCAGCAGGCGCTCGGCCGAAACCGGCTTGACGAAGAAGTCCTGGGCGCCGGCCTGCATGGCCTTGACCACCGCATCGACCCCGCCCGAGGCGGTCAGCACGATCACCGGCGTGGCGACCCCGGCGGTGCGGATCTCGGCCAGGGCCTCCATGCCGCTCATGCCGGGCATCACCATATCCAGCAGGACCACGTCGGCCCCGCCGCCCTTGGTCAGCCGGTCGATGGCCTCGCCGCCGGATTCGGCGTGGACCACGGCGTAGCCCTCGCGCTCCAGCACCGCCTGCGCCAGCCGGCGCTGGGTGGGATCGTCGTCGACCACGAGTACGGTCCGGCTCATGTCAGCTCGCCCTTCATCATCACGTCAGGGCCGGTCCTCGTTACGGCGGGACTGGCTCATTCCGGGACGTTTTTACCCCGCACAAGGTGAAGATCGGGTTGTGCGGGGTGGTGAGCGGCGGGTTAACGGGGCGAGTTAGGGCGAGCCGTACAATCCCGCTCCATCTCCAAGTGGCTGACTTCTTCCACCTGCCGATCTCCCGGAATGATCAAGTCCGGCCAACGTGGAGGGACAAACCTGAGGGGCTGCTCACGCAGGATGTCACGAGCATCTTCCCTAGGCTGGCCGCGACACCAACCTGAACGGTAGCTGCCGCGCCGGGCCCAGCCGCTGGACTCGCTTTTCACCCAGAGCGCAACGCTGCGCTCGTCCGCGATCAGGACTTCGACGGCTCCATCCCCGTCAAGGTCGCGAACCGTTGCGACGCACTCCGCCGACGTGTCGCATCGTGCGCGCTCGTCGGTCGGCGGGACAGGACCGATGAAGTCCGGCGGAAGCACTGCCCCGGCGGGGAGCACCTCGAATTCGGGCGTGCGGCTGGGCGAACCGACGTCGGTATCGTCCCACCGGTCTTCGACGGCCTGGACGTTAAGGGCGCTGCGCGCGATCACCGGGTCGGGCGAGCGAGTCAGACGAGCCAGCGCCGCCTCACCCGCCTTGCCGCTCTCGAAGCGCAGGAAGCGGTAGTCGAACTGGTCCGGCTTGACCGCGCCACGCTCCAGCCGCGCGACCTGGTCGGCGACCGACAGACGTGCGGGATCGGCGATCGGGCTGAACAGGGCCAGGATGACCGCGATTTCCAGCACGGCGGTCCAGACGTTGGTGCGCTCCAGCGACCGCATCCACCCGGCGCCCTTGCGCCAGAACGGGCTGAGGGCGGCGAAGCCGTAGCCCCCCGCATAGGCGGCGCCGATCACGGCGCAGGCGAAGGCGATGATCCGATCTGGCGTCAGGCCGTGCTGGCCGATGCGCAGGGCCAGACCCCAGAAGGCGATCACCACCAGCGGGGTCAGCAGGACGGCGGCGACGCGAACCGTCCCGCGCAGGATCGCCGGCGGCAGGTTGTCGGCGCGCCCGTCCTGGTAGGCGGTGTTGATCAGGATGATCAGCGCGGCGGCCGCCGACAGCACCAGGGCGGTGGCGCTGCCCGTCTCCCACAGCCCCGCAAGACCGGTGAAGGGCAGGGCGGCGAGGAAGCCGGCGGCGAGCACGGTCATCAGCAGCAGCAGCCACGACAGCAGCATCAGCACCACGCTGCGGACGCCGCGGATCAGCCCGTCGCGCACGTCGGTCAGGTGCACAGCGGTCGCGAACACGACGGTGGTCACGGGAATGGAGAACCAGTCCTTCGCGATTAGGTCGCCGAGGAACTCCAGCCCGATGACGTTGAACAGGGCCGCGCCGAGGAACAGCAGCAGCCAGAAAGCGCCGGTGAAGCCGATCGACAGCGCCAGTTGCACCCCCGCCTTCCAAGCCGTGTCGAAATAGGTCGGGAAGGCCGCGATCCATTTCCGCTCCAGATCGGCGGGCAGGACCAGATGATGGCCGATGAACAGGGCGGTGGCCGCAAACAGGGGCATGGGCCACGGCAGGAAGGGCGGGCGGCTGCGTGGACCGTATTCGCTGATCGACTGGGCGGCCACGCCGTGCCAGCCCAACAGCGCGAGGAAGGCCGTGGCGACAGCAATCCAGCCCAACAGGACCGGCCAGCGCATCCGCCCGACGCCAGCCAGCAGCAGGACCGGGACCATGACGAGGATCATTGCCAAGGGGCCGAACACCTCCGGCTGCGTGGCCGGCCAGTGCACGTCCGTGGCGCAGTTTTCGGCGGTTTCGCAGACCCTTCCGAACATCGCGGCCGAACGATACAGCCACCACAGGGCGGCGCCCTGCGCCAGCCCGATGGCGAGCCGCGCCGTCACCAGCAACGGCGATCCGGTCCGGCCCAGACTGTCGCGCCCGGTCGCTTCAGTGGCATCCGTCATGGCGATCCTCCCCGATCAGGCGCATCTGACCCCGTTTCCGCCGCCCTGCCTAGGGTCGCCGCTTGAGTTCCCGCCGGTTCCGTGTATAGAGCGCGGCTTCTCCGTCGTAGCTTCGGCCGCGGCGGTCCTGTCCGAGAACTTCGGGGCGTGGGGGCCACCCGCGCCGTAAATGCCAGAGAGCCCTCTGGCGCCGTGGGGAGATGGGGATGCAGACGACGCCAGACGCTCCGGTATCCGGACGTCGGGGTTCGAGCTTCCTTCGGACAATACGACCGGCCTCAACGTCTCGCAGCGATGCGCGGCGCTTTGGCCAATCCGTCGTCGGGAATAAGCCCGGCGGCGAATACCAGACTGGAGACCGCAATGGACCGCGCACAAAAAGCCGAGTCGATCGAAACGCTGAAGGGCGTTTTCGCCGACGCGGGCGCCGTGGTCGTGACCCACAACCTGGGTCTGACCGTTGCGGACATGGAAGACCTGCGTGGACGCCTCCGCAAGGAAGGCGGCACGTTCAAGGTGGTCAAGAACCGCCTGGCGCTCAAGGCGCTCGAAGCCGACGAAGGCAGCGACTACCACGGCCTGTTCAAGGGTCCCGTGGGCATCGCCTATGCCGACGACGCGGTGACGGCCGCCAAGATCACCGCCGAATACGCCAAGGCCAACGACAAGTTCGTCGTCCTCGGCGGCTTCATGGGTGAGAAGGTTCTGGACGCGAAGGGCGTGGAGACTCTCTCCAAACTGCCTTCGCTGGATCAGATCCGCGCCTCGCTGCTCGGCCTGCTCAACGCTCCCGCGACCAAGATCGCCGGCGTCGTGCAAGCCCCGGCGGCCCAACTGGCCCGGGTGTTCAACGCCTACGCCACGAAGGACGCCGCGTAAGCGGACCCGCCTCTTTCATCTCTGCAAACTCTCTACTGAAACCCAATCCTCCGAAGGAAACACACCATGGCCGATCTCGCCAAAATCGTTGAAGACCTGTCGAAGCTGACCGTTCTGGAAGCCGCCGAACTGTCCAAGCTGCTGGAAGAAAAGTGGGGCGTCAGCGCCGCTGCTCCGGTGGCCATGGCCATGCCGGGCGCCGGCGGCGCCGGCGCCGCGCCGGCCGAAGCTGCTGAAGAGCAGACCGAGTTCACCGTCGTCCTGCTGGACGGTGGCGACAAGAAGATCAACGTCATCAAGGAAGTCCGCGGCGTCCGTTCGGACCTCGGCCTGAAGGAAGCCAAGGACCTGGTCGAAGGCGCTCCGCAGAACGTCGTCGAGAACGTCTCGAAGCAGAACGCCGACGAAGTCGCCAAGAAGCTGACGGAAGCCGGCGCCAAGGTGCAGATCAAGTAAGAAACGGATCGTCCCTCGGGACAGTCCTGAACGGGCCGGGGAGCGATCCCCGGCCCGTTTTCCTTGGGCGCGGCATGGACAGCCGCTGTCGGTTGTGGCCCCCTGACCGTACAGATGGGGAGGGGTTTCCATGAAGATGACCATTGCCGCAGCCGCGCTCGCCGCCAGCCTTGGCCTCGCCGGTTGCGATCAATTCGCCGCAGGCCGCGAACTGCCGCCGCCCCCCGGGCCGCCGGTCCCGCCGTCGCCGGACCTGCCCATGACCGCGGCCAAGGCCCGGCTGATCATGGGGACGCTGTCCAACACCTGCATGGAGCTGGCGACGCTCAAGTACGATATCCACGCCTGTGAGCTGAAGCAGGGGCGCCCGGCCGACGAGGTGGCGTTGCGCACGGAACTGCGCGACCTGCGCTGGAACCTCGACAAGCTGACCCACGATGAAGCTTCGGCCCAGTGCGCGGCCTTGACCACCGAACTCCGCAAGACGCCGAAGCCGCAGGTGTGCTGGTAGGGTCCTCCTACCGCCTCCGCGGTTCGAGAATATCGTCCAGACGGTCAGGCGTCCCTTCGACGCGCTCGAGACGCGGGTAGCGAAGGCCGTCGTGGTAGTCGAGGCTGACGGTGCGGAACTCGTCGCCGCGCTTGACCACCAGCACGATCGGATCGCTCGCGCCCTTCGCCGCGGTGACGGCGTCGCGGAGCGCCTCGGCCGAGGCCGTGCGGTCGCCCACGGCCACAAGCTCCCATCCGGCGCCGAGGCCCTGTTCGTAGGCGGGGCCGCCCCAGCGGACGCCGGTGATGCGGTTCCCCGAACCCAGGGTGAAGCCCAGCGAGTATTGGAAATTGTTGGCCCAGCCGCCCTGCACCCGCTTTTCGACCGGGGTCAGGCTGTCGACGTAGGTCAGGCGGTAGCCGCCGCGGGCGATGCCGTCCAGCGGCGCCCGGGCCTCCGGGCCGACGGCGTCCAGCCGGCTGCGCAGGAAGGTCGCCCAGTCGTGCGGATGGACCGCGTTCAGGTGCTCGACCACGTCTTCGAACGTATAGGGCCGGGCTTCCCAGACGCCGTCCTCGACCCCGTAGAAGGCCTTGGCGAAATCATCGAGGGATTTGCGATTGTTGGTCGCCTCGCGGATCAGGGTGTCGGCGTCCAGCCAGATCAGCAGCGCCTCGCGGTAATAGTCGCCGGTGCCGCGCATCCATGACGGCCACGGGTTGGAGGTGCGATAGCCCAGCAGGTTGTGGTTGGTGGTGTCCTGCAGCGCGCGCCACTGGCGGCCCGGCTGGTTCTCGTAGAAGGCGGCGATCTCGGCGATGACCGCCAGCTGCTCTTCCTTCGAGGCCAGACCCGAGCGGGCCGTCAGCACCTCGCCCCAGTATTCCGTCTGGCCCTCGTAGACCCACATCAGCGTGTTCTGGGTCGGAACGTTGAGGTTGGGCACGTATTCGTCGGACGGCCGCCGGAACTTGCCGTTCCAGCTGTGGGTGTACTCGTGCGGCAGCAGGGCCAGGGTGCCGAAATTCTTCTCGAAGCCCTCCGTGAAGAAGCCGGGCGACGCCGAATTCTCCGACGACCGGTGATGCTCGAGGCCGATGCCTCCCATCCGGTCGGTCAGGGCCAGCAGGAAGTCGTAGCGGTCGTAGTGCCGGGCTCCGTAGAGGTAGTCGGCCTGGTCGACGAGTGCGCGCAGCCTGGCGATCTGTTCGTCGGACGGGGCGAGGTTCTCGGGAGCGTCGGCGACGATGTTCAGGCGCACGGGTGAGCGGCCGCCCGGATCGAGGTCGATCTGGCGGTAGTGGGCGCCGGCGAACATCGGGCTGTCGGCGAGGTGCTCCAGCGAGATCGGGGCGAAGGTGATCGTGTCGCCCTCGCGGCCGGTCGCCTCCAGCGCCGAACCCTGCCGCCAGCCGGCCGGCAGCTTGACCGACGGCGCGAAGGTGATGCGGCTGTGGGCGTAGCCGGCGGGATAGAGCAGCGCCTTCTCCCACTGCAGATTGACCATCTCCGGGGTCATGACCACGCGCCAGACGGCGTTGCTCGGCTGGGTGAGCCATTCGAAAGCCACGTCGATCGAGGTCACGCCGGCCGGGATGTCGAGGTGGAAGGCGTGCGGATCGACCGTGTCGCGCACCCATTCGATCCGCTCCCCGGCGCCGGTGACCGTGAGGCCAGAGATCAGCTGGATCGGCCCGGTGTCGGCGTGGTTTCCGGGAATGAATTTGGGATATTGCAGCACCAGGGGACCGGCGCTGACCGGGACGGTCTGGCGCACCCGGATGATCTGGCGGTCGAGGTCGGTCAGGTCGGCCTCGATGGCGATGACGCCCGGATAGTCCCGATCCTGCGGCGCCGGGATCGGCGGCAGCGGATGCGGCAGGCTGGTCGGGGCGGGCAGGGGCGTTTGCGCCTGCGAGGCGGGGACCTGGGCCATGGCTGGAACCGCGGCGGAGGCGAGGAGCAGGGCGAGGGCGGCGGGCTTCAGCATCGGTTCGTTCCTCGCGATCAGCGGCGGCGCGGGGCGAGGATATCGCCCAGACGGTCGGGAGCGCCCTCGATCCGCTCGAGGTGGGGGTAGCGCAGGCCGTCGTGGTAGTCGAAGCGCACGGTGCGGAAGCGCTCGCCCTTCTTGAGCATCATTTCGATCGGCGTGGCGTTGCCCTTCGAGGCGGTGATGGCTTCGGAAATGGCGCCCGGGCTGGCGGTTCGGCCGTTGACCGCCACGATCTCCCAGCCCGAGGTCAGCCCCGCCTCGAACGCCGGCGAGCCCCAGCGGACCAGCGAAATGCGGTTGGCGTTGTCGGTGCGGATGCCCAGGGAATACTGGAAATCGTTGCGCCCGAATTCGGTGTAGAGCGCCTTCTGATAGGCGTTGGGCTCTTCCTTGAAGACGAGGCGGTAGCCGCCGCGCTCGATGCCGTCCAGCGGCATGGGAGCGTCGGCGCCGACGGCGTCCAGCCGCGTGCGCAGGAAGGTCGCCCAGTCGTTCGGCTGGACCTCGTTCAGCGTGCGAACGATGTCGTCGAAGGTGTAGGGGGCGGGGTCCCAGTTGCCGTCCTCGACGCCGAAGAAGGCCCTGGCGAAATCGTCCAGCGAGCGGCGGCCGCCCGACTGCTCGCGGATCCAGGTGTCGGCGTCGAGCCAGATCAGGGCGCCTTCCGAATAGTAGTCCTCGCTGCGCTGGAAGGTCCCCCAGGGCTGCGGTCGGCGCTGGGCGATGATCGGATCGTTGGTGGTGTCCTGCATGGCGCGCCACGCCCGGCCGGGGCTCAGCCCGTAGGTGGCGGCGGTCATGGCCAGCGAACCGAGCTCAAGCTCCTTGCTGAGCAGGCCGGCGCGGGTGGTCAGCACCTGGCCCCAGTACTGGGTCTGGCCCTCGTAGACCCACAGGAGGGAGTTCTGCAGCGGCTCGTTGAAGTTGGCCGTCAGCTGATCCGCGGGACGCCGCCACTTGCCGTTCCACGAGTGGGTATATTCGTGACCGAGCAGATCGCGGTCGCCGAGCGTGTCGTTGGAGGCGGTGAAGTATTTGGGGTCGACGCTGTTTTCGGACGAGCGGTGGTGCTCCAGCCCGATGCCGCCCAGCCGGTCGGTGACGGCGAGCAGGAAGTCGTAGTGGTTGAAATGCCGCGCGCCGAACAGGCGGTCGGCCTGGTCGACGAGGTTACGGTGCAGTTCGATATGCGCGTCGGTGGCGGCCAGCATGTCGGGGTCGTCGGCGACAATGTTCAGGCGCACCGGCGAACGGCCGCCCGGGTCGAGGTCGATCTGGCGATAGTGGGCCCCGGCGAACAGCGGGCTGTCGGCGAAATGCTCGAGGCTGATCGGCGCGAAGGTCGCCACGCCGTTCTCGAAGCTCTCGGTGTCCAGCGCCGTGCCGTACCGCCAGCCGGCAGGCAGGCGCAGGGTCGGGCGCATGGTGATGCCGCTGGTGTCGTAGCCGGCGGGATAGAGGACCGCCTTCTCCCACTGGATGTTCAGCATCTCGTCGGTGATGACGACGCGGCCCTGGCTGCCGTCGATGGGGGTCAGCCACTTGAAGGACACGTCGATCGAGGAGACGCCGGCGGGCACGTCGATCTGGAAGCCGTTGGTCTCGACCGTGTGGCGCACCCAACGCAGCGGCTGGCCGTTGGCGCTGAAGTGCAGGTCGGCGATGTCGTCCACGGGACCGACCGGGCCGTGGTTGCCCGGCAGCCACGACGGATAGAGCAGGATCATCGGCCCCGGGCCGGTGACCGGGACCGTCTGCTTCACCGATACGATGCGGCGGTCGAGGTCGGTGGCGTCCATCTCCAGCGAGATCACGCCGGGGTAGGGGGCGTCGCGGGGAGCCGGGATCGGCGCCAGGGCCCGGTCCAGCGCCGGCGTCCCCACCTGGGCCAGGGCCGGAGCGGACCCGAACAGCAGGGCGGCGGCGCAGGCGGAGGCGAGCAGGCGGGCGGAACGCATCATCGGAGGTTCTCGGTCAGTGAGGTTCAACGGCAAGCTAGAGCGCCGCGACGGATCGACGGATTAAATCCCTGTCATGTTCGCGGTTCCGGCCGGTCTGGCTCCGGGTCAGCCCGCCGGCTTCACCTCGAGCAGTTCGACCGTGAACAGCAGGGTCGAATTGGGCGGCAGTTCGTCGCCGCCGACCCAGCGGTCGCCGTAACCCAGCGAAGCGGGAATCACGAACTCGAACTTCTCGCCCTCGCGCATCAGGCCGACGCCCTCGGTCCAGCCCTTGATGACGCGGTTCAGCGGGAATTCGGCCGGCTCGTTGCGGACGTAGCTGCTGTCGAACTCCCGCCCGTCGACGAAGGTCCCGCGGTAGTGGACCTTGACCGTATCGGTCGAGGCCGGCTGGCGGCCGTCCGGATTGGCGCGGCCGACGCGGCGGTACTGCAGGCCGGAGGCGGTGGTGGTCCACCCGCCGCGCGCGGCGTTCCAGGTCAGATAGGCGGCGTTGCCGGCGTCCCAGTTGGCCTGGGTCGCCGGGCCCGAAAAGTCGTACGGGTTCGGCCCGGTCGAGGCGCAGGCCGAAAGGATGAGGGCGGCGGCCGCCGCGAGCGCGATGCGATTCATGCGGCGACGCTATTTTTCCTGTCGTTGCAAAGCAATGGGCAGCGCGGCGCGCGCGGGAGCCGGCGTATTCCGGCCACTTCCGAAAAAGGATGACGACGGTCTTTATTTCGCCGTCAAAGCGAGTATATCAGCGCGTTCCGCTAACTCCGTGAGAGATACGCGCGAAAGCGCCGAGGCCCGGTTTGTCGCCCTCCGACCGGTGCGAAGGCGCGCTCCTCCCCAAGGGAGCCTTACATTTCAGGTGTCCTGGGACCGCAAGGCCCGAGGGTGGACGCCGAAACCGATGGTCACGGGTCGCCGGATTGGCGGAGCCGTGGCTGCTGCATTGAGCGCGGGCTGCCCGGCCTCGCGCATTGGGAAGACAGAATGGCCAAGTCCAACGCCGAACTCGCCGTCAACGGTCAGTTCGCCACCGCCACCTCGTTCACCGGCAAGAAGCGCATCCGCCACTCCTTCGGGCGGATCCCCGAAGCGGTGCAGATGCCGAACCTGATCGAGGTTCAGCGCGCCTCCTACGAGCAGTTCCTGCAGCGCGAGGTCCGCTCGGGGCCGCGCAAGGACCAGGGCATCGAGGCGGTGTTCAAGTCGGTCTTCCCGATCAAGGACTTCAACGAGCGCGCCATCCTGGAATACGTCTCCTACGAGTTCGAGGACCCGAAGTACGACGTCGAGGAATGCATCCAGCGCGACATGACCTATGCCGCGCCGCTGAAGGTCAAGCTGCGCCTGATCGTCTTTGAATCGGACGAGGAGACCGGCGCGCGCTCGGTCAAGGACATCAAGGAGCAGGACGTCTACATGGGGGACATCCCCCTGATGACGGACAAGGGCACCTTCATCGTCAACGGGACCGAGCGGGTCATCGTCTCGCAGATGCACCGGTCGCCGGGCGTCTTCTTCGACCACGACAAGGGCAAGACGCACAGCTCGGGCAAGCTGCTGTTCGCCGCCCGCGTCATCCCCTACCGCGGTTCGTGGCTCGACTTCGAGTTCGACGCCAAGGACATCGTCTACGTCCGCATCGACCGCCGCCGGAAGCTGCCGGCCTCGACCTTCCTGATGGGTCTGGGCATGGACGGCGAGGAAATCCTCAAGACCTTCTACGAGACCGTGCCCTACGAGAAGCGCGGCGAAGGCTGGGTCACGCCCTATAAGGCCGAGCGCTGGCGCGGGGTGAAGCCGGAATTCGACCTGGTCGACGCCGACACCGGCGAGGTGATCGCCGCCGCCGGGACCAAGATCAGCGCCCGCCAGGCCAAGAAGCTGGGCGACACGACGACCTCGCTGTCGCTGGCCGCCGACGCTCTGCTGGGCAAGTATCTGGCCGCCGACGCCGTCAACTACGAGACCGGCGAGATCTACGCCGAGGCCGGCGACGAGCTGGACCAGCCCACCATCGAACTGCTGGAAAGCCACGGCTTCACCACCATCGACGTGCTGGACATCGACCACGTCACGGTCGGCGCCTACATGCGCAACACCCTGCGCATCGACAAGAACACCGGCCGCGAGGACGCGCTGTTCGACGTCTACCGCGTCATGCGTCCGGGCGAGCCGCCGACCCCGGAAGCCGCCGAGGCCATGTTCAACTCGCTGTTCTTCGACAGCGAGCGCTACGACCTGTCGGCCGTCGGCCGGGTCAAGATGAACATGCGTCTGGAGACTCCCGAGGTCTCGGACGAGATCCGCGTGCTGCGCAAGGATGACGTCCTGCGCGTGCTGCAGATCCTCGTCGGCCTGAAGGACGGCCAGGGCGAGATCGACGACATCGACAACCTGGGCAACCGCCGGGTCCGTTCGGTCGGCGAGCTGCTGGAGAACCAGTATCGCGTCGGCCTCCTGCGGATGGAGCGCGCCATCAAGGAGCGCATGTCCTCGGTCGATATCGACACGGTGATGCCGCACGACCTGATCAACGCCAAGCCGGCCGCCGCGGCCGTGCGCGAGTTCTTCGGCTCGTCGCAGCTGTCGCAGTTCATGGACCAGACCAACCCGCTGTCCGAGATCACCCACAAGCGCCGCCTTTCGGCGCTCGGCCCGGGCGGCCTGACGCGCGAGCGCGCCGGCTTCGAGGTCCGCGACGTCCACCCGACCCACTACGGCCGCATCTGCCCGATCGAGACGCCGGAAGGCCCGAACATCGGCCTGATCAACTCGCTGGCCACCCACGCGCGGGTCAACAAGTACGGCTTCATCGAAAGCCCCTACCGGCGCGTCAAGGACGGCAAGGCCACGGACGAGGTGGTCTACATCTCGGCCATGGAAGAGGCGAAATACACCATCGCCCAGGCCAACATCGAGCTGAAGAACGGCGAGATCGTCGAGGACCTGGTCCCCGGCCGGATCAACGGCGACTCCCAGCTGCTGATCAAGGCCGACGTGGACATGATGGACGTGTCGCCGAAACAGGTCGTTTCGGTCGCCGCCGCCCTGATCCCGTTCCTTGAGAACGACGACGCCAACCGCGCGCTGATGGGCGCCAACATGCAGCGTCAGGCCGTGCCGCTGGTGCAGTCGGACGCGCCGCTGGTCGGCACCGGCATGGAAGCGGTCGTGGCCGTGGACTCGGGCGCGGTCGTGGTCGCCAAGCGTGACGGCGTCGTCGAACAGATCGACGGCACCCGCATCGTCGTGCGCGCCACCAACGAGCAGGACGCCAGCCGTTCGGGTGTCGACATCTACCGCCTGTCGAAGTTCCAGCGTTCCAACCAGTCGACCTGCATCAACCAGCGCCCGATCGTGCGCGTGGGCGATGAGGTGAAGGCCGGCGACGTCATCGCCGACGGCCCGTCGACGGACCTGGGTGAACTGGCCCTGGGCCGCAACGCCCTCGTCGCCTTCATGCCGTGGAACGGCTACAACTTCGAAGACTCGATCCTGATCTCCGAGCGCATCGTGCGCGACGACGTCTTCACCTCGATCCACATCGAGGAGTTCGAGGTCATGGCCCGCGACACCAAGCTGGGCCCGGAAGAGATCACCCGCGACATCCCGAACGTCGGCGAGGAAGCCCTGCGCAACCTCGACGAGGCCGGCATCGTGGCGATCGGCGCCGAGGTTCAGCCGGGCGACATCCTGTGCGGCAAGGTCACGCCCAAGGGCGAGAGCCCGATGACGCCGGAAGAGAAGCTGCTGCGCGCCATCTTCGGCGAGAAGGCTTCGGACGTCCGCGACACCAGCCTGCGCCTGCCGCCCGGCGTCGCCGGCACCATCGTCGACGTGCGCGTGTTCAACCGCCACGGCGTCGACAAGGACGAACGCGCGGTCGCCATCGAGCGCGCCGAGATCGAACGCCTGGGCAAGGACCGGGACGATGAGCTCAAGATCCTGGAGCGCAACGTCTATGGCCGCCTGAAGCCGCTGATCCTCGACAAGAACGCCACCTCGGGTCCCAAGGGCCTGGGCCGCGGCAAGGTCACGGAAGACAAGCTCAACGAGCTGTCGCGCGGCCTGTGGTGGCAGATCGCCCTCGACGACGAGAAGGCGATGGGCGAGCTCGAGGCCATGAAGAAGCAGTTCGAGGACGCCCGCAAGGCGCTCGACCGCCGCTTCGAGGACAAGGTCGAGAAGCTGCAGCGCGGCGACGAACTGCCCCCGGGCGTGATGAAGATGGTCAAGGTCTTCGTGGCCGTGAAGCGCAAGCTTCAGCCCGGCGACAAGATGGCCGGCCGTCACGGCAACAAGGGCGTCATCTCCAAGATCCTTCCGATCGAGGACATGCCGCACCTGGAAGACGGCACCACCGTCGACCTGGTTCTGAACCCGCTGGGCGTGCCCTCGCGCATGAACATCGGCCAGATCTTCGAAACCCATCTGGGCTGGGCTGCGGCCGGTCTCGGCAAGCAGATCCAGGGCCTGCTGGAAGCCTGGCAACAGGGCGGACAGAAGAAGGCGCTGGTCGACCACCTGACCAGCATCTACGGCAAGGACACGCCGCTTCCGGAATCGGAGGAGGACCTGGTCGAGTTGGCCCGCAACCTGTCGAAGGGCGTGCCCTTCGCCACGCCGGTGTTCGATGGCGCGCACATCAACGACATCGAGGACCTGCTGGAGAAGGCGGGCCTGGATCGCACCGGTCAGTCGATCGTCTATGACGGCCAGACCGGCGAGCAGTTCAAGCGCCCGGTCACCGTCGGCTACATCTACATGCTGAAGCTGCACCACCTGGTGGACGACAAGATCCACGCCCGCTCGATCGGCCCGTACTCGCTGGTCACCCAGCAGCCGCTGGGCGGCAAGGCGCAGTTCGGCGGACAGCGCTTCGGCGAGATGGAGGTGTGGGCGCTGGAAGCCTACGGCGCGGCCTACACCCTGCAGGAGATGCTGACGGTGAAGTCCGACGACGTGGCCGGACGCACCAAGGTCTACGAGGCCATCGTCCGCGGCGACGACAGCTTCGAGGCGGGCATTCCCGAGAGCTTCAACGTGCTCGTCAAGGAAATGCGCTCGCTGGGCCTGAACGTGGAGCTGGAGAACAGCTGACCGACCGGATGATCCCTCCTCGCGCAAGCGGGGAGGGACGGTCTCTCGCTCTCTCCACATGAAATTACGCGGGAAGCCCCGCAGAAGGAATCAAGATGAACCAGGAAGTCCTGAACATCTTCAACCCGGTCCCGGTCACCCCGACCTTCGACCAGATCAAGATCGCCCTGGCTTCGCCGGAGAAGATCCGGTCGTGGTCGTTCGGCGAGATCAAGAAGCCGGAAACGATCAACTACCGCACGTTCAAGCCCGAGCGTGACGGCCTGTTCTGCGCCCGTATCTTTGGCCCGACCAAGGACTACGAATGCCTGTGCGGCAAGTACAAGCGCATGAAGTACAAGGGCATTATCTGCGAGAAGTGCGGCGTCGAGGTCACCCTCGCCCGCGTCCGGCGCGAGCGGATGGGCCATATCGAACTGGCCGCCCCGGTCGCCCACATCTGGTTCCTGAAGTCGCTGCCGTCGCGCATCTCGCTGATGCTGGACATGGCGCTGAAGGACGTCGAGCGCGTCCTGTATTTCGAGAACTACATCGTCACCGAGCCGGGCCTGACCCCGCTGAAGCAGAACCAGTTGCTGACGGAAGACGAGTTCTACCGCTACCAGGACGAGTTCGGCGATGACGGCTTCACCGCCGAGATCGGCGCCGAGGCCGTGCGCAATCTGCTGATCGGCATCGACCTGCACGCCGAAGCCGAGAAGCACCGCGGCGAACTGGCCGACAGCCCCTCGGAAATGAAGGCCAAGAAGGCCTCCAAGCGCCTGAAGCTGATCGAGGCCTTCCTTGAGAGCGGCAACAAGCCCGAGTGGATGATCCTGACGGTCGTGCCGGTGATCCCGCCGGAACTGCGCCCGCTGGTGCCGCTGGACGGCGGCCGCTTCGCCACGTCCGACCTGAACGACCTGTATCGCCGGGTCATCAACCGCAACAACCGCCTGAAGCGCCTGATCGAGCTGCGCGCGCCGGACATCATCATCCGCAACGAAAAGCGGATGCTGCAGGAGTCGGTCGACGCCCTGTTCGACAACGGCCGTCGCGGCCGCGTCATTACCGGCGCCAACAAGCGCCCGCTGAAGTCGCTCGCCGACATGCTGAAGGGCAAGCAGGGCCGCTTCCGCCAGAACCTTCTGGGCAAGCGCGTCGACTATTCGGGCCGTTCGGTCATCACCGTCGGTCCCGAGCTGAAGCTGCACGAGTGCGGCCTGCCCAAGAAGATGGCGCTGGAGCTGTTCAAGCCGTTCATCTACGCGCGCCTCGACGCCAAGGGCCTGTCCGGCACGGTCAAGCAGTCCAAGCGCATGGTCGAGCGCGAGCAGCCGCAGGTGTGGGATATCCTCGACGAGGTCATCCGTGAGCACCCGGTGCTGCTGAACCGCGCCCCGACCCTGCACCGTCTGGGCATCCAGGCGTTCGAGCCGAAGCTGATCGAGGGCAAGGCCATCCGCCTGCACCCGCTGGTCTGCACCGCCTTCAACGCCGACT
The DNA here is from genome assembly GCF_964253355.1 of Brevundimonas sp. LjRoot202. Lineage (NCBI taxonomy): Bacteria > Pseudomonadati > Pseudomonadota > Alphaproteobacteria > Caulobacterales > Caulobacteraceae > Brevundimonas > Brevundimonas sp. LjRoot202. The sequence goes on along the minus strand of NZ_CAXUQW020000011.1, from coordinate 8,085 downwards.
TCGACGGCGACCAGATGGCCGTTCACGTTCCGCTGTCGCTTGAAGCGCAGCTGGAAGCGCGCGTCCTGATGATGTCGACCAACAACATCCTGTCGCCCGCCAACGGCAAGCCGATCATCGTGCCGTCGCAGGACATCGTGCTGGGCCTCTACTACCTCTCGCTGGTCAAGGAAGGCGAGAAGGGCGAGGGCAAGCTGTTCGCCAACATGGGCGAGATCGACGCGGCGCTCGACGCCGGCGTCGTGACCCTGCACACCAAGATCAAGGCCCGCTGGACCGAGATGAACGCCGCCGGCGAAGTCATCACCAAGGTCATCGACACGACCCCGGGCCGGATGAAGCTGGGCGCCCTGCTGCCGCACAACGCCAACATCGGCTACCGGCTGCTCGAGAAGAACCTGACCAAGAAGGAAATCGGCAACCTGATCGATCAGGTCTATCGCCACTGCGGTCAGAAGGCGACGGTCATCTTCGCCGACCAGATGATGCAGCTGGGCTTCCGCGAGGCCGCCAAGGCCGGCATTTCGTTCGGCAAGGACGACATCGTCATCCCGGCCGCCAAGGCCACCCTGGTCGCAGCCACCCGGACCCAGGTCGAGGAGTACGAGCAACAGTACGCCGACGGCCTGATCACCAAGGGCGAGAAGTACAACAAGGTCGTCGACGCCTGGGCCAAGGCCACGGACAAGATCGCCGATGCGATGATGGGCGAGATCGCCCAGCCGCGCGTGCTGGCCAAGGGCCAGAACCCGGACATCAACTCGGTGTTCATGATGGCCAACTCCGGCGCCCGCGGTTCGCAGGCCCAGATGAAGCAGCTGGGCGGCATGCGCGGCCTGATGGCCAAGCCCTCGGGCGAGATCATCGAGACGCCGATCATCTCGAACTTCAAGGAAGGCCTGACCGTCCTTGAGTACTTCAACTCCACCCACGGCGCCCGCAAGGGTCTGGCCGACACCGCGCTGAAGACCGCCAACTCCGGCTATCTGACGCGTCGTCTGGTCGACGTGGCGCAGGACTCGATCGTCACCGAGGACGATTGCGGCTCGACGCGGGGCATCACCCTGCGCGCCGTGGTCGAAGGCGGCGACGTGCTGGTCTCGCTGGGTCAGCGGGTGCTGGGCCGTTACGCGGCCGAGGACATCAAGGAGCCGGGCACCGATAACGTCCTGTTCCCCGCCGACACCTACCTGCAGGAAGAAGAGGTCGAGGTCATCGACGACGCCGGCGTCCAGTCGGTCAAGGTCCGCTCGGCCCTGACCTGCGAGGCGGAAGCCGGCATCTGCGCCTACTGCTACGGCCGTGACCTGGCCCGCGGGACCAACGTCAACATCGGCGAAGCGGTCGGCGTCATCGCCGCCCAGTCGATCGGCGAGCCCGGCACCCAGCTGACGATGCGGACCTTCCACATCGGCGGCACGGCCCAGGTGGCGGAGACCTCGTTCTACGAGGCGACCAACGCCGGTACGGCCAGGATCGCCGGACCGACCGTCAAGGCGGCCCACGGCGACCTGGTGGCCATGAGCCGCAACGTGACGATCACCATCGTGGTCGACGGCAAGGACCGCGAGACCCACAAGCTGCCCTACGGCGCCCGCCTGCGGGTCACCGAGGGCGCCGAGGTCAAGCGCAGCCAGCGTCTGGCCGAGTGGGACCCCTACACCTCGCCGATCCTGACCGAAGTGGGCGGCACCATCCGCTTCGAGGATCTGGTCGAGGGGCTGTCCGTCAAGGAAGAGACCGACGAGGCCACGGGCATCGCCCAGCGCGTCGTCTCCGACTGGCGCGCCAGCCCGCGCGGCGCGGACCTGCGTCCGGCCATGGGCGTCACCAAGGGCGACGAATACGCCAAGCTGGCCTCGGGCTCCGACGCCCGTTACCTGCTGCCGGTGGGCGCGGTTCTGTCCGTGAACAACGGCGACGTGGTCAAGCCGGGCGAGATCATCGCCCGCGTGCCGACCGAGGGAGCCAAGACCCGCGACATCACCGGCGGTCTGCCGCGGGTGGCCGAGCTGTTCGAGGCGCGTCGTCCCAAGGACTGCGCGGTCATCGCCGAGATGGACGGCCGCGTCGAGTTCGGGCGCGACTACAAGAACAAGCGCCGCATCAAGATCACGCCCGAGCCCAATGCGGACGGCGTGCAGGGCGATGCGGTCGAGTTCCTGATCCCCAAGGGCAAGCACATCTCCGTCCACGACGGCGATCTGATCAACAAGGGCGACTACATCATCGACGGCAATCCGGATCCGCACGACCTGCTGCGCATCCAGGGCGTCGAGGCGCTGGCCGAGTATCTGGTGAACGAAGTGCAGGAGGTCTACCGACTGCAGGGCGTGCCGATCAACGACAAGCACATCGAGGTGATCGTTCGCCAGATGCTGCAGAAGGTCGAGATCCTCGACTCGGGCGAGACCACCCTGATCCGTGGCGACACGGTCGAGGTGGCGGAAGCCGTGCTCGAGAACCAGAAGGTCGAGAAGCGTGGCGGCCGTCCGGCCACCACCCAGCCGGTCCTGCTGGGCATCACCAAGGCGTCGCTGCAGACCCGCAGCTTCATCTCGGCGGCGTCCTTCCAGGAGACCACCCGCGTCCTCACCGACGCTTCGGTCAACGGCAAGAAGGACACGCTGGAAGGCCTGAAGGAGAACGTCATCGTCGGCCGGCTGATCCCGGCGGGCACCGGCGCCTACCTGCGCTCGCTGCAGAAGGTGGCCAACGAGCGCGACGCCGAGCTGACCCAGGCCCGCGAAGAGGCCATCGAGCCGCTCCCGGCCGACCTGGCCCTGGAGCTGGAGAACAGCGAAGGCTGATCTCCGGGTTCGGACTGAACTGAAGAGGGCGGCTCCGGCGACGGGGCCGCCCTTTTCTTTTGGGCGCTACGCTCGCACCGCGGGCGCTCGCTGCTTGAGCGGGGCGGGGAGGGGGAGGGTCAGTCCTCTTCGGCCTCCCGGTTCCGGTCCCGCCGGGTGCGGATGTTGGTGGTGGAATCCGGTCGCAGCGACGGGTCGAGGTGGGCCCCGGCCACACCCATGCCGAAGTTCCCGCCCGGCCCTTCCTGCGGCCCCACGATGCCGATCCCGCCGCTCAGCGGGCGGCGGCGGGCCTCGTACTCGGCCAGGGCCCGCGCGCCCTCGCGGGCGAAGCGGGCGTCGCGCTCCGGATTGCCGGAGCCCTCGATCGGCGCGGCGGCGGCGGCGCGCTCTCCCAGCCGATCGTCGCAGACCGCGCGTTCGGCCGCGGTAAGCAGGCCGGAGCTGGCGCAGCCGACCGGGCTCGTCCGCAGACCCCGCCCGACCCGATCGCCCATCGTCTCGGGCCGCACCCGCCACGGCGCCGTACCGACATCGGCGGGCGGGGCAGGGGCCCCGGGCGCGGTGAGCCGGGGGGTGGGCTGGTCGTCGTCATCCTCAAGTCTGCGGAACGGATCGGCCTGCGCGCTCGGCGCGCCGGCGTCGGGCAGGGCTTGCGAAGGCGTATCAGGCCGGGCTGGCGGCGGCCGCACCCGCGCCACCTCGCCGGTCAGCAGGGGGCGGGGCTCTATCTCCACATAGATGGTCCGTTCGACCGGACCGGCCGGCGCATCCAGCCCGAACGAGCGAAGCCCGATCAGGCCCAGCACCAGCGCGTGAAGACCAAGCGACACGGCCACGATCGCCGGCCTGCGCCAGCGCTCGGCGCGCCGGGGCCATACCGGGTTCCACAGTCGGGCCGGGCGCTCAATCGTCATCGTCGCCCCTCAGGTTGGGCAGCCAACCCCGTGTTGATGAGAACAGGTCGACGTGGATCTCCAGTTCGCATTCCGCGATCGGCCCGGACTTGTCGCAGGGCGGATCGTCCGCATCGGACAGGGGCGCTCGTCGCGCCTCGTAGCGGGCGAGCGCCCGTGCGCCTTGACGGGCGAAGCGGGCGTCGCGGTCGGCATTGTCGGTCCCCGCGACCGGAGAGGCCAGCCTCGCCCGCTGCGCAAAGCGACTGTCACACAGGATACGGTCTTCGGGGGACAGCAGTCCGGGGCTTGCGCAGGTCACGGCGTTGACACGCGGGCCAGCGTCGAGCCGGTCGCCCGTCGCTCCAGGCCGCACTCGCCACGCCGCGGTGCCGACATCCGCCGGTGGGGAAGGAGCCCCGTAAGCGGTGGTCCGGGGGACTGGCGATCCGGACGGGTCGAGAGGGATCGCGGACCCCGTCGCACCGGCGGTCGGGCTTCGCCGCGTTCCGGCATCCGGGAGGGTGGGCGTCCAGTCGTTTGGCGCGGGGGTCTCGCGCGTTCGCGCCGCTTCGCCAGGGAGCAGGGGGCGCGGCTCGATCTCGGCATAGATAGTCGGCCACGGGAATATCGGATCGTCGATGACCCCCGTCTCGCCGTAGTATCGGAGGGGGGTGAAGGCCTTGAAGCCGATATAGCCCAGCACCACGGCGTGCAGGCCCAGCGACGCCGCCACGATCGCCGGCGTTCGCCAGCGTCCGGCTCCCGAAGGCGACACCCACGCCGGCCCGGCCATCGATCCTCCCTGCGTCCGCCGCCAGTGGAGGGTGTGAGCGTGGCCGTATTGCGGCCTGCGATTGCATGACCGCCCGGGCGGGCGCCCTTGACCCCAGGCTCCTCCCGGCGTAGAAGCCGCCCACTTTCGAGGCGGGCGCGTCAGCGTTCGTCGGGATCGTGACAATCGAACGACCGGGCTGTCGCCCGCCGGAACGCCCGAAGCGCGCGTTCCGGCTTTTCTGTTTGTCGCGCTTGCTGCTCGAAATCAAACCCGGGGCGGCGCATCGGCGTCGTCCGAAAAGAAGGCTCACCGGGGCGCTCCGGCCGAAAGGCACACGCCCCCATCGATTAGAAGAGAACGAGTACTCGATGCCGACTATCAACCAGCTGATCCGCAAGCCGCGCGCCCCCAAGCCGGTCCGCAACAAGGTCCCGGCCCTGAAGGGCTGCCCGCAGCGCCGCGGCGTCTGCACCCGCGTCTATACGACGACCCCGAAGAAGCCGAACTCCGCGCTCCGTAAGGTCGCCAAGGTGCGTCTGACCACAGGCATCGAAGCCGTGTGCTACATCCCCGGCGAGGGCCACAATCTGCAGGAGCACTCGGTGGTCCTGATCCGCGGCGGCCGCGTCAAGGACTTGCCCGGCGTTCGCTACCACATCCTGCGCGGCGTGCTCGACACCCAAGGCGTCAAGGACCGCAAGCAGCGCCGTTCGCACTACGGCGCCAAGCGTCCGAAGTAAGCGACCCCGCCACCCCAGATTTTCCCGGTTCCGCCGGGACTCCAGAGACTGCTTTAGAAGGCCAGGCCCATGTCACGTCGTCACCGCGCACAGAAGCGCGAAGTTCTGCCGGATCCCAAATTCAAGGATCTGACCGTCACCAAGTTCATGAACTACGTCATGTACGAGGGCAAAAAAGCCGTCGCCGAGAACATCGTCTACGGCGCGTTCGACATCCTGGCCGACAAGAAGAAGGACCAGGAGCCTGTCGCGACTTTCCACTCCGCGCTGGAAAACGTCGCTCCGGCGGTCGAAGTGCGTTCGCGCCGCGTCGGCGGGGCCACCTATCAGGTGCCGGTCGAGGTTCGCCCGGATCGCCGCAAGGCGCTGGCCATCCGCTGGCTGGTCAACGCCGCCCGCAAGCGTGGTGAGAACACCATGACGGAAAAGCTGGCCGCCGAGCTGCTGGACGCTTCGAACAACCGCGGCACCGCGGTCAAGAAGCGCGAAGACACCCACAAGATGGCCGAAGCCAACCGCGCCTTCAGCCACTACCGCTGGTAACGCCTTCAAGGAGCCTCCATCGGCTCCTATCTACCGACTATCCGGCGCGGGCGGTTTGAGCTAAATCGCCCGCGCCTGCTTATCCAGACAGACGAAGATCTCCCCGAGGGCGCGAAACGCGTCCTGAACTCACTTCAAGGCACGCTTTCATGGCCCGCACTCACAAGATCGAGGACTACCGCAACTTCGGCATCATGGCCCACATCGACGCGGGCAAGACGACGACGACCGAGCGGATTCTGTTCTACACCGGCAAGTCCCACAAGATCGGCGAGGTCCATGACGGCGCCGCCACCATGGACTGGATGGACCAGGAGCAGGAGCGCGGCATCACCATCACGTCCGCCGCGACGACCGCCTTCTGGAAAGAGAAGCGCCTCAACATCATCGACACCCCCGGCCACGTGGACTTCACCATCGAGGTCGAGCGCTCGCTGCGCGTGCTCGACGGCGCCGTGACGGTGCTGGACGGCAACGCCGGCGTGGAGCCCCAGACCGAGACCGTCTGGCGCCAGGCCGACAAATATTCGGTGCCGCGCATCGTCTTCGTCAACAAGATGGACAAGATCGGCGCCGACTTCGACGCTTCGGTCCAGTCGATCCGCGACCGCCTCGGCGCCAAGGCCGTGCCGATCCAGTTCCCGATCGGCTCCGAGAGCTCGCTGTCGGGCCTGGTCGACCTGGTCGCGATGAAGTCGGTGGTCTGGGACAACGACGCCCTCGGCGCCAACTTCACCGTCGGCGACATCCCGGCCGACCTGATGGACAAGGCCAATGAGGCCCGCCAGTACCTGATCGACAATGCGGTCGAGCTCGACGACGAGGCGATGGAAGCCTACCTCGACGGCCAGGAGCCGTCGGAAGAGACGCTGAAGAAGTGCATCCGCAAGGCCGTGCTCACCGGCGCCTTCTATCCGATCCTGTGCGGCTCGGCCTTCAAGAACAAGGGAGTCCAGACCCTGCTCGACGCCGTCGTCGACTACCTGCCGTCGCCGGTCGACATTCCGCCGACCCCGGGCCTCGACTACCGCACCGAAGAGCCGGTGGTCCGCAAGGCCTCCGACGACGAGCCCCTGTCGGTCCTCGCCTTCAAGATCATGGACGACCCGTTCGTCGGCTCGCTGACCTTCTGCCGCATCTATTCCGGCATCATGGAAACCGGCATGGGCCTGCTCAACTCGAGCCGCGACAAGAAGGAGCGCGTCGGCCGCATGCTGCTGATGCACTCCAACGACCGCCAGGACATCAAGGAAGCCTACGCCGGCGACATCGTCGCCCTGGCCGGCCTCAAGGACACCCGCACGGGCGACACCCTGTGCGATCCGATCAAGTCGCCGGTCATCCTCGAGAAGATGGAATTCCCGGCCCCGGTCATCGAGATCTCGGTCGAGCCCAAGACCAAGGCCGATCAGGAGAAGCTGGGCGTCGCCCTGGCCAAGCTGGCCTCGGAGGACCCGTCGTTCACCGTCTCGACCGACCACGAGTCCGGCCAGACCATCCTCAAGGGGATGGGCGAGCTGCACCTGGACATCAAGATCGACATCCTGCGCCGCACCTACAAGGTCGACGCCACCATCGGCGCGCCGCAGGTGGCCTACCGTGAATCGCTCGGCCGCAAGGTCGACATCGACTACACCCACAAGAAGCAGACCGGCGGCACGGGCCAGTTCGCCCGCGTCATGATCACCTTCGAACCGGGCGAGCCGGGTTCGGGCTTCGTGTTCGAGAGCTCGATCGTCGGCGGCGCCGTGCCCAAGGAATACATCCCGGGCGTCCAGAAGGGTCTCGAGTCCATCAAGGACAGCGGCCTGCTGGCCGGCTTCCCGCTGATCGACTTCAAGGCGACCCTGACGGACGGCAAATACCACGACGTCGACTCCAGCGTGCTGGCGTTCGAGATCGCGGCCCGCGCCGCCTTCCGCGAACTGAAGGAGAAGGGCGCGCCCAAGCTGCTCGAGCCGATCATGGCGGTCGAGGTCGTGACCCCCGAGGACTACCTCGGCTCGGTCATCGGCGACCTGAACGGCCGTCGCGGCATGATCCAGAGCCAGGACATGCGCGGCAACGCCACGGTGGTGAACGCCTTCGTGCCGCTGGCCAACATGTTCGGCTATGTGAACACGCTGCGCGGCATGTCGCAGGGCCGGGCGGTGTTCACCATGCAGTACGACCACTATGAGCCGGTGCCGCAACACGTCGCCGACGAAGTGATCAAGAAGTACAGCGCCTAACCCACCAATCCCGGCGGTTCTCCGGAGCCGCCGGACCCCTGAAAACCCAAGGACTAAGCCCCCTGTTCAGGGGACGGAGAGAAGAGA
>NZ_CAXUQW020000010.1:0-44963 GCF_964253355.1 Brevundimonas sp. LjRoot202 | reverse complement strand
GGCCAAAACTCCTGTGGCCCAAGGTGGGCGGTGGTCAGCGAGAGAATTCTGGAGCGGGTAGACGGAATCGAACCGACATATTCAGCTTGGAAGGCTGCTGTACTACCATTGTACTATACCCGCGCGGAGACTGCGTCGGGTCACCCCTCCGCAACCGGCCTCCTCGAGGTCCGTTCCCGTCGGTCTCCATCAGCGCGTGGTGGGGGAAGCAGGACTCGAACCTGCGAAGCTTACGCAGCGGATTTACAGTCCGCCCCCTTTGCCGCTCGGGACATTCCCCCGCGCGCGATGTGAAGACCGATCCGGAACGCCCGAAAGCGGTCAAAAGACCGTTTTCGAACAAAAGCCTTCGAAGTCCGGCAAACCCTGGTTTAGAGGAAGCGCCTGACCCGGAATGCCCTTGGGCCCCAAATCGGAGGGCGTCTTATAGTGTCGTCGACCAGAGAACGCAACGACCGGAAAACCGGTAAAAAGCAAGGCTTCCGGGGCCCTCCCGAAGGCCCGAAAAACCGGGGTTGGACCCCCAATCCGCCGGCCCGCGCGGCGGGTGATTCCGGGCCGCGCGAGCGCAAGCCCAAGGTCGACGCCGACAACTGGCTGTGGGGCCGCCACCCGGTGCTCGCGGCCTTGGCCAACCCCGCCCGCAAGGGCATGGGCCGGCTGCTCGCCACCGAGGACCGCGCCGCCGAGATCGAGCGCGAGCGGCTGGCCCCGCACGGGCACAAGGTCGAGATCGTCGACGGTCCGGCGCTGGCCCGCATGCTGCCCGCCGGCGCCGTGCACCAGGGCCTGGCCTTCAAGGTCCAGCCCCTGGAAGGCGTGGCGCTCGAGGACATCGCCGATCCCGCCTCGGGCGTCATCGTCATGCTCGACCAGCTGACCGATCCGCAGAACGTCGGGGCCATCTTCCGCTCGGCCCTGGCCTTCGGGGCGCGCGGCATCGTGGTGCAGGACCGCCACTCCCCGGCGCTGGCGGGCGCGCTGGCCAAGGCCTCCGCCGGAGCGACCGAGCGGCTGCCGTGCGCGCGGGTCACCAATCTGAGCCGGGCGCTCGAGACCCTGGCCGACCTCGGCTGGCGCGCCGTCGGTCTGGACGGGGCGGCGGAACAGACGCTGGAGCAGGCGCTCGACGGCCGCCCGACCGTGCTGGTCATGGGGTCGGAGGGCGACGGTCTCCGCCGCCTCGTGGCCGAGCACTGCGACGTCATGGCCCGGATCCCCATGCCCGGCGGGTTCGAGAGCCTGAACGTCTCCAACGCCGCCGCCGTCGCCCTTTACGAGGCGGGGCGCGCGCAAGGCCGAACCTGAAAGACGCCACGCGGCTTGCCGAACGGCCCTCCCCTGCCCTAGAGCGCGACCATGGAATTTCTGAGCTCTCCCGAACTCACCTCCCAGCTGGCCGCCCTCGGCCAGGTGCTGATGATCGACCTGGTGCTGGCCGGCGACAACGCCGTCGCCGTCGGCCTCGCCGCCGCCGCCCTGCCGACCGAACTGCGCCGCAAGGCCATCCTGATCGGTCTGGCCGCCGCCGTGGTGCTGCGCATCGGCTTCGCCCTGATCACCGTCCAGCTGCTGGCCATCATCGGCCTGCTTCTCGCCGGCGGCATCCTGCTGCTGTGGGTGTGCTGGAAGATGTGGCGTGAACTGCGCGAACAGGCCACCCACGACCAAGCCGAGGCCGAGCACGAGCTGGAGCTGGCCCTCGCCATCGAACACGGCAAGGGCCCGTCGCCCGAGGAACTGGGGCTGAAGCGCAAGAGCTTCGGCGCCGCCCTGCTGCAGATCATGATCGCCGACGTCACCATGTCGCTGGACAATGTGCTGGCCGTGGCCGGCGCGGCCCACGACCACCCGATGATCATGGTCTTCGGCCTGGTGCTGTCGATCGCCCTGATGGGGATCGCCGCCACCTTCATCGCCCGCCTGCTCAACAAGCACCGCTGGATCGGCTACGTCGGCCTGGTCATCGTGCTGTACGTCGCCCTGCACATGATCTGGGACGGCGCGCGCTCGGTGGTGGTGCGGACCGGAAACACCGAGACCTTCAACGCCTCGGCCCCGGCCTTCCTCGAGATCTCGGCGGAAGAGGTCGAGGAATTCCAGCGCGGCACGCCGGACGAACAGAAGGCGGAACCGCCCGCGGTCCCGCCGGGCGGCGCCGCGACGGCCCCGGCGCCGGTCCCCTGAGCGGGCGGAGCGCTACCCCTCGGCCCCGCCGAACCGCTCCGACCATTCCGCCACCTGGGCGTCCTCGATCTTGGTGAACAGCACGCCGGCCGCCGCCACGGCCTGACCGCGCGGCAGCGTGTCGAGCAGCGCCTCGCCCGTCGACGGCCACGACAGGTCCGTCGCCCCCACCGCCGCCGCGATCTTCGCCGCCGAGAACGGCATCACCGGCGCCGCCAGCCGCGCGAACAGGGCGACCAGGTTCAGCCCGGTGCGCACCCCGACCGCCGCCCGGTCCACGTCGGTCTTGAAGGCGGTCCACGGCGCCGCCTCCTGCAGATATTCGTTGCCCAGCACCCAGACCGCGCGCAGGGCCTGGCAGGCCTTGCGGAACTCCATCGCCTCGAAGGCCGCCGTCGCCTCGGCGATCCCGGCGGCCAGGTCGGCCTCCAGCTTCGCCTCCAGCGGCGCCGGCTCGCCCGCATCCGGCACGACGCCGTCGAACTTCGACTCCGCGAACTTGACGATGCGGTTGACGAAATTGCCCAGCACGTCGGCCAGGTCCTTGTTGGTCGAGGCCTGGAAGTCCTCCCAGGTGAAGGCCGAGTCCGAATGCTCCGGCCCATAGGCCGTCAGCCGCCAGCGCCAGTAGTCGGCCGGCAGCAGCTCCAGCGCCTGGTCCATGAACACGCCGCGCTTCTGGCTGGTCGAGAACTTCCCGCCGTACCAGTTCAGCCAGTTGAAGGCCTTGAGGGTGTCGACCGTCTTCCACGGCTCGCCGGAGCCCAGGATCGTCGCGGGGAAGCTGACGGTGTGGAAGGCGACGTTGTCCTTGCCCATGAACTGGACATAGCGGACGTCGTCGGCGCCCTCGTCGGTGCGCCACCAGTCGCGCCAGGTCCGCCCCGTCGCGTCGGCCCACTCTTCCGTCGCGCCGATGTATTCGATCGGGGCGTCGAACCAGACGTAGAAGACCTTGCCCTCCATGCCGGGCCGCGGCCCGCCGTCGGGCCCCACCACCGGCACGCCCCATTTCAGGTCGCGGGTGATGCCGCGGTCGATCAGCCCCTCGTCGAGATGCTTCAGCGCGATCGACTTCGCCAGCGTCTGCCAGTCGGTCTTCGACTCGATCCAGCTGCGGATGCGGTCGGCCAGCCTGGTCTGCAGCAGATAGAGGTGGCGGGTATCGCGCGCCTCGAGGTTCCTCGACCCCGACACCGCCGAATAGGGATCGATCAGGTCGGTCGGGTCGAGCAGCCGCCCGCAGTTGTCGCACTGGTCCCCGCGCGCGCCGACGTAGCCGCAGTGCGGACACGTCCCCTCCACGTAGCGGTCGGGCAGGAAGCGCGCGTCGTCGACCGAATAGATCATCCGGTCGACCCGCTCCTCGATCAGGCCGTTCTTCTCGAGGACGTCGGCGAAATGCTGGGTCAGGCGGTGGTTGGGCGCGTTCGACGAACGGCCGAACCAGTCGTAACTCAGGCCGAACCGCTCGCCGGCCGCCTTCTGGATCTCGTGCTGTTCGTCGCAGTAGGCGCGCACGTCCTGACCGGCGGCGGCGGCGGCCAGTTCGGCGGGTGTGCCGTGCTCGTCGGTGGCGCAGATATAGAGCACCTCATGCCCCTGCGCCCGCCTGAACCGCGCATAGACGTCGGCCGGCAGCATCGAGCCCGCGAGGTTCCCCAGATGCTTGATGCCGTTGATGTACGGCAGGGCCGAGGTGATCAGGATGCGGGCCATGGGAATCCGGAAAGCTTGGGGAGGCCACGGATATAGAGTCCGATTGGGGACACGTCACCTTGTGACGCCTATACTGGCGTGCATGGCGATCATTCCCACCGTCAAATGCAGCGCCATCGCCCACTCGGTGGAATTCTACACCGGGGTGCTCGATTTCGAGGTGCGGCGGGAATGGTCGGAACTGACCGATCCGGGGTTCGCCTGGCTGACGCGGGGCGGCGACGTGCTGCACCTCTCCAGCCACAGGGGCGACGGCGTCTTCGGTCAGGCGATCGTCATCGATGTCCCGGAGGTCGACACCCTGTTCGCGACGTTCCGCGCCCGGGGGCTCGATCCGTCGCGCCGCGCGGAATCGCCGGTGCATCAAGGGCCGCTGGACCAGACCTGGGGCACGCGGGAGTTCTACGTCGACGATCCCGACGGCAATACGCTGCGCTTCACGCGGCGCCCGGCGAACACGCCGCCACCCTGACTTCGCGCCTCGGTCAGGATTGGAGGGCTCGCCCGGCGTCCAGGATCGTGCACACTGGTCAAGAGGAGGGACCATGCGCCATCACATCCTGTCCGCCGCCCTGACCGCGTTCGGCGTTCTCGCGGCGAGTTCCGCCGCCGCCCAGTCGGCCGGGCCATCCCTGTCTGAAGAGTGCGCGCCGTTCCGCTACCATCCGGTCGCGGTGTGGATCGACGCCGAGGTGGTCCGCCAGGGCGACACCGTGCCGATCAAGGCCGGGTCCATCCTCGGACGAGCCTCCGGAGACCTCACGCCGGACCCCATGCCGACGGGATGCCTGTCGGACTGGCGGATCACGCCCGCCGGAGCCGCCTCGGTTTCGGCCGACGGCTCCAGCCTGACGGTCGCACCCGACGCGCCCGCCGGAGCGACCCTGACCCTCGAAGCGCAGACCCCCGGCCAACCCGCCCGCTACGAAACCCGCATCGTCGGTCGGGACGAGGTCGTGCTGACCGGCCGGTACAGCCAGGCGGAGGTCGACTGCGGCGAGGCCGAAGAGCCCGCCCGGCCGATCAGGGAATTGGTCTTCGGGCCGACCGGCCGCTTCTCGGTGACCTGGCAGCCGTTCGAGACCTACACCGACTACTGGGGCGACTTCACCTGGGACGCGGCGGCGGGACATCTGGCGCTGGAGATCACCGGCGGCAATCGCCATCCCGGCGCGAACGCCCGGCTTGAGGGCGCGGTCGAGGTCCAGGCCGGCGGGAGCCGGCTGGTGCTCCAGGGTTTCAACCTGGGCGACGTCCTGAACGGCGGCGCGCCGTGCCGCTACGTGTTCGGAAAGTTCTGACGCGTCAGCCCGGCAGCCGCCGCGCCACCCGCACGAACCGTCCGGTCAGCAGCACCGAGGACACCAGGCTGGCGATGATCACCGCCCAGACGAGGCCGTCGACGCCGATCTCGTGCGCCAGCCACCAGCCCAGCGGCATCATCACCAGGGTGTAGGCTCCGAAATGCAGGATCGTCGGCCACCAGACGTCGCCCGCCGCGCGGTTGGCCGAGGCCGAGACCACCTGGATGCCGTCGGCGACGAAGAACAGGGTCGCCAGCACCAGCGCCGGTATCACCACCGCCAGCAGGGCCGGGTCGCGGTTGTAGGCGCTGGCCACCAGCGGGGCCGTCGGCCACAGCACCAGCGCGACGAGCAGCGTCAAGGCGCTGACCACCGCGATGCCGACCAGCCCGGCGCGCAGCACCCCGCGTCCGTCCCCGGCGCCGTAGGCCCGCCCGACCAGCACCGCCGTCGCCGCCGACAACCCCATCGGGACCATGAAGACGATGGCCGAGACGTTGAGCACGATGGTCCAGGCCGCCGTCTCGATCGCTCCCAGCTGGCCGGCGATGAAGGTCATGGCCGCGAAGGCGCCGACCTCGATGAAATAGCTCGACCCGGCCCCGTAGCCGATCTTGCGCTGCTCGCGCTCGGCGGCGCGGTCGCGCGTCGGGCGGTCGAACACGCCCAGCCCCCGCGCCTCGGGCAGGCGCACGATGTAGACGATCAGGAACACCGCCAGCGAGGTCCGCGCGAAGAAGGTCGCCCAGGCCGAGGCCACGGCCCCGTCCAGACCGATCCCCAGCAGGTCGGGCACCAGCAGCAGGTTCAGCGCCAGGTTGATGCCGTTGGCCACCCACATGGCCCACATGCCGGCGCGCGGCCGGTGCATGGCCTCGAGGAAGAACTGGGCCGCGACGCTGACCAGATAGCCGGGCATCGACAGGGCGAAGACCACCAGAACCGGCGACGCCCCCTCGCCCAGCCCGTCGGCCAGCCCCATGTGGCGCAGCGCCCACGGCCCGATCAGGATCATCGCGATCATCGAGGCGATCCCGAGCTGCAGCGAATAGCTCACGCCGCGACGCAGCACCGCCCCGACCTCGGCCCGCCGCCCCTCGCCGAGGAAGCGGGCGGTCATCACCTGCACCCCCATCATCAGCCCGACCGCCGTGGTCACCACGATCGCCGTCGGCGCCAGCGCCAGCGAACTGTAGGCCAGCTCCAGGCCCGAGTAGTTGCCGACCACGATCACGTCGGTCAGCCCCATGGTCATGATGCCGATGCGCGCCAGCACCACCGGCCACGCGAGGTGCAGCAGGTCTTTCAGGGTGGCGCGGGTCTGGGGGCTGAGAGCGAACATGGGCCGCGCGACAGGCCACGGGGATTGGCCGCGGTCAAGCGCGGTTTGGAACGGGTGGCATAAGCCCAGCTTCTCATTGCTTTCGTCATCCTCCGGCGAGCGTAGCGAGACCGGGGGACCCAGCGGCGCCGAAGGCGATCTGTTCAGGCAGGATGTTGTGAACAGCAGCGGTCCCGGCAGGGTCGCGCTCGCGCGCGCCGCTGGGTCCCCCGGTCTGCGCCGCAAGGGCGGCTTGCCGGAGGATGACGAAAGCAAAGGGTATGGAACGCGGCTCGCAACCACCCTAAACCCACTCCATGCCCAAGCTGACGTCCGCCATCGATCCCAACAGCCCGGCCTTCAAGGCGCTGGACACCCACAACCGCGCCCTGCGCGACGAGCTGCGCGCCCGCGTCGCCCAGGCCGCGCTCGGCGGGCCCGAGAAATCCCGCGAACGCCACGTCGCCCGCGGCAAGCTCCTCCCCCGGGACCGCGTCGAACGCCTGCTCGACCCCGGCTCGCCCTTCCTCGAGATCGGCCAGCTGGCGGCCGGCGACATGTATAAGGGGGAGGCGCCCGGCGCGGGCATGATCTGCGGCGTCGGCCGGGTCTCGGGCCGCGAGGTGATGATCGTCGCCAACGACCCGACGGTGAAGGGCGGCGCCTATTTCCCGATGACGGTGAAGAAGCACCTGCGGGCCCAGGAAATCGCCGAACAGAACAACCTGCCCTGCGTCTACCTGGTCGATTCCGGCGGCGCCAACCTGCCCCACCAGGCCGAGGTCTTCCCCGACCGCGACCATTTCGGCCGCATCTTCTTCAACCAGGCGCGCATGTCGGCCAAGTCGATCCCCCAGATCGCCTGCGTCATGGGTTCCTGCACCGCCGGCGGCGCCTACGTCCCGGCCATGTCGGACGAGACCGTGATCGTCCGCGAACAGGGCACCATCTTCCTCGCCGGCCCCCCGCTGGTGAAGGCCGCCACCGGCGAGGTCATCTCGGCCGAGGAGCTGGGCGGGGCCGAGACCCACGGCCGCAAGTCCGGCGTGGTCGACTACGTCGCCGAGAACGACGAGCACGCGCTGGAGATCGTCCGCACCATCGTCGACAGCCTGAACACGGTGAAGCGCGTCGATCTCGACGTGCGTGAGCCCAAGGCCCCGGCCTTCGACGCCGAGGAGCTGTACGGCCTCATCCCCGACGACGTCCGCGCCCCCTATGACGTGCGCGAGGTCATCGCCCGCCTCGTCGACGGCTCGGAGTTCGACGAGTTCAAGGCGCTGTACGGCACGACCCTGGTCTGCGGCTTCGCCCGCCTCTGGGGCTATCCGGTCGCCATCCTCGCCAACAACGGCGTGTTGTTCTCGGAGAGCGCGCTCAAGGGCGCCCACTTCATCGAACTGGCCTGCAAGCGGAAGATCCCGCTGGTCTTCCTGCAGAACATCTCGGGCTTCATGGTCGGCGGCAAGTACGAGGCCGAGGGCATCGCCAAGAACGGCGCCAAACTGGTCACCGCCGTCGCCTCGGCCGAGGTCCCCAAATTCACCGTCCTGATCGGCGGCAGCTTCGGCGCCGGCAACTACGGCATGTGCGGCCGCGCCTTCAGCCCCCGCTTCCTGTTCACCTGGCCCAACAGCCGGATCAGCGTCATGGGCGGAGAACAGGCCGCCGCCGTCCTCGCCACCGTCCACCGCGACGCCGACACCTGGACGCCCGAGGAGGCCGAAGCCTTCAAGGCCCCCGTGCGCCAGAAATACGAGGACGAGGGCAATCCGTACCACGCCACCGCCCGCCTCTGGGACGACGGCGTCATCGACCCGGTGCAGACGCGGGACGTACTGGGGCTGGCGATCAGCGCGTCGCTGAATGCGCCGATCCCCGAGACGACCTTCGGCGTGTTCCGGATGTGATACGCTTCCTTCTCCCCTCGGGGGAGAAGGTGCCCCGGAGGGGCGGATGAGGGGGACGCCGGCCTCATGCACCAGACCGGAGACAGGACCCGCCGCGCCCGTCGCCTCCGCGCTGAAACCACCGGCGCTGAAGACCAGCTCTGGACGCTTCTGCGGAGCCGCCGCTTCGAAGGCCTCAAGTTCCGACGGCAGGCGCCCGTCGCCGGAAAGATCGTCGATTTCCTCTACCCGGAGCTTAGGCTGGTCATCGAACTGGACGGCGGCGTCCACGATCTCAGGATCGTCGAGGACGCAGAGCGGGAACGGCTGATCACGGAAGCAGGGTTTTTCGTACTGCGGTCGGACAACGAAGCCTTCCTGCGCAATCCGAACATCCTTCTCGACGCGATCCGCCTTCGGGTTTCAGAGATGCGGCGCCGGCCCCCTCATCCGAGCGGCTCCGCCGCCCACCTTCTCCCCCGAGGGGAGAAGGACTAGCCCGCCGCCCGCAGCACCTTCTCCATCGCCTTCCCCTTGCTCACCTCGTCCACCAGCTTGTCGAGATACCGCAGCTCCCGCATGAACGGGTCCTCGATCTCCTCGACCCGATAGCCGCAGATCATCCCCGTGATCAGCGTCCGGTTCGGGTTCATCGCCGGCGCCCCGGCGAAGAAGGTCTCGAAGTCGGTCTTCGCCGCCAGCAGCGCCTCCAGCTGCGCCTGCGAATAGCCGGTCAGCCAGCGGATCACTTCGTCCACCTCGGCCCGCCCCCGACCCTTCTTCTCCGCCTTGGCGACGTAGTGGACGTGGACGCTGGCCACGCTCGTCCGGCGGATGCGGTCGGTCGCGCTGGTCGCCATGGCGTCGGCTCCATGTTCCGTTCGGGCTCGAACGCGTTATATCGCTGCAGCACCCGGAGACCACCATGACCGACCGCAAGCCGACCGAAGCCGACCTCAACGCCCTCGACGTCACCGACGCCGAGGCGGCCGGCATCAACGCCATCGCCCACCCCCTGCTGGCCGATCCGGCGCCGGACGCCAATGACGACCTGGTGCAGATCGATTCCACCACCGACGGCGTGGTCTTCGTCACCATCAACCGGCCGGCCAAGAAGAACGCCTTCGACGCCGCCACCGTCGCCGCCCTCTACGAGGCCTTCGAAACCCTGCAGGGCGCCGACCGGGTTCGCGTGGTCTTCATCCGCGGCGCCGGCGGCACCTTCAGCGCCGGGGCCGATCTCGGCTGGATGCGCGACGCCGCCGACTGGTCCGAGGGCGACAACCGGTCCGACGCCATGGGTCTGGCGAAGATGCTCAAGGCCCTGCACGACATCCCGGCCCTGACGGTGGCCGTCGTCGAGGGCGCGGCCATGGGCGGCGGGGCCGGAATCGTCGCCGCCTGCGACATGGCGGTCGCCGTCGAGGGCACCCGCTTCGCCTTCTCCGAGGTCAAGCTGGGCCTGATCCCGGCGACCATCGCCCCCTATGTGGTCGAGGCCGTCGGCGCTCGCCGCGGCCGCCAGTTGTTCCTGACCGCCAACATTTTCGACGCCGACTACGCCGCCCACGCGGGCCTGATCGACATGGTCCTGCCCGAGGGCTCAGTCGAGGAGTTCATCTCCATGCTGACCGACAGCCTGACCGCCAACGCCCCCGGCGCCATGGGCGACGCCAAGCGTCTGGTCAACGACGTCGCCGGCCAGAAGATCGACCACGGCCTGATGGAGGACACCGCCCGCCGCATCGCCCACGCCCGCGTCTCCGAAGAAGGCCAGGAAGGCGTCCGCGCCTACCTCGACAAGCGCAAGCCGCGCTGGGCGGAGTAGGCGGCGCCGAAAAGTCCCGCTAGGAACGGACCATGTTCAAATCCGTCCTGGTCGCCAATCGCGGCGAGATCGCCTGCCGCGTGTTCCGCACCGCCCGCCGCATGGGCCTGCGCACCATCGCCGTCTATTCCGAGGCCGACGCGCAGGCCCCGCACGTCCGCGAAGCCGACGAGGCGGTGCTGATCGGCCCCGCCCCGGCCCGCGAGTCCTACCTCGACGCCGCCAAGGTGCTCGCCGCTGCGAAGCAGACCGGCGCCGAGGCCATTCACCCGGGCTACGGCTTCCTCAGCGAGAACGCCGACTTCGCCGAGGCGGTCGCCGCCGCCGGCATCGTCTGGATCGGCCCCAAGCCCGCCTCCATCCGGGCCATGGGCCTCAAGGACGCCGCCAAGAAGCTGATGATCGAGGCCGGCGTGCCGGTCACGCCCGGCTATCAGGGCGAGGACCAGTCCGACGAAACCCTGACCGCCGAGGCCGCCCGCATCGGCTACCCTGTCCTGATCAAGGCTGTCGCCGGCGGCGGCGGCAAGGGCATGAAGCGCGTCGACCGGCCGGAGGACTTCGCCGACGGCCTCGCCAGCGCCCGCCGCGAGGGCCAGTCCTCCTTCGGCGACCCCCGCGTCCTGATCGAGAGCTACATCACCCGCCCCCGCCACATCGAGGTGCAGGTGTTCGGCGACCAGCACGGAACCGTCGTCCACCTCCACGAACGCGACTGCTCCCTGCAGCGCCGCCACCAGAAGGTCATCGAGGAGGCCCCCGCTCCCGGCATGGACGCCGCCACGCGCAAGGCCGTCACCGACGCCGCCGTCCGCGCCGCCCGCGCCGTGAACTACGAGGGCGCCGGCACCATCGAATTCATCGCCGACGCCTCCGACGGCCTCAAGGCCGACCGCATCTGGTTCATGGAGATGAACACCCGGCTGCAGGTCGAACACCCGGTCACCGAGGCCGTCACCGGCGTCGACCTGGTCGAATGGCAGTTCCGCGTCGCGGCCGGCGAACCGATCCCGCTCAAACAGGCCGACATCCCCCTCAACGGCTGGGCCATGGAGGCCCGCCTCTACGCCGAGGACCCGGCCAACGGCTTCCTGCCGAGCATCGGCAAGCTCGATCATTTCCGGATGCCCGAAGACGCCCGCATCGACACCGGCGTCGAACAGGGCGGCGAGGTCAGCCAGTTCTACGACCCGATGATCGCCAAGCTGATCGTTCACGAAGACACGCGGGAGGCCGCCGCTGAAGCCCTTGCCGACGCCTGCGCCTCCGTCGAGGTCTGGCCGGTGAGGACCAACGCCGGCTTCCTCGTCCGCTGCCTGGAGCACCCGCGGTTCGTTGAAGGCGATGTCGATACGGGGTTCATCGCCGCGGAAGAAACCGAACTCGCGGATCGGCCTGACGAGGAACGCGATATCGCGGCTGTCACGCTCTTCGCCCAGCATCACTACGAACCCGGCCACCTGATCGGCAACGATTTCGGCCCTTGGGACGCCACCACCGGGGCTTCGGGATTCAGGCTGAACGGCGAGCCCCGGTCCCGTTGGGTGGTCTCCGTTGACGGGCGAAGCGTGGAGAAGAATGCGATCTCCGCTCAGACGAACAATTCCACATGGCTGGTTGGCGAAGGTGAATCCATCCGGGCCGCCCAGTACCTCTACGGCGAATGGGGCCACGGATCCGTCTTCGTCGGCGAACGCGAATTCGGGCAGAACCGGATCGGAGAAGACCTGGTGCTCTTCGATGCAGGCACGGCGGTCCTCGTTACCCGACCCCGCTACGGCGCCTCCGCCTCCGGCCCCGCCTCCGACGGCTCCCTCCGCGCGCCCATGCCCGGCAAGATCGTCGCCACGCCGGCCAAGCCGGGCGACACCGTCACGAAAGGTCAGCCCATCGTCGTGCTGGAAGCGATGAAGATGGAGCACGCCCTCGTCGCGCCGTTCGACGGCATGGTGGGTGAAATCACGGTCGCGGTGGGCGACCAGGTCATCGACGGCGCTGTGCTGGCGACCGTCAAACCGGAGGGGAAAGAATGAAGCGCATCCTGATCGCCGGCCTCGCGCTGGCCCTGACCGCCGGCGGGGCTCTGGCCCGAACGCCGCAGAGCCCGCCGCTCGACCAAGCCTACAGGGACGATGTGACCTGCGCCGTCGCCTACATCGCCGTCGCGGCGCAGGGCGAGGACGCCAACGCGGCCGCGCTCGGCTTCTACTATTTCATCGGCCGTCTGGAGGGGCGGCGTCCCGATGTCGACTGGCGCACCCATGTCGTGACCGCCGCCAACAACTCCGGCCGTGATGTCCTGATCGATCACGGCGAGCGCTGCGGGCAGGCTCTCATCGACGAGGGGCGTTCCATGGGTCCGATCGACGAGGTGGTCCAACGGTGGAGCGGCGGCGAAGCGCCGGCGTCGGAGCCGACCTCGGGCTGGTGAACGGCGGCTTCATGACCACCCTCCACATGATCAAGCTCTGCGTCGGCGTCGCCAAGGTCGAGACGCTGGAGCGCCGCGCCGCCAAGGGCGAGTGGCTGACCGTCCATACGCGAATGACGCCCAAGCGCGCCGCCGAGCTCGAGGACGGGGGGTCCCTCTACTGGGTGATGAAGGGGTCGGTGGTCTGCCGCCTGCCGATCCTCGACATCTCCACCAAGGGCGAGGGCAAGGCCAGCATGTGCCACATCAAGCTGTCGCCCGAGGTCATCCGCACCGCTCCCCAGGCCCGCCGCCCCTTCCAGGGCTGGCGCTATCTGGAGCCGAAGGACGCGCCCATGGACCTGTCCTCGCTCGACGCCGGCGAGGTTCCGGAGGATCTGGCCAAGCGGCTGCGGGAGATGGGGGCGTGGTGACGACCCGCCCCTCGCCACCCGCCTCCGACTCCGCCTAACCTCCCGCCATGCCCCCCGCCCGCTCCGATCGGCTGGAAGACGCCCTGCACCGCATCTTCGAGGGCGGCAAGAACACCCGCGCCAGCTGGTTCGCCCTGACCGGCGGCGAGACCCTGTTCGCCGAAGGCGATGTCGCCGACACCCTCTACCTGCTGCGCTCGGGCCGCCTCGGCGTGTTCCGCCGCGATGGCGACGAGGACCGGCCGCCGCAGTTCGTCGGCGTGATCCGCCCCGGCGAGCCCGCCGGCGAGATGGCGATGCTGGCCGGCACCGAGCACACGGCCGACCTCGTCGCCCTGCGCGACTCCGAGGTGCTGGCCCTGCCCCGCGACGCCTTCTTCGAGGCCGCCCGCACCGAGCCCGACCTGATGGTCGAGCTGTCCCGCCTGATGATCCAGCGCGCCCGCGATCGTCGCTCGGGCGGCGGCGAGCCCAGCGTGTTCGGCTTCCTCTCGGCCCGGTCGCGCCCCATCCGCGCCTTCGTCGAGCGCATCGCCGCCGCCATCGAGGCCGACGGCTTCACCTGCCAGGTCATCGACCAGTCCGCCCTGACCTCGGCCTCCGAATGGTTCAGCCGGGTCGAGGACGCCCACGATTTCGTCCTCTACGTCGCCGAGATGGACGAGCCGGCCTGGGCCGCCCTGTGCGCCCGCCAGGTCGACCGCGTCTTCGTCGTCGGGGCCGGCCTGATGGCCCCGCCCAACCGGCCCCTGCCCCACGCCGGCGTGCTGGACGCCCAGCGCCGCACAGACCTGATCCTGCTGCGCGACCCGCGTATGGCCCGTCCCGCCAACACCGCCGTCTGGCTCGACGCCGTCAACCCCGGACGCTGGTTCCAGGCCGTCGAGGGCGACCAGGCCGACGCCGAGTGGATGGGCCGGGTCATCACCGGCTCGGCCGTGGGCGTGGTCATGTCGGGCGGCGGCGCCCGGGCCTATTCCCACATCGGCGCGCTGAAGGCCCTGCGCGAGGCGGGCGTGCCGATCGACTTCGTCGGCGGTTCGTCGATGGGCGCCGTGATCGCCGCCGGCCCGGCCCTGGACTGGTCGCAGGAAGAACTGGAGGCGCGGATCCGCAAGGCCTTCGTCCAGAGCGACCCCCTGTCCGACCTCGCCTTCCCCATGCTGGCCATGACCCGCGCGAAGAAGGTCGACCGCCTGCTCGAGGAGGCCTACGGCGACGTCGACCTGGCCGACCTGCACCGCCCCTTCTTCGCCGTCTCGACCAACCTGACCAGCGGCCGCATCGAGGTGCACCGACGCGGCCTGATGCGTCGGGCCATGCGCGCCTCGATCTCCATCCCCGGCATCCTGCCGCCGGTGGTCATCGACGGCCAGGTGCTGGTCGACGGCGCGGTGCTGAAGAACCTGCCGGCCGAGGTGATGCGCCAGATGAACACCGGCCCGATCATCGGTGTCGACATGTCCCAGACCCGGGGGGTCGATGCCGAGACGATCGAGCATCCGCCGTCGATCTGGCGGCTGATCGCCACCGGCGCGTGGCGCCGGGGCCCGCCGATCGTCTCGATCCTGATGCGCTCGGCCACCCTGACCACGGACGCCGACCTCGAGAGCTCGCGCGCCGCCACCGACCTGCTGATCCAGCCGACCCCCGACGGCATCGATATCCGCGACTGGAAGGGGTTCGATCCCGGGGTGGAGGCCGGCTATCGCGCCACGCGCGCCGCCCTGGACGGGCTCGACAGGCCCGTCACCCACCTGCGCCGCCCCGCGCCGCTCAGCGCTTCCGCGCCACCAGAAACAGACGCGGAAACGGCATCAGCGTCACCCCGTCCGGCCGTCGGGGAAACGCCCCGGAAAGCCGCGCGCCGAGCGCGTCGAGAAAAGCCGTCCGCATGACCGCGTCCGGCAGGGCGGCGAGGAACGGCCGCAACGCCGTGCCCTTCATCCACTCCAGCACCGCGCCCGGCCCGGTCAGCGCCTGCAGATAGGTGGTCGACCAGACATCGATGTCGCCGCCGGCCTCGGCCAGCACGGAATAATACGCCTCCGGCTCCAGCAGCGGCGCCACCGTCGCCACGCCCGCCAGGGCCGCCGCCCATGGCCCCTCGCCGGCGACCTGGCGCATCAGCCGATGGTGCCGGGTTTCATGAGCCATCGGCATCTGCACGGCGAGGACGCCGCCCGCCGACAGATGGGCCGTCAGCCGACGCAGCAGGGTCTGATGGTCGGGCAGCCAGTGCAGCGAGGCGTTGGCCCAGATCAGATCCACGGGCCGATCCGGACTCCAGCCGGCGATGTCGCCCGTCCGCCAGTCGATATCCGCGTCCCGCGCCCGCGCTTCGGCCAGCATGGCCTCGCTGGAATCCAGCCCGTGCACCCGCGCGTCCGGATAGCGGCTTTTCAGCCAGGCCGCGTGCTGCCCCGCGCCGCAGCCGAGGTCCCAGATCTCGGCCGGCGTCACGCCCTCGGGCAGACGCGCCATCAAGTCCAACGCGGCGCGGTCGCGCTGACCTTCGAAGCGGAGATACTGATCGGGGTCCCAGGCCGGCGGCGTGTCGGTCATGCCGTGACGCGCTCCAACTCCGGGAGGATGGTACCGCCTCTCAGGCTTGAACTGAGGACCTCCGGTTCCACAAACCGGCGCTCTAACCAACTGAGCTAAGGCGGCGCAGGCCCGCACTAAGGGGCGACGCGAGGGCGGTGTCTAGCCGTGTCTCGCCCGCTGATCAAGCGGGTAGGGATTAGGGAGCAGGGATTAGGGATTAGGTCCTCACCCGACCTGTTTTCTTTTCTGCGATCCTTGGGTCACGACCGGGGATCACGGTGGTGGGGGCAGGCCCAATCCCTATTCCCCAATCCCTAATCCCTACTCCGCCGCGCGCCTGCGATCAGCTCCACCCCTGGCTCTCGATATACTGCTCCAGCGCCGCGATCCGGCTGGCGTCCGACGGATGGGTCGAGGCGAACTCGGGGGTCGAGCCCTGCCGCTGTCCGGCCATCAGACGCCACAGGGCGAGGGCCTCGGACGGCCGGAAGCCGGCGCGCTGCATGTAGTCGACGCCGAGGCGGTCGGCCTCCAGCTCGTGCCGCCGCGAGAACGGCAGCAGCACGCCCAGCTGGGCGCCGAGCCCCCCGATCGCGCCCGCCGCCTGGGCGTAGTCGCCGGCGGCGCTCTGGACGCCGCTCAGGACCAGGCTGGTCGCGGCCGTGGAGGAATAACGCTCGGCGGCGTGGCGGGCCACGACGTGCCCGACCTCATGGCCCAGCACGGCGGCCAGTTGATCGTCGTTGCGGACCAGGGACAGCAGGCCGGTGGTCACCCCGATCTTGCCCGAGGGCAGGACGAAGGCGTTCGGCCTCTCGCTGACGAAGACCGCGTAATCCCAGCTTCGATCGGTCAGGCCGGCCGCCTCGACGATACGCCCCCCCACGCGGCGGACCCGGGCGTTGGCGGTCGCGTCGCTGGACGTCGGCTGGGTGCGCAGCGCCTGCGCCCAGGCCGCGTCGGACTGCTGTGTCAGGGCGGCGTCGTCGACGATGAGGAACTGGCTTCGGCCAAGGGTCTCGTTATAGGCGCAGGCCGCCGTCGACAGGGCGGCGGTCGCGGCGAGGGCGAGGATGAGGGGGCGGTTCATGGGGCGGGCTCCGTGTTCAGCTTCGCCGGACAACGCCTGAGAACGCTGTAATGCTCCGCCGCTTCCGTCAAAAATGGGGAAGTCCCGCAGCAGGCCCCGGGGCTTGACCCTCGATCTGCGCCCGCCCGACCGATCCGGAGCCCGGCCCAAACGAAAACGCCCCGGCCGATGGGCCGGGGCGTTCGTCGTATGGGTCCCGAGGGACTGTCTTACTGCGGCGCCTGGAACCGGGTGGTGAAGGTCACCCGGGCGCCGGTCGCCGCGCCGTCGACGGTGCGGGGCGAAAGCCGCGCGCGACGGGTGCCGGCCATGGCCGCCTGTCCGAAGCCCATGCCGGAAGGTTCTTCCGACACGATCCGGCAGTCCGACATGGAGCCGCTCGGAGCGACGAGGCAGTTCAGCTCCACCCTCGCGCTTTCCACGCCGCGGGACAGGGCCCGTTCCGGGAACTCGCCTTGCGGCTGACGCGCCCAGCTCGGGTTGGTGATCACCGACGGCTTCGGCGGCGGAGGCGGCAGCGGGATCGTCACCGGTCCGTCGATGCGGCCCGGCGGGATCGTCGAGGCGATCCGGTCTTCCTTCGGCGTCGGCGGCACCGGAAGCGGCGGCACCGGCAGAGTCACCGGAAGAGGAGCCGGGACCCGCACCTGCAGCTTGGGCGGCGGCGCCGTTTCGGGCGGCGGCGGCGGCGGCGGCGGGGGCGGAGGCGGCGGCGGGATCGGTTCGATCAGCTCGACGTCGACCGCGTCGTCCGAATAGCTGATCTCACGCAGCTTGAACTGGGCGTTGACGAAATAGAAGGCCAGCAACCCGAACAACAGGCACACCACCACGACGCTGGCGATGAACACATGCGGAGGGACGCCAAAGAGGCCCTTCGCTTTCGGCGGGTCGTAGCGACTGCGATGATATTCGACGTCTGTCATGTTCTCACCGCTCCTACTTCGTCGTCTGCTCTTCGCCGACCAGGGCGACGCTGTAGAAACCACTGTCCTGAAGCGAATTCATGACCTGCATGAAATCACCGTACCGGGTCGTCTGATCCGAGCGGATGAAGATCCGCTCGTCTGAGGGCGTCTTGTTGCCGATCAGACCGAGCAGTTCCCCACCGACGGCGTCGGGGCCGCCCAGGATCTCGTTGTCGCCGAT
Source organism: Brevundimonas sp. LjRoot202 (assembly GCF_964253355.1). Lineage (NCBI taxonomy): Bacteria > Pseudomonadati > Pseudomonadota > Alphaproteobacteria > Caulobacterales > Caulobacteraceae > Brevundimonas > Brevundimonas sp. LjRoot202. The sequence goes on along the minus strand of NZ_CAXUQW020000010.1, from coordinate 27,085 downwards.
GTAGACCCGGGAGTCCGCCTGGATCGACACAAAGAAGGGCTTGGGCGGGTTCTCTTGCGGCTCGGCGACCGCGACCGGCAGTTTCACCACCACCGACACGGTGGCCAGCGGAGCCGCCACCATGAAGATGATGAGCAGGACAAGCATGATGTCCACGAACGGCGTGACGTTAATCTCGCTGTTCTGCTCGATGGCGTACTTGCCGCCGCCGCCACCGGAGAGTTTGGCGGCCATCCGGGTTACGCCCCCTTATCGAGGTTACGCGACACGGCGTTCATCAGCTCGGCGTTGAAGCCGTCCGAACGGGTGCCGTAGGCCGCGATGCGGGTGTTGAAGTAGTTGTAGAAGATAACCGCCGGGATGGCCGCGAACAGGCCGATACCCGTGGCCAGCAGCGCTTCCGAGATACCCGGGGCGACCGAGGCCAGGTTGGTCGTGTTGGTGTTCGCGATGCCGATGAACGAGTTCATGACGCCGTAAACGGTGCCGAACAGACCGATGAACGGAGCGGTCGAGCCGACGGAGGCCATGAACTGCTGGCCGCCCGAGAGGCGCTTGGCCATGCCCGACTGAACGGCCGAAACGGCGGCCTGGGCGCGGTTGATCGCGGAGTCGCGGTGATCGCCGGTGACCGAAAGGCCGGCCTGACGCGACAGCTCGACTTCGTCGGTCGCGGCGGCGGCCATGTCGGCCAGCGGGTTGCCTTCGAACTCTTCCGAAGTGGCCACGCGACGCATGTCGGCGATCGTGCGGGTCTGACGGAAGGATTCCAGGAAGCGGTCGGTGGTGCGGTTCAGGGCGCCGAACTCGAACAGCTTGATGAGCAGGATCACCCAGGTGAACACCGAGGCGAGCAGCAGGCCGATCATGACGACCTTAACGACGATGTCCGCGTCCATGAACATCTTGGCCGGGGTGAGCTTGCCGTGGCTTTCGGCCGGTTCGGCGTCAGCGGCGGCCGGGGCGGCTTCAGCGGCCGGAGCCGCGTCCGCGGGGGCCACGACCGCGTCGGTGGCGGTCGGAGCTTCGGCGGTCGCCGGAGCGGCCGGGGCGGGGGCATCCTGCGCGAGGACCGGCGTACCGGCCATCAGCACGGCGGCGCCGGCCATGGCCAGGAGGATGTTGGTCTTCTTGATATCGAGCATAGTTCGCCAGTTCCTGCTTTTTTGGTCTGACTCGTGGAACCCTGAGGAACGGCCGCAGACGACGACCGTCCCCCCATGAAAATCTCGTCTGCAGCGCGGGGTTTTATCGAACCCCGGTCTGCGGAACGCCTCCTGACGCTTCCGGTTGCCTGTCGGCCTCCGGGGCGATGTCGACGGCGGTGGGACCCGTTTGAATCCCGCTTCCGCCGACCGCTCGCCAAGGAAAGCGGTCCCGCTCCCTTTGGCGAACGCTTATCAGAGCGTCAAGTGCGCAGCCGCGCTTTTCCCCTTGCGAGGGAGGAAGCGCGTCCAACACCGAGGATTGGGGCTGAAAGCGACAATTTCATGATGGGTGGACGCCGATTTCCGGCGAGGCCGAAAAGCGATGGTGCCTGGGGGCGGATTCGAACCACCGACACGCGGATTTTCAATCCGCTGCTCTACCAACTGAGCTACCCAGGCGAGGCGTCCATTCGCGAGAGCGGCGTCTATAGGCGAGCCGTTTTCAGGTGTCCAGCGGTCTTGTCAGCCTTCGGCGTCCTCGTCGGGCGGGGTCTCGTCCGACGCCCCGGGGATCGCATAGGAGCCGGCGAACCAGCGCTGCAGATCCACGTCGGCGCAGCGTTTGGAGCAGAACGGCTTGTATTTCTCGTCCGCCGGCGCGCGCCGGCAAATGGGACAGGTCGCCATCGATTCAGCCTTCGTCGATTTCCACGCCGCCCGGCAGCGCCGGATCGGCCTTCACCCTCGCCCGCGGGCCGAGCCGCGCCGCCAGCGACTCCGCCATGGCGGCGATCGCCGGCGGACAGCGCAGCGTCAGATAGGGCGCCGCCATGTCGGCCGCCAGCGCCAACGCCAGCCGCCGCACCGCCTCGATCGCCCGCGTCTCCACCGTCGGCCGGCCGTCCGGCCCGTTCAGCCGCTCCTCGAGCGGCGTGGTCCGCCACGGCAGGGACAGCATCAGCACCCCGAAGCGGTTGACCGGCCCATAGGCGATCTCCGGGTCGTCCCCGAACGCCGCCTTCGCCGCCGCCAGCATCGCCGCGCCGTCGTGACCGGTCCCGACCAGGTCGATGACCGCCAGCCCGCCCCAGCCCTTCAGCCGGATCATCCGCGCCGCCTGCATCAGCCCGTCTCGATTCGCCCGTCCCTTGTCGCGCCGCCCGTCGCGCCCCGGCGCGGCGGCGTGGTCGATGTCCACCGCCACCAGCGCCCGCGTCCGCTCCACCGACAGGCGGACGCCCAGATGCGCGAATAGCGCCCCCGGCGCCAGCGCCTCCTCCTCCGCCTCGAGGCTCGCGCGCATCGCCGCCGCCCCGGTCTGGACCCCGGCCCCGGGCGCCAGCCGCGCCAGCGTCTCCGCCACAGCGGGCGCCGCGCGCAGCAGGCGTGGCTCGCCCTCCCCCGCCCCGATCAGGCGCAGGGCCGGGCCCTTCTGTTCGCGCGGCTCGGCCGAGACCTCGACCTCGACCTTCTGGCCGACCGCGACCCGGTCGCTCTTGCGCAACGGCAGGAAACCGAACGGCTCCGGTGCGCCGAGGTCGACGAACGCCCCTTTCAGCCCCGGATCGACGGCGGCGACCCGGCCGATCGAGCCGGCCCCGAGCCGGTGCTGCGGCAGGTCGCTCTCTCTCTGTATTAGGAGGCGCTCGAAACGGCCGTTCCGGACGACCATGCCCCGGACCTCGCCGGGCGTGTCGTCCAGAAAGACTTCGAGCTCGCTCACCCGGCCCGCCAGCCGGCTCCGGCCAGCAGGTTGACCGTCTCGTGCAGCGGCAGGCCGACGATGGCGGGATAGCTGCCCACGATTCGGGTCACGAAGGCCCCTGCCCGGCCCTGGATGCCGTAGCCCCCGGCCTTGCCGCGCCATTCGCCCGAGCGGACATAGGCGGCGATCTCTGCGTCGGACAGCGCCTTGAACGACACCCGCGCCTCGACCACCCGGTGCCGGATCGTCCCCCCGGCCGCGACGGCGACGCCGGTGAAGACCCGGTGGTTGCGTCCGGAGATCAGCTTCAGGAAGCGCACCGCCTCCGCCTCGTCGGCCGCCTTCTCCAGCAGCCGGCGGCCCACCGCCACCACCGTGTCGGCCGCCAGAACCACGGCGTCCGGCGCGCGGGCGGCGACCACCTCGGCCTTTCCGCGCGCGAGGCGGGCGGCGAGGCGCGGCGGCGTCTCGTCCTTCAGCGGCGTTTCGTCGATGTCGGCGGGTTCGATGCGGTCGGGCGTGATGCCGACCAGCGCCAGCAATTCCACGCGGCGCGGACTGGCCGACGCCAGCACCAGTTCGGGACGCGACAACGCGCGTCCCCTTACTTGAAGCGGTAGGTGATGCGGCCCTTGGTCAGGTCGTAGGGCGTCATCTCGACCAGGACCTTGTCGCCGGCCAGCACGCGGATGCGGTTCTTGCGCATCTTGCCCGCGGTGTGGGCGATGATCTCGTGGTCATTCTCGAGCGTCACGCGAAACGTGGCGTTCGGCAGCAGTTCGCTGACGGTGCCGGGAAACTCGAGCAGTTCTTCCTTAGCCATGCGGCCTCTCGCGCCCAATGAATATGCGTCCGGGCGCGCGCCGGGCGGGAGCGCGCGTCGTCAAGGTGCGGCGTAATGCCTGAAAAAGGCGTGATAGTCGAGACGCCGCCTGCGACGCCCCGGGATTAGGGATTGGGGATTGGGTTTCGGCGACGGACGCACGGCTCGTTCACCGAACCGGCCGTCCCGACCCCTGCTCCCTACTCCTAACCGCGCCGGTACAGCGCGGTCACCAGGGTGAACAGCCGCCGCGCCGTTTCGTGGTCGACGGCGATCTTGCCGTCGAGGCGGGCCCTGAGCAGTTCGGCGCCTTCGTTGTGCAGGCCGCGCCGGCCCATGTCGACCGCCTCGATCTGGCCCGGCGAGGTGCCGCGCAGCGCTTCGTAATAGCTGTCGCAGATGCCGATATAGTCCTTCACCACCTTGTTCAGCGGGTTCAACGACAGACCGTGCGCCTTGCTGAAATCCGGTCCGGCGATGTCGAACACCAGCCGCCCGTCCAGCAGCGACAGCTTCAGCCTGTAGGGCCCGCCGTTCGCCCCGGCCGGCTCGAAGCTGTTCTTCTCGACCAGATCGAAGATGGCCACCCGGCGCTCGTGTTCTATCTCGGCCGTCGCGGCGGGCAGGGTCGCCGGGTCCAGTTCGACCGATGAAAGCCGGTGCTCGCTCACGCGGGCTCCGACCCTTCGGCCAGATGGGTCGGAGCGACCTTGGCCGGCCAGCGCTCGGACAGGTCGGTCAGCACCGCGTCGAGGCATTCGACGTCGATGCGCAGGTCCCCGCCGCCCGCGAACATCATGATGACGCGCCCCCCCGGCGCCTCGCCCGGCTCGAAATCCATGGCCAGCAGCTCCAGCGCGTGCTCCGGCCCGCGCGGCAGGCGCCGGCTCTTGACCGAAAGCACGTCGCCGAACTGCATCGCCGACATCACCCGCGTGCCGCCGCACTCCCAGCAGAACCGGCTCAGCGCCAGCGTCACCCGCCGGGCCTGCGGCTCCCAGGCGATGTCGACGGGCCGCAGGATGGCGTCCTGCAGCGCGGCGGAGATTATGTGCAGGTCGTCGGCGTCCTCGGCCAGCAGGCGCAGCGGCTCGACGGCCGATCCGGTCGGCGGGGTGTCGTCGGCGGTGGGCGCCTCAGTGTTCATGGTCCTCGCCCTTGATCCGGCGGATTTGCGCGCCGCAGGCTCCGAGCTTCTCCTCCAGCCGCTCGAACCCGCGGTCCAGATGATACACGCGTCCGACGGTGGTTTCGCCCTCCGCGACGAGTCCGGCGATCACCAGGCTGACCGAGGCCCGCAGATCGGTGGCCATGACCTGGGCTCCGTGCAGCACCTCGACGCCCCGGACCACCGCCTCGCCGGCGTGGACCGAGATGTCGGCCCCAAGCCGCGCCAGCTCGGGCGCGTGCATGAAACGGTTCTCGAAGATGTTCTCGTGAATGACGCTGTCGCCCTCGGCCGTGGTCATCAGCGCCATGAACTGGGCCTGCAGGTCGGTGGCGAAGCCCGGATAGACTTCGGTGGCGACATTGACGGCCTTCAGCCGCTGCGCCGGATCACGCTTGACGATCACCCCGTCGGCGGTCGGCGTCACCTCGACCCCGGCCTCGACCATCTTCTCCGTCAGCGCCTGCATCAGTTCGGGCCGCGCCCGGGTCAGGCGCACCTCTCCCCCCGCCATCGCCGCCGCCACGGCGTAGGAGCCCATCTCGATCCGGTCGGCGATCACCGGCCATTCGGTCCCGCCCAGCGAGGCCACGCCGGTGATGACCAGTTCGTCGGTGTCGATGCCCTCGACCTTCGCGCCCATGGCCACGAGGCAGCGGGCCAGGTCGCCGATCTCCGGCTCGCGCGCGGCCTTCTTCAGCACCGTCACGCCGTCGGCCAGCACCGCCGCCAGCAAGGCGTGCTCGGTGGCGCCGACCGAGACGAACGGGAACTCGATCTCGGCCCCCTTCAGGCCCTTCGGCGCGCGGGCGATGACATAGCCCTCGTCCAGCTCGATCTCGACGCCCATGGCGGTCAGGGCCTGCAGGTGCAGATCGACCGGCCGCGCCCCGATGGTGCAGCCGCCCGGCAGCGACACCTTGGCCTCGCCGGTCCGGGCCAGCAGGGGGCCCAGCACATTGAATGAGGCCCGCATCTGCCGGACCAGATCATACGGGGCGAACGTCGATTCGATCCGGGCGGCGTGGAACAGCGTCTCCTGCTCCTCTCCGTGGCCGTTTTCCGTCACCTCCACCCCGAGCTCGCGCAGCAGGCGGCCGAGGAACTTCGTGTCGGCCAGGCGCGGCATGTTGGTCAGGCGAAGCGGCTGATCGGTCAGGATCGAGGCGGCCATCAGCTTGAGGGCGGAATTCTTGGCGCCGCTGACCGGAATGGTTCCGTTCAGGCGAGCGCCGCCTTGGATGGCGATGCTGTCCATGTCGTCTCTACAGGCCGGCCCAAAACGATCTGCCTGGGGCGCCGGGGGTCGGCTATCTAGCCCGGACGACCGGGGTTGCGAAAGGCCGTCCGATGCGTACGGCCGATGACTTTCAGTTGCTCGGTTTTGCGGGTTTGATCGCGCGCGCCGCCGCCTTGCGCCGCTTCAGATTGGCCCTGAGCGCCGTGGCCAGCCGCTGGGCCCGCGCCGTGGCGGGGGTCTTCGGCGGCGCCAGCGGATCCGGCAGGCTGGGCGGCAGGTCCGGAAGCGGGGTCGGGATTTTCGATTCATCCATGGGATGATGAGACCTGTTGCGGAACTTTTCCGCAAGCGAGAGCAATCGGGGCTTCCCCCATTGTCCCCGGTTGGCTATAGGGCCGCTTCCTCAGTTTCCGCCGCCGTAGCTCAGTGGTAGAGCGCATCCTTGGTAAGGCTGAGGTCGTGGGTTCGATTCCCCCCGGCGGCACCACCTGTTTCCCCGGCCTCGAAGGCCGGGGACACCCCTCCCCTCTCGCAGGCTGAAGGCGTCGGATGATCGATTCGACCAGCCGGGAAATCCGCGTTCCCGACGCGCGATCTTGACCACACGCTAAACGGGGATCACAGTCAAAAAACAACCATGAAAGGATCGTTCCTATGAAACGTGCGTTGTTTGCCGCCACCTTCGCGGCGCTGGCCATGACAGCCACTGCTGTCGCTTCCGCCACGGTGCAGAATTGCCCCTCACAAGTGGACCGGACCTACTATTCCGACGCGACGCTCAGCGAGGACGTCGGGTCAATCTACATCGACTGCGACCGCCAGATTTACCGGACCGGCCAGATCACGCCCTACTTCACCGAGAATTACCTTCCCTGTAACTGCGGCCCAATTGAGTGGTGACGGCGTAGGATCGCGCTCGATCGGTGCGGAATGCAAAAGGCCCGATCCGCGGATCGGGCCTTTTTTCTATTCCGCCGGCTGCAGCGGACGGCTGGAGGGCCAGCGATCCGCCGGCGCTTCTCCACGAGAGAGGCGACGATCGTAGTCGAGCGCGGCCCCGCCGGGGAAGACGTAGCCGCCGTCGTCGAAATACGGGTCATAGCCATAGCCCCGGTCATAGCCGTAGCCGTAGGGGCCGTAACCGTACGGATAGCCGTTCTCGACCTGGCGGACGCTGATATCCAGCCGGCCGCTCTCGCCGAGCGGCAGCGACATCGCGGCCCCGTAGTCGCGATACCCCCCCGTGCCGAATCCGACGCTGACCTCGCCGTGCGGCTGGCGATCGTCGCGCCACATCGGCGAATCGCCGCCGTCGGACGATGGAGCGGGCGCGCGGGCCGCCAGCCACTGCGCGATCTGCTGATCGGTGCTCAGGCCGTGCGGGTCTGTGATCTGTCCTTCGCCATTGACCGGCGGCGCGACGGGCGCGGCGGTCGCGTCCAGGGCCACGGGGGTGGCCGGCGCGGTGGCGACCACGCCGTCGGGATCGCCCACGGGCTCCGGCGCCGGGGCGCCCGTCAGGGCCGCCGTCACAAGCAGCGCGGTGATCAGCATGGGTTCGACTCCTGCGGCATGACCACCCTAGCTCCAAATGCGGCCAAGGTCAGGCCGCGCCGTCGCCGCGATTCAGCGGGTCCGGAAGCCGCTCGCCCTCGGGGACGAAGGCGAGAGCCACGGAGTTGATGCAGTAGCGCAGGCCCGTCGGCGGCGGGCCGTCCGGAAAGACGTGGCCCTGATGGCTGTCGCAGCGGGCGCAGCGGGTCTCGGTCCGGGTCATGCCGTGCGACCGGTCGGTGACCGTCCTCACATGGGTCGCATCGACCGGCTCCGTGAAGCTGGGCCAGCCCGTGCCGCTCTCGAACTTGGTTCCGGTCCGGAACAGCGGCAGGCCGCATTCCCGGCAGCAGAACACGCCCGCGCGCTTCTCGCCCAGCAGCGTGCCGCAGAACGGCGCCTCCGTGCCGTGGGCCAGCAGGACCCGCTTCTCCTCCGGCGACAGATCGGCCTCGAGCCTCTCGCGCTCGGCCTCGGCCGGCGGGGTCAGGTCGAAGCCCGAAGGCGAGCGCAGGGTCGGGGCGATGTCGGTCATGGCTCCGAAATAGGAAGGGCCGGACGAGGGTTCCACCCCGCCCGGCCCTGAATCCCGCGCTCAAGTCGCGCGAAGCGCGGTAACGCCTACTGGAAAAGCGAACCCACCCAGGCGCGAACCGCGGCCTCGTCGACCTGGTTGCCCGTGTAGGTCAGGCCCGGCTCCGGAATGAACGGCTGGTTGTTGCCGCGCTGGCGCGAGGTCCAGGCCTTGTGGCCGTAGCTCAGGTCCGCATAGGTCGACGGCAGGCGCTCCACGGTCTGCTCGATGAAGATCGAGTCCGCCGCCGTGGTCGAGCCGGCGATGCGCACGTTCGGCAGTCGGCTGATCAGGTCGAGGGTGTCGAGGCAGCCGCCCGAGCAGCCGGCGTCCACCAGCACGACGACCGGCCCCTGTACGGGATTGACCGCATTGGGATCGACGGCCGTGGCCGCCTGCGGCTGGGTGAAGCTCGGCTGGCCGGCTGCGATGGCGGCGTCGAACGCGGCCAGCACGGCCTCCGTCTGGGCGATGACCTCCGGCGCTTCATAGACGAAGCGGGCGTCCTGCTTCATCCGGCCGATGACCTCGGCGTACCACTGGCGGTTTCCCGGGGTGGCGCGATAGGTGAAGTCGCCGCCGGTCGGCTGGCGGCTCTGGGTGAATTCCGAGGTCCAGATGCGGTTCAGCACGCCGTAGCCGCGCGCCGTCGAACCCAGGTTCGAGGCGCCTCTGCCGCCGCGCAGGTCGAGCACGAAGCCCTGCGGGCCCTGGATCGCGGCCAACTGGCCTTCCAGCTGCGCGTTGAAGGCGTCCCAGCCGGCGTCGTCGGCGAACGAGTGGACGTTGATCCACGGCCGGCCGTTGACCATCTCGATCGACAGCGGCACGGGGCCCGGCGTGTACAGGGTGGCGCGGTACGCGGCCTCGAGGCTGGCCGGATCGACCGGAACGGGACGCAATTCATAGTCGCGCTCGCGACGGTTTCCGACCTTGAACTTGCAGGTCGAGGGCGTGCCGCCGGCGTAGGGGTTGTTCCGGTTCCACAGCAGATACGGCGCGGAGGTGACACGCCCCGCCTCGGTGGTCAGGTCGCCTTCCCACAGGTCCAGCTTGGCGCGCGAATATTCGTCGATCGGGGTCAGGTTGCACTCGGTGACGACGGCTCCGACCGGCGGCAGGCGGCGCACGCCCGGCTGGACGTAGGTGACCACGTACTGGCCGTCGCGCCAGCCGGTGGCGAGGCCGGGCCAGCTGTTCGCCGTGAAGCGGTCGGCCGCGGTCTCGTAGCTCGGGCGGATGACGATGTTCGAATCGCGGAAGCCGGCGGCGTAATAGCCCAGCAGATAGGCGTGGCTGGAGCCGCTATTCGACTGGCCGGCCTTGGACAGGGCGTCCTGCAGGCCGGCGTCGAGCCAGGCGCGGAAGGTGTCGCTGGCTTGTCCGGGCACCACCGGGGCCGGGTGGTTGGCGGCCAGCTCGTCATGCGCGGCCTGCAGGTCCTGACGAGCCAGGGCGCGCCAGTCCTGCGCGAAAGCGGAGCCGGCGCTGAGCGCCACGGTCAGGGCCGCGGTCGCGGCGACGGGGAGGATACGAGACATCAAAGTCGGGCTCCGGAGCCGTGAGAACAGGGAACGGGCAGCGTTAAACCCCATACGGGCAGGGCTTGCCAACCCCGTACCCCCATCCATTGAACGCCCCCGTCGGTTTACTCGCTTGTGATCGCGGCCTAATCGGGGCGGCGCCCTCACCGGCGATCACGTTCGCTTCAGAGCCCACACACGCATGTTCTCAAAGATCCTGATCGCCAACCGGGGCGAGATCGCCGTCCGCATCATCAAGACCTGCCGCCGCCTGGGCATCCGGACGGTGCAGGTCTATTCCGAGGCCGACGCCGGCTCGCTGGCGGTCGAGATGGCCGACGAGGCGGTGCTGATCGGCCCCGCGCCCGCCAACCAATCCTATCTGCTCGCCGACAAGATCGTGGACGCCGTGCGCCAGACCGGCGCGGAGGCTGTTCACCCCGGCTTCGGCTTCCTCAGCGAGAACGCCGGCTTCGCCCGCCGCCTGCGCGACGAGGGCATCGTCTTCATCGGCCCCCACCCGGAGGCCATCGACGCCATGGGCGACAAGATCAGCTCCAAGAAGCTGGCCGCCGAGGCCGGCGTCTCCACCGTCCCCGGCCACATGGGCCTGATCGAGACCCCCGACGAGGCCGTCCGCATCGCCAACGAGATCGGCTATCCGGTGATGATCAAGGCTTCGGCCGGCGGCGGCGGCAAGGGCATCCGCGTCGCCCACTCCGACGCCGACATGGCCGAGGGCTTCGCCGCCGTTAAGGCCGAGGCGCTGGGCGCCTTCGGCGACGACCGGGTGTTCCTCGAGAAATTCATCGTCGACCCGCGCCACATCGAGATCCAGGTGCTCGGTGACAAACACGGCCACGTCGTCCACCTGTTCGAGCGCGAATGCTCGATCCAGCGCCGCAACCAGAAGGTCATCGAGGAGGCCCCCTCCCCGCTGCTGGACGAAGCCACCCGCGCCGCCATGGGCGCCCAGGCCGTCGCCCTCGCCAAGGCGGTGAACTACGACAGCGCCGGCACGGTCGAGTTCGTCGCCGGTCAGGATAAATCCTTCTACTTCCTCGAGATGAACACCCGTCTTCAGGTCGAGCATCCGGTCACCGAACTGATCACCGGCGTCGATCTGGTCGAGCAGATGATCCGCTCGGCCTGGGGCGAAAAGCTCGCCTTCGAACAGAAGGACCTGGCCATCGACGGCTGGGCCATCGAGAGCCGCATCTACGCCGAGGACCCCTACCGCGGCTTCCTCCCCTCCATCGGCCGCCTCGTCCGCTACGACCAGCCGGAGGAAGGTCCCCATCCCGACGGCTACACCGTGCGCAACGACTCCGGCGTCCGCGAGGGCGACGAGATCAGCATGTTCTACGATCCCATGATCGCCAAGCTGTGCGCCTGGGGCCCGACCCGCGACGCCGCCATCGACGGCATGGCCCGCGCGCTGGAGGACACCCACCTGCAGGGCGTCGGCCACAATGTGCCCTTCCTCGCCGCCGTCATGGACCAGCCGCGCTTCCGCTCGGGCCACATCTCGACCAGCTACATCAAGGACGAGTTCCCAGACGGCTTCCACGGCCTCGCCCCCGACCGGCGCCAGACCGACATCCTCATCGCCGCCGCCGCCGCGATGAACGAGATCCTGACCGAGCTGTCCGGCGATCCCTCCGGCCGCACCGACTGGATCGTCCTGATCGGCCAGGACGCCCACGGCGTCACCCTGTCCTACGACGACGACGAGGCCTTGACCCTCGACCTCGCCGGCGAGGACCGCGCCCTGCAGCTCGCCGACATCGACTGGCGCCCCGGCCTGGCCCAGTTCCGCGCCACCCTCGACGGCGAGCCCTTCACCGCCGAGGTCGCCCGCGTCGCCGACGGCTTCGTCATCCGCCACCGCGCCGCCCGCGCCCGCGTCCGCGTCCTCACCCCCGCCGTCGCCGCCCTCTACGCCCGCCTGCCGGAAAAGCAGGCCGCTGACACCTCGAAACTGATCCAGTCCCCTATGCCCGGCCTCGTCGTCGCCATCCCGGTCGCCGCTGGCCAGGAGGTCAAGACCGGCGAAACCGTCGCCATCATCGAGGCCATGAAGATGCAGAACATCCTCAAGGCCGAGCGCGACGGGGTGGTGAAGGCGGTCAGCGCCAAGGCCGGCGACCCGGTGGCGGCGGACGATGTGCTGGTGGAGTTCGAGTAGCAGGCTGGTCGGAGGCGAGGGCCGATCCTGTCCCGCGGACCGGCCCCCGCCGCCGCGTCACCAGGCGAAGCCGAAGCTGCCGCCGCCCATGGCGTCGCCGCCCGAGGTCGCCGAGACGCCGATGTTGAAGGCGGTCCGGGGCGAGATGGTGCGGCTGTAGCCCACCGACAGGGCCCCCTCGCCGCCATAGCCGCCGACGCCGACGACCAGCCTGTTCTGGGCGCCCGTACCCTGACCGGCGGTGTTGCCGGCCATGACCGCGAAGGCCGCGCTCATCGCGCCCAGCCGCCGCATGTCGTCGTCGACGCGGCCGAAGCGGTCGTCGAGGGCTAGGTCGAGGGCGCTGATGCGCGTGTCCGTGTAGCTGTTGGCCGCCGACAGGGCCGCCGCGCCGGTCGCGTCGGCATAAGCGTTGGCCGACGACAGGGTGGAGGCGCTGGCGGCCGCCAGCTGTCCGACGTTGGCCGCATCGGTCGCCCCGACGCCGTCGGCGACGTTGACGATCCGGCGTTCGGCGCCGACCGCGCCGATGGAGACCGTATTGTCCTGGTCGGCGACGGAGGCGTTTCCGAGGGCGACGCTATTGGCGCCCGACGCCACGCTGGCGACCCCGACCGCCGTGGTCCCTTCTCCGTTGGCGACGCTGAAGGTTCCGTAGGCCGACGAGCCTTCACCGGTGGCGTGGCTCTGCACGCCGTAGGCTACGGCGCCCGGGCCGCTTGCGTCGCTGGCGTAGCCGGTCGCGGTGCTGGAGACGCCGGACGCGATGCTGTTGAACCCGATGGCCGTCGAACTGGCGCCCGAGGCGACGCTGGCGACGCCATTGGCGGTGGAGCCGAAGCCGGTCGCCTGGCTGAAATAGCCGGTCGCCGTGCTGGAGACGCCGGAGGCGACGCTGCCGACCCCGCTGGCGGTCGAGTTGTCGCCGGTGGCGGCGCTGCCGACGCCGGTGGCCGTGGCGGCGAAGCCGGTGGCCTGGCTGTAGGCGCCGAGGGCGGTGGTCGAGACGCCCGACGCCGTGCTGCCGACGCCGAAGGCGCCGCTGGAGTCGCCGAACGCTGAGCTGCCCAGCCCGAACGCGCTGGAGGCGGACCCCGAAGCGACGCTGCCCGCGCCCATCGCCGTCGAGTCGCTCCCGGTCGCCTGGGCGCCGTTCCCGATCGCCGTGCTGAGCGTCCCGGTCGCGTCGCTGAACCCGCCTATCGAGATGGACCCCAGTCCCGACGCCTCGGACCCGACGCCGAGGGCGACGCTGGAGTCGCCGGATGCGCTGGTGTTCTGGCCCACGGCGACCGCCCCGCCCCCGGACGCGGAGCTGTCGGCGCCCACGGCGGTCGCGCCGACGCCGCCGGCGAAGCTGATGGCGCCCAGCGCCGTCGAGGAGTTTCCGGCGGCGTTGCTGAGGTAGCCGTCGGCCGTGGCGTTGATGCCGAAGCCGTTGCTGTTGAGGCCGGTGGCGGTCGATTGGAAGCCGCTGGCGTTGCTGTTGGCGCCGGTCGCCGTCGATCCGTCGCCGGTCGCCAGCGCGCCCGAACCCGCGGCCGTGCTGTTCTCGCCCGAGGCCGTCGCGGTGGGTCCGCAAGCCAGCGAATTGACCCCCGTAGCCGTCGCCCCCGCCCCGCCGGGCGGGATCGTCTCGCAGACCACCTGGGCCCGCGCGGACGACGCGCCGACGGTCATCGACAGCATCAACGTTCCCGCGCCCAGGGCGCTCGACACCAGCAGAGATTTCAACAAGGCCATCAGTCTATCCTCGAACAGGCGGGGTGCTCCCGCGATTGGAGGGCAGGCTTTTCGGGATCAGAGCGCCGTGCGGTGAGGTGCATCGGCGGACTCCACGGCGCCGTCCCAAAATGCAACGGGTTGCACGTCATTCCGGAATGGGTCACTTTCGGGCATGAGCGACGCCGCCTTCTCGTCGAAGCTGCAACTGGCCCTGAAGGCGATGTCCGTCAGCAGGGGTCGGCTCGCCGCCGAGATCGGCGTCGACAAGTCGCTGGCCGGGCGTTGGTGTTCGGGCGCGGTCAGGCCCGGCTCTCACAACCTGGAGCGCCTGACGCGGTTCGTGGCCGCCCACCGGCCCGGCTTCACCCTGCTGGACTGGGATCGCGACCTCGAAGACCTGGCCGCCCTGTTCGGCGTGGCCTGGCCGCCCCAGCCCGAGGTCGCGCCGGAAACCTACGGCATTCCCCTGCCCGGGCTCGAGACCGCGCGGCTGATCACGGCGCACCGCGGCGATGTCTATGAGGGCTTCTGGCGCTCGACCCGGCCCGCGGTGGTCGCGCCCGGGCGCTTCTGCCACGACCATGGCCGGTTCCGGCGCGGGCCCAGCGGCCTGCTGGAGTTCGTGCTCGGTAATCCAGACCTCCGCTTCGTCGGCTGGGCCATGCCGTTCGAGGGGCAGTTGTTCGTGATCACCTCCGATCCGACCGGGATCATGCCGAGCTTCGTGATCGTGAACGGCGTGCCGATGCCGAAGGCGACCCTGCTGGACGGCATCATCCTGACCGCCTTCAACGCCCTGCGGGTGCCGGCGGCCTATCCCATCATCCTGGAGCGGATCGGCGATCTGTCGGACGATCCGGAGGCGGACGACGCGAAGCTCGCCCGGCTGATGGCGGACAATGAGCAATTCGCTCCGGAGGGCTCGGTGCCCGCCCACATCGTCGAACACCTTCTGCGCGACATCGGCCCCCTTGCGGCGGCCCAGGGCGGAGACCTGCTCCTGACGGCGTCACGTACATCCCGGCTTTCGTCGCACGCCGCCGGGGATGCCTAGGACGGTCGGGCCGATCCTGTCTCGCGGATCAGCCGTCCCGTCGCCGTGTCACCAGGCGAAGCCGAAGCTGCCGCCGCCCATGGCCGCGCCGTCCGAGGTCGCGGAGACGCCGATGTTGAAGGCGGTCTGGGGCGTGATCGTGCGGCTGTAGCCGACCGACAGGGCCCCCTCGCCGCTGTAGCCGCCGACGCCGACGACCAGTCGGTTGGACGCGCCCGTGCCCTGGCCGGCGGTGTTGCCGGCCATGACCGCGAACGCCGCGCTCATCGCGCCCATGCGCCGCATCTCGTCATCCATACGGCCGAAGCGGTCGTCGAGGGCCAGGCCGAAGGCGCTCAGCCGCGTGTCGGTATAGCCGTTGGCGGCGGACAGGGCCGCCGCGCTGCTGGCGTCCGTATAGGCGTTGGCCGACGACAGGGTCGTGGCGCTGCTGGCGTCGGTATAGGCGTTGGCCGACGACAGGGTGCCGGCGCTCACGGCCGTCAACTGCCCGACGTTGACCGCATCGGTCGCCCCGACGCCGTCGGCGACGTTGACGATCCGGCGTTCGCCGCCGGCCGACCCGATGGAGACCGTATTGTCCTGGTCGGCGAAGGAGGCGGCGCCCAGGGCGACGCTGTTGGCGCCTGAAGCCACGCTGGCCACCCCGATCGCCGTGGCTCCCTCTCCCGTCGCGGAGCTGAGGGTCCCGTAGGCCGCCGACGCTTCGCCGGTGGCCTGGCTCTGCGCGCCGTACGCCGCCGAAACCAGCCCGCTCGCCTCGCTGGCGTAGCCGGTCGCGGTGCTCAAGGCGCCGGACGCGACGCCGCCGGACCCGATGGCCGTCGAACCGTCGCCCGACGCGGTGGCGTCGACGCCGGTGGCGGTGGCGGCGAAACCGGTCGCCTGGCTGAAATAACCGGTCGCCGTGCTGTTCGGACCCGAGGCCGTCGCGGCCGGTCCGCAGGCCAGCGAGTTGGGGCCGGTCGCGCTGGCGCCTCCGCCGCCGGCGGGGATGGTTTCGCAGACCGCCTGGGCCCGCGCGGGCGACGCCCCGGCGACCGCGCCCAGCAACAGCGCCGCGACGCCGACGGCGCCCGACATCGTCAGGATTCTCTTCATGGCTATTGCCCCCTTTTCGCAACCTGCTGGCGATTCCGTGATCAGGTCCAGCCTTGGGGACGGAACGCCATTCAGCTGGGCGATCCTGATCGGCGCCGGCGGCGGCGCGCCTCGCGGCGTCGCACAGGGGGGGCGGACCCGCGGGGCGGGGCGGGCCGGACCAGGAATCAGGCGCCTGAAGAGGGGTTCCGCGCCGCCGCAAGCCGCTTCAGGTCTTCGGCGTCGATGGCCGCCAGCGACGCCCCCTTGCTCTCGCGCATCACCAGCGCCGCCCCCAGGCTGACCGCCCCGGCCACAAAGATGTACCAGGCGATCGGAACCCATGAGTCGTACTGCCTCAGCAGCGCCGTCCCGATCAGCGGCGCCCACGACCCCGCCACGATGGCGGTGACCTGATAGCCGAGCGAGACGCCGGAGTAGCGCATCCGGGTCGGGAACATCTCGGTCATGATGGCCGGCTGGGCGGCGTACATCAGGCCGTGCACCGCGAGGCCGAGCATGATGGCGCCGAGGATCATCGCCGTGCCGCCGGTGTCGAACATCGGGAAGGCCACGAATGGCCAGACCAGCGTCAGGGCCGCTCCGGCCAGGTAGACCGGCCGGCGCCCGACCCGGTCGGCCATCCATCCGACCACGGGAATGACGGCGACGTGCAGCACGTGGGCGAGAAACAGCAGGGCGAGAATGCGGGTGGTGTCCACCGCCCGGTGGTGCAGGTAGGTGATCGAGAAGGTCACGACCATGTAGTAGAGGATGTTCTCGCCGAACCTCAGGGCCATGGCGGTGAACACCCCGCGCGGGTGGCGGCGGAACACCTCGGTCAGGCCGTAGCCGGCCTCGGCCCGCTTCTCGGTCTCCTCGCGCGCCTTCTCGAAGATCGGCGAGTCGGTCACCTGGGTGCGGATGTAGTAGCCGATGGCGATGATCACGACGGACAGCCAGAAGCCGATCCGCCAGCCCCAGGCGACGAAGGCCTCGTCCGACAGGACTCCCGACAGCGCCAGCAGCACCACCGTGGCCAGCAGGTTGCCGACGGGCACCGCCGCCTGCGGGAAGCTGCCCCAGAAGCCGCGGCTCTTGTTCGGGCTGTGCTCGGTGACTAGCAGGATGGCCCCGCCCCACTCGCCGCCCAGGGCGAAGCCCTGAATGAAGCGCAGGGTCACCAGCAGGGCCGGGGCCCAGTAGCCGATCGAGGCGAAGCTGGGCAGGCAGCCCATCAGGAAGGTCGCCGCCCCGATCAGCAGCAGGCTGAACTGCAGCAGCGACTTGCGCCCGATCCGGTCGCCGATGTGGCCGAAGACGATCCCGCCCAGCGGCCGGGCGATGAAGCCGACGGCGTAGGTGGCGAAGGCGGCGATGATGCCGTCCAGCTCGTTGCCGGTGTCGGGGAAGAACAGCTGGCCGAACACCAGGGTCGCGGCGGTGCCGTACAGGAAGAACTCGTACCACTCGACCACCGTGCCGGCCATCGAGGCCCCGACCACCTTGCGCAGGTATGGCAGGTCGGCGGTCTGTTCGTGCTTCATCGGGGGCCCCTCTGTCCGAGCGGAACCTTGGCTCAAGCGGGGCGGAGGCTCAAGGGCGGCGCAGCGCCCGGCCCAGGCCCAGCCCGGCTGCGGCCAGCCCCAGCAGGGCGCCGCCGGCGACCGGCCAGCGGTGCGTCGACGCCCACAGCAACGGCGACCGGGTCCGCGCGCCGGCGTCGAAGCGGCCGTGGGCGCCATGATCCCCGGGCACGGGCTCGAACAGGTTGTCGGGGCGCTCCGGACTGATCGGCGACTGGTCCTGCTGGCCGTCGACGGCGGTGCGGGCAAGGTGGCGGTCGAGCCAGCCGGAGGCCAGCTTGTCGCCGACGATGGCCTCGAAGGCCGGGGCGCCCACGATCACTTCCTTGCGCCGCGTGCGGGCCGCGAAATGGATCGCGCGGGCCGCGACCTCAGGCTGGTATACCGGGCCGACGGGCTTGGGCTCGCCGAGTTGGCGGGCGCGAATCCAGTCGAACTGGGGCGTGTTGACGGCAGGCAGCTGGACCATGACCAGACGCACACGGCTCCGGGCATGCAGCAGTTCGGCGCGGACGGAGTCCTGGAACCCCTGCAGCGCGTGCTTGGCCGCGCAATAGGGCGCCTGCAGGGGAATGCCGCGATAGGCCAGGGCCGAGCCGACCAGCACGATCGCGCCCCGGTCGCGCGGCAGCATTCGCTTCAGCGCCGCCCGGGTCCCGTGGACCTGGCCCATGTAGGTGACGTCGGTGACCCGCCGGTACTCCTCGGGCGTGATCTCCAGGAAGGGCGAGAACAGGCCGGCGAAGGCGTTGTTGACCCAGACGTCGATGGGGCCGAGTTCGGCCTCCACACGCGCGGCGGCGGCCTCGACCTGGGCCTCGTCGGCGACGTCCGTAGGAAGGACGAGGGCGCGGCCGCCCAGGACCTCGACCTCGCGCCGGGCGGCCTCCAGCCCTTCCACGCCGCGCGCCAGCAGGCCGATCGCGGCCCCTTCCCGCGCGAACTCGCGCACGGTGGCGCGGCCGACGCCGGCCGAGGCGCCGGTGACCACCACCACCCGGGGTCTGGCCCGGCCTGTTTTCCGCATCGGGAACCCTCTTCGCGTTCCAGCATCAAACGGACGTCAGGGCCGGCGGTTGCCGTTGGGAACCAAGCGGGGCCTTGCGGTCTATCAGCGCTATCCCAAGGAGGATCCCGAGATGTCAGAGATCAACCCTCACAGCACGGCCAGGGTGGCCGGCCATCCCCTCCATCCGATGATCATCCCGTTCCCGATCGTCTTTCTCGTCACGGCCTTCGTGACGGACCTGGTCTTCCTCAACACCGGACGTCCGGGTTGGGCGACGGCCTCGATCTGGCTGCTCGGGGCGGGCGTGACGATGGCCCTGGTGGCGGCCGTATTCGGTTTCACCGACTTCTTCGGCGACCGCCAGATCCGCGCCCTGCGCACCGCCTGGTGGCACATGGGCGGCAATCTGCTCGCCGTCGTCATCGCCGCCGTGAATTGGTGGCTTCGCTTCAGCGGCGGGGCGCAGGAGGGCGTGGCCGGGACGGGCGTCATCCTGTCCGGTGTGGTGGTCGCGCTGCTGCTGTTCAACGGCTGGATGGGCTGGGAACTGGTTTATCGGCATCATGTCGGCATCGCCAACCGGTGAGCGACCGCCGGTCGGGGGGGCCGTCCGGTCGCTGATCCGCCTGCGCCCCCGCGCCGGGACCACCTACGTCAGCAGTGACCGCACGGTGCTGGCCACCCGGGACGACGGCGTCCTTGTTCCCGAACTGGACCGCGGCCTGTTCGTCGACGAGACCCGGCTGCTGTCGCGCTGGCGCTGGCTGATCGAGGGCGCCCCGCCGCAGTCGGTCTCGGCCTCCAATGTCGCCCAGCACTCGTGGCTCGGCTATTTCATCGCCCCCGCCCCCGGCGGCCATGCCGAACGGGAGCGCGACCCGATCTCGGGCGCGGCCCAGGAGGCGGTCGAGCTGCGCCTGTCCCGCTATGTCGGCGGCGGCATGCACGAGGACGTCGACCTGACCAATTTCGCGCGCTGGCCGATCCGCCTGACCCTCGCGCTCGAGCTTGAATCCGACTTCGCCGACCAGGCCGAGACCGGCGGTGATCGCCGTCAGAAGGGCCGCAAGACCTCGGTCTGGAGCGAGGGCGAGGGCGCTTGGGACCTCACCACCACCTACGAAGCGACGCACCGTTACGACCATCAGGGCGAGACCGGGACCGCCCGCATCCGCCGTGGCCTGACGGTCCGCTTCGCCCACGCGACCACCCCGCCCCGGCGCCGGCGCAACCGGATCTCGTTCGACGTATCGCTCGCCCCCGGCGAGGCCTGGCACTGTTGCGTGGACCTGATCCCCGAGATCGAGTCCCGGCGGCTGGCGCCCCGCTACGGCTGCCGCTCGTTCGAGGCCCCGGACAATCCCTACGAGCGGCGCACGGCGATCTTCCTCGACGAGGCCACGAGGTTCTCGAGCCGCGAGAGCGGCACCCTGGCCCCGGTGGTGATCGGCGCTCTCGAACAGGGCAAGCACGACCTCGCCGCCCTGCGCCTGTTCGACCTCGACGTCGGCGAGCGGGCCTGGACCCCGGCCGCCGGCCTGCCCCTCTATGTCGCCCTGTTCGGCCGCGACACCCTGACCGCCGCCTGGGAGGCCGCGCCCGTCTCCACCGACCTGATGCGCGGGACCCTGCCGGTGCTGGCCGACTGGCAGGGCAAGGAGGTCAACGACTGGCGCGACGAGCAGCCCGGCCGCATGCTGCACGAGGCCCACGACGGCCCCCTCGCGGCGCTGAATTTCAACCCGCAGGGCCGCAGCTACGGGTCGCTGACCACCTCCGGCTTCTATCCGTTCGTGGTCGCCCAGCTGTGGCACTGGACCGCCGACAAGGCGCTGGTCCAGCCCTTCATCGACCCGGCGGTGAAGGCCATCCAGTGGCTCCGGGCGTGCAGCGACCGCGACCACGACGGTTTCTTCGACTACCGCACCCGCTCGGCCATGGGCACCGAGAACCAGGGCTGGAAGGATTCCGGCGACGCCCTTGTGCACGCCGACGGCTCGTCGGCCCGGACGCCGATCGCCACCTGCGAGGAACAGGGCATCGCCTTCGCCGCCATGCTCAACATGGCCGAGGTGCTGCTGTGGTTCGGCCGCCGCGACGAGGCCAAACACCTCTACGACGACGCCGTCGAGCTCAAGAAGCGCTTCAACGCCGCCTTCTGGATGGAGGACGAGGGCACGTTCGCCATGGCGCTGGACCGGGACCGGCGGCAGGTCCGCTCGGTCGGCTCCAACGCCCTGCATTGCGTGGCCACCGGCATCGCCGACAAGGCGCTGGTCCCCCGCACGCTGGACCGCCTGATGGCCCCCGACATGTTCAGCGGCTGGGGCGTGCGGACGCTGTCCTCGGAGCATCCGTCCTACAACCCGTATTCCTACCACCGCGGCACGGTCTGGCCGGTCGAGCACGGGCCGTTCGCGGTCGGCGCCTATCGCTACGGCTGCCACGAGCGGGTCGAGCAGATCTGCCGCGCCCAGTTCGAGACGGCCGCCCTGTTCGACCACTTCCGCCTGCCGGAGTGCATCGCCGGCCATCCGCGCGACGGGGACCACCCCTTCCCGGCGGTCTATCCGGCCGCCAACTCGCCCCAGGCCTGGTCGGCCACCACGGTCTACACCCTGCTCCAGGCCATGCTGGGGCTGCAGCCGTTCGCGCCGACGCGGATGCTGTTCATCGATCCCTTCCTGCCGCCCTGGCTGCCGGAGGTCACCCTGACCGGCCTGCGCGTCGCCGACGCCACGGTCAGCCTGCGCTTCTTCCGCAAGCCGAACGGCCACAGCGACTATGAGGTGCTGGACAAACAGGGCTCGCTGCACGTGATCCGCCAGCCCAGTCCGTGGTCGCTGACGGCGAACTTCGGCGAGCGGGCGAAGGACCTCCTGGCGGGCGCGCTCCACTGACGCGGACGCGCCTCACCCCGCCCGCACCCTCGGTCCCCGCTCCCCGTCCGGCGCGTCGATCAGCAGGTCGGTGATCGCCCACACCAGCGCGTCCGCCCGGTCCAGCGAGCCCGCCGCCTCCATCTCGCCGCCGAAGGCCATCAGCTCCTCCTCCAGCGCGTCGAAGGCCCCCGCGTGGTGGATGCGGCCCTGTTCGTAGAGGGCGGCGACGGGCTCGGCGCGGACGTATTTGCCCCGCGTGGCGTGGACCTCGCGCACCTTCAGCCGGCAGCCGGCGGTCTTCAGCACCGCCTTGACCATGTCGCCGCCCTGGTTGACCTCGGCCACCAGCGCCGTGGCCTTGACCTCTCCGGCCAGCGCCACCGCCCGCCGCGCCCAGGCGTCCGGCCCGAGCCCCGCGATCGAGCGGTCGGCCAGGACCACGACGCAGCCCACCCCGTCGGCGCGCCGGAAGCGGGCCGCCGCGATCAGCCCGCAGGCGGCCCCGCCGGCGGTGGCGGTGGGGTCGATGGCGACGACGATGCGGTCATAGGGGGACGTGGCCGGGTCCGGACGTCCTTGTCCTCCCGGGGGAGAAGGCAGCGGTGGGCTGGAAAACGCCATCCGCGCCCGCGCCATCATCGCCGCCGTCAACAGCGCCCCGTCCAGTTCGACGATCTTGCCCTCCAGCTCCTGCGCCGCCCGCCGGGTCCCGCCGTACAGCGCCTGCAGCCCGTCGAGGAACCCCGGCGACAGGTGCGCCGCATTCGCCGCCGTCGGGGCGTGGGTCAGCGCGCAGGTCGCCTCGTCGCGCAGCCGCACCAGCGCCCGGGTCGGCCTCGGCGTCGTGGTCACCACCAGCCGCGGCCCCTGCCCGTCCGCCCCCGCCAGCCTCAGCCCCATCCGCAGCAGGGCCAGCGTCTCCGCCGCCCCTCGCGGTCCCGAGCCGCGCCAGGCGCAGAACTCGTCGGCCCAGGCGGCGCTGAACTGCGGCCCGCGCAGGCTGTCCGGATCCTCGGCCGAAAAGGCGTAGGCGACGCAGCCGTTGTCGAACATCAGCCGCCGCCGCGAAGCCTGGAATTTCGGCCGCGTGGCCCGCGTCCAGCGCGGCAGCGATCGAACGCCGCTGACGCCCTCGATCATCACCTCGCGCACATCGTGCAGGGTCGGCCCGATCAGGGCCAGCCGCCCGCCGGCCCCCAGCGCCTCCGCCTGGTCGGCCAGCCAGCTGGCCCCCGCCAGCGTCTTCCCCGCCCCGCGCCCGCCCAGGAACAGCCAGGTCGACCACGGCCCGCCGTCGGGCAACGCCCCGGGCGCGATCTGGGAATCGCGCAGGATCAGGGGCGGAGCGGGCGGGTCGTCGTCCGGCGGCCGCGCCTCGGCGCCGGGCGGGCCGATGCGTTCTGGCGGCAGGCCGCAGGCCCGGCGCACGGCGTTGCGGGCGCGCAGATAGCCCAGGCACGCCTCGCGCTCGCCCGCCGCCGCCGCCTGCTCCGCCAGGCTCCAGAGCTCGTCCAGGGTGGCTTGCGGGTCGTCCCGGCTCAGGGTGAAAGCGTGCGTCCCGCGGCTGACGCGGATGCGGTCGTCGGGCAGGCTCTCGAGGCGGACGGGCTTCGGCCCGCTGGGGCGGTAGACGGCGCCGGGGACATCCTTCTTCTGACGGCGGTTGTTGTAGGCGTAGGAGGTCAGGGAGCTGGCGGTGCAGCCCACGTCCGCGGCGACCGAGGCGGCCGGCTCGCCCGCCAGGTAGCGGTCGAGGGCGACGCCCCATTTGCGCGGGGTCATGCTGCCGGCCCTGCTCTGCGGAAAGACGCGGTCCAGCGGCCAGCCGTCCGGCGGAACGCAGCGATGGTCGGGGGCGCCGCTCTGGCGTTTCAGCAGTCCCCGGGCCGAGGCCTGGCGGCAGATGGTGCTGCCATGCACGCCCCATTTCACGGACAGCTGGCGGCGGGTCATGCCGCGCCGCTCGTCGGCGAACAGCGCCCGCCATTCGGTTTCGCTGAGGATGCGCTTCTTCTTCATCTCCCCATTATCCGCCCGCCCCTTCCTATGGCGGGTTCAGGACGCTGAGCGGGACACGAAGTGTCGGGATTTCAGTCGCATGGCGAAAATTATCATGGAGGTTCGCGGCGGACTGTCAGCGCAGCGTCAGGCCCCGCCGCGGGCCGCTGCATGGGGCTGCGGACCTTGGATCAGGCCAGACATCCGGCCCGGGGGCCCAAGGCTTTGGCGGCTACGGGGTCTTCATTGGCTTGGCGGGGCCGGATTTGCGGTCGGGGGCATTGCTGAACTCGCTGGTAGCCGGGGTTGATCCCAACGTCGGCTCCCGACCCGTTGCGGACATTGCCGGGTGCGGAAACATTCGCGAATGAGGATTGTTGAATATCCACGTCGGACGCGCACCGATGCTAAAAGGTCGACGCCACATCGATGACCGAAGTCAAAAACCTCTGCAAGGAGAGTCTGCAATGGCGTCCATCCGATACATTGTGACCGACGTTGATGTCTCGCTCGAATTCTATCGAGATAGACTCGGATTTAAAGTTGACATGCATAATCCGGGTAAGTTCGCGTCACTCATTCGTGATGACCTTACGCTTTACTTAAGTGCTCCGGGTGCGGGAAGTGGAGGCGCCGCTGGTGGTCATCCGGAGCCGGGCGGATGGAATCGGTTCATGCTGGTTACGGATGACATCAACGCTCTCATTGGCCGACTGACCGAGGCTGGAGCTGAATTCAAAGGGGAAATCAGCGAGGCTGGAGCCGGTCGCGCCAGGCTTCTGGAGGATCCCTCGGGAAACCTCATCGAACTGTTTGAATTCAAGAAAAAATGATCTTTGCCGGCGGCGGGGCGGCGGGAACATCCGCCTCCCATCCGTTGCGGACCCTCAGCCGGCCGTCGGTAGTTCAGCGATGAACGCGTCGGAGAAGGCGTGGGGCTCATATTTCGGATGCATTCGCGTCAGGGGGTCACCATGCGCACAGTCAACGTCTTACTGATCGCCCTACTCATGGCTGCCTTGTGGTCAGCCAGCAACCCTGTGAAGGCGCAGGCGATGCGCTCCGGGTCCGAACTGCTGGCTGCGTCTGAGACGAGCTTTTCAGCCATCCCGTTCGGAGCATCGGAGCCAGCCCCCGGCTTGACCCGCACCGCACGCGAAAGCTGCGAAGTCTGGGGGGAGTGCAGCTACTACGATGCTGAGCGTGTCGAGCATTACTTCTGGGACGGCGAACTAGTCGTCAAAAGCGTTCACGTGGCCGACGTCGGTGTTCGGCACATCGATGCACTCGGCATTGGAACCGCGCGTTCGCTGGACGAAGTTGTAGAGCGGGTGAGGACTTTTTTGCCTGAAACCGAGATTGACTGCGAGGGCTTCGCTGACGGCGCCGTCACTTGCGGCGCGACCCTTGGCGAAGGCTGGATTTCGATCAGCTTCGATAACACACGCCGTCTGACGGAAGTTAGAATCGACGCGCGCCACTTCACCTAGACCGAGGCGGCGTTTCGGAATGTCCGCTCACGACCCTTAGGCGACAGTCCGGTCCCGACCCATTGCGGACATCCTCGAACGGGGCATAGTCGGTAGAAACTCGGGACGGCTCACGCGCGTCTCAGATTTCAGGTTGTTCCAGCGTCCGCAAAGTTGGGTTTCGCTCTCCCTCTTAGTGTTGGCAGGATTTGCGCGAGTTGGCTCCCCATATCGCGAAGACTAACCATAAGGATCAGACATGATCATTACCGTGGCTTTTGACGTTAAAAATCACGTCGAAGTGCTGGAGAGCTGGCCGATAATCAAAGGAGACGTGACGTTTTTCCTAGAACGTTCGGAGAATGTTCTAAAGAAAGTCTGTATCGCCTTCAGCAACGTCAGCCTTGAATTTGCGCCAACATTTAGTCCGTCAGAGCCTGACGGAAAGCTTGCAAACATCGAGGTGGGCGGGAGTGGATACTCAGGTTCCGCTAGAAGACTTTTGATGAACTGGCAGACGATTATAAGTGGCTTGCAAGTTATCGAGGTGGATTACGATAGTTATGAACTGAGGTTTAATCCGGAGAGTTTTGCTGAGGAAAGCAAAATTCCCATCAAATCATTCCAACCACATTCCGACAAGTCACTTAACCGAGTGACCGACTTCGAGCAAATTGGCCGGGCATTTTGCGCGGGTATTGTATCTGAAGACAGAATAGAATCCACTTCGCATTACCGTGAAGGACGGCTTGCTTTTGCAGCGGGGCGCTACGTTGATTCATACAACAACATGTTTCTATTCCTTGAATCTCGATTCTGCGATGGAAAGACAAACGCAAATCATCAGGCTGACCTACTATTAAAGCACTCCGCATTTGTGGAGAGCTTAGAAAAAGCGCTCGTCGAACTTCCTGAGATAAATGGTCAAACTTGGTCGGAGAAGTTTGACCTGTTTCAGTCGAGCCCTACTATTAGGGATAAAATCAAGAAGCTGATCCATCTGAGGGGCAATCTTCGACACCACTCCCTAAAAAGTCCACTTCGATGGGACCCCAACGAGCAAGATGAATACCGGGAAGCCGCTATATTCATCGGGGCTATCGTTGGAGATATTGTCATAGCTGAGTCTTTAGCGGAAATTTATAGTCCGGATGCGCTCAAAGAATTTCGATCTATCTCGATAAGCACAGGATTCGAGACTAAGTTGACACTTTCAACGCATCGGCTCGAAAAAGCACCGACCCTTGAACTCGCGATGAGTTATCCAACAACGGTCATATCGAGCAATCTGTGTTTAAACGCCGTTCGAAGTGGTATCGAAGCGTGCGAAAAAGAAGGACAACTAGCTGATACCGTCAGGTTTGGCGCGATCCAAGCGTCCAATAATCTGGAGTTATTCTCGCTGGATTTCGACATTTGGGCCTACACGAGTGCCAGAGCGATTGAGATGGAAGAGGAGATCGGAAATATCCGTTGCAGCTTCGAACACTTGGGCGCCGGTTTTATGCAGAGGCATTCGTTCACTATCCCGGTTCGATCCAAGAGGCTTACGATCAAGCGGGCCTGGCAAGTTTTCAAGGCAAGCGTAGACCATATCGAACGAAAAGACCCGACCACGCGCGTCATGAGCCTGAAGCTCTATCTGAGAGACAGCGAGAAAGTCATCCTGTCCTATCGCGTGGGCGCATCGGTGAAACACTAACTCTGCTCGGACTGCGCTGATCGGACAGTCGCTACCCGCGCTGAGCAGCCACGCCAGTTCCTAGCCCGAGCAGGAAAGCCGCTCCGCGATCTGGGCGATCCGGCTGACGATACCACGCCGAAAGCGGGCTCTCTGAATTGCTGCTTCCCACCCATGGCTGACGTTCGCCGGGTCCGCTTGGGGGGCGGAAGGCCCGGCTGAAGTCGAGGGGCTCCGGTCAGCGCCCCCCGAGCAGCTGTGACCAGCGCCAGGTCCCCGTTCCGAACACCACCCGCTGGCCGCCGGCGAAGCGGATCAGCACCAGCCCGCGCATCGGCTGGCGTCGGCAGGCCTCGGGCGCGAAGGCCACTTCCAGGGCGATGGCCTGGCGGACTCCCGCGAGGCCCTTGCCCGCCTGACCGGGCGTCTGGATCCAGTCGCCGTTCCAGACCAGCAGGGCGCGGCCGGAGCCGGACGTGCGGTGCGCCTCGGCCACGGCGGCGCGGACCTCGGGATCGGCGCGCAGGGCGTCCTGCAGTCGGCCGATCATGTCGCAGCCGGCCCCGGCGCCGTCCGGCCCCGCGCCGACGCCGGCGCCCTGGCCCGTCCCCTGCCCGGCGCCGACGCCCTGACCCGAGCCGGACCCGGCCGTGGCCGCTCCGGCCAGCTGGGCGTCGC
>NZ_CAXUQW020000009.1:0-63989 GCF_964253355.1 Brevundimonas sp. LjRoot202 | reverse complement strand
CCGGGGCGGGCGACGGTTCGCCCTCGTCGGCGGCGGGCGGCGTCTCGCCGCCCTCGGCGCGTTCGCCCTGGAAGCGCAGGTTGCGTTCCTGCTGGCGGCGTTCCCAGCGCTCGCGGCGGGTCTCCCGGCGACCACCCTCGCCGGCGGCGGCGTCACCCTCGGCGCGCGGTTCACGCGGCTGGTCGTCGCGGTCGCGCCATTCGCGGCGCGGCTGCTCGGCCTGCCGGTCGTTGGGGCGGTCGCCCTGACGGTCGTACGAGCGGTCGTTCTGGCGCTCTTCCTGCTCGCGCTGGCGCGCCTCGGCGGCGGCGACGCGATCGGCCTCGGCCTTCTCGGCGGCCATGATGGCGGCGGCCTGCGCCCCGGTCTCGTCCTCGAAGTCGATGTCGAAGCCCTGTCCCGCCAGTTCGCGCTGGGCGATTTCGGACACCGGACGCGAGGGCTGCAGGGCGCGAAGGACGCGGAAATAGTGTTCGGCGTGCTGGGTGTAGTTCTCGGCCAGCACCCGGTCGCCGGCGGCCGAGGCGTCGCGCGCCAGCTGCATGTAGCGCTCGTAGACGGTCTGGGCGTTGCCGCGGACCTTGATGTTCTCGGGACCTTGCGAGTCCCACGAACGGTTCGGGTTGGTGGCGTTGGCGTTGCCGCCGCCGCCGCCGCCGGGCTTCCTGTTGCGTCCACGCTGACGCTTCATGCCCTTGAAATCTCTCATCGGACGTACCGTGCTTTGTGAGGGGACGGGCGGGCCTGCGAGATGCAGCCTGTCGCCGTCCGTTTCGTCGTTCCGCTTCGCGCGGGGCCAATCCCCGCTGACGATGTGATCGGAAATCCGTCGCCGCCCCGTGGTCCGCCGGGCCGT
Source organism: Brevundimonas sp. LjRoot202 (assembly GCF_964253355.1). NCBI lineage: Bacteria > Pseudomonadati > Pseudomonadota > Alphaproteobacteria > Caulobacterales > Caulobacteraceae > Brevundimonas > Brevundimonas sp. LjRoot202. The sequence goes on along the minus strand of NZ_CAXUQW020000009.1, from coordinate 63,133 downwards.
TCCGGCCCGACGTCACTGCCCTGAGCGCGCGTGGAATGGGCCTGAAGCGGTCCAAGTCGTGCGTTTTTGGGTGGGAGACAGGAGAGACTTAGCGTGTGCGAGGGCGGTTTCCAAGGGGTTTTCACATGAGCCGCGACGCCGCGTCACATCTTCGGAACGGGATTGGTGCGCGGGTCGGGGCCGTTGGTGACGACGCGGTCCCGGTCCGACAGGTCCCTGACGACGATGACGTTCTCGAAGCCCGCCGCCTCGAACAGCGCCTTGACCTGTGGGCCCTGGTCCCAGCCGATCTCGACCGCGAACAGGCCGTCGGGGCGCAGGATGCGGCGGATTTCGGGGGCCAGTTCACGATAGGCCTGCAGGCCGTCGGGGCCGCCGTCCAGGGCAAGGCGCGGGTCGTGGTCGCGCACCTCGGGGTCGAGGCCGGCGATGTCGCCGGACGGGATGTAGGGCGGGTTCGACACGACTACGTCGAAGCTGTGGTCGGCGAAGCCCGCGGCCCATTCGGTGCGCAGGAAGGTCGCCCGGTTGTCGAGTTCCAGATTGGTGGCGTTCTCCTTCGCCACCGCCAGCGCCTCGAAGGAGATGTCGGTGCCGACGCCGCGGGCGCCGAACCGCTCGGCCAGGGTCGCCAGCAGTATGGCGCCGGAGCCTGTGCCCAGATCGATCATCTCGAAGGCCTTGTTCGGCGGGTACGCCAGCAGGACGACGTCGAGGATGGCTTCGGTGTCGGGGCGCGGGCTGAGAACGTCGGGGGTGACGTTCAGCATGATCTTCCAGAAGCCCTTCTTGCCGAGGATGCGCGACACCGGCTCGCGTCGCAGGCGGCGCTCGACGAAGCCGTCCAGCGCGCCCTGCTGGTCGGGCGTCACGGCGCGATAGGGGTCGGTCAGGATGTCGGTGCGCGAACAGCCCGCGGCGACCTCGACCAGCAGCCGGGCGTCGATCGAGGGGCTGTCGATGCGGCCGGCCTTGAGGCGGGCGGCGGCGGCCTTCCAGGCGGTCAGCAGGGTCGGGCCGGAGGTCGGGTCGGGGGCGGCATCGGTCATGCTCTGGCCTTGGCGCGGGAATGCGCGGATATCAAGCGGCGCGGCGCCGGAACGCCGTCCGACCGGAGCCGTTGTGGCCACGATGCAGGAACCGTCTGGACGAAGGGGCGCGCTCGGCGCGTGGGGCATGGCCGGCGCCCTGTTCGGCGCCTTGGCCGCCGGGGCCGGGGCGGCGCACCTGCTGTATCGGCATGGCCACAAATACGGACTCGAGCTGCGTCGGCCCCATCCCGCATCGGCGCCGCCGCATGTGCCGACGCCCGAGGATTTCGAGGCGAAGGAGCCGGGGCGCGGGCGGCTGGCCCGGCGGCCGGAGCACATCCCGCACAAGGGCTGGATCGACATCTTCTGGCGCTTGGGGATGTCCTATTTCGGCGACCGGGTCGGCTTCATCGCCGGCGGGGTGACCTTCTTCGTGATGCTGTCGCTGTTCCCGACCCTGGCCGCCTTCGTGACCATCTACGGCCTGTTCGCCGACCCCAACGACGCGGTCGCCCGGCTGTATTTCCTCTATTCGGTGATGCCCGCGGGCGTGGCCCAGTTCCTGGCCGGCGAGATGCAGCGGCTGGCGGCCAATTCCAACACCCAGTTGACCATCACCCTGGTCTGGACGCTGGCGCTGTCGCTGTGGACCGCGAACGGGGCGATCAAGGTGCTGTTCTACGGCCTGAACGTCGCCTACCACGAGGTCGAGCGGCGCAATTTCTTCAGCTACAACCTGCTCTGTCTGGCCTTCACCGTCACGGGCCTGGCCGCGATCATGGTGGCGGCGGGCATGGTGGTCGGCGTGCCGCTGGTGCTGGGGTTTTTCGGCCTGGCTGACGAATGGGCCTATCTGGCCCCGCTGCGCTGGCCGCTGCTGCTGCTGGTCTATGTGGCGTCCCTGACCGTGGTCTACCGGCTCGGCCCCTGCCGGCAGCGGGCGCGGTGGCGCTGGCTGACTCCCGGGGCCCTGTTCGCCTCGGTGCTGAGCGTGATGCTGTCGCTGGGCTTCAGCTGGTATCTGCAGACCTTCGTCCGGGTCGATTCCTACGGCCCGCTGGCGGCGATGATGGGCTTCCTGCTGTGGACCTGGCTGAGCGTGCAGATCATCCTGATGGGGGCCGAGCTGAACGCCGAGGTCGAGCACCAGACCGCCGTCGACACCACCACCGGCGAGCCGGTCAGCCTGGGCGAACGCGGCGCGGTGGTGGCCGACACAGTGGGACCGAAGCGCGGCAGCCCGGCGGCCCTGGCCTTCACCCTCAAACACGCCGAGGCCCTGTCGGACCGCCTGCTGCGCCGCCGCATCCGCAAGCTTTGACCGTCAGATTCCTCAGGTGGAGTCTCTAGGCAAGCCTCAACCGCTGGTGCAACCTGTGCCCGGGGGGAGTTTTCACATGATCCGCAAAGTCTTCGCCGCGCTGTTGCTGGCGCTCGGCCTTCTCGCGACCGCCAGCCCGACGGCCGCCCGGCCCCCGTCGCCGGATCTGCCGACCACCGAACAGCAGGCGGAGATCCGCCGGATGGAAGCCCTCCTCGACAGCCTGAAGCCGCGGACTGGCGACATCAGCCTGCCGGGTCCGAAGGCTACCCTGGCGCTGGGCGAGGCCTACTATTTCCTCGAGGCGGCCGACGCCCGTCGGGTGTTGGTCGAAGGCTGGGGCAATCCGCCGTCGGTGGTCGAGGGCGTGCTGGGCATGGTGTTTCCGGCCGGCAAGAGCCCGCTCGACGACACCTGGGGCGCGGTCATCACCTGGGTCGGCGACGGCTATGTCGCGGACGCGGACGCGGCCAACATCGACTACGCCGATCTCCTGAAGCAGCTGAAGGCGAGCGAGGCGGCGGACAACGAGGCCCTCGCCGCCGACGGCTATGCAGCCTCGACCCTGGTCGGCTGGGCGCGGCAGCCCAGCTATGATCCGGTCCGCCACAACCTGATCTGGGCCAAGGAGATCGCCTTCGCGGGCGCCGCCGAAAACACCCTGAACTACGACGTCCGCGTACTGGGGCGCGAGGGCGTGCTGAGTATGAACATCGTCGCCCAGATGAGCGACCTGGCGTCGATCGGCGGCGAGGCGGCCAAGCTGATGAACACCGCCTCATTCCAGCCTGGGGCGCAGTACGCCGACTATCAGGAGGGCGTCGACAAGAAGGCGGCCTATGGGGTCGGCGGCCTGATCGCGGGCGGGGCCGCCCTGGCCGTGGCCAAGAAGGCCGGGTTGATCGGCATCCTGTTGCTGTTCCTCAAGAAGGGATGGGTTGTCCTGGTCATCGGCGGGGCGGCGGCGTGGCGCTGGCTGTCCACCCTGTTCGGCGGCAAGAAGGGCGGCGATTTCAGCTCGCCCTCGCGGCCGGCCTATGAGCTGGGCGGCCTGGGTGATGATCCGGCCGCCGCCGAGGTTTCCGCGCCCGCCGACGCCGAAACCGGCGAGGCGCCGGACGTCGGAACCGACAGCGGCGATCCCAGACCCTAGTACCAGCCGGCCGCGCGCAACCCGCGGGCGTAGCGGCGGCTGACCGGGGCCTGGAGGCCGCCTTGGAGCGACAGGGTGGCGCGCCCGTCCCCCCGCTTGGCCCCGGTCACGGCGTCGCGGGCCACCCACCAGGAGCGGTGGGTCCGGGCCCCGTCCAGTCCCTCCAGTTCCGCCAGCGCGTCGGACAGGCGCATCAGGATCAGGTCGGAGCCCCGGTCGGTGTGAAGCCGCAGGTAGTGGTCCTCGGCCTCGACGGCGAGCAGGCGGGCGCCGCGCAGGCGGGGCGGCACGCGCTCCAGAAAGCGGGCCGGCGGTCCGCCCGGCGCGGCGGCGTGGGTGATCGTCGGCCGGCCCCGGGCGAGGAACAGGTTGAGCGTGGTCATCGCCGCGGTGACCAGCAGCACGGGCGCCAGGAAGCCCGGGATGCGGCCCGCCGGCGGCAGGGCGCCGAAAAAGAACAGGCCGGTCGCGGCCCAGACCAGCACGGTCCCCGGACCAGCTATGGCCAGGCTGATCACGGCCGACGCCAGCCAGGGGCGCCGGTCGAGGTCGATGAACCGGCGGGCCGCAAGGGCGCACAGGTGACCCCAGAGCCCGCCGGCGATCATCACGGCGACCCAGTAGGCGAGCCGCGTCGCGAAGGCCGCTTCGCCCGTGCCGAAGGCGCCGCTCAGCGCGAGGAACACGCCGGCGGCCACGGCCACGGCGAGGCCGCGCAGGAAGTCTGTCCGGGTCGGGCGGTTGGCGGGGGTCATCGTCCGTCCTTGAGACCATGAATCGCCGGGGTGTTGAAGGCGGTGGTCGTCGGCGCTTCGTGAACGGCCACTGGCGGCCGCTGGCGGATTTCCGGCGGTCGTTCACGCAGGCGGCCGGACCCGATCCATCGCCGCGAGGCAGGGTCCGGGATCGTTCGACCCCGGAGAAAACATGTCCGATCCCGCCCTCGCCCGCCCGTCCTTCCTGCGCCGTCACGCCGCCAGCCTCGTCGGCGGGTCGGCCGCCGCGGCGATCGCCGGCTGGCTCCTGCTCCGACCCGGGGGCGGGGCGATGCCGCGGCCGCATGCGCCCGACCTGTCGCTTCTGATGAAGGCGCCTGTCGCCGTGCAGATGCATGTCGCCGCCGCCGTCCTCGCCCTGGCTATCGGGACCGCGCTGCTGGCCGGCGTGAAGGGCGACCGCCTGCACCGGGCCCTCGGCTGGACCTGGGTCGTGGCCATGGCGACGACCGCGATGAGCTCCCTGTTCATCCGCCAGATCAACGCCGGCCAGTTTTCCTTCATCCACCTGATCAGCGGCTGGACGATCGTGGCCCTGCCGATGGCGGTGTACGCCGCTCGCCGCCACAGGGTGAGGGACCATCGGCGCGCGATGACCGGCATGTTCGTGGGCGGCCTGCTGGTGGCGGGCTCCCTCGCCTTCCTGCCCGGCCGGATGATGTGGGCTATGGTGTTCGGCTAGGGAGGGGGTCACCGGGCGCGCACACCGCCCGGAAGCCGGCCGCCGCGAAGCGAACCATGTAGGCGCCGGCGGCCTCGAGGTCGCCGGAGCGGCACAGGCCGCCGGACAGGCGGTCCAGCCGGCCGGTCTCGCCCAGCGTCAGGGTCAGGGCGCCCGAGAGGTTGTGGTAGCCCCAGTAGAGGTCTTCCTCGCGGGCGTCCGGCAGGACCCGCTTGATCAGCTCGATCAGTCGCCGCGCGGTCGGGTCGAAATAGCGGGTCATGATCTCGCCGCCGAACATCGGATTGGCGTTGGTCTGGGCCACCAAGGCGGCGTAGTGCTTCCACCCCGGTCCGCCCTTCAGAGCCCATTCAAACGGCGAATGCAGGAAGGCGGCGAGCAATCCCTCGAGCGTCATGTCCGCCCCCGCCGCCTCGGCGTAGCGGTTGATGGCGTTGACCCGGTCGCTGTTCCACACCTCGGCCCGGCGCAGGAAGACGGCGTCGAACAGGGCCCGCTTGGCCCCGAAATAATAGTGCACCAGCGCGGTGTCGACGCCGGCCTCGCGCGCCACCTCGCGGATGGTGACGCCGTAAAAGCCGTGCTTGGAGAACAGGTCCTCGGCGGCGTCGAGGATGGACTCGCGGGTGTCCGCGGCGCCCTCGGCCCGCTTCTTCGACGGCCGGCCCCGACGCGCGGGCGTGGCGGCGGCGGCGGAGGCTGGCGCGTCGGGCTTGGTCATGGCGGCTACGCTAGGCCGCGTCAGGCCGTCATGGCAACGGCGCCACAGTCCGGTTGCGGGCCGCCGTCGGGCAAGCGTCGCCGTTTGACAGCAGGCCGAAAACGATTACGGTCCGAGAAAATCATTGAACGCTGAATAAAAAGCGTCTCGGGCTGGAAACACTGGAATGGGGCTTCACATGAACCACTATATCAAGACCGCCTTGCTCGCGGGCGCCGCCTGGGGCGCGCTGTCGACCGTCGCCATGGCGCAGGACGCGCCGACGCAGGCCCAGGAAGAGGCCGCCGCCGTCGGCGACGTCATCGTCACCGCCCGGCGCCGCGACGAAGCGCTGAAGGACGTGCCGATCTCGGTCTCGGCCCTGGGCGCCGAACGCCTGGAGGAGACCGGCGCCTCGAACATCACGGCGCTGCAGCAGCAGACCCCGAACGCGACGGTCCAGGTGGCCCGTGGCTCGAACTCGACCCTGATCTCCTTCATCCGCGGCGTCGGCCAACAGGACCCGCTGTGGGGCTTCGAGCCCGGCGTGGGCCTGTACATCGACGACGTCTATGTGGCCCGTCCGCAGGGCGCCGTGCTCGACATCTTCGACATCGAGCGCATCGAGGTGCTGCGCGGACCGCAGGGGTCGCTGTACGGCCGCAACACGGTCGGCGGCGCGATCAAATACGTGACCTCGCGCCTGTCGCAGGATTCGGAAATGACCCTGCGAGGGGCCTACGGCAGCTACAACCAGATCGACCTTCTGGCTTCGGGCAGCGTGCCGCTGGCCGACAATTTCCGCGTCGGCGGCGCCATCGCCAGCTATCAGCGCGACGGCTTTGGCGAGAACCTGAACACGGGCGCCGAACACTACAACAAGGACGTGCTGGCGGGCCGCCTGAGCGCCGAGTGGGAACCGCGCGAGGAGATGTCGATCCGACTGGCCTATGACCGGGTCGAGGACGATTCCAATCCCCGGCACGGCCACCGCGAAGTGGCGGGCGTCGGACCGGGCGCCGGAATTCCGGACAGCGTCTACGACACCTACGCCGGCATCGGCGACGAGAACTCGGTGATGAACCAGGGCTTCTCGGCCACCGTGCAGCTGGACATGAACGATCACTGGACGTTCAAGTCGATCACGGCCTGGCGCGAGGGCGAGACCGACACGGTCATCGACTTCGACAACACGCCCGCGCCGACGCTGGACATCCCGGCCTACTACGCCGACGACCAGCTGACGCAGGAGTTCCAGTTCCTGTTCGACTACGATCGCATGCAGGGCGTGATCGGGACCTACTTCCTCGACGGCCACGCCGAGGGCGCGTTCGACACCGTGCTGGGCGCGGCGGGCATCACCATCGGCACCGGCGGCTACGTCGACACCGGCAGCATCGCGGCCTTCGCCGACATCAACCTGGACCTGACGGAGCGTCTGCACCTGGGTCTCGGCGCCCGCTATACGCAGGACACCAAGACCGGCCACGTCAATCGCGCCACCTTCCTCGGCGTCGGCCGGACGCCGCTGACCGGAGGTCCCGACGCCACGCCGCTGGTGCAGAACACCCTCTATACCAACGAGAAGGACTTCACCGACTTCTCGCCGCGGGTCGCCGTGTCGTACGACCTGTCGGACGACGTGACCGGCTACGTCTCGTGGTCGAACGGCTTCAAGTCGGGCGGCTTCGACATGCGCGGCGACGCCAGACTGACCCCGGACACGGTCAACGGTTATGACCCGGAAACGGTGGAGTCGTGGGAAGTCGGCCTGAAGGGCTCGGTGTTCGACAACCGCCTGTCGTTCAGTTCGGCCCTGTTCCACAACACCTATGAGGACCAGCAGGTCACCACCCAGGTGCCCGCCGGCGCCAACGTGGCCAGCTTCGTCGACAACGTCGGCCAGTCGACCCTGTCCGGGGCCGAGTTCGAAGGCGCGCTGTTCCTGACCGAAAACCTGACCGCCAACCTGGCGGTCGGCTATCTCGAGGCCGAGTTCGACGAGTTCATCCGCTACAATCTGGCCACCGCCACCTACGAGGACATCTCCGACCAGGTGGTGCTGCAGAACGCGCCGAAGTGGACGGGTTATTTCGGCCTGACGTGGCGCGGCGACCTGGGCGGCGGCGAGCTGGCGGTGACGCCGTCGGTTTCCTACCGGGACGACTACAGCCAGTTCGAGTTCCCGAACCCGATTCTCGACCAGGAGGCCTATTCGCTGGTCGACCTGTCGATCGTCTGGACCGATCCGACCGACCGCTACACGCTCGGCCTGTACGGCAAGAACCTGACCGACGAGGAGTACCGCGTGGGCGCCTACGCCTTCCCGGGCGCGCTCTTCAACAACTCGCTGATCGGCTACTACGGCCCGCCGCAGACCGTGACCGCCTCGGTGCAGGTCAAGTTCTGACCCCGAAGACTCCTGAAGCCTGATCGCATCTGATCATGGGCGGCGGTTCACCTGGGCCGCCGCCCTTTTTCTTTTACGGCGGGCCACGGCGTCGCTACCGTCCCGCCAACGAACAAGACCAAGTCGAGGGAAACGCCATGAGAGCCACGGCCGCCGAGCCCGTCCGCCCGGGCTATCGCTACTATGTGCTGGCCGTGCTGGTGCTGATCTATGCGCTGAACTTCCTCGACCGGCAGATCATCGGCATCCTGGCGGCACCGCTGAAGGCGCATTTCCAGCTCAGCGACTCTGAGTTCGGCCTGCTCGGCGGCATCGCCTTCGCCTCGGTCTACTCGACGCTGGCCATTCCGCTGGCGTGGCTCGCCGATCGCTTCAGCCGGGTGTGGATCATGACCGGGGCGCTGGCGGTTTGGAGCGGCTTCACCGCCCTGTGCGGGGTGGCCACCTCATTTACCCAGCTGTTCCTGTTCCGGATGGGGGTGGGCGTCGGCGAGGCCGGCGGGGTCGCCCCGGCCTATTCGCTGATCTCGGACTATTTCCCGCCCTCGCAGCGGGCCCGGGCGCTGGCGGTGTTCGCCTTCGGCATCCCGATCGGCACGGCGGCGGGTACCTTGGTCGGCGGCCTGCTCGCGGCGGCCTACGACTGGCGCGTCGCCTTCGTCGTGGTGGGCCTGCTGGGCCTGCTGCTCGCGCCGTTGCTGCGCCTGACAGTGCGGGACCCCAAGCGGGGCGGGACCGATGCGGCGGCCGCGGCCGAGGCGGCGGCCCGGGTCGCGCCTGAGGCGGCTGCCGCGGCGGCCGCTCCCGCAACGCCTGCCTCGAAGCGGGTCGGCGCCATCGCCTCCATGGTCATGCTGCTGGTCGGCGCCGGGGCGCTGTCGGTCGGCGCGGTGCTGTATCTGGTCACGGGCGAGCCGGATCCCGCCCGGACCTGGGCCTTCGCCGGCCTGCTGGCGACGGTCATCGGCATCTCGCTGTGGATCGCCCGCATCACCGCCTCGGCGGTGATCCCGAAGAAGAGCTTCTGGCTTCTGGCGCTGGGCGCCGCCTCGTCGTCGATCTGCGGTTACGGCGTGGCCGGCTGGCTTCCCCTGTTCTTCATGCGCAGCTTCGGGCTCAGCCTCGGCCAGACCGCCTGGTACTACGCCGGGATCGCGCTCGTCGGCGGCACGCTCGGCATCTGGCTGGGCGGCTTCTTCGCCGACAAGCTGTCGAAACGCGGCAAGGGGGCCTATCCCTTGACCCCGGCCGTGGCCTTCCTGATCTCGGCGCCGCTGTTCATCGCGGCGATGAACTCGCCGTGGCTGATCGGCCTGGTGCTGCCGGGTGGCGGCACCAACGCCCAGCAGCTGATCCTCGCCTTCCTGATCTTCCTGGTCCCGACCGGCCTGAACCTGGCCTGGCTGGGGCCGATCACGGCGGCGGTGCAGCACCTCGTTCCGGCGGCGATGCGCTCGACCGCTTCGGCGCTGTTCCTGCTGATCAACAACCTGCTCGGCCTGGCCGTGGGCTTCTATTATTTCGGCTGGATGAGCGACCTGCTGGCCCCGCGCTTCGGCGACGAGAGCCTGCGCTGGGCGATCTATACCGGCATGGGCTTCTACCTGCTGGCCTCGGCCCTGCTGTTCGGGGCGTCGCGGACGCTGAAGCGGGACTGGGTCGCCTGAAGCCGGGCGCGTCCCGGCCTTATTGACGCTGCTTTTCGAGTCAGATTGACCTCGATCGCGGGCCGCCGTGTGCGCCCCGCTCTCCTCCCCCACGCCACCAAGAGAGTTCGTATTGATGATCGCCACGCTTCTGTTCGCCGCCGCCGTGACCGCCGCCCCGGCGCCGGCTGACGACTTCAAGTCGCTGTGCGTCGCCACCAAGGGCGACGTCGCCGCCGTGACCGCCGCCGCCGCGGCCCAGGGCACCTGGTCCGAGCCGGCCCAGCAGGACGGCATGACCGTCTGGACCCACACCGGGGAAGGCGTGGCCCGCAACCTGGTGGTCGGCGAACAGGCCGCGCCGGACGGCAAGCGCCAGGCCTGCATGCTGACCAGCCAGCCGGCCCAGCCGGACCTGACGGCCGGGATCACCGGCGTGCTGGGCGGCGTGTCACTGCCGGTCGACGCCGGCGCCGGGCTCTACGCCTACGCCCCGAGCGAGGACGCCTACCGCGCCGGCGACGTGACCTTCGTCCAGGTCACCACCGAGGCGGACAGCACCAGCCTGACCGCCATCCGCCCGATCAGGTAGCCGGGCCCGGACGGCCGCGTCCGTCCGACCGAACACAGAGCGCTCTCCGCCCCGAAGGCGGGGAGCGTTTCGCTGTCCGCCGCGTCCCGGTCGAGACAGGCTGTTGCACCTGCGAAGGCGCGGGTCCTATAAGCACGGCCGACTCTCCCCCCGAAGGCGGCATCCATGAACATTCACGAGTATCAGGCCAAGCAGGTCCTGAAGGGTTTCGGCGCACCGGTCGCGGCCGGCGTGGCCATCACCTCGGCCGATGAGGCCGAAGCGGCGGCGAAGCAACTGCCCGGGCCCCTGTACGTCGTGAAGTCGCAGATCCACGCCGGCGGACGCGGCAAGGGCAAGTTCAAGGAACTGCCGGCCGACGCCAAGGGCGGCGTGCGCCTGGCCTTCTCGATCGAGGACGTGGTCAAGAACGCGAAAGAGATGCTGGGCAACACCCTGGTGACCGCCCAGACCGGCCCGGCCGGCAAGCAGGTCAACAGGCTCTATATCGAGGACGGCGCCGACATCGACCGCGAACTGTACTGCTCGCTGCTGGTCGACCGTTCGACCGGCCGGGTGTCGTTCGTGGTCTCGACCGAGGGCGGCATGGACATCGAGGCCGTTGCCCACGACACGCCGGAGAAGATCGTCACCATCGACATCGACCCGGAAGCCGGCGTGACGCCCGCCAATGTGGCCGAGATCAACACCGCCTACGGCCTGACCGGCGCGGCGGCCCAGGACGGCGAGACCCTGTTCCCGACCCTGTACCGGGCCTTCGTCGAGAAGGACATGTCGATGCTGGAGGTCAATCCTCTGATCGTCATGGAGAACGGCCGCCTGCGGGTGCTGGACGCCAAGGTCAGCTTCGACGGCAACGCCCTGTTCCGCCACGAGGACATGAAGGCGCTGCGCGACGAGACCGAGGAAGACGCCAAGGAGATCGAGGCCTCGGAATGGGACCTCGCCTATGTCGCGCTGGACGGCAACATCGGCTGCATGGTCAACGGCGCCGGCCTGGCCATGGCGACGATGGACATCATCAAGCTGTACGGCAAGGAGCCCGCCAACTTCTGCGACGTCGGCGGCGGCGCCTCCAAGGAAAAGGTCGCGGCGGCCTTCAAGATCATCACCGCCGACCCCGCCGTCCAAGGCATCCTGGTCAACATCTTCGGCGGCATCATGCGCTGCGACGTCATCGCCGAGGGCGTGGTCGCCGCGGTGAAGGAAGTCGGGCTGAAGGTGCCGCTGGTCGTGCGCCTGGAAGGCACCAATGTCGCCGAGGGCAAGAAGATCCTCAACGAGTCGGGCCTGGCCATCACCGCCGCCGACGACCTCGACGACGCCGCCCAGAAGATCGTCGCGGCGGTCGGCTGAGCCGTCGAGCTCGCCACCGACCGTCCCGCTGACCGAACAATCAGAGCAAACCCATGTCCATCCTCGTCGACAAGAACACCAAGGTCATCGTCCAGGGCCTGACCGGCAAGACCGGGACCTTCCACACCGAGCAGGCGCTCCGTTACTACGGGACGAAGATGGTCGGGGGCGTGCACCCGAAGAAGGGCGGCGAGCTGTGGCACGGGTCCGAGGGCGAGACCCTGCCGATCTTCGCCACCGTCGCGGAAGCGAAAGAGGCCACCGGCGCCGACGCCTCGGTGATCTATGTCCCGCCGGCGGGCGCTGCGGACGCCATCATCGAGGCGATCGACGCCGAGGTGCCATTCATCACCTGCATCACCGAGGGCATCCCGGTGCTGGACATGGTGCGGGTCAAGGCGCGGCTGGACCGCTCCAAGTCCCGGCTGCTGGGCCCCAACTGCCCGGGCGTCCTGACCCCGGAAGAGTGCAAGATCGGCATCATGCCGGGCTCCATCTTCAAGAAGGGCAATGTCGGCATCGTGTCGCGCTCGGGCACCCTGACCTATGAGGCGGTGTTCCAGACTACCAACGAGGGCCTGGGCCAGACCACCGCCGTCGGCATCGGCGGCGACCCGGTCAAGGGCACGGAATTCATCGACGTGCTGGAGCTGTTCCTGGCCGACGACGAGACCACCTCGATCATCATGATCGGCGAGATCGGCGGCGGCGCCGAGGAAGACGCCGCCCAGTTCCTGATCGACGAGGCGAAGAAGGGCCGCAAGAAGCCGATGGTCGGCTTCATCGCCGGCCGCACCGCGCCCAAAGGCCGCACCATGGGCCACGCCGGCGCCGTCGTCTCGGGCGGCAAGGGCGATGCGGAATCCAAGATCGCCGCCATGGAAGCCGCAGGCATCAGGGTTTCCCCGTCGCCGGCGCGCCTCGGGACGACCCTGGTCGAGGTGCTCAAGGGCTGAGACTATGTCCCGGTAGTGGGGCAGGCCGGGGGCGAAATTCCCGGAATTAGGGACAAATTCACCCCTCTTGCCTCCATTCGGTCATGACCGAACAGGAAACAGCGCCTATATCAGCGGCGCCGGTTCGCGCAGGCGTGCGCGCACCGTTCAAGGGACGTGACGAGAACCATGGCGGACGATGCGGGTCGGCTGAATCAGGTCTTTGCCGAGACCAGCTTCCTGTATGGCGCGAATGCCTCGTTCATCGAGGATCTGCACGAGAAATGGGCCGCCGATCCGGCGTCCGTTCCGGGCGAGTGGCGGGCCTTCTTCGACCAGCTTCGGGACAACGCCGAAACGGTGAAGGCGGCCAGCGGCGCCGGGGCCTGGGGCCGCTCGCCGGTGTCGGAGCCGACCGAGGACGCTGCGGTGTTCGACGGCCGCTGGCCCGCGCCGAAGCCGGATCCGAAGAAGGCTGCGCCCGGGCCGGCGAAGGCTGTCGAGGCCGTGACCCCCGCGGGCGTCTCGAGCGAAGCCATCCGCGCCGCCGCCCACGACTCCATCCGCGCCCTGATGCTGATCCGCACCTATCGCGTGCGCGGCCACCTGCAGGCGACGCTGGATCCGCTGGGCATTGAGCAGCCGACCGAGAACCCGGAGCTGACCCCGGAATTCTACGGCTTCAGCGAGGCCGACCTCGACCGGCCGATCTATCTGGACGGGGTGCTGGGGCTGCAGACGGGCACCATCCGCGAGGTGCTGGCGATCCTGAGGCGCACCTACTGCGGCCACATCGGCATCCAGTTCATGCATATCGCCGAGCCGGAGGAGAAGGCCTGGTTGCAGGAACGCTTCGAGGGGCCGGACAAGTTCGAGCAGAACGCCTTCACCCCCCAAGGCAAGCTGGCCATCCTCAACAAGCTGATCGAGGCCGAGGGCTTCGAGCGCTTCCTGCACAAGCGCTTCCCGGGCACCAAGCGGTTCGGGCTGGACGGCGGCGAGGCCATGGTCCCGGCGCTGGAGCAGATCATCAAGCGCGGCGGCGCCCTGGGCGTTGACGAGATCGTGCTGGGCATGGCCCACCGCGGGCGGCTGAACACCCTGGCGGCGGTGATGGGCAAGCCCTACCGCGCCATCTTCCACGAGTTCCAGGGCGGTTCGACCGTGCCGTCGGACATCGAGGGTTCGGGCGACGTCAAATACCACATGGGCGCCTCGTCGGACCGCGAGTTCGACGGCAACACCGTCCACCTGTCGCTGACCGCCAACCCGTCGCACCTCGAAATCGTCAATCCGGTGGTGCTGGGCAAGGCGCGGGCCAAGCAGGCCTTCGACATCCGCGAGGCCAACACCGGCAAGCCGTCGGAGCAATGGGCCCTGGACCGCTCCAAGGTCGTGCCGCTGCTGATCCACGGCGACGCCGCCTTCGCCGGCCAGGGCGTGGTGGCCGAATGCTTCGCCCTGATGGGATTGAAGGGCTACCGCACCGGCGGGACGCTTCATTTCGTCATCAACAACCAGATCGGCTTCACCACCAGCCCGCGCAACAGCCGGTCGTCCCCCTATCCGTCGGACGTGGCGCTGATGGTCCAGGCGCCGATCTTCCACGTCAACGGCGACGATCCGGAAGCGGTGGTCTTCGCCGCCAAGGTGGCCACCGAATACCGCCAGAAATTCCACAAGGACGTGGTGGTGGACATGTTCTGCTACCGCCGCTTCGGCCACAACGAAGGCGACGATCCGACCTTCACCCAGCCCCTGATGTATTCGAAGATCCGGGCGTTGCAGTCGACGCGCGAAATCTACGCCGCCCGCCTGATCGCCGAGGGCGTGGTCGACCAGGCCGCGGTCGACGCCGAGGTGGCGCGGTTCGAGGCCTTCCTCGACGCCGAGTTCGAAGCGGGCAAGTCATTCGAGGCCAAAAAGGCCGACTGGCTGGACGGCCAGTGGCAGGGCATCGGCCAACCCGACGGCGAGGAGCGCCGCGGCGCGACATCGGTGTCGGCGGCCAGGCTGACCGACATCGGCCACCGGCTGACGACCATTCCGAACCAGGTCGACATGCACAAGACGCTGAAGCGCGTCATGGACGGCCGGCGCGAGATGATCGCCTCGGGCCAGAACATCGACTGGGCCACGGCCGAGAGCCTGGCCTTCGGTTCGCTGCTGGACGAGGGCTTCCCGGTCCGTCTGTCGGGCCAGGATTCGGTGCGCGGCACCTTCAGCCAGCGCCACTCGGGCATCGTCGACCAGACCACCGAAGCCCGCTACGTCCCGCTCAACAACCTGCGAGAGGGCCAGGCGGAGTTCGAGGTGATCGACTCGGCCCTGTCGGAAGAGGCCGTGCTGGGCTTCGAGTACGGCTACGCCCTGACCGACCCCAACACCCTGGTGATGTGGGAGGCCCAGTTCGGCGATTTCGTGAACGGGGCGCAGGTGGTGATCGACCAGTTCATCACCTCGGGCGAGCGAAAATGGTTGCGCATGTGCGGCCTGACCATGCTGCTGCCGCACGGTTACGAAGGGCAGGGCCCGGAGCATTCGTCGGCCCGTCTGGAGCGCTTCCTGCAGCAGTGCGCTGAGGACAACATCCAGGTCGCCAACTGCACCACGCCGGCCAACTATTTCCACATCCTTCGCCGCCAGATGCACCGGCCGTTCCGCAAGCCGCTGATCATTATGACGCCCAAGTCGCTGCTGCGGCACAAGAAGGCGGTCTCGACCCTCGCCGACATGGCCGAGGGCAGCTCCTTCCACCGCGTGCTGCACGACGACGCCCAGACGCGGCCAGAAGTCGCGGGCGTCAAGCTGAAGGCCGACAAGGCCATCCGCCGCGTCGTGCTGTGCTCGGGCAAGGTCTATTACGACCTGCTGGACCGGCGCGAGAAGGACGGGATCGACGACGTCTATCTGATGCGGCTGGAGCAATTCTATCCGTGGCCGATGAAGTCGCTGATGACCGAACTGGCCCGCTTCCCCAACGCCGAACTGGTCTGGTGCCAGGAAGAGCCGAAGAACATGGGCGGCTGGACCTTCGTCGATCCGTGGATCGAACTGACGCTCGAGAAGCTGAACGTGAAGTCGAAGCGGGCCCGCTACGTCGGCCGCCCGGCCTCGGCCTCGACCGCCGCCGGACTGATGAGCCGGCACCTGAAAGAACTCGACGCCTTCCTGACCGACGCCTTTGCCTGATAGCGTTCCGGATGACGGCGTCGCCGTTTCCGGAATGACGTTGCTGTAACGACCGACACGAAAGCCTGATCGACATGGCCGATATCCTGACCCCCGCCCTCGGCGAATCCGTCACCGAAGCCACCATCGGCAAGTGGACGAAGAAGGCCGGCGATCCGGTGAAGAAGGACGAGGTCCTGGTCGAGCTGGAGACCGACAAGGTCTCGCTGGAGGTGGTGTCGCCGGCCGACGGCGTGCTGTCCGAGATCAGGGCGCCTGATGGCGAGACGGTGACGCCGGGGGCCGTGCTGGGCGTGGTCAGCGAGGGCGCCAGCGCCGCGCCGGCGGCGCCGCAAGCCGCTCCGAAAGCTGAAGCGCCGAAAGCTGAAACGCCGAAGGCCGAACCGGCCGCGGCCGCGCCCGCTGCTCCTGCCGCGCCCGCCGCTTCGGGCGGTTCGGTCCCGATCTCCACCCCGACCATGGGCGAGAGCGTCGCCGAGGGCACGATGGGGACCTGGCTGAAGAAGTCGGGCGACACCGTCGCCAAGGACGAACTGCTGGTCGAGATCGAGACCGACAAGGTCGCCGTCGAGGTCTCCGCCCCCGCCGCCGGCGTCCTGACCATCAGCGCCGACTCGGGCGCTACCGTCACGCCCGGCCAGCAGATCGGCAGCATCGGGGCCTCGGGCGCCGCCCCGGCCAGTGCGCCCGCGCCCGCCGCATCCGCCAACGCCGGCTCGGCCCAGGTCAAGGCGGACGAGCCGCACCTGTCCCCCGCCGTGCAGCGCGTGGTCAGCGAGAACACCCTCGACCCGAAGGCCATCGCGGCCACCGGGCCCAAGGGCAACATCACCAAGGGTGACGCCCTCGCCGCCATCAACGCTGCGCCGAAGGCCGCTCCGGCCGCCGCCGCTCCCGCCGCGCCCCGCGCCGACCAGCCGCGCGAGGAGCGGGTCAAGATGACCCGGCTGCGCCAGACCATCGCCCGGCGCCTGAAGGAATCGCAGAACACCGCCGCCCAGCTGACCACCTTCAACGAGGTGGACATGACCAACGTCATGGCCCTGCGCGCGCAGTACAAGGAAGCTTTCGAGAAGCGCCACGGGGTGAAGCTCGGCTTCATGAGCTTCTTCACCAGAGCCATCGTCCAGGCCCTGCACGAGATTCCGGCGGTCAACGCCGAGATCGACGGCACGGACATCATCTACAAGAACCACTACGACATCGGTGTCGCCGTCGGCACCGAGAAGGGCCTGGTGGTGCCGGTGCTGCGCGATGCGGACACGCTGACGCTGGCGGGCATCGAGAAGGGCATCGCGGCGCTGGGCAAGGCGGCCCGCGACGGCGACCTGACCCTGGACCAGCTGCAGGGCGGCACCTTCACCATCACCAACGGCGGCACCTACGGCTCGCTGATGTCGACGCCGATCCTCAATGCGCCGCAGTCGGGCATCCTCGGCATGCACAACATCGTCCAGCGGCCGATGGCGGTGAACGGCGAGGTCAAGATCCGGCCGATGATGTACCTCGCCCTGAGCTACGATCACCGCATCGTCGACGGCAAGGAGGCGGTGACCTTCCTCGTCCGCGTCAAGGAACTGCTGGAAGACCCGGCGCGGGCGCTGCTGGACCTGTAGGCCGGTCAACGGGGGATCGGGTCATGGATCGACTGGAAGTGGCCCGGTTCTCGACCCTGCCCGAGGCCGAGCTGGCGACGGAGCTGCTGCGCAGCCACGGCGTCGATGCGCGGGTGACGGACCGCGAGATGGCCAACAACGCGGCCCATCTGCAGATCGCGATGGGCGGGGTTCGCATCACCGCGCCGGACTTCCAGATCGTTCAGGCCCGCGACCTGATCGCCCGCGCCCGCAGGGGCGAGTTCGGCGGCGTCGACGCGGAGGAAACCGACGAGTGGATGGTCGGTCATACGCCGGGCAAGGTCGGCGAGCTGGACGAGCACGAAATCCGCGGCGTCATGGGTTCGGCCAAGCGGGCCGGCATCGCGGTGGTGGTGGTCTTCTTCGTGGGCCTGCCGCTGGTCGGCTGCGTGGTCATGGCGCTGAGCGGCGGCTGATCGCGGCCGCGCGCTGAACCGGCCGTCCGCTTCTGGCGGAGCGGAACGCGCCATGCCAAGCTCGCCCGTATGAGCCTGCGCGAGATCGCTCGTTTCGCCGACGTCTATGAGGCCGAATTGGCCGGGGCTTTCCTCGCCTCGCACGGCATCGACGTCACCGTGACCGAGCGCTTCCAGACCACGGTCGATCCGCTGATGCAGAGGGCGCTGGGCATCCGGTTGATGGCCCCGGCGTCGACAGTCGAGGAGGCGCGGGCGCTGCTAGCGCGGGTCCGGGCGGGGGAGTTCGCCACCGAGGACGGGGACGACCTCGAGGAGATGGACGGCGGGACCCGGGCGGCCGGCACCGTCATGGCCCTGGCGGCCTTCGCCGCCGGCGGCTTCTGGGGCAACAGCCTGCCGCGTCGGTTCCGGCCTGTCGCCTGGCAGGGCATGTTGCTGGTATTCGCCGCGCTCGTGGCTGCGATGATCGCCATCGTGCTGGCCGCGGAACTGATCCTCAACCCGCCCTGATCCTATCGGCCCAGCCGGGTCGGCCCCAGAACCTCCTCGGTATGCTCGCCCAAGGCGGGCGGCGCCCGGTCATAGGCGACCGGCGTGGCGGACATCCGGATCGGCGAGGCTACGGTGCGGATGGGGGCGGAGAGGTCGGCGCGGGTCTGCGTCACCTCCAGCCCGCGGTGTTTCGCCTGCGGCTCTTCGAAGACCTGATCGATGGCGTTGACCGGACCGCAGGGCACGCCGGCCGCCTCCAGAGTCGCCATCAGCGCCTTCATGGTCTGTCCCGCCGTCAGGGCCGAGAGTTCGGCGGTCAGGACGGCGCGGTGCTCGATGCGCAGGGCGTTGGTGGGAAAGCGGGGATCGGCGCCGAGGCCGGGGGCTCCCAGCGCCGACGCCAATGACCGGAACTGGCCGTCATTGCCGACGGCGATGACCACCATTCCGTCCGTGCACGGAAAGGGCTGGTAGGGGGCGAGGTTGGGGTGGGCGTTGCCCATCCGCGTGGGAGCCTGACCCGAGACGAAGAAGTTGCTCGCCTGATTGGCCAGCATGGCGGCCTGGACGTCGAACAGGGCGATGTCGATATGTTGGCCCTGTCCTGTCGCCCGCGCGTGCAGCAGGGCGGCCATGATGGCGTTCGAGGCGTAGAGGCCGGTGAACAGATCGACCACGGCGACGCCGACCTTCATCGGCTCGGCGCCGGCCGCGCCGTCGGGCTGGCCGGTGATCGACATCAGCCCGCCCATGGCCTGGATCATATAGTCGTAGCCGGCCCGGTGGGCGTCCGGTCCGTCCTGGCCGAAGCCGGTGATGGAGCAGTAGACCAGCGTCGGATTGACCGCCGACAGGGCCGCATGGTCGAGGCCGTACTTCTTCAGCCCGCCGGTCTTGAAGTTCTCGACGAGGACGTCGCAGGTCTTCGTCAGTTCACGGACGATAGCGGCGCCTTCGGAGGTGGCGATGTCCAGTTCGACCGACTTCTTGCCCCGGTTGGCGCAGAGGAAATAGGCCGCGTCGCCCTTCGATCCATCGGTCCGGGTGGTGAAGGGCGGTCCCCAGTGACGGGTGTCGTCGCCGACGCCGGGCCGCTCGATCTTGATCACCTCGGCCCCGAGATCGGCCAGCGTCTGGGTCGCCCACGGGCCGGCGAGCACGCGGCTGAGGTCGAGAACGCGAACGCCGGAAAGGGGGCCTTGGGTCATGGCCCTGCTTAGCCGTTCGTCCGCGCCGGCTAAAGCCCCGGATCCCACACGCCCGCGTCGCGCATGCGGCATTCGCGGGCTTCCTTCGCCCGGCCGTCCAGTTCTTCGGCCATGCAGCAGACGGCTCGGGAAACGGTGGCCTTGTGCACGCCCGGCACCAAGGCGTGCATGAAGGCGCAGGAGGCGAGCTTCAGCAGGCGGAAGCCGAACCGCGACGACGCCGCCATGTGGTGCAAATAGCTCTCCTCGACCTCGCGCGGGTGGTCGACGAAGAGACGATTCCAGGTGCGTATCATGAGCGCAGCATAGCTTGAGACGGGCGCGGCCTCTACCCGTCGGCGCCATTCTGGCCTAAACCGCCCGCCGGAACAGGGGGCGCCCGTCACCATCGCGTGACGCTAACGGCGGCCCCGGCACGCTCAGGAAAGACCACCCATGGCCGACGGCTCCGCTTCTCCCGCCAAGACCTTCCGCTGGGACGACCCGCTGGACCTGTCGGGCCGGCTGACCGACGACGAGCGGATGATCCAGGACGCGGCCCGGTCCTACGCGCGCGAGAAGCTGCTGCCGCGCGTGGTCGAGGCCTTCCGCGACGAGGTGTTCGACAAGTCGATCATGACCGAACTGGGCGAGATGGGCTTCCTCGGCGCCACCCTGCCCGAACAGTACGGCGGCTCGGACGTCAGCCACGTGGCCTACGGCCTGATCGCGCGCGAGATCGAGGCGGTCGACAGCGGCTACCGCTCGGCCATGAGCGTGCAGTCGTCGCTGGCCATGTACCCGATCTACGCCTTCGGTTCCGAAGAGCAGAAGATGCGGTTCCTGCCGCGCATGGCCGCCGGCGAGCTGATCGGCTGCTTCGGCCTGACCGAGGCCGATGGCGGCTCCGATCCCGCTTCGATGAAGACCAAGGCGGTCGCGGTGGCCGGAGGCTACAGACTCAACGGCGCCAAATACTGGATCACCAACTCGCCGATCAGCGACCTGGCGGTGGTCTGGGCCAAGCTGGACGACGTGATCCGCGGCTTCATCGTCGAGCGCGGCATGGACGGATTCACCACCGACAAGATCGGCGACAAGCTGTCCTTGCGCGCCTCGATCACCGGCGACATCGGCCTCAACGACGTCTTCGTGCCCGAAGAGAACCTGCTGCCGGGCGTGAAGGGCCTGCGCGGGCCGTTCTCCTGCCTGAACAAGGCGCGCTACGGCATCGCCTGGGGGGCCATGGGCGCCGCCGAGGCCTGTTTCCACCTGACCCGGGACTATGTCGGCGAGCGCATGCTGTTCGGCCGGCCGCTGTCGTCGCGCCAACTGGTGCAGAAGAAGCTGGCCGACATGCAGACCGAGATATTCCTCGGCTTCGAGGGCGCGCTGGCGCTGGGCCGGCTGCTCGATCAGGGGGCCTGGGTCCCCGAGGCCATCTCGATGATGAAGCGCAACAACTGCGGCAAGGCGCTGGCCATCGCCCGCGAGGCCCGCGACATGCACGGCGGGGCCGGCATCACCGGCGAGATGCATGTCATGCGCCACGCCATGAACCTTGAGACGGTCAACACCTACGAGGGCGCCCACGACGTCCACGCCCTGATCCTCGGCCGCGCTATCACCGGCCAGAGCGCCTTCTGATGGGCGAAGCGCC
The DNA here is from genome assembly GCF_964253355.1 of Brevundimonas sp. LjRoot202. Lineage (NCBI taxonomy): Bacteria > Pseudomonadati > Pseudomonadota > Alphaproteobacteria > Caulobacterales > Caulobacteraceae > Brevundimonas > Brevundimonas sp. LjRoot202. The sequence goes on along the minus strand of NZ_CAXUQW020000009.1, from coordinate 41,944 downwards.
CGAGAGCCCGTCCGGGCCGCAGGGCCGGCTGGTCGGCCGCGTCATCGCCATGCCGGCGGACACCAACCCCGAGGGCGACATCTTCGGCGGCTGGCTGCTGGCGCAGATGGACCTCGCGGGGGCGACCCCGGCCTTCGAGATGGCCCAGGGCCGCTGCGCCACCATCGCGGTGGACGGCATGGTCTTCCACCAGCCGGTGGCGGTCGGCGATGAGGTGTCGCTGCATGCCGAGGTCGTGAAGACCGGCCGCACCTCGATCCGGGTGCACGTCGAGGCGTGGAAACGCTCGCGCAACGAGGCCCGCAGCCAGGCCGTGCGGGTGACGGAAGGCGTCTTCACCTATGTGGCCATCGGGCCGGACAAGAAGCCCCGGGTGCTGCCGGGCGTCGCCGCATAACCGAGCGCCGCGCTGGGAAATCTTGACGTCCGGGCCCGCTCCCCCTACCTCCCGCCCATGACCGTTCGCCGCATCCTCACCATCGACAACGCCGCCGATCTGGCGGTGCTGAAGCAGGTTTCCCGTCCGGTCGAAGGGCCGGTGACGGACGAGCTGCGCGCCCTGATGGACGACATGCTGGACACAATGTACGCGGCGCCCGGCATCGGCCTGGCCGCGGTGCAGATCGGCGACACGCGACGGATCATCGTCATGGACCTGGGCGACCGCGAGGTCGCGGGCGAACTGGACGAGGACGCTTCGGACGAGGCGCGCGCCGCTGACGAACAGGCGCGCCGCAACCCGCGCTACATCGTTAATCCCGAGATCCTGTGGGCCTCGGAGGAACTGTTCCAGTACGAGGAAGGCTGCCTGTCGGTGCCGGATGTCTACGACGCGGTCGAACGCCCGGCCCGGGTGCGCATCCGCTACATGGACTATGCCGGCGAGACGATCGAGGAGGAGGCCGAAGGCCTCTACGCGGTCTGCATCCAGCACGAGATGGACCACCTCGAGGGCGTGCTGTTCATCGACCATCTGTCCCGGCTGAAGCGCGAACGCGCCGTGGCCAAGGTCAAGAAGGCGGCGAGGCTGGCCGCCTGATGGCCCGTCTCAAGCGCAACCGCGACCGCATCATCGATCCCAACGGCCGTCGCCGCCTGACCCGCAACGAGAAGGTCGGGGTGGCCAGCGTCATCGCCCTGCTGGGCGTCGCGGCCGTCGGCGTGGTGGCGGGCATGCTGCTGGACCGGCTGCTCGATTTCGACGATGTGCTCGACGCCGGCGGCGAATGGGACGAGGGCGGCGGCGTCTTCACGCGCTGGGAGTAAGTCTTTCTTGGGCGCTATTGCGCTTCGCGCTAGTTGAGCGCGGACGATCCGTCTTGCTTCCGGACCCGCTCTGATGCGCCTCGCCTTCATGGGAACTCCCGACTTCGCCGTGCCGTCGCTGGCCGAGCTGATCGCCAGCGGCCATGAGGTCGTGGCTGTCTATTCGCAGCCGCCGAAGCCGCGGGGCCGGGGCCAGAAGCTGACCCCGTCGCCGGTGCACGCCTTCGCCGAGACCATGGGCCTGCCGGTTTTCACCCCGGACTCGATGAAGGCGGGCGAGGCGATGGAGACCTTCCGGAGCCTCGACGTGGACGCGGCCTGCGTCGTCGCCTACGGCCAGATCCTGAAGCGCGAGGTGCTCGACGCGCCCCGACTGGGCTGTTTCAACCTGCACGGCTCGCTGCTGCCGCGCTGGCGCGGCGCCGCCCCGATCCAGCGCGCCATCATGGCCGGCGACAAACAGACGGGCGTGCAGATCATGCGCATGTCCGAGGGCCTCGACGAGGGCCCCGTCCTGCTGTCGGAAGTGCTCGACATCCGGCCCGACGACACCGCCGCCACCCTGTCCGAACGCATGTCGCACATCGGGGCGAGCCTGTGGCCGCGCGCCCTGGCCGCCATCGAGCGCGGTGGCGTCGAGGGCGTGCCGCAGGTCGGCGAACCCACCTACGCCCGCAAGATCACCCCCGCCGAGGCGCGCATCGACTGGACCCGCCCGGCAGGCGAGATCGACGCCCACATCCGCGGCCTGTCGCCCTTCCCCGGCGCGTGGTTCGAGGCGCCGGGCCCCGACGGGCCGGTGCGGATGAAGGCGTTGATGTCGCGGGTCTCCGGGCCCGGAACCGGCGCGCCCGGCGAGGTGCTCGACGGCGGCCTGCGCGTGGCCTGCGGAGAGGGCGTGTTGCGGCTGCTGACGGTGCAGCGGCCGGGCAAGGCGGCGCAGGCGGCCGACGAGATGCTGCGCGGGTTTCCGATTCCGGCCGGAACGGTGCTGACCTGATGCCCCGCTACCGGCTGACGCTGGAGTACGACGGCTCGGGCTACAACGGCTTCCAGGCCCAGACGGATCAGCCGACGGTGCAGGGCGCGGTCGAAACCGCCATCACCGCCTTCTGCGGCGAGACGGTGCGCATCGCCGCGGCGGGGCGCACCGACACCGGCGTGCATGCGACGGGGCAGGTGGTCGGGATCGATCTGGAGAGGGCGTGGCCCGCCGCCACCGTGATGAACGCCCTCAACGCCCATATGGTCGACGAGGCGGTGTCGGTGCTGGACTGCGTCGAGGCGGAGCCGGACTGGCACGCCCGCTTCTCGGCCACCGGGCGGCGCTACCTCTACCGCATCCTCAACCGGCCCGGCCGCCCGGCGCTGGACCGGGGCCGGGTCTGGCACGTCCGCAAGCCGCTGGACGCCGCCGCCATGCACGCGGCGGCCCAGGCGCTGGTCGGGCTGCACGACTTCACCACCTTCCGCGACATCAACTGCCAGTCGAAGTCGCCGCTGAAGACGCTGGACGTCGCCCGGGTCTCACAGGTCGGCGAGGAGGTGCATCTGGTGTTCGAGGCGCGGTCGTTCCTGCACCGGCAGGTCCGCTCGATGGCCGGCACCCTGGCCGAGGTCGGGCTGGGCCGCTGGGCCGTCGAGGATGTGGCGGCGGCGCTTGAGGCCCGCGACCGCGCGGCCTGCGGTCCCGTGGCGCCGGCCACAGGGCTCTATCTGACCGGCGTCAGCTACTGACGCCGTCCCGCTAGCGCTTCAGAAAGCCGCCGATCATGTCGCCGACGCCGCCGGGCAGCTTGTCCAGCAGGTCGTCGGCGCCGTCCGCCGTGCCGCCAGGCGTCAGCCGGTCCACCGCCTCGGGCAGCAGGCCCGCGAGGGTCTCGCTGGCCTGCTCGGGCGAGACGCCCAGCTTGCGCGCGAAGTCCGCGATCGGGCCGGAGCCCAGCACCTGGCTGATCTGCTCGGGCGAGATATTCATGTTGGCGCCCTTGCCGACCCACGAGCCGGCCACGTCGCCGAGGCCGTTCTGACCGAACTTCTCCATCAGGCCGCCGAGGCCGCCCTGACCCTTGAGGAGGTCGGCGATGCCGCCGCCCGCGTCCTTGCCGAGACCGCCCATCACGTCGTCCAGCATACCCATGGTCCGTGCCCTTTCGGCGTTGGGGGTGAAGGCCTGAGGGCCCGCCCCGGGGATGATGCGAGACCGGGGCCCGGGCCACGCGGCCCGGGGCCCCGTCGCATCAAATCAGTTCTTGGCGTCGTTGGCGGCGCCGGCGACGGCGGATCCGGCGGCCTGGACGTCGCGGCCGACGCCGGCGACGGTGTTGCAGGCCGAAACCGCGAGCGCGGCGGCCACGAGGCTGAGCGCGATGATCTTTTTCATGGGAGGTGCCCTTCGACGTTGAATGCCATCGCTCAAACGCCAAGCGTGGCCGTGGGGTTGCATGGCCAACTCTGGAGCCGTCTGCTAACCCGCCGGGATGACCCAGCAACCACAGAATACCGCCGCCCGCCGCCTCGTCGAGACCCTTGTCGTGAACGGGATCGACCGCGTCTTCTGCGTGCCGGGCGAAAGCTATCTCGCGGTGCTGGACGCTCTGGCCGACGTGCGCGACCGCATCGAGGTCATCGCCTGCCGCCACGAGGCGGGCGCAGCCAACATGGCCGAGGCGTATGGCAAGCTGACCGGTAAGCCCGGCGTATGCATGGTCACGCGCGGTCCCGGTGCGACCCACGCCTCGATCGGCGTGCACACGGCGCATCAGGACTCCACGCCGATGATCCTGTTCGTCGGCCAGATCGCCTTGGCCGACCGGGGGCGCGGCGCCTTCCAGGAGGTCGATTACCGCGAGGTGTTCGGCGGACTGGCCAAATGGGCGACCGAGATCGAAAGCCCGGAACGCACCGTCGAGGTCGTCGAGCGCGCCTTCGCCACCGCCCTTCAGGGACGGATGGGGCCTGTGGTCATCGCCCTGCCCGAGGACATCCTGCATGCCGACGGCGGCCCGGCCCCAGTCCGGCCGGTGACGCCGGCGAAGGCGGCGCTTGATCCCGCCTTCGTCAAGGCGGTGCGCGACCGGCTGGCCGGGGCCGAGCGGCCGCTGCTGGTGCTGGGTGGTTCCGGCTGGAGCGAGGAGGCCGCGGCCGCCATCGGCGACTGGGCTGAACGCATCGGCCTGCCCGTCGCCCTGTCCTTCCGCCGCAAGGACCTCCTGTCCAATGACCGCTCCAACTATGCCGGCGATCTCGGCCTGGGGCCGAACCCGAAACTGATCCAACGGGTCAAGGACGCCGACCTGATCATCGCCGTGGGCGCCCGGCTGGGGGAGAATCCGACGCTGGGCTACACCCTGCTGGACCGCGAGCGGACCGCCGGGACCCTGATCCACATCCATCCGGGACCGGAAGAGCTGGGCCGCGTCTGGCCCACGCTGATCGGGGCCACGGCCAACTGTTCGCTGGCGGCTCTCGCCCTGTCGGCCATCGAGCCGGGCCGCGACTGGAAGGCGCAGGCGCAGGCTGCCCACGCCGACTATGAAGCCTTCATCCAGCCGGTCCAGGTGACCGGTGCGGTCAACATGAGCGAGGTCATCCGCCATCTGGCCGAGGTCCTGCCCGCTGACGCCATCCTGACCAACGGCGCCGGCAATTTCGCCGCCTGGCTGCACCGTTTCCATCGTCACCGGGCCATGCACACCCAGCTGGCGCCGACGTCCGGCGCCATGGGCTACGGCTATCCCGCCGCCGTCGCCGCCAAGTCGGTTCACCCGGACCGCGATGTGATCTGCATCGCCGGCGACGGCGACTATCTGATGACCGGGCAGGAGCTGGCCACGGCGGTCCAGTACGGAATCAATACGGTGACGGTGGTCGTCGACAACGGGACCTACGGCACCATCCGCATGCACCAGGAAACGCACTACCCGGGCGCCCAGCGGACCATCGCCACCGACCTGAAGAACCCCGACTTCGTCAAATACGCCGAGGCGTTCGGGGCGTTCGGCGTGCGCTGCGAGCGGACGGAGGACTTCCCGGCCGCGCTGGCGGCGGCGCGGAACGCCGGCCGTCCGGCCCTCGTTCACCTGATCACCTCGGCCGAGGATATCGCCCCCAACCGCACCATCACCGGCCTGCGCTCGAAATAGGGAGCCGCCCATGCGCGCCTTCGCCGCCATCGCCGCCGTCCTGACCACGCTGTCGGCTTGCGCGCCCCTCGAGCCGCCGCCGCCGGAAGCGGGTGCGGAGGTAACGGTCCCCGCGGGCGAGCTCGGCAACGACTGCGCCGTCATCGCCGCCGTGGCCCGGGACCACTACCGGTTCAACACCACCGACAACCTGCCGCCCCCGCTGTGGCTGGACGGCGAGGGCTCGGACTGGGCCCCGCATTGCGACTGGAGCCGTTACGGCCTCCGCTTCCCCTCGACCTTCGACCCCGAGCACCGGCCGCAGCCGCAGCGCGTGCAGTGGGTGTCGTTCAAACAGCCCCGCTACGACAGCAGCGGCGCTATCGTCGAGACGGGCATCCTGCACGGCCCGCTGGCCGGCATGGGCTACGAGTGCCGCGTCTATTCCGGCTTCAACGGCTGGACGGCCGGCGAGTGCAAGAACACCTGGATCTCCTGACGCACGGGCGGTGACGGCGGCGGCGCGCCCGCCTATGTTCGCGCCATGACCGACGCGCCCGCTGAAACCATCGACCGCCCGTTGACCCAGGACGGCCCCGCGCTGCGGCTGTGGATGATCGACGCCTCGGCCTACATCTTCCGCGCCTATCACGCCCTGCCGCCGCTGACGCGGAAGTCGGACGGGCTGCCGGTGGGGGCGGTGCAGGGGTATTGCAACATGCTGTGGAAGCTGTTGCGGGACATGAAGGGGACGGATGGGCCGACGCATCTGGTGGCGATCTTCGATCATTCGGAGAAGACGTTCCGGAACACGCTGTATGATCAGTACAAGGCCAACCGCAGCGCGCCGCCGGAGGACCTGATCCCGCAGTTCCCGCTGGTCCGGCGGGCGACGGCGGCGTTCGGGGTGCATTGCGTCGAACTGCCCGGCTACGAGGCCGACGACCTGATCGCGACGTACGCCTGCAAGGCCCGCGACGCGGGCGGCGAGGCGGTGATCGTCTCGTCCGACAAGGACCTGATGCAGCTGATCGGCCCCTCCGTCGTCATGTGGGATCCGATGAAGGACCGCCGCCTGGCCGAGGAGGCGGTCTTCGAGAAGTTCGGGGTGACTCCGGACAAGATGATCGACCTTCAGGCCCTGATCGGCGACAGCGTCGACAACGTCCCGGGCGCCCCCGGCATCGGTCCCAAGACGGCGGCCCAGCTGCTCGACGAATACGGCGACCTCGACACCCTGCTGGCCCGCGCCGGCGAGATCAAACAGCCCAAGCGCCGCGAGACCCTGCTCAATTTCCGCGACCAGATCCTGCTCAGCCGCGAGCTGGTGACCCTGACCTGCGACGCCCCCGCGCCCGAGCCAATCGACGACTTCGCCGTCCGCGACCCCGACCCCGAAATCCTCGCCGCCTTCCTCGACGAGATGGAGTTCCGCTCGCTGCGCACCCGCGTCGGCGACGGCAAGACCCCGGCCCGCGACGGCCCCTCGGCCTTCGCGCCGAAGCCGATGACGGCGCCGGTTATCTCGCCCCGCTACGCCCCGAGCGCCCCAACCGCGCCGGTCGAGGGCCAGACCTTCGACATGGACGCCTACGTCTGCGTCCAGACGCTGGAGGAGCTGGACCGCTGGATCGACCGGGCGACGCTGGCGGGGGTCGTGGGCTTCGACTGCGAGACGGATGCGCTCAGCGCGACGCATGCGGGGCTGTGCGGGGTGTCGCTGGCGATCGGGCCGAACGACGCCTGCTACGTCCCCCTGACCCACGAGCATGCGCCGATGGCCGGGGCGGGCGGGCTGGATTTCGGCGGCGAGACCGACCAGCGGGAGCCCCTGACGCAGATCGCGAAAGCCGAGGCGCTTACACGTTTAAAGGGAATTCTGGAGAATCCGGCGGTTCTCAAGGTCGTCCAGAACGGGAAGTACGACCTGGCGGTCATGGCCCAGCGGGGCATCCGGGTCGGGCCGATCGACGACACCATGCTGATCTCGTACGTGCTGGAAGGCGGCCTGCACGGGCATGGGATGGACGAACTCGCGAGGCTGCATCTGGGGCACGAGCCGATCGCGTTCAAGAGCGTGGCCGGGACGGGCAAGGCCCAGAAGTCGTTCAAACACGTCGAGCTCAAGCCGGCCACCTGCTACGCGGCCGAGGACGCCGACGTGACCCTGCGGCTGTGGCGCATCCTCAAGCCGCGGCTGGGCGAGGCGAAGCTGACCACGGTCTACGAGACCCTGGAGCGCCCCCTGCCCGCGGTGCTGGCCGACATGGAGCGCGCCGGCGTCCGCGTCGACCCCGACCGGCTCAAGCGGCTGTCCAGCGAGTTCGGCCTGCGCATGGCCGAGCTGGAACAGCGCGCCCACGAACTGGCCGGCCGCCCGTTCAACGTCGGCTCCCCGCGCCAGATCGGCGACATCCTGTTCGGCGACATGGCCCTGCCCGGCGGCAAGAAGACCGCCAGCGGCCAGTGGGGCACCGAGGCCTCGACGCTCGAGACCCTGGCCCTGACCCACGAACTGCCGCGCGTCCTGCTGGACTGGCGCCAGCTGGCCAAGCTGAAGGGCACCTATACCGACGCCCTGATCGAGGCCGCCGACGACCGCACCGACCGCGTCCACACCTCCTACCAGCTGGCCGCCGCCACCACCGGCCGCCTCGCCAGCAGCGACCCCAACCTGCAGAACATCCCGATCCGCACCGAGACCGGCCGCCAGATCCGCCAGGCCTTCATCGCCGCCCCCGGCCATGTCCTGATCAGCGCCGACTATTCCCAGATCGAGCTGCGCCTGCTGGCCCACATCGGCGACATCCCCGAGCTGAAGCGCGCCTTCGCCGCCGGCGTCGACATCCACACCGCCACGGCCAGCGAGATGTTCGGCGTCCCCGTCGACCAGATGGATCCCGAGACCCGCCGCCGCGCCAAGGCGATCAATTTCGGCATCGTCTACGGCATCTCGGCCTTCGGCCTGGCCAACCAGCTGGGCATCGACCAGGGCGAGGCCGGGGCCTACATCAAGACCTATTTCGAGCGCTTCCCCGGCATCCGCGCCTATATGGACGCGACCCGCGCCGAGGTCCGCGAGCGCGGCATGGTGCACACGGTGTTCGGCCGCCGCATCCACATCCCGGCCATCCATTCCAAGTCGGGCGCCGAGCGCCAGTTCGGCGAACGCGCCGCCATCAACGCCCCGATCCAGGGCGCGGCGGCCGACATCATCCGCCGGGCCATGGTGCGGATGCCGGGGGCGCTGGCGGCGGCGGGCCTGTCAGAGGTGAAGATGCTGCTGCAGGTCCACGACGAACTGGTGTTCGAGGCCCCGGCAGGGATGGCGGAGGCGGCCATCGCGGTGATCAAGCGCACCATGGAAGGGGCGGCGGAACCGGCCGTGGCGCTGACCGTGCCGCTGGTGGTGGAGGCGCGGGCGGCGGGGAACTGGGACGAGGCGCATTAGGGCCGCCGTGGACACGCGGGGGGCCGCGTGCTCGGATGTCGATACAACCGGAGGGGGCTGTATGAGGCGAGCGATCACGACATTGTCTCTGGCGGCGTTGCTGGCGGCTCCCGGCGGGATTGCGGCGGCGCAGGAGCGGACGAATGCGCGTTGGTCCCGTCCGGTGCAGCCGGACGTGGCCTCCGATCTCTATCCGGGCTTCGCCGGCATGCTGGGAGAAGCCGGCCGCGTGCTCCTCATCTGTCCGATCGAGGCCGATGGTCATCCGGGACCCTGCGAGGTGGCCCGGGAGGCCCCGCATGGCATGGGTTTCGGCGCGGCGGCGCAGGCCATGGTGGCCACCGGGGAATTCACCGCGGCGCGGCGGGACGGCGAAATCGTCCCGACCCGGATCCAGACGACCGTTCGTTTCCGGCCGCCGGATCGGGAGCCCTTCGGCGGCTGGACCGGCCCCGAGCCGACGCCGGCCGCCCTGGCCCTGGCCCGCGACATGTTTGACGAATTGGCGGCGGGCAGTCAGCTGCCAGCCTCCTACCGCGACGAGATGATGGACGGCCTTGATTCCGACCGGCGCGCCGTGGTGGGGCCGTGGCTCGATGAATTGTTCCCCCGCGACGACGCGCGCGAGAAGGAAGTGACCTCCATCCAGATGGCGCGCCTGTTCGGCGAGGAGGGATTGCGCCGACTGCGGGGCCGGGGAGCCGGTCGACTGGCCGACGGAGGAAGAGGTCTATGCGGCCTGTCCCGACCCCACGCCGGCCGAAGAGGCAGCGTTTGAAGAGCTCCGGCGCCGGTACTGCGAGCGCGTGCGGGGTCGACCCGGAGGCGTAGCGGGGCGGGACACGGGAAAGGGCTACCCAAGGTCCACGACGAACTGGTCTTCGAGGCCTCGGAAGGGGGTGGCGGAGGCGGCCATCGCGGTGATCAAGCGGACCATGGAGGGGGCGGCGGAGCCGGCCGTCGCTGTCAGTGCCGCTGGTGGTGGGGCGCGGGCGAAGGGGAACTGCGACGAGGCGCATTGAGGGGGAGCTAGTCGTCTGTGTCCCCTTCGATGATCAATCCCTTCTGAAGTGCGTCCGCAATAATGGAATTTGGAGTCGCGTCGCGATTTAGGACAACGACCACTCTGTTTTTGGCTCTGGATATCGCAAGATACATTTCGCGAAGCGTTTGCTGCTCCAGCGCCGCTGAAAGCGGAGGGTTGTCGGTGACCCTTGGGGGTGTGACACCCTGCTCAAGCCCAACGATAATCACAGCATCGAACTCTTGACCTCCGACAAACGCTGGGCGGCTCAGAACAACGAGCGGTTGGTCTGGAGACAGCTTTTCGCCCCGTTGGGAAATCACGTGCAGAGGGAGTTGCGATGCCTCAAGCTCTGTGCGTATTGAATCCCAATAGCGATCCGCGTGACAAATGACGGCGATTTGGCGGACGTTTTTGGCTCTGAGCTTTTGTACTGCCTTCAGCACGAAGCGAGAAAAGCTTTTCGCTTCCTCATTGCACTTGACTAGAGCGGGCTTAAGACCAGAGGCTCGGGCTGATGCATCGGCACCCGAACTTGCGAAATCGGGGAAGTCTGCACCAAACAGGTCGGTGGTCCGCTGGATAACAAAAAACGCAAGCGCCACTACTTCCTTAGTAGATCGATGATTTGAAGGAAGAGTCTCGCTCTCGATGTCCTCAATTCCTAAAGTCGCCAACCCCGCCGTGCTAAAACCAAACGGTTCTTGAGCTTCATCAAGTGCTAACACTATCGGAACATGAGCGGTTGTTCCCTTACCTAGATATGCAAAAACCCGACGCTCGTTCTCATTGAATAATTGTGCTTCGTCCACAAAAATGAAGTCAAATCCTTCCATTTTCCTGCGAAGCTCCCAAAGTGGAGTTCTCAGTCGACCGGAAAGTGAGAGCGCCACATCATCGGAGTCCAGCATTTCGAACCCTTCAAAAACAACTTCATGATACTTTTTGAAGACTTCGAACACGAATCGACGCTCGTTCGCCGTCATGATTCCGTGCAAACGGCTGAACGGTGCTTCAGCAGCAATATATCGCTTCTCGTCGCCCACTAATCCGCGGCCCTTTATAACGGTCGATATTTCCGCCATTATGAGCGCTGCGAAGACGGTGCGAAGCGTCTCGTTGGCTACTATTTCAGAGATGAACTTACTCGTCTCAGTGAGATCAGTCCGTTTAACTGCCGTGTCCGCCAAGGCTTCGCGGATCTGATCGAACTGAAACATCTTGGTTTTGTGGGCATCCTTGTCGATCACCGATGATTCAGACACGCCAATCATGTTTCGGCCATACTCAGCAAGAGTAGTAACCTGTAGGCTATATGTCCCTGATGTTAGGTATTCTTCAGCGCCCAAGGCTCTCAAGCGATCTACTACGGCCGAGGCCATGGGGGCGTTGTGAACGACGTATAGGATTTTGGTAGGGCGTTCGTCGGCTTGGGCAGCCCGAAGATACCTTAGTGCCAAGAGTTGCATCAGCAATGTCTTCCCGGAGCCCGCCGGTCCAATGATGCGCACGGGGTGTCGGGTCAAAGAGTCGGCCTCTAGGACTCGCCGTTGGACCTCGTTGAGTTGGCCGCTCTCAACCCATTGATCGTAGCTCCAGTGGATGGTTTCGTACGGACTGACTCCGTCTGCGGCGGGCGCGTATTGTGTCGCTACGCTGACATCCTGAAGACTTGAGGAGTCTGCGTTCGAAGGAGAGAGCGCAGATCTAATGGTTTGGAAGGCGGGGGCGTCGACTAGCGGGCGGCGGCGCGTTCCTTCCGTAAGCGAGTTGGCGAGCACCAGCAGCTTGTTGAGGCCAGAGGCTTCATCCGCGACGGCTTTGGTGAGGTCTCCAAAATCGTGCTGCGGACCAAGGACCATTATAGCCCGGGCACCAGAGGAGCCGGTTCCGCCCATCTCGATGTATCCGATAGAATATTTCCTGGCTTCGGAGCCTCGCCCAGCAAGGCAGGTGTGCGTGCCGTTAGGTTGCGCCCTGTGAATCAGCTCGCTGTCGATGACCAGTCCAAGCAGCCTTTGATTCGCAACGTATATTGTCCGTTCAAATACTTGATGGCCGATTTCAGGCCTATCCAGCAGTCCGCAAGGGCTTTCGAGACGAAATACCGCCCATTCTTCAGAGCCAGTGCCGGTAAGGTGCTCGCGATTCCAGATCGCTAGTAGCCTGCCATCGGCGGAACCGACCATACGCAGCGGCCCATGCGCTAGCTCTCCTGACCGTAGCGGCCGAAGGTCTTCTTCGAGAAGTGTTGTCGCTAGTGCCGAGGCGATGCCTTTGTGGGTTAACAGCCACGCACAGGTCCGCTGGGGAAGGGCGACGTACCTCATCTAAAGGTCTACCTCTTTTGTAATCCGCACCAGCGAATGGGCGCTAAAATCGGGCGATCCTACGCGGCTATAGACCGCGCAGTACCGCGTCAGAAGGTCAGCAAGAAACTCGCTCTTCAATGACAGGACCTTGAGCGGTTGGGCCGCACGAAAAGATTCTGACGCCGGATAAATCCCTGCAAGGCTGCTACACGCCGCCGGCCAAGATTCCTGAGGGGTAGCTTGCGCCAAATCCACCACCTCCGCAGGCACCGTCAGGGGATACCGAAATAAGACCAAGGAGTGGCTGGCCAGTCCCGCAAAGCCGCTATCCTGCTCGTCTTTGGGAAGGAAATGGATGTCGGACCGATATGAGTTCGTCACAATCTCAGTCTTTATTTTCTCCCAGTCCGCGCCGAACAGGTGGGGCAACTCCGGTCCTGAAGGCGCGCTGGGACTTCCTTGGGAGATTTGCCGGAGCACCGAGAACCCAGAGACAGCTCGTTCGAGGGCCGTAGCTTCCGCCCTTCCTCTTTGCTTAACCTTGAGGTGGGCAGTAACTGCCTCGACCGCGGAATCAACGGCTTCGACGGAGGGCGGTAGGAACTTGCCCGACGGCCAGTGAAGGCCAGGGTCGCACTTGCCAGCTTTCAGGAGACCAATGATCCGGCCCCTTACGTCGGGTAAAGCGCCTGAGCTACAGAAATAGCTCCTGACAGGTATAATAGGCAGGAAGATAATCGTCTCAGTCTTCCTGTTTGCCAGATCACACGCCGGTGAAATGACCAGACCGGAAATCGGAGACTTTCCAAGCAATCCTTGGGCAGGCAGTGAAGTCCAGATGTCACCGCAGCGATGGTTCAGATCTGGTAGGTACTCGTAGTACTGCTTGGCCCCAATTTTTCGCGTTTGCAGCACGATTTATCCCCGCCCCATCACCGGAGCTTATGAGTTGCGCGGCTAGGAGCGCAAGCACTTGAGTCGCGCGAGGATCGCTTCCGGGATCTCTAAAGTGGTTCTCCCGGGCACCGCGGTCCCTCACGTCATCGCCACACCCCCGCTCGCCCCGTGCGGCCGCACCCAGAAGGTGACCCGGCCCGGGCAGCCCACCCGCCGGCAGGTCGTGCTGCGCCCCCACAGGACGAAGCCGGTCCCGCGTTCGCGGGCGATGCGTTTCAGGTCGGCGCGGATGCGCAGTTCGCACAGCTCGCACTCGGTGTAGACCAGCCAGTGGTTGGCGAGGATGGCGCCGACCGTGCGGCCCGCCACCTGCCAGTCCGCCGCCGTGTAGCGGTCGGGATTGCGTCGGGTCATTCTTGCAAAGAGGGGGCGCTAACGCTCGCCGCGCGGCGGCTCGCGGCTGGAGCGCGGCTTGGTAAGTGAGGGCGCTGCCGCTCGGCCCGCGGGGCCTCGCTGCTTGAGCGCGGATGGATGAGAGGGGCCGCTACCGTCCGGCGTGCGGGGCCTCGCTGCTTGAGCGGACGTCGTCGGGACGCGATGCGTTCCTCCTCCACCCCGCCCGCCGCAGGTCGATGCCCGCGGCCTGCTGGAGCACGGCGTCGGGGGAGAGGCGGGCGATTTCGGCGAGGAGGGTGCGCAGGCCGGCGCGGCCGTCGGCGCTGGTCAGGTCGATGCCTTGCAGCGCCTGAGCAGGCGGGGGTCGAGGGGGAGAGGGTCGGCGGCGGGGACTGGTGGCACGGGGAACTCCTTGAACGCGAACGCCGACCCGGGTCGACGTAGCCACGCCCCGGGCGGGCCGGCAAGTCGAATGTTCCCGTTTTGTTCGAGCATCCACAGGGAGCCGGCCGGCGCGCTCCGGCCCGGAAAGGCGGTCGCCTCAGTCGTTGGCGGCGGGCGCCGAAATCACGCCGTCGTTCAAGGGCGGCGTCTCGTCGTCGACGACCTCGACTTCGCGGCGACCCTGGGCCCCCTGGGTGGCGACGGCGTCGGAGATAAGCTGGAGGCCGTAGTTGATGCCGCAGTCGAGATCGTAGGAGGTCATCAGACTGACGATCGAGCTGTGGCCCCAGCGGTCGAAATCGCCATCGTGGGCGGCGTCGAGGTAACGGTCGCGCTGGGCCCGGCGGCCGTTGCGGATGGCGGCGTAGAGGACCGGATAGTCGCGGCCCGCGAACACCGTGTCGCTGAGCGACTGGCGCGCGCCCGTCGCAAGGGTGGAGAGGGCGGACAGGAGATTGGCCGAGTCCTCCGGCGTGGCGACGCCCCCGGCAGTGCCGAGGGCGAGGCCGGTCAGATCGAAGCCGGCGCGCGTGCTGTTGGCCGAGACGCTGACGCCGACGAGGTAGTTCTCGCAGCGGACGTCGGAGACGGCCAGCAGGGTGGCGACCATCTCGCGGCGCAGGTCGCGGCGCGCCTTGTCCGTCGTGGCGGCGGTCTCATCGCCGAAGCGTTTCGCGAAAGCGTGGGTGAGGGGCAGATTGATCAGGGCCGTGCCGTTCACCTTCTCGCCGATCGCGCGATAGTCCGGCGTCAGGTGCTGGCAGGCGGTCAGGCCCAGGGACGCGGCAAGCGCCAGTCCGAGTGCGGCGATCTTCATTAAATCCTCCCCCAAGGCTATGCAGCAGAGGTTGCAGCCAAGGCGAGCGTTCATCAACCAATGGTAGATGAACCTTGATCAGGGAGCGTTCTGGAGGCGCCGGCGGCGCTCCGGGCTGCGATGTGGGATCTGCCGGCTAAAACTTTATTGCCGGCGCCCGGTTTGCTGCTGTCATGGGCCTTTGCGGGGCGCGGGAGGGGTTTTGCCCGCCACAGGAAGCGGCCGGGCTAGAGTCCGCGCATGGGCAAGCCGGGCAAACATGCGGACGCGGTCTGGGACGCGGCCTTCGAGCGGGAGAAGGCGGGGGAGCGGCGGCGCGACCTGGCGGTCGAGCTGGGGGTGTCGATCAGCACCATGAACTGGCAGGCGAAGAAGCGGGGGCTGAAGCGCGGGGTGACGCCGGGATGGGTCGATCACCGGAAGCGGCCGGAGGGGGGCTGGCCGGCGGACCATGTGTTCGCCCAGAGCCGCAGCGGGATGACGCCGGGGCGCTGGGGCGGGCTGCTGACGCGCTATGTGGCCGGGGAGCCGATCGAGGCGCTGGCCGTGGAGCATGGCGTGGCCGAGGCGACGATCTCGCGCCAGGCGACGGCGCGCGGGATGCGCAAGATGGACCGGCCGGAGGCGGTCTGGCGGCCGCGCGGGCCGGCGGCGGCGGCGGCGGGGTCGGGGGCCGCGTCGGCGGGACGGGCGGGGCTGGCGTTCGACTATGATCCCGACGACCCGGAGGCCAATGCGGCGGCGCTGACGGCGCTGGAGACGGCGGCGGCGCGCGAGGGGCGGGCGTCGGACTTCCTGACCCTGCGACGGATGCGGCGGGCGGCGGGGCTGAAGCCGCCGCCGAAGGCGCTGTCGCCGGGCGCGGGGTTCCGCCTCGACTGGAACGATCCGGAGGGGACCTGTGTCGAGATCCTGAACGCCATGCTGCGGGCGATGGAGGCGGGCCGGCAGGCCGACGTCCGGCAGTTGGAGCGGATACTCGAAGAGGTCGAGCGGACGTTTCGGGGGATGGGGCAGAGGCGTGGACGCTAGCGCTCGCGGGGTTTTTTGGGCGCGTCACGCCGTCCGGATCATCCCGTCGGCGACCGTGACCGGCCAGGGCGTCAGCCGGCCGCCGGCGCAGGGGCCGCCGGTGCACAGGCCGGTGAGGGGCTCGAACACCGCGCCGTGCCAGCCGCACAGGATGCGCTCGCCGTCGGGGGTCAGGTAGCGGTCCAGCTCGAGGGCCAGGGGGTAGCCCTGATGCGGGCAGCGGTCGACGTAGCCGGCGACCCGGCCGGCCTTGCGGACCACGAAGCCGTGGAAGAAGGCCTCGCCGATCTGCAGCACGAAGCTGCGCGCGCCGGGGTCGGCGAGCTCGGCCTCGGGGCACAGGGGAACGTTGGGCGGGGTGGTCCAGACGCGCTTGCGCTCCGCTGGGGCCGGGTCGCTCAATGCCGCTCGGCCTTGAGCGGGCGGGACAGCAGGGCGTCGATCATGCCCTGCACCGTGGTCTCGCCGGCGAGCAGGGCGGCGACGGCCATGGAGATGGGCATGTCGACGCCCGTCTTCTCGGCCAGTTCGCGCACGGCGGGGGCGGACTCATAGCCCTCGGCCACCGAGCGCTTGCCGGCCAGGGCCTGTTCGACGCTCTGGCCCTGACCGAGGGCGAGGCCGAGGCTCATGTTGCGCGACTGGGGGCTGGAGCAGGTCAGGACCAGGTCGCCGAGGCCGCACAGGCCGGCCACGGTCTCGGCCTCGCCGCCGAGGGCGACGCCCAGGCGGGTCATCTCGGCGAAACCGCGGGTGATCAGGGCGGCGTGGGCGCTGCGGCCCAAGCCGCGGCCCTCGCTGATGCCGCAGGCGATGGCCAGCACGTTCTTGATCGCCCCGCCGACCTCGGCGCCGATCAGGTCGGCGGCGAGGTAGGGGCGGAAGGCGGGGGCCGACAGGGTCTCCATCAGCGCCTCGCCGAGGGTGGTGTCGGCGCAGGCCAGGGTGACGGCGCTGGGCAGGCCGCGGGCCACCTCGGCGGCGAAGCTGGGGCCGGACAGGACGGCGGCGGGGGCGGCGGGGATGGTCTCGGCCAGCACCTCGGTCATCAGCTTGAGCGAGCCGCGCTCGACGCCCTTGGAGCAGAGGACGACGGGGACGCCGGGGCGGTGGTGGGGGGCGAAGGCCTGCAGCGTCGAACGCATGTGCTGGGCCGGGGGCACGGCGAGGATGACGTCGCAGCCGGCCAGATCGGCCAGCTCGGTGGTGACGGCGACGCGGCTATCGAGGACCACCCCGGGCAGGAAGGCCTCGTTGATGCGGCGTTCGCGGATGCTCTCGGCCACCTCCGGCTCGCGCGCCTGCAGCAGGACGTCGAGGCCCGCCCAGCCGGCCACCTGGGCCAGGGCCGTGCCCCAGGCGCCCGCGCCGATCACTCCCGCCGTGCGAAATTCCATGGGTGCTCCCTAAGCCTTGGCGCCCTTGCGGCCCGGCTTGTGGGCCGGGTCGGCGAGCGCGCTCTTCTCATCCAGCGGCCAGCGCGGGCGGGCGATGGCGTCGATGTCGGAGACCCAACCCTTCTGCAACCGTTCCGCTCCCGCCAGGGCGATCATCGCCGCGTTGTCGGTGCAATAGGCCATGGGCGGGGCGAGGAAGGCGAATCCGTTCTTCGCCGCCGTCGCTTCGAGGGTGGATCGGACGGTGCGGTTGGCCGCCACACCGCCGGCCACGACGAAGAGGCGGTGGTCGTGAGCCTCGGCATAGGCCTTCATGGCGCGGTCCGAGCGGTCGCTGAGCTGGCGGGCGATGGCGGTCTGCACCGCGTCGGCGAGGTCGGCCCGGTCCTGCTCCGTCTCGCAGGCGTGGGCGAGGCGCGAGGCGGCGGTCTTCAGGCCCGAGAAGGAGAAGTCGCAGTCCTTGCGGCCCAGCAGCGCGCGCGGCAGGTCGAACCGCGCGCCGTCGCCGGTTTCCGCCAGTTTCTCCAGCGCCGGGCCGCCGGGGTAGCCGAGGCCCAGCGCCTTGGCGATCTTGTCGAAGGCCTCGCCGGCGGCGTCGTCGATGGTCGTGCCCAGCCGGGTCATGTCGCCGACCCCGCGCACCTCCAGCAGTTGGCAATGGCCGCCCGAGACCAGCAGCAGCAGGAAGGGATAGGCCACCATGGCGCCGAGCCGGGCCGACACCGCGTGGCCCTCCAGGTGGTTGACCGCCACCAGCGGCAGGTCCCGCGCCAGCGCCACCGCCTTGCCGAAGCTGAGGCCGACCATGACCCCGCCGACCAGCCCCGGCCCGGCCGTGGCGGCGACCCCGTCGAGGCCGTCGTAGCCGAGGCCGGCTTCGGCCATGGCCCGCGACGTGACGCCGGCGATCATCTCGACATGGCTGCGGGCGGCGATCTCGGGCACGACCCCGCCATAGGCCGCGTGGTCGTCGATCTGGCTGTGCACCACCGACGACAGCACCGTCGCCGCGCCGTCGGGGGTCAGCCGCACCACCGAGGCGGCGGTTTCGTCGCAGCTGGTCTCGAGGCCGAGCACCGTCAGCACGCGGCGGGGAGTCGCGGTTGCCCGGCTCCCCTGGCTGCTATAGTCGGCGGACCTGTCCATCGGGTCGAGGTAACGACCCCGACCCCCCGGCGCAACGGCTGTCTCATGGCTCCTCTCGTCCGCATCGGCACGCGCCGCTCCAAACTGGCCCTGACCCAGTCGGGCATGATGCAGCGCGCCATCGGCCGGGCCCTGGGCGTGGCCGACGCCGATCTGGCCGAGGCCGTGCCGCTGGTCGAGATCGTCACCACCGGCGACCGGGTGCAGGACCGGCGGCTGATGGAGATCGGCGGCAAGGCCCTGTTCACCAAGGAGATCGAGGAGGCGCTGCTGGAGGGCCGCGTCGACGTAGCGGTGCATTCGATGAAGGACGTGCCGGCCGAGCCGCCGCCCGGCCTGTGCATCGCCGCCGTCCCGCCGCGCGAGGATCCGCGCGACGCCTTCGTCAGCGACGCCTTCGCCAGTTTCGCCGACCTGCCCGCGGGCGCGCGGCTGGGCACCGCCTCGCTGCGCCGCCAGGCCCAGGCGCTGGCGCTGCGGCCGGACCTGACCATCGAGATGCTGCGCGGCAATGTCGACACCCGGCTGCGCAAGCTGGCCGACGGCGAGTTCGACGCCATCCTGCTGGCCGCGGCGGGTCTGAACCGGCTCGGCTTCGAGGGGGTGATCCGCGAGCGGCTGTCGCTCGACGACTTCCTGCCCGCGCCCGGACAGGGGGCGCTGGCCCTGCAGACCCGGGCCGACGACCGGGGCGCCCCGTGGGTGGCGGCGCTGGACGATCCGGCCACGGCCCTGGCGGTGGCGGCCGAGCGGGGGGCGATGACGGCGCTGGAGGGGTCGTGCCGCACGGCCATCGGGGCCCATGCCGAAATCGCCGCCGGCCGGCTGCGGCTGACCACGGAGATGCTGGCCCCCGACGGCTCGGTGCGCTGGCGACGCGCCGGCGAGATCGGCGACGTCGAGGCCGCCGACGCGACGGCGCAGGCCCGGGCTCTCGGCCTGCGCCTCGGCGCCGAGGTGCGGGCCGCCGCGGGCGAACCGGAGGGCGCGCCCTGAGGCCGATCCGCCGCGTCTGGGTCACCCGCGCCGAGCCGGGCGCGTCCCGCACCGCCGCCCGGCTGGAGGCGCTCGGCTTCGAGCCGGTGGTCGCGCCGCTGCTGGCCATCCACCCCCTTCCCCGGCCCGGTGCGGACCTGAGCGGCGTCTCGGCCCTGGCCTTCACCAGCCGCAACGGCGTCGCCGCCTTCGCCGCCCTGTCGGACGACCGGGCCCTGCCGGTGTTCACGGTCGGCGACGCCACCGCCGAGGCGGCCCGCGCCGCGGGGTTCGTCCGCGTCCGTTCGGCCGCCGGCGCCATCGACGACCTGGTCCGGCTGCTCTCGGCCGAGGCCCCGGCCGGCGGCCTCGTCCTGGCCCCCGGCGCGCTCGAACCGGCCGGCGACCTGCCGGCGCTGCTCTCCGGCCGCGTCGAGGTCCGCGCCCTGCCGGTCTACAAGGCGGTCGGGACGGGCGCCGCCGCGCCCGCGGCCTTCGACGCCGTGCTGGTCCATTCCCCTCGGGGCGGAAGGGCGCTGGCGGCGCTGCTGACGGCCGGAGGGTCGGGGGGACGCGCCGCCGTCGCCATATCGGAGGCCGCCGCCGCGCCGCTGACCGCCGTCGCCGGACTGGACATCCGCGTCGCCGCCCATCCGGATGAGGCGGCGCTGTTCGAGGCGCTTGGCAAGCCCGCGCCCCGCGTATAAAGAGCGCCTCTCGCGCGGGCGGGCATCCGCCGCCGCGCCAAGGCCGCTTTAGCTCAGCTGGTAGAGCATCGCATTCGTAATGCGGGGGTCAGGTGTTCGAGTCACCTAAGCGGCACCATTTTTCTATTGAAAAATCAGCAACCTAGAAGCCCCAGCGGGCCGAGCGTATGGTAGCGCCCAGACCCGTGGAAGCAACGTGGAAGCATGAGGCTGAAAAGCCGCTTATCCACAGCTATCAGGCGGCTGCGGCTTGGGCTGTGTTCATGAACGAGTTTCGGTCCATGAAGTCGAGCAGATCAGGGAGCCGGTAGCGAACCAATCGTCCAAGCTTCACGAAGCGCGGCCCACGGCTCGTCAGCCGCCAGTCCTCAAGCGTCCGATGCGAGATTCCAAGTTTGCGGGCGGCTTCCTTGTTGGTCAGCACGATGCGAGCGTCCGCGCTGTCGCGGCTGTTCGAGGTAGCGTAGGTCATGGGTAGGTCTCTAGGGACGGAACTCGCGTCCCCGGCGCGCCAATGGCGGGCCTAGCGGCGAACCGCTGATTTGTTAGTCGGCCTCAGCCGACGCAGGCCGTATGTCGACGATTTTGGGCGGGATTTTGACGGTGGAACAACCTTCTGCAATCTGCGGCGGGCACTTGGGCGAAATTCGCCTTGGGATGAAATGACCTCCGCCATTCAGAGGCCGAACTAGGACGCTCCGGTCGTTGTGAGAGCGACGGCTCGCCTATAGGGTGAACAGCAGGGGGGACGCTGAATGGCTGAACAGATTATCTGGGGGATTCACGCGGGTAAGACCGGGGACGCGGAGTCGCTCTTCACCCATCAGAACTGCGTGGCCGTCGGTTGGCCTGCCATGGGCGATCTTTCGGGGCTCAAACTTACCCGCGAAGCCTTCAAAGCCCGCTACTCCGAAGTCTTCCCCACCAAGAGCGCCGGGCATGTTCCGGTCGCTGCGGGCCAACTGTTCCGCTTCGTCCAAGAGATCAAGCCGGGCGATCTGGTGGTCTTTCCTGCCAAGCTCGACCGGACCGTGAGGATCGGGCGTGTGACGGGTGGCTATGCTCATCGCCCCGATGCTTCGAAGGCTTATCCGAACCAGCGATCTGTGGAGTGGCTGAAGTCTTTTCCCCGGACCAAGTTCAGCCAAGGCGCGCTTTATGAGATCGGGTCCGCCCTCTCGCTGTTTCAGGTCAAGAACTTCGCAGACGAGTTTCGCGCCGCGCTGACCGGCGAGGCCTTCGTCGCTCCGGTGAGCGAGGACGAAGCGGTCGCAGCCGTCGTCATGGAGAGCGAGCAGAGCACGGAGGATTTCGTGCTGAAGCGTCTCGCCCACGAGTTCAAAGGGCATGCGCTTGAGCACTTCGTCGCGCACCTCCTCGAAGCAATGGGCTTCCGCGCCCGGGTTACCAAGAAGTCGGGCGACGGCGGCGTGGACATCATCGCACACAAGGATGCGCTCGGCCTCGAACCCCCGATCATCAAGGTGCAGGTGAAGAGCACAGAGGGGTCGATCGGGGAGCCCGAGGTCAAACAGCTCAAGGGCAATCTGTCGGGCGGTGAAAAGGGATTGCTGGTGACACTGGGCACCATCAGCCCGAAGGCCGAGTTGTTCGCCCGGACGGTCCCGGACATTCGTCTGATCGACGGCGAGAACCTCGTGAAGCTCATCTTGGAGCACTACGAACAGTTCGACAGCCGCTACCGCGCAGCGGTTCCGTTGAAGCGCGTATATCTCCCCGCCCCGCCCGAGGGTGAGGGCGCCTGACCTCATGATCGGCACCAGAACTGTCGCGGATTTGGACGGAGGCCAGCCTTGAAGGCGAAGGAGGCGTCCGCTCGTATCAAGATCAACCGGCTCCTGGAGGCGTCAGGGTGGCGCTTCTTTGACGACGAAAGTGGTCCGGCCAACATCGTCCTGGAGCCGAACACCAAGATCACCGAAAAGCAGATCAATGCGCTCGGCGAGGACTTCGAGACCGTCAAGAACGGCTACATCGACTTCCTCCTGCTCGATCGCGGTGGTCGGCCCCTAATCGTTCTGGAGGCCAAGTCCGAGGACAAGAACCCTTTGTCCGCTAAGGAGCAGGCTCGCCGGTACGCACGCGAGCAGGACGCTCGGTTCGTCATCCTCTCCAACGGCAACGTCCACTACCTGTGGGATTTGAAGCAGGGCAATCCGAGCCTCATCACCAAGTTCCCCAGCCCCGACGACATCAAGGATCACGAGGCCTTTCAGCCTGATGCGGACAGGCTCGCGAATGAGGTCGTCGAGAAAGACTACATCGCCCTCACACAGATGCCGGCCTATGCCAGCGAGGCGGGCTGGAAGAACGAGGAAGAGCGGCCATCATTCCTCGACAAGAACAAGCTCCGCTTCCTGCGGGAGTATCAGAAGCGCGCGGTCCAATCCGTCCAGCGAGCCGCGAAGAAGGGGGCGGTTCGCTTCCTCTTCGAAATGGCTACCGGCACCGGCAAGACGCTGACATCGGCTGCGCTCATCAAGCTATTCCTGAAGACGGGCAACGCTAGGCGGGTACTGTTCCTCGTCGACCGGATCGAGTTGGAGATTCAGGCTGACAAGGCGTTCAAGGCGCTTCTGAAAAACGACTTCACCAGCGTCATCTACAAGGCGCAGAAGGATGATTGGCGGAAGGCCGACATCGTCGTCACCACCGTCCAGTCGCTTCTGTTCAATGACAAGTTCCGGCGGGCGTTCGCCCCGACCGACTTCGATCTGGTTATCTCGGACGAAGCGCATCGTTCCATCGGTGGCAATGCGCGTGCCGTGTTCGAGTATTTTGTTGGCTACAAGCTGGGCCTGACTGCCACCCCCAAGGACTATCTCAAACTGTCCAAGGGCGCGGCGCGAGACCCCCGCGAGACTGAGCGCCGGATGATGCTCGATACCTATCGCATCTTCGGCTGCGAGAGTGGGGAGCCCACGTTCCGCTACTCCTTGCTGGACGGGGTTCGCGACAAGTTCCTCATCAATCCCTACGTCGTTGATGCTCGCACTGAGATCACGACCCAGCTTCTTTCCGACGAGGGATTCGTCGTCGAGACCACCGACGAGAACGGCGTCGAGGTGAAGGAGGCGTTCGGTGGTCGGGACTTCGAGAAGAAGTTTTTCGCAGAAGCCACCAACGAGGTCTTCTGCCAGACCTTCTTGAAGCACGGCCTGCGCGACCCGGTTACCGGGGAGTTCGGCAAGGCGATCGTCTTCGCGGTCAGCCAGAACCATGCGGCGAAGCTGGCCCAGATTCTGAATGTCATGGCCGCTGTGATGTGGCCCGGCAAATATCAGTCGGACTTTGCATCCCAGGTCACCAGCGAGGTCATGAACGCGCAGAACATGACCGTGCAGTTCGCCAACAACAATCTCGGCGGGCGGAGCCCGTTCGACGAGAGCTATGTCACGAGCAAGACGCGGGTCTGCGTAACGGTGGGGATGATGACTACGGGCTACGACTGCCCGGATATCCTCAATCTCGCGCTGATGCGCCCGATCTTCAGCCCGTCCGAGTTCGTGCAGATGAAGGGGCGCGGCACGCGCAAGCATCGGTTCGCCGACGAGATGCGCGATCCGGCTCGCAAGGCCGAGCTGGCCAATGTCGAGAAGACCCAGTTCCGGCTGTTCGACTTCTTCGCGAACTGCGAGTTCTTCGAGGAACGCTTCAATTACGATGAGGAGTTGAAGCTTCCCAAGCTATCGGCCCAGCCGCTCCTGAGTCATGTCGAGTCGCCGGGGCGAACGTTTGAGGGTTTCGAGACTCCCCAGCCCGACGCCATCGCTCTCCAGACTGAGCAGCAGATCGGTGCGGAAGGAATGCGGGTCGACCGCGAGTTCTTCCAGAAGTTCGAGAGCGCGATCCGGGACGACGCCGCCCTGGCCGAAATGGTCGAGCAGCAGAACTGGGAAGCGGCGGTGCGCCGCGTGGTGGAAGAGGTATTCGACAAACCGAACGAGTTCTTCAGCCTCGACAAGCTCCGCCGCGCGGCGGGGCTGGATCGCCGCCTGAGCGTGCGAGAACTGATCGAGAAAGCGTTCGGCCAAATCCCCAAACTCAAGACTAGGGCGGAACTGATCGACGACGAGTTCCAGAAATTCCTGCTGGACCAGAAGCCGGAGCAGGCAGACCGCATAGCGCCCATGCGATACTTCTTCGCTGCTTATCTGACCGACCCCAACGTCCGCCGGATTATCGACGATGGGCGCATCGCGGACCTCAACGTCAATCCGGTGTTCAGCATGGCCGACCTGAAGGCGGTGCCGAAGGAGTGGGTCCGGGGCATCCCCGAATATGTGAAGGACTACGTGTCCCTGAACCCCTTCCTCCCCTAGAAGCGTCCGATGCTCGATTCAGATACCAAGCGCCGCATCAACACCTGTCGCGACATTCTCGTCGGAAAGGTCCCCGACCCGAAGAGCCAGGTCGAACAGATCACGATCGCCCTGATCTACAAGTTCATGGACGATATGGACCTCGAGGCGGAGGAGCTTGGAGGTGCGCGTAGTTTCTTCACCGGGGACTTCGAGCGCTATCGGTTCAGCAAGCTCGTTGCGCCGGGCGTCGGCGGGCAGGAGATGCTGAACCTCTATACCGAGGCTCTGACCAAGATGGTCGAGAACCCGGATCTTCCCGAGCTATTCCGCAGCATCTTCCGCAACGCCTATCTGCCCTATCGCGACCCGGAGACCCTTCGCAGCTTCCTGCGTGAGATCAACAGTTTCACCTACGACCACAGCGAGCGGCTGGGGGACGCCTTCGAGTATCTGCTGTCGGTTCTCGGCAGTCAGGGCGACGCCGGCCAGTTCCGCACGCCGCGCCACATCATCGACTTCATGGTTGAGATCATCGACCCGCAGAAGAACGAGGTCATCCTCGATCCGGCCTGCGGAACGGCGGGTTTCCTGATCTCAGCCTACAAACACATCCTCAAGCAGAACACGACCGGGGCCGGAAACGGCAATGGAAACGGGGTCGAGGGCGATGCGGCGGAGCAGGCCTTGGAGAGCCCCCAACGCTACAAGGGCGATCTGCTTTCTCCCGACGAACGCGCCCGGTTAGCGCGCAACATCAAGGGCTACGACATCTCGCCGGACATGGTGCGCCTCAGCCGCGTGAACATGTTCCTCCACGCTTTCAAAGAGCCGCTGGTAGAGGAATACGACACCCTGACCAGCGACGATAAGTGGGGTGAAACCGCCGACGTCATCCTCGCCAATCCGCCTTTCATGTCCCCGAAGGGCGGGATCATTCCCCACAACAAGTTTCAGGTGCCGTCGAAGCGCAGCGAGGTGCTGTTCGTCGACTACATCGCCGAGCACCTGACGCCGAATGGGCGCGCGGCAATCGTGGTGCCGGAGGGCATCATCTTTCAGAGCCAGAGCGCTTATGTGGCCCTGCGCAAGATGTTGGTGGAGGGCCACCTCGCCGCCGTCATTTCGCTACCCGCCGGCGTCTTCAACCCATACTCGGGCGTTAAGACGTCCATCCTCATCCTTGACCGGGCGTTGGCCAAGGCCAGCAAGCACGTCACCTTCTTCAGGATCGAGAACGACGGCTTCGCACTTGGCGCTCAACGTAAAGCGGTGAGGGGATCCCAGCTGGCGCAGGTGAAAGGCGAGCTTGGAGCATGGTTGCGCCTCGCTCGGGCGGGACAAGGAGAGACGCTAGAGAGCAACCTCGGAGCGGCGGTCGAGCGGTCTAAGATTGCGGAGGGTGGCGACTACAATCTGAGCGGCGATCGATACACGACCAAGCTGGAGAAAATGTCTAGCTTCCCGCTGCTTCCATTCGATCAGGTTTGCACCCTGGAGTATGGCAAAAGCCTCCCGGAGGCGGCGCGTATAGAAGGTCCCTTTCCTGTGATGGGCTCGAATGGTCGTTCGGGTTTCCACAACGAGTTCGTCGTCCGAGGACCTGGGATAGTCGTCGGGCGCAAGGGGTCTGCAGGAGAAGTCACTTGGGTCGACGAGGACTTCTTCCCGATTGACACGACCTATTACGTCAAGCTCGCGAACCCTGACGCTACTGACATCCGCTACCTCTATCGCGTGCTCCGGACGCTCGACCTCCCCAGCTTACGAGGCGGGGCTGGTATTCCTGGGCTGAATAGAAATGATGTCTATCAAAGACACAGCATTCCTCTCCCGCCGCTTGAAGTTCAGCGCGAGATAGTGGCGGAAGTCGAGGGCTACCAGCGCGTTATCGATGGCGCTCGGGCTGTAATCGACAACTACCGCCCCAATATCCCGGTAGCTCCAGACTGGCACCTCGACCAGCTGCAAAACCTTGTCGACACCATCACGCCGCCTCTCAAGCTTCAGACATCCGAATATGGCGCAGTTGGCGACATTCCAATCATCGATCAGTCTCAGGAATATATTGCGGGGTGGACGACCGACCAACGGGCGGCGATCAACCCGCAAGATGGCCTAGTTGTCTTTGGGGATCATACCTGCGCGGTGAAGTTCGTAGATCGCCCTTTCGCGCAGGGCGCCGATGGCATCAAAATCCTTCGACCGAGGCCCGGCCTACTCCCGAAATTTCTGGCCTTTTACTTGCAGGCCTATCCACTCGCGCAAGACGGTTATCGACGTCATTTCTCGAAGCTCAAAGAGCATCCCGTTCGAGTTCCGCCGTTGGAAGTTCAGCAAGGCATCATTACCGAGATCGAGGCCGAGCAGGCCCTCGTCGATGGCAATCGAAGTCTGGTGACGCGTTTCGACAGAAAGATCGACGCCGCCATTGCCAAGGTCTGGGGCGAGGCAACTGAAGTAGTGGCGAGATGATCGAAGAAGCGGCTCATCTGGAAGGATTTTTGCCCCTTTCCTACCGAACGCCGAAGGAGCGCGACTATGTCCGGTTCCTCTGGGAGACGTTCGAAACGAACGTCGAGCACGGCAAATATCAGTTCGCCTTCCTCGCCTACCACATGCTCGTAATGAGCTTCGTCTACTTTAACATCTGGCAGATCAGGCAGATCAAGCCGGAGGAGTTCGCGACCGCCTTGATCGGTTTCGGCAAGGACATGGAGAAGAGCCTCCTCGAAGCGACCAGCCCCTTCACCTTCCACGTCGTGAGCGAGAGCCACGTGATGCGCTTCCTGAAGCTCATCCAGTGCGACAACGGCAAGATCGGTGCCTACACCAAGCTGGTGAAGGATCGGAACGAGACTGCCCATTCCAACGGCAATATCTTCTTCAGCACCGAGGCGGAGCTCGTCATCAAGGTCCGCGAGATCATACGCGCCGTCACCGAAATCCAGGGGCACAGCGAGAGCATTATCGTGGAGGGCTACAGGCGCTTCCTGCTCGACTCCGCAGACCCGGAAGTCAGGGAGCATGCCGAGGTCGCGGATCAGGTCCGCGAGGTCCTTATCCACGGCAGCTACATGTCCCTCATCGATCTCGACTTCTGTGCTCAATTCGATATCGCCACCTTGGCCGACGATCCGAACTTCGCGGGAATGGAAGCCCTCCACGCCGAAGTGCGGAAATGGGTGGATGGGGATGACGCACTCGCTGCCTGACCACCGAGACGACCCAACGACTGGGCGTGATAGCCCTGACCCGACTGCAAAGAAGGTCTAACGGAGCGCGCTTGTGGCAACGATATTTCAGGGGCTCGGCTTCAACGTCCACGGCTACGACTATGGTCGGAGCCTGATGGTTCTCGAAGACACTCTCGTTGAAGCGGAACGAGGGCTAACTCAAAAGCGCGAACGAACCCTCGCTGAAGCCGCCGAATACGAAGCCAAGGGAGAACGCATCGGCGAGTGGGCGGACGACGGACGAAAGATTTGGGACCAGTCCGATGCCTACAACTTCGATCTGGAGCTCATCGACGAAGGTCTCGCCAATATCCGCAAAGCCTTCGTGATCGCGCTCTATCATTCGTGGGAGCGAATGGTGGGTCGGTGGGCCGAAGTCGGAGCCAAGGCCGATCATGCAGAGCTTCGGAGAGGGGTGGAGAAGAAGGGGGTCGCTCCGCACGTCCGGCTAGATGCGGTGAGAGACCTGAACAACGCCCTCAAGCACAACAGCCGCAAGTATGGTGCCGATCTGCTGAACTCGTGGCCGGAGCTGACGCCTGAGGGGTTTGCCCTTCCTGACGGCTACGAAGGCGGCAACGGGTGGGTGGACTGGTTTTCTGTCATCACAATCGACGACAAGCAGATGCGCGAGATTATCTCCGCCCTCAGAGCTTCCGGTCCGGAAGCGTTTCCGCGCACGGCGGAACCGGTCGTGCAGGAGACGGGACAGGCCTAATCGCCACGCCGTTTCTAATTGACGAGATAGTCGACGGATTCCAGGCGGCGCTTCGCGGCCTCCACCACCTCGGGTGCAAACTTGCCTGGGTGCCGCAGGACGATGGCCTCTCCGGAGAGATCAAGCATGTCGCGCTCCTGGAGCATCTGGAAGCCCTCCGTCACCTGATTGCTGGTCGCCCAGCCCGCAAGTGTCGCGACGACGCCGTCCTTGAGCGCCTTGGGCCGCGTCCGTCCAAGCCGCGTTGTCTTGCCCCTCTCTTCGGTCAGGACATACTCGAAGGCCTGCACCATGCTCCAGAAGTCATGTTCGATGCTGCCCGGCTCGCATTCCGGGTGAAGCGAAATCAACCGGCGGAACGCCGCCTCTTCGACCTTCGGATACCCGAGGCGCTTCGCGTTCTGGATCAGTCTCTCCAGCCCCTTCTTGTCGTCAGTCCTATCCACGTAGGCCAAGGCAGTCTCTTCGCGGGTCATGATCGTCTTTCCTGTTCGGCGATGGATGGATGTTCAGGCGAGGGGCTGCTTCTGGCGGTCCGGGCCGCCCACTTTCTCCCATGCGGACTGTCGATGGGTCGCGGCGCCGTAGGAGATGTCCATCGCCTCGGATACGGCGTAGCGGGTCTTTCCAGCGTCGAAGAGCCGGTAGCAGACTTCGACACCCCGAGCGGTGAGCTTGCCATCTGGCAGCTTGTTCCGGGGGTCTTTTGGATCGGGTGTCGCCTGACTGGTTTGCACAAGAGCCTTGAGGCGATCCAGCTGTCCCTGAATGTTGGTGATCAGCGCGATGGCCGGGGCGGGGTCGTACGGGGTCATGGCTTTTGTCCTTGGGTAGAGGGTTGCCTATATAGATTATCCTCTACCCAAGATGCAAGAGCCTTATGTAGATATTTGCCGAAGATGGACTCTGGGCTCGTGTGGGCAGACTCCATTGGACGCCCCCAACCCCGTAGGCATGCGGCCCGGCCAACCCGTTGAAACCGCACTGGCGGGGAGGTCAGGCGTCAAGGTCGGGGGCGACCAAAATGCCGAAGAGAGCCCAACGACGTTTTTAGCGGCTATCTCGCGCCCGCCGCCTTCTTCCTGATCTTTCCGCTGGGCGTCGGACCACCGGGCCGAGGGGGTCGAGGTGCATCGTGCGGGTCATCGACGTTCATGTCGGGGCCGGACGGAGAGCGACGCCGCGTTTTCCACGACTGGCCGATGACCCCATCGACTTCCTCAATTACGCAGCGTCCAAACTCACTCGCGTCGTCGAACACGCCATTTTCCGGTGTCGCGTCCAGACGCCATTCCGAGCCGAGATAAGCGGCCCGGTCACGCCCGATAGACCCTTCGATAAAACCCCTCGCGAACCAGAGCGCGTCGTGATCGGACGGGGCCGCAAAGGGCTGCGGCATTGGAACGCCGAAAGTGATTATGGACAGAACGTATTGCTTCATTGTCGAACTCCTGTTGTCCGACTTTGATAGTTTCTCGCTCCGGATTTTAACAATGGGAAATATACATCCGCGATAATATGTCACGAAATACATTCACCCGTGATTATTTATTTAGGCACACTTAAACATTGGAGGCCGGCCCCTGAAGCCAACCTCCAATGCTCTGGTGTACTCTGCACTGGTGATCAGCCAGTTCCCATGCCCGTTTCGGCTTTTACCCACGTCGGGCCGGGGCTGTGCGCGGTGGGGCCACGCTTCTCCCGTATGTCGTCAGACGGCTATGGACACGGCCACCACCGTCAGACCCTGCGCCCCGTCGTACGCCGGGGCCGACCGCAGGGGTTTCGTCAAAATCTTGAATCGTTGGTCAGAGTTTTAGAAGTTCGAGGTGCGTGATGATGTCCGGTGTGATGCTTTGCTTGACTATGTAGGTGGCGGCTCGCCTCCAGTCGCTGGAAAGCGGTTGGAGGTCGAAGGTCGGGGTCGCGTCTCGACGCCTGATGAGAGGCCTTATCGGGCGAGCCAGGAGGGAAACTTCAGTCGGCAGGAGGAACTGGCGCATTTGCGCCGGGATGCCCGCTGGATGGGTCAGCGCCTTCAGGCCGCCCGCTCCGTCGGAGCAGTCCCGCCCGAAGCGCGACCTGAGAAAGCCGCGATAGCGGGGTTCCTCATCGGGCCGGAGACGGACGAAATAGTGAAGGTGGGGATCGAGCGAGCCTGCCCGGTCGTAGCGCTCTGCCACGCCGACCAAGAACGGCAGGTGATCGGCTTCGAGGGTTGAGCGGTGCGGAAGGTCGGAGCGATCATAGCCGTACTCCCGAAGGACCACCGCCAAGGGCTTCAGCAATTCGCGGTGGAGATCGATTGTCGACCGCCCGACTAGGCCCAACTTCAACGTTCCGAAGTGTGTGACCCCATTTGTCTCTGCGAGGTCATAGAGAGCGTCGGCGATTGCGGCACGTCGATATTTTGAGGGCAAGAGGGGTCAGTCCGGAGCGCGTCTCGCGTTGTTTTCTGGAGCGCATATTGTAGCGCGAGCTGCGTTAAATCGTAAGCGAGAACGCCCTTATAGGGAGCCGTTCCGAACGCGGCGGACTACGGAGAAGCGTTGATTGTCTCGCCCACTACCGATGACCTTCGCCACTTCCGATCCCGGACCGTCGCCGGCCATTAGGATTTGTCAGGTTGACCATTCAGGTTCGCAATCTGGTCAGCTTCACCAACCCCTTGCCATGACAGGGTTTGGGCCGGACGCGCCGGATCAAGGTGCATCCGTATAAGGGCTAACCAAACAGCTGGAGCCGATTATTGTTAGGTTTCATCAGGTAGATTTCGACCCGCGAATATAAGGCCCCAAACCTTATACCCCCGAATGAACAGGGGACCCCGGTCCATTAAGAGGTCGAAATCTCTAAGACTTCCGAATTCAGCGGCCCGCTCGCATCAGTTCTGTTGCCCTCGTGATGCCGTCCTTCTGGACCGTGAGGAAAAGCGAGGCATACCCGAGGGTGGTCGAAGCTTGCGTGTGTCCGAGGCTCTTTCCGACGGTCATCAGGTCGGACCCGGTGGACAGCATGAAGCTGGCATTCGTGCGCCGCAGATCGTGTCGCCGGTGGTGTCCAATGTCCGCGCTTTCGAGAATGCACTGCCAAGGCCGCTTCAGATCAACACGCGGTTTGGTCCCGTCCCTTCCGGGAAACAGGAAAGGCGTGTCCGGACGTTCTGATCGCATCCGGTGCAGCATTTCCACGGTCGCTGGCGCGAGCGGGAGGCGGTGAACAATCTTGGTCTTGGTGTGGCTCGACGGCTTTACCCAAAAACCTTGGTCTAGGTCGAACTGGTCCCACGTCGCCTTTGTCACTTCACGAAGCCGCGCGCCGGTGAACAGGAGGAGTCTGACGCCGTCGGCTGCGTGTTGATCGCGATAGCTGTCACAGGCGTCGAGAAGCGCGGTGACTTGGGCAGGAGAGAGGTAGTTCCACCGGCGGTCCTCCTGGAACTTCTCCACCCCTCGGCACGGGTTGTCGCTTCGCCATTCATTCTGGATGGCAAGCGTGAACATCCGACTCAGCACAGCGCGGAGCTTGTTCGCTTGGTAACGGCTGACCTTTTCGCGAGTGTCATTGTGAATGCACCGGATGTCGCCGACCGTGATCTCGATGACTTTCCGTCGTCCAAAGCGAGGCAGGGCGTAGCGGTCCAGCAGGCGGCGCGCGTCGCTGATCGTCTGTGCCTTCAGGCCCCGCTGCGGCCCATAGACCTCGCAGTAGTGAGTTGCGAGTTCGGATAGCGTGACCGCTTCCCGCGACCCTTTCCTGTCTCGGCTTGGGTTGCCTCCTTGATCGACAGATACTCGATATGCTCGGGCGATCTTGCGGGCCTGCTCCACGGTCATCACCGGATACCGACCGATGGTGAGGCGGCCCTGTTCCGAGCGGCTAGATCGGAACTGGAATACAAAGCTGCGACTTCCAGCGGGGGTCACGCGCAGGCCGAAGCCCGGCACCTCCGCGTCCCAAACAACGGAGTCGTTGGCGGCGTTGTCAATAAGGGTCTTGGTCAGTCGTTGGCTGGTTCTGCGGGGCAAGTCGATCTCCTTTCCTCAGGAGCTACGGCGGGCCTTTCGTGGAAGCAATATGGAAGCAAGCGGATCCGTTTTCGACAGTTGTGCCCCGTAGATCGTCGTGCGATCAGCGGCTACCGAACTGTATTTTCGTATCTTTCCGTCTGGCCCCGTCCAACCCCGTATATTTGACGCGACATTCGTAATGCGGGGGTCAGGTGTTCGAGTCACCTAAGCGGCACCATTTTTCGATCCATTGGAACCAGCGCCGGACCCGGCAAGCCGATGGCGGGCGTGCCGGCCGGGCTGCGCGTTTGCGTTGTCGCGGCCAAGCTTGTCGCGGACCCCTTCCTGGGGTCTAGTCAGAGGACCAGCCCATCTGTCGGGTCGGGGGGTCGCTCAAGGGGCGTTCGTGGTCAATCCGGCAAGGCGCCAGGGCGAGCCTTCCTTCGTCCACCGCGTCCGGAGCATGCTTCTCCCGGCCATCGTCGGCCTGGCCTGCGTCCTGGCCGTGCTCGCGGTGGCGCTGGTCGCGCTGAACGAGAGACAGCGTCGTCTTGACGGCGCGGTCCGGGATCTCAGCGCCCTGACCCGGCTTCTCGAGGGTCATGCCCAGGGCGCCTTGTTGACCGCCGACATCGCCCTGCAAGGCGTTGTCGAAGGCATGGAGCGAGATCCGGGACGCCCGGCCCACGATCCGGCTTTCGAGAATTCGCTCCGCAGGGCCCTGCGGAACCTTCCCGTCATCAGGGCCCTGTTCGTCGTCGGTCCCGATGGCTTCATCACCCAGGACAGCGACCGCGCGACGCCGCGCCGAAACCTGGCGGATCGCGACTATTTCCGGGCCCACCAACAGGCGGACGGCGGCGACGGCCTGTTTGTCGGGAAACCCTGGATCAGCCGGTCGACCGGCACATGGTTCATCGGCGTGTCCCGGCCGTTGAAGAGCCGGAGCGGCGCGTTTCAGGGCGTGGCCGTCGCCGCGCTCGAAACCCGCTTCCTCGAGCGGACCTACCGGGATCTGGACCTGGGCGATTCCGACGTCATAGGCCTGCTGTCCCCGGACGGCGTGGTGGTGGCCCGGCACCCGCACG
The DNA here is from genome assembly GCF_964253355.1 of Brevundimonas sp. LjRoot202. Lineage (NCBI taxonomy): Bacteria > Pseudomonadati > Pseudomonadota > Alphaproteobacteria > Caulobacterales > Caulobacteraceae > Brevundimonas > Brevundimonas sp. LjRoot202. The sequence goes on along the minus strand of NZ_CAXUQW020000009.1, from coordinate 8,582 downwards.
CCGAGGGCACCGTCGGCGAGCCCTTGTCCGCAGGGGTGCGGTCCGCCCTGCTCGACGCGCTCCGCCGCAGCCCGTCCGGAACGTTCGGGGCCAGGGGCGCGGGCGGACGAGACCGGATCTTCGCCTATCGAAGTCTGCCCGACACGCCGCTGGTCGTCCTCGTCGGCCGGGCGCGCGCGGACGTGCTCGCGTCGTGGCGGCGCAGCGTCGTCGTCGCCGGCGGGGTGACGATCCTGGCGCTGGGCCTCGGCGTCCTCCTCTGCTGGATGCTGATCGCGCAGGCTCGCGATGCGGCGTTCCAGGCGGCGCACCTCGCGGAGGCCGAACGTCTCGAGGCGCTTGGCCGTCTTTCCAGCGGCGTCGCCCATGACTTCAACAACCTTCTGCAGTCCCTGTCGGCCTCCCTGTCGCTGCTGGGCAAACGCGCCGGCTCCGACGCGCGCGCGAAGGTCGTCATCGAACAGGGGCTGGGCTCCATAGAACGGGGGAGGGCTCTCGTCGCCCAACTGCTGGGCGTCGCCCGGCGCCACGACATTACGGCCCGGCCCGTCGACATCAACGTCCTGCTGACCAACATGGAAAGCCTGGTGCGCAACGCCGCGGCCCCCTGCGCGAGGGTCGAGTTCCGGCTCGATCCGGACTTGCCCACGTGTCGGGTCGATCCGTCACGGCTCGACGCGGCCATCCTGAACCTGGTCGTGAATGCGCGCGACGCCCTGCCCCCGGACAACGCAGATGCGGGCTGGGTGCGTATCTCCACGCATGCCTGCGAAGGCCTCCCCGGATCCGCAACCTCGCGCGCGAAGCCCGGCGCGTTCGTCTGCCTGACGGTCACCGACAACGGCGCAGGCATGACGCCGGGGATTCAGCGCCGCGCCCTGGAGCCGTTCTTCACGACCAAGGGCGAGGCGGGGACCGGTCTGGGGCTTTCCCAGGTGCGCGCCTTCGTGCGCGACTCCGGCGGAGACATAGAAATCGAAAGTGAAACGGGCGCCGGAACCGCCGTTCGCCTCTATCTTCCCTGCGGCTGAACCCGGGGCCGCGACGGGACTCCGGTCCGGCCAGCCGGCGGCGGTCGACTTGCCGCGGCGCCGCTTCCTGACGCTTCGCTACTGGACGGGGCCGTTGGCACGCCGTAGCTATTCCGCCTGTATCGGAGCGTAGAATGTCGCAGCGCCTCAGCGCCCGCCAAGAAGAATGTCTGAGGCTGACGGCCTTTCTGACCGACAAGGAAATCGCCGCCCGGCTTGGCCTGGCGGAGGCGACCGTCAAAAAACACGTGCACGAGGCCTGCCGCCGGATGGGCGTCAACCGGCGCAAGGCGGCGCTGGCCCTTCTGGAACGAAACGTACCAGGGCCGAAAGACCCCATTGGCGGCGGCCGCCGTTCCGCCGTTGATGGCTCCCTCGACAGGGAGACAGATCATGGCAATGAAGAGTACGCCGCTTCCCCACTGGACGTGGGAGGATCTGGAGGCGGCGCTGGACGCATTCAGCCCGATGGGCGCGAGCGATCCGGTCCGCAGCCATCTGCTGCGCGGCCTGGCGGACGACGCGGCGCAGTCGACTCCGCGGGAATTGCTGCAGCAGGTGTTGAGCGCGGGCTGGGTGATGGCGCAGGTGGGGGCCCAGAGCGGCGTTTCGGCTATCGCCCCCCGCCACGCGGCTGGGGCGTCCGCCTCCTGATCCTGCTCGTCATCGTCGTGGTGACGGCGGTGATGATGAAGGCGGTGGCGGACCTGGTGCTCGCCTATGCAGGACAGGCCAAGGAGATCGGAGAGGCCACGGCCTTTTCGCGGTGACAGAGCGGCGGTTGGCGCCGGGCCGACAGAAGCCGTGGCGCGCCCGCGTCAGGGATGAGATTGAGAGGCCGACGATGGGGAGCGCCGCATTACCACGCCCTTCTACATAGCGGCGCTCATCCTCGCCCAGATTTCGGTCACGGTCGGGTGGCTGAGAGGCGGCCATCCCGAACGTTTCGGGGCGGTGGTGTTGCTGCTTGACTATCTGATCGGCAATCTGACGAGCGAGTGGCCGTTTCGTGAACTCTTGATGCTCTCGGCGGCGCAAGATTTCGTGTTGATGATGATCTTCGGCTGGATGGCGCTCCGGGGCGACCGATGGTGGCCGATCGTGGTGACCGCATCCCTGGCGCTGAGCGTCCTGGCCCGCACCATCGGGATGTTGAACCCGGACCTGTCCGTGTACGCCACGCTCTCCGCGGTGCTGGGATTCTGGATTTTGATCTATGTGGTCGTGCTCGCCGGCGTCGGGGAGCGCTGGCTGGCCGGCGAAAAGCCCGTCAGCGGCGCGGCTGTTTGGCGCCGTCGACGCCCCGCGCCTTGAACATATAAACATATCTTTATATGTCTGGCGGCCATCCCGCGCCCCAGGAGTCCGTCTTGGCCCGATCGTCCTTCCTGTTCACCTCTGAAAGCGTGTCCGAAGGACATCCCGACAAGGTCGCCGACCAGATTTCCGACGCCATCGTCGACCTGTTCCTGTCCAAGGATCCGGAGGCGCGGGTGGCGTGCGAGACCCTGACCACGACCAATCTGGTGGTGCTGGCCGGCGAGATCCGCGGCAAGGGGATCATGGATGTCGACGGTGCGTGGGCCCCGGGGGTCAAGGACGAGATCGAGGCGACCGTGCGCAAGGTGGTGCGCGACATCGGCTATGAGCAGGACGGCTTCCACTGGCAGAAGCTGACCTTCGAGAACCACCTGCACCCGCAGTCGGCCCATATCGCCCAGGGCGTCGATGCGGGCGCCGACAAGGACGAGGGGGCCGGCGACCAGGGCATCATGTTCGGCTACGCCTCCAACGAGACGCCCGAGCTGATGCCGGCGACGCTGCAGTACAGCCACAACATCCTCAAGGCGCTGGCGGCGGCGCGGCACTCCGGCACGGAGCCGAAGCTGGAGCCGGACGCCAAGAGCCAGGTCACCCTGTTCTACCGGGACGGCAAGCCGGTGCGGGCGACCTCGATCGTGCTGTCGACCCAGCACGCGCCGGGCCTGTCGTCGGACGACGTGGCGGCGATCGTCAAACCGTACGTCCGCGAGGTGCTGCCCGAGGGCTTCATCACCAACGAGACCGAGTGGCACATCAACCCGACCGGGTCGTTCGAGATCGGCGGCCCGGACGGCGACGCCGGGGTGACCGGGCGCAAGATCATCGTCGACACCTACGGCGGCGCGGCCCCGCACGGCGGCGGCGCCTTCTCGGGCAAGGACCCGACCAAGGTCGACCGCTCGGCCGCCTACGCCGCCCGCTACCTGGCCAAGAACGTGGTCGCCGCGGGGCTGGCCGACCGCTGCACCATCCAGCTGAGCTACGCCATCGGGGTGTCGCACCCGCTGTCGGTGCACGTCGACCTGCACGGCACCGGGCGGATCGATCCGGAGGTGCTCGAGCGCGAACTGCCCAGGATGATCGGCGGGGCCACGCCGCGGGCGATCCGCGAGCACCTCGGCCTCAACAGGCCGATCTACCGCCGCACCGCCGCCTACGGTCATTTCGGCCGCGCGCCGGAGGCGGACGGCGGGTTCAGCTGGGAGAAGACCGATCTGGTGGAGACGCTGAAGGCGCTGGTCTGAAGTCGAGGCGGCAGGCAGTAGGAATCAGAGCGTTGGCGGCGGCCTCCGCGATTCTTCCCTGCTGCCTAATTCCTGCTGCCTGCCGCCTCCATCGCGGCTATAGCCTCGCGCCATGTCCTCCCCCGACGATCTGGCGCATCGCCCCCTCCGCTCGTTTGGCCGCATCAAGTCGCGCGCCTTGAAGCCGCGGCAGGCGGCGCTGTTCGACACCCTGCTGCCGCAGATCGCCCTGCCCGATCCGAAGGCCGGGCCCATCGATCCGACGGCCTTGATGCCGGATGCGAAAGAGGTCTGGCTCGAGATCGGCTTCGGCGGCGGCGAGCATCTGGCCGAGCAGGCGAGCCGCCATCCGGAGGCGTTGATGATCGGGTGCGAGCCGTTCCTGAACGGGGTCGGCTCGGCCCTGCGCCATGTGGACGAGCGGGGGCTGAAGAACGTGAGGCTGCACGCCGACGACGCCCGCGACGTGATGACGGCCCTGCCCGACGCCTCGCTGGACCGGGTGATGATCCTGTTCCCGGACCCCTGGCACAAGGCGCGGCACAACAAGCGGCGGCTGGTGCAGGACGAGACGGCGGCGGAAATCGTCCGGCTGCTCAAGCCCGGCGGGCGGCTGAGGTTCGTCACCGACTGGAAGGACTACGCCGACTGGGCCCTGGAGCGGTTCGAACGCACGCCGGGGCTGGAATGGACGGCGGAGCGGGCGGACGACTGGCGCGCGGCGCCGGCCGACCACGTGGTGACCCGCTACGAGGAGAAGAAGCTGGGCGACACGGCGCCGATCTTCCTGGCGTTCGTCAGGACCTGAAGGAAGTGAGGCGGCGCAGGGCGGCGGCGCAGGCGACCACCGCCGCCGACTTGACGGCCGCGCCGATCAGGAAGGGCGCGAAGCCGTGGGCGACCGCGTCCGATGCGCCGAGGCTGGTGGCGAGCCACAGGGTTCCGGCGGCGAGGATGAACAGGTGGGCGCCGATCATCAGGGCGAGGCCGGGCCCCGGTTTGCGGAAGGCCGGGCGTCGTCCGATCTCGCCGACCAGGAAAGCCGCGACCGGGAAGGCGAACAGATAGCCCGCGGTCGGGCCGGTGAACGGGGCGAGGCCGGAGCCGCCGTCCGACAGCACCGGCAGGCCGAGGGCGGCGAGGGCGAGGTAGAGCAGCACGGCCGCCGCGCCCCAGCCTCCGCCCAGCACGGCGCCGGCGAGCAGGACGGCGAAGGTCTGCAGGGTCATCGGCACCGGAACCATCGGCACGGCGACCTGGGCGCACAGGGCCGTCAGCAGGGCGAAGGCGACGACGGCGGCGAGCCGGAGGGGGGCGTTCATCGGCCGGTTCTGGCGGCGGGCGGACGCCTTGGCAATGCGACCCCGGCGGGGCGCGTGACGTCAGGGGCTGACAAACCGCATTGGCCGGTCTATATGCCCCCTCACATCGTTAGACCGGCGTCCAACGGCGCCGATTGAAGCGGCGGCCCTGGATGGCTCGCCGCTTTTTGTTTGGACCAAAGCCGTTGAAGGCCAAGACCGTCGAAGACCGCGCTCTGCTGGAGCTGATCGAACCCGTGGCGGAAAGCCTGGGCCTCGACATCGTGCGCGTGCGGCTGATGGGCGGCACCCTGCGCCGGCGACTGCAGATCATGGCCGAGCGGCCCAGCGACCACGACATCGCGGTCGAGGAATGCGCCCGCCTGAGCCGCGCGGTTTCGGAGGTGCTGGACGCCGCCGATCCGATCAGCGGCGAATATCTGCTGGAGGTGTCGTCGCCCGGCGTCGACCGGCCCCTGACCCGTCAGAGCGACTTCGACCTGTTCGAGGGCTGTGAGGCGCGGCTGGAGACCGATCGCATGATCGAGGGCCGGAAGCGCTTCAAGGGAACCATCGCCGGGACCGAGGGCGAGAACGTCGCCATGGACCTGGAAGGGGAAGAGGACACCGCCCTGATCCCCTTCGACTGGCTGGTCGACGCCAAGCTGGTGCTGACCGACGAACTGATGAAGGCGGGCGCCGAGAAGCGCGCCGCCCGTAACGACAACACTGAGACCGAGGACTAGACCATGGCTGTCGCCGGCGTTTCCGCGAACCGACTCGAACTCCTGCAGATCGCCGATGCGGTCGCGCGCGAGAAGAACATCGACAAGGAGATCGTCGTCGAGGCGATCGAGGAGGCGATCCAGAAGGGCGCCAAGTCGCGCTACGGCGCCCACCACGACATCCGCGCCAAGATCGACGTCAAGTCGGGCGAACTGGCCCTGACCCGTCACGTCACCATCGTCGAGGACGACTGGCAGCCGGAAGACGAGCTGGAAGAGTTCAACGACAGCGCCATGGTGCGCCTGAAGGACGCCCTGAAGCGCGACCCGGAGGCCTTCGTCGGCAAGGAATACATCGAGGACCTGCCGCCGTTCGAGTTCGGCCGGGTGCAGACCCAGATGGCTCGCCAGGTGGTCATGGGCAAGGTTCGCGACGCCGAGCGCGCCAACCAGTACGAAGAGTTCAAGGACCGCGTCGGCGAGATCGTCAACGGCACCGTCAAGCGCGTCGAATACGGCAACACCGTCGTCGACCTGGGCCGGGGCGAGGGCATCATGCGCCGCAACGACTCGATCCCGCGCGAGGTGTTCAACATCGGCGACCGGATCCGCACCTACATCTACGACGTCCGCGCCGAGGCCAAGGGCCCGCAGGTCATGCTGTCGCGCTCGCACCCGGGCTTCATGGCCAAGCTGTTCGCCCAGGAAGTGCCCGAGGTCTACGACGGCGTCATCGAGATCCGCGCCGCCGCCCGCGACGCCGGCTCGCGCGCCAAGATGGCGGTGCTGTCCAACGACTCCTCGATCGACCCGGTCGGCGCCTGCGTCGGCATGCGCGGCTCGCGCGTGCAGGCGGTGGTCGCCGAACTGCAGGGCGAGAAGATCGACATCATCCAGTGGAACCCGGACGAGCCGACCTTCATCGTCAACGCCCTGGCCCCGGCCGAAGTCTCCAAGGTCGTCCTCGACGAAGAGGCCGACCGCGTCGAGGTGGTGGTGCCGGACGAACAGCTGTCGCTGGCCATCGGCCGCCGCGGCCAGAATGTCCGCCTCGCCTCGCAGCTGACCGGCTGGCAGATCGACATCATCACCGAGAGCCAGGACTCCGAGCGCCGCCAGCGCGAGTTCAGCGAGCGCACCGCCCTGTTCCAGGAAGCCCTGGACGTGGACGAGGTCATCGCCCAGCTGCTGGTCACCGAAGGCTTCGCCACGGTCGAGGACCTGGCCTTCGTCGAGCCCTATGAAATCTCCGACATCGAGGGCTTCGACGAGGACACGGCGGAAGAGCTGCAGGCCCGCGCCCGCGACTTCCTCGACCGTCAGGCCGCCATCCTCGACGCGAAGCGCAAGGAACTGGGCGTCGAGGACGGCGTGCTGGAGGTTCCCGGCGTCTCCCTGCCGATCGCCGTCGCGCTCGGCGAGGGCGGTGTGAAGACCGTCGAGGACCTGGCCGATCTGGCGACCGACGAGATCCGCGGCGGCTACGAGGTCAAGAACGGCGAGCGGGTCAAGGTCCCGGGCGTGCTGGAAAGCTTCAACCTGGCCCAGGAAGACGCCGAGATGCTGATCCTGCAGGCCCGTGTCGCGGCCGGCTGGATCGACGCCTCCGAACTGCCCCAGCCGGAACCGGAGCCGGAATACGAGGACGAGGGCGAGTATGACCCCGAGGCCGTCTTCGCCGCGCCCGAGGGTGAGGAAGAGGCGGCGCCGGAAGGCGACGAAGACGAGGTCCCCGCCGGGGACTCCGAACAGCCCGAAAACGCGTGATGGGAGACCGGGTCCTCCATGAGTCTGCGCGAAGCGACGATCGATAGGGAACGCCGCGACCTGGTCACCCACCAGGTCATGGATGAATCTCGCCTGATCCGTTTCGTCGCCGCTCCGGACGGCACGGTCGCCCCCGATCTGGCGCGCAAGCTGCCGGGCCGCGGCCTGTGGGTCGCGGCCGACCGCGCCTCGGTCGAGGCGGCGGTGAAGAAGAACCTGTTCTCGCGGGCGGCCAAGGCGCCGCTGAAGCCGGCCGCCGACCTGCCCGACCTGGTCGAAAGCCTGCTGTTCCGGCGGTGCCTGGACCAGCTGGGGCTTGCCCGGCGCGAGGGCGTGCTTATCTCAGGCTTCGAAAAGGCGGCCGCCACGATCCGATCGGGCAAGGCCGCGTGGATCGTCGAGGCCGCCGACGGGTCCGCCGACGGTCGGGGCAAGCTGCTTTCCCTCGCGAAACACATGACTCCGCCCCCGAAAGTCTGCGGCGCCTTCACGGCGGACGATTTGAGTTTGGCCCTCGGGCTGGAAAATGCGATACACGCCGTCCTGCTTGAGGGCGGGCGGGCCGATCGCTGGACCTTCGAGGTCGAACGACTGGCGGGATTTCGACCGCTTCTGCCCCCCGAGTGGGGTGCGAGGCCGGCTGAGGACCCGGACAAGGATTTAAGCGGGCGGGGTTCTGCTCCCTGATCAGGGGGCGGGGCGCCGCACGACTTTTTGTGTTTGAACGAGACGATGGCGGATCATCCGCCATCCCGAATAAAGCGACCGGATGACTGACGAGAACGACAAGACCAACGACGGCCCGCAGACCCCGACCGGGACTCCGTCCCAGACGGGACCGCGCGCGCCCCTGAGCCTGAAGCCCCGGCAGGCGGGATCGGTTTCGACCGGCACCGTGCGCCAGAGCTTCAGCCACGGCCGCACCAAGACCGTGGTGGTCGAGACCAAGCGCCGCGTCGGCGCGGTCCCCGGACATCAGCGTCCGCAGGGCTTCGACGTCGCGCGTCCGAAGACCGAGGCGCCGGCCGCCCCGCGTCCGGCCGCTTCCTCACGGGAGGCCGGCGGCCTGTCCGCGTCGGAGCAGGAGGCGCGTCGCCGCGCCATCGAACTGGCCACCCGCCAGAACGCCGAGCGTGAAGCCGCCGCCGCCGCCGAACGCGCCCGCAAGGACGCCGCCGCCCGCGAACAGGC
>NZ_CAXUQW020000008.1:0-94652 GCF_964253355.1 Brevundimonas sp. LjRoot202 | reverse complement strand
CGCGGACGAGCCGCCCTCGACCGGCGCGTCGGTGCGTTTTTCGGGGACCGGCGGCGGCGGCGGGGGCGGCGGACGGAACAAGGTGACCTCCACCGGCGTTGGGGGTGGCTCGGGCGACGGAAGCGGCGAGGACGCCGGCTCCGACAGGATCAGCACCGCCAGCAGGCCGAGGTGCAGCCCGATGCTGAGCGCTCCGGCGCCAATCCACCGTCCCGTGGAAGACTTCCTGCTGCTTGTCTTATGTTCTTGCATCGGAAATCCGAGATTAGCAGCGAGTCGCGGCAATGCTTTGATGACCATTGTCTCACGTCAGGATCGTGGCGACCGGTGTTCGTTTTTACTGTTCTTGCGTCGTCTTTGACATTTTCTTGCCGCGGATAGGTCATCACTCTGCCGTTCCGGCTCAGCTAGCTAAGCGTTCGGGGAATCAACGGGCCTGCCGACCCGCACTCAGGAGACTTTGTTTTGAACAGATCGACTTTCAGAACCGCCGCCCTCACCGGCGCAGTTCTCGCGCTTGGCTTCGCCGCCAGCGGCTGCGCCAGCCACCGGTTCGTGCGCGACAACGTCGCCGTGGTCGACACCCGCGTCACCGGGGTCGAAGGCCTTGCCGGCGAGGCCCTGGCCCGCGCCAACGCCGCCCACAAACTCGCGGAGGGCAAGTTCCTCTATGAGGTCGTGCTCGCCGATGATTCGATGAAATTCCCGACCGACCAGCATGCGCTGTCGCCGGAAGCCGAGGCCCGGCTGGCCGAACTCACCCAGCGGCTCAAGGCCGAGAACCGCAACGTCTACCTCGAGATCCAGGGTCATACCGACGCCACGGGCGACGAGGAATACAATGAGGAACTGGGCCAGGCCCGGGCCGAAGCGGTGCGCCGCTTCCTCAGCCGCGACGGCATCGCCCTGAACCGGATGGCCACCATCTCGTATGGCGAGGAAGAGCCCGTGGCCTCGAACGACACCGAGGAAGGCCGCGCCCAGAACCGGCGCGTGGCGATCGTCGTCCTTAGCTGACGACGACGCGTCGGCGGCGGCCGTCCCCGCCCGAGGCGGCCGCCGACTCCTGCAGCCCGTCCGCCGGCCGGTTCCGGCCGTCCAGCAAACGGGCCAGCAGGGCTTCGTAGTGCTCGGCCAGTTCCGCACTGGCCGAGCGCTCGCGGGCGTCCAGCGCTTCCGCGGCGCGGCGGCGCCAGCGTTCAACGCGGCTGCGCAGGGTGTCTTCGTCCATGCCGGGTCCAACGAACGGCCCAGCCTGTTTCATCCGTAAAGCTTGACGATCAGCGCCAGCCGGCGTCGCGGGCCCGCGCCTCGGCCGCGGCGTCCAGCGTTTCGCCGGCGATCAGGGCGTCCACCGCGCTCAGCACCGCGTCAGGCGTGTCGGCTCCGGCCGTCCGCACCTCCGAGCCCGAAGGCTCGAACGGGGCCAGCACCTGCATGCCCCAGCCAGCGCCTTCACGGCAGGCCAGGCCCGCCACCCCCGCCTCGGCGGCCTGGAAGGTGCGGCACCAGCGGCCCCCGGCGTCCCGGAAGGTCAGCCCGACCGCCCGCCCTTCGGCATCCGCGGCGTCGGCCGCCAGGCCGCGATCCAGCACCCGGACGAGACCGGCGTCGGCGATCGCGCCACCGGCCGCGACCGCGAATCCGTCCGGCGTCCGGTCCTGGCCCGACCAGCCGACGGCCAGGCCCAGCACGAAACAGGCCGCCGCCCCGCCCCAGATCGCCGCATGGCGTGGCGCGAAGGCGTCGCGCAGACGGCCCGCCAGCGGCGCCGTCCACGGCTCCGGCCGGACCGCCCCGCCCGCGATCAGCCGCGCCAGTCCGGCGTCGCGCGGATCGGGCGCGGCCGGAAACGCCTCGCGCGTCAGCGTCCGCAGACCGCGCAGTTGCTCCAGCCGCCGGGCCAGCGCCGGATCGGCCGCCGCCGCCGCATCGATCGCCGCTCCGGCTTCGGGCGTCAGTTCGCCGTCCACCCGCCGCATCAGGATTTCGTCATCAAAGGGGGCTGGACCGGTCATGCGCTCACTCCCTGTTCGGTCAGGGTCTGGATCAGGGTCTGGCGGCCGCGCACCAGGCGGCTTGTCAGGGTGCCGGCCGGCACGCCCAACACCTGGGCCGCCTCGGCGTAGGACAGGCCGTCGACCAGCACCAGCGCCACCGCCAGCCTCTGATCGTCCGGCAGCCGGCGCAGCGCCTGCCGCACCGCCAGCGCGTCGGCGCGCAGCCCCTCGTCCGCCTGCCCGGCGTCCGCCACGTTCGGCGTCATTTCATTCTCCGGCGAGACCACCCGTCCCCACCGCGTCCTCGCCCGCCCCTCATCGATATGGATCCGCCTCATGATCGTAAACGCCCAGCTGTCGAGCCGCGTCCCGGGACGATAGCCGCCGCGCCTGGCCAGCGCCCGCTCGACGGTGGCCTGCACCAGGTCCTGGGCGTCGGCGTCGGAGCGGCAGACGGCGCGCGCGAAACGACGCAGCCTTGGCAGAAGCGCCACCAGCTCCGTCTGAAACCCATCCAAGCGCACACTCCGGTCATGCGGATGAAACGTCCCGCCCCCGACGTTTCATCCATTGTCGGGCCGAGGCCAATGGCCTTTGATGCCCGGAACGAAAGGAGCAGGTTCTTGCTGATCGGTCTACGCATGGCGACCATTCTCGCGGCGCTGGCGATCCTGTCGGTCGCCGCCCCGGCGCAGGCGCAGATCGGCCTGCCCGGCGGCGCGCCCAGCCTCCCCCGCCTGCCCCTCCCGGACCGCCTGCCCGTCGACCCCGACCGGCTGCAGGACCGCCTGCGCGACCGCGTCGACGAAACCCTCCAGGCCCCGTCGCGGGTGCGCGGCCTGATCCGCCAGTCCGGCGGCGCCCTCGAGGCCGATCCGCTGGGCTGGCCCGTGGTGCGGGCCGAGATCGTGGCCGTCGATCCGTCGCCGGCCAGCCGCCGCATCGCCCTCGACGCCGGCTTCACCGTTCTGCGCGAGGACCGCCTCGAAGGGCTCGACCTCGCCGTGGTCGTCCTTGCTCCGCCGCGCGGCCTGTCGCTGCGCCGGGCCGTCGAGCGCCTGCGCGACCTCGACCCCGACGGGGCCTGGGAATTCAACCACGTCTACAGCCCGGCCGGGACGGCGGAAGGCGCGACCGTCGCAGGCGCCGCGTCGCCCGGCCCGGCCCAGGGCGGCGGCGTGCGGGTCGGCCTGATCGACACCGGCGTCGACGCCCGCCATCCGGCCCTGGCGGGCGCCGCGATCCGCCAGCAGGGCTTCGCCGGCGAGGCCCGGCCCGGCGCCCACGGCACGGCTGTGGCGTCGCTGCTGGCCGGGCGGTCGGACGCCTTCTCCGGCGCGGCCCCGGGCGCCACCCTGTTCGTGGCCGACGTCTATGGCGGCTCGCCGTCCGGCGGCGCGTCCACGGGCGTGGCCCAGGCGTTGGCGTGGATGGTCCGGAACGACGTGCCGGTGGTCAACGTCAGCCTCGTCGGTCCGCGCAATACACTGGTCGAGGCCGCGGTGCGCCGGGCCTCTGCCCGCGGCGTGCTGATCGTCGCGGCGGCCGGCAACGACGGCCCCGCCGCCCCGCCGCTCTATCCCGCCGGCTATCCGGACGTGGTCGGAGTCGTCGGCGTCAACGCGCGCGGCCGGGCCCTGCCGGAAGCCGCCCGGGGCCCACAGGTCGACTTTTCCGCCCCCGGCGCCGACATGGCCGCGGCGGGAGCCGGTCAGGGCTATGTCTCGGTGCGCGGGGCCTCGTTCGCCGCGCCGCTGGTGGCCGGGCTGCTGGCCCGCCAGCGAGGAACGGGAGACGCCGCCGTCCAGGCTCTCGCCGCCCGGGCCCGCGACCTCGGCGCGCGGGGCCCGGACCCGGTCTACGGCCGCGGCCTCGTCGCCGCCGACCTGCGCGTGCCGCCCGCCGCCGTCGGCGCCCGGGGACGGCTTTCGCGCTGATTTCCAGCCGCGCCGGATGAATCCCGGCGCGCCGGTCGTTGGACCCTGCGAGGGCGGCTTCCTTCCCGCCCGCTCACTGCAGGAGAGACGAGATGCGCAAGACCCTGATGCTGATGACCACGGCGGCCTTCACCATGGCCCTGGCCGGCGCCGCCAACGCCCAGGTGCTGGGCGGCTCGGGCGGGCTCGGCGGCGGACTGGGCGGCCAGATCGGCGGCCTCGGCGGTCAGCTCGGCGGCAACGTCACGGGCGGCCTGACGGGCTCGATTGACGGCTCCTTCGCCCGCGACCGACTGGGCGAAACCACCGCCCGCGCCGACCGTCTGCGCGCGCGCGCCGAACGCCGCGCCGCCGCCGCCCGCGCCCGGGCCGAACGTCGCGCCGCCGCCACGGCGGAACAGGCGCAAAGCCCGGCCGGTTCGGTCGCTGCCGGGGCCCAGGGCTCCGGCCAGGGCGCGCTCCAGGGCGTCTTTGACGGCGCGGCCGGTTCGGCCTCCGGATCGCTGGCCGGCGCGCTGAACGGCGCGGCCTCGGCGGGCGGCGGCTCGCTCACCGGCGACGCTTCCGGCTCCGGCTCGGGCTCCGGCTCGGCGTCTTCCGGCGGTGACGCGGATGCGGCCGCGCCGGCCCCGGAGCAAGACGAGCGGCCCCGCCAGAACCGTCGCCGCCGCGTCGACGCCAACGGCTCGGCCGACGGCTCGGCTTCGGCCTCGGCGGACCGCAACAACGCGTCCGTCAGCGCCGACGTCAGCGCCGGCGGTTCGGCCAGCGCCGGCCGCGACGACTGACCGACGGTTCCCGCCGGTCTCCCAGCCCCGCCGGCCCCCGCCGGCGGGGTTTTTTCTCGCGCCTGCGACTGCGACTGAGATTGACTTGCAAGAACGAACATGGTGGAGGACGCCCCTGTTCCTCCAACGCTTGGGTGTGCGTCTTGTCCTCTCGTCTGTTGCTGTCCGTCTCGGTCCTGTCCCTTGCGGTCGCTGCGCCCGCCCTGGCCCAACAGGCCGACCCCGCCGCGACGCTCGACGAGGTGATCGTCACCGCCGCCCGCACCCAGCTGCCGCGCTCGGCCATGCCCAGCACCGTCGAGGTCATCGGCGAGGCCGAGATCGCGCAGCAGACGGCGCTCGGCTCCTCGGCCGTCGAGACCGTGGCGACCCTGATCCCCTCCTTCTCCCCCACCCGCCAGAAGCTGTCCGGCGCCGGCGAGACCCTGCGCGGCCGCTCGCCCCTGTTCCTCGTCGACGGCGTGCCCCAGTCGACCCCGCTGCGCGACGACAGCCGCGACGGCTTCACCATCGATCCCTTCTTCATCGACCGGGTCGAGGTCATCTTCGGCTCCAACGCCATCCAGGGCGTCGGCGCCACCGGCGGCGTGGTCAACTACGTCACCGCCGCCCCGCCCGCCGAGGGCGCCGGCCCGTCCGGCCGGGTCCAGGCCCTGACCACCTTCGACGACAGCGTTTTCGGCGACAGCGTCGGGGGCAAGCTGGCCGGCATCGTCGGCCAGGACTTCGGCCGCTTCGACCTCACCGCCGGGGCGGCGTACGAGGCCCGCGGCGTCTACTATGACGGGGCCGACCGCCGCGTCGGCGTCGACGGGGCCCAGGGCGATCTGCAGGACAGCGTCAGCTGGTCGATCTTCGGCAAGGCCGGCGTCGACCTGACGGCTGATCGGCGCCTCGAGCTGATGGTCAACCACTTCGAGCTGGAAGGCGACGGCGATTATATGGTCCTCGCCGGCGACCGCGACATCGGCCTGCCCACCACCTCCGTCCGCGGCGACGCCCCCGGAGTCCAGCCTTCGAACGACGTCAGCTCCGCCGCCCTCAGCTACACCGACAGCAACGTCCTCGGCGGGACGCTGCGCGCCCAACTCTTCGCCCACGACTATTCCGGCGTGTTCGGCGGCGGGACTTTCGGCACCTTCCAGGACGCGTCCATCGCCCCGATCGGGACCCTGTTCGACCAGTCGGCCAACAATTCCGAGAAGCTCGGCTTCAAGCTGGACTGGCAGGGCGACATCGCCCCCCTGCCCGGGCTCAGCGCCCTGGTCGGCCTCGACGCCCTGCGCGACACCACCTGGCAGGGCCTGATCCTGACCGGCCGCGACTGGGTGCCCGAGACCCGTTACGAAAGCCTCGCCCCCTTCATGCAGCTGAACCAGCGCCTGTTCGACGGCCGCCTGAACCTCTCCGGCGGCCTGCGCTACGAGACCGTCACCCTGATCGTCGACGACTTCCAGACCCTCGCTTCCTACAATGGCGGACAGCAGGTCGCCGGCGGCGAGCCCGGCTTCGAGGAACTGCTGGCCAACGTCGGCGCGACCTTCGAGGTGGTCCCGGGCCTGAAGGCCTACGGCTCCTTCGCCCAGGGCTTCAGCATGGCCGACGTCGGCCGGGTGCTGCGCGGCATCGACCAGCCGGGCCAGGACGTCGACACCTTCCTCGACATCTCGCCGGTCATCACCGACAATTACGAGGTCGGACTGGAGTTCACGCGCGGCGATTTCGACGCCTCGATCGCCGCCTTCCGCTCCGAGACCGACAAGGGCGCCCGTCTGGTGCTGGTCAACGGCGTCTTCGAGGTGGCCCGCGAGGCGACCGAGATCGAGGGCGTCGAGGTCAGCGCCCGCTACGCCTTCAACGACACGCTCCGGCTCGGCGGCGCCTACGCCAGCCTCGAGGGGCGCAGCGACACCGACGACGACGGCGAGGTCGATCGGGATCTCGACGGCGCCAACATCTCGCCCGACCGCCTGATCCTGTGGGCCGAAACCGATGTGACGGACGCCCTGTCCCTGCGCCTGCAGGCCGGGCGCTATTTCGAGCGCGAGTTCGAAGGTCAGCCGGCCGAGAATGATTTCGAGGGCTACGACCTGGTCGACGCCGTCGCCGTCTGGCGCGCCGGCTTCGGCGACGTCAGCCTCGGCGTCCAGAACCTGCTCGACGAGGACTACATCTCCTACAATTCCGACACCACGCGCGCCGGCGACGATCTGAGCTACTTCGCCGGCCGCGGCCGGACGGTGACGCTCGGCGTGACCCGCCGGTTCTGAGCATGATCGGAGTTCTGCGCACCATCCACGCCTGGGCCGGAGCGATCCTGTCGCTGCTGCTCATCGTGTTCGGGCTGACCGGCTCCCTGCTGGTGTTCGAGAACGACTGGATCGCGCTGAAACACCCCGAGGCGCGGGCCGGCTTCGCCGCCGACCCCGCCGTGCTCGGCGCCGCCGCCGAACGGCTCGAGGCCGACCACCCGGACATGCGCACCGTGGATTTCGGCGGCCCGCAGCTCGGCGCCCACAAGCTGTATCTGGCCGAGAAGGATCTGGGCGTCGCCGGCCCGGACGGCGCGACCCTCGACCGCTGGACAGGCCCGGCCCGGACCGAGGCCTTCATCTTCGACCTGCACCACTACCTGCTGGCGGGCGAGACCGGAGAGATCGTCGGCGGCGTCGCGGCGCTGGCGGCGGTGCTGCTGGTGCTGACCGGGCTGGTGGTCTGGGTCCCGGCCTGGCGCGCCACGCGCCTGCGCATCTGGCCGCGGTCGACGCGCCGGGCCGACCTGGTCTCCAGCCACCGCAACCTCGGCCTGATCACCGCCGTGCCGGTCCTGATCTTCTGCCTGACGGGCGCCGGCCTGGTGTTCCATGACCAGGCCCGGGCCCTGTTGGCCCCGAACGCGCCCGAGGCGCCGCCATCGCCCGAGGTCGGAACCGGCGACATCGACTGGCCCGCCGCCCTCGCCGCCGCCCAGGCCCGATTCCCCGACGCGACCCTGCGCATGGCCGGCTGGCCGGCCGGGCCCGGCGAACCGGCCTCGATTCGCCTGAAACAGCCCGGCGAATGGCATCCCAACGGCCGCACCCGGGTGCTGATCGATCCGGCCACGAGCCGGGTGGTCCAGACCCTCGACGCCCAGACCCTGACACCGGGCGAACGCGCCATTCACGCCATCTACCCGCTTCACGCCGGCTCGGTCGGGGGCTGGCTCTACAAATGGGTGACGGTGCTCTCCGGCCTCGCCCTGGCCGTGCTGGGCGGCGTCGGGACCTGGTCATTCCTGATCAAACCGCGCCGCAAGGCGAAGCGCGTCTCCACCTAGCTGCAATCGACGTTCAGCCCGCTGTCCCGGCCTCGGGCAAAGCGCCTTGTCATCCCGGACGGGTCCAACCCCTGTCGGGTGGAGATTGGTTCTACGCCACCGCGGCGCTCTGCGCCGGCAGCGCCCGTTCGATCGCCGCCATCAGCGCCCCCGGGGTGACCGGCTTGGCGAGGTGCTGGTCGGCCCCCGCGTCCGCCGCCTCCTCCCGGTGCCGGCCCATCGCATTGGCGCTCAGCATGATGATCGGCGTCCGCCGCCGCGCCGGCTCATCCCGCTCGATGCCCCGCAACGCCCGCGTCGCCGCCAGTCCATCCATGACCGGCATCTGCATATCCATCAGCACCAGGTCGAACATCTCGGCCTCGAAGCGCTGCACCGCCTGCGCGCCGTCGTCCACCGTCACCACCTCGATCCCCGTCGCCTCGAGGATGGCCTGCACAACCCGTTGATTGACCGGATGATCCTCGGCCAGCAGCAGGCGCACGGGCGATCCTTCGGTCCGCCAGCCTTGATTGGCCGCTGTTCTGGTCGGCCGGGCCGCTTCGGCCGCGCGCGCGGCGTCATGGGCCGCCAGGGACCGCGTGCGCGAAAGCGGCAGCGCCACGCGGAAGCAACTGCCCTTCCCGGGCTCGGACTCGGCCACGATCTCGCCGCCCATGATCTCGACCAGGGACCGAATGATCGACAGCCCCAGGCCGGTGCCGCCGAAACGGCGGGTGATGGTGTTGTCCGCCTGGTTGAAGCGCTGGAAGAGACCGCCCGCGGCCTTGGCGTCAAAGCCGATGCCGGTGTCCCGCACGGCCAGGCTCAGCAGGGCGCAACCCGGCTCCGGCGCGTCGTCCGCGACGTCGATGGACACCGTGATCTCGCCCCGGGCGGTGAATTTCACGGCGTTCGACAGCAGGTTGTCCAGCACCTGCCGGATGCGGGTGGCGTCACCGAGGAAGGCGCCCCGCGCGCCCGCTCCGCGCTCGACGCGGAACGCCACGTCCTTGGCTTCGGCCTTCAATCGGGCGGTCTCGATGACCCCGTCCAGCGTCTGCTCAAGGTCCAGGTCGCCGATCACGAACTCCAGCTGCCCCGCCTCGATCTTGGAGACGTCGAGGATGTCCGAAACAAGCCGCTCCAGCGTGACGCCCGACTGTTCGATCAGCGCGACCAGTTCGCGCTGGCCGGGGGTCAGCTCACTCTGGCCCAGCGCTCCGATCAGGCCGATCACCCCGTTCAGCGGCGTGCGGATCTCGTGGCTCATATTGGCGAGGAAGTCGGTCTTGGCCTGATTGGCCACCTCGGCGGCGGCCTTGGCCTCGATCAGGGCGCGCTCCGCGGCCACCCGGTCCGTGACGTCGCGGGCCACGCCGTAGATCCGGTCGCCGACCCGCCGCGCCCGCCACTCCAGGGTGCGGTAGCCGCCCTCCTTGTGCAGATAGCGATTGATGAACCCGACCACGGGATCGTTCGGGCCCCGCGTCTCGACCTCGACCACGCTCTCCATGGTGGCGGCGTGGTCGTCAGGATGGAGCAGGCGCAGCAAAGGCCGCCCCACCATTTCCTCGGGCCGGTGGCCGAGAATGGTCTCCCACGACGGACTGGCCCGGACCACCCGCCCATCCAGTTCGCGGATGACCAGAAGGTCCAGCGACACCTCGAAGAAGGTGGTCATCGTCAGGGCGTCGACGTCCGGGGCGGCGCTGGACGACGGGGCGGGCATGGAGGTCACTCTGACGGCCGAATGTTGGTGAGGACGATGCCCCCGCCAAGGTTAAGATCGCCTTCAATCGGGGGGGCCGCCCGTGACGATGTCTCCGAACACCCTGCGGAAGCTGACCCTCAGCGCCTCGTCCGCCTCGTCGAGGGTGGCGGGAACGCCCAGGTCGACCAGGCTGGTGACGCCGTGCTCGTTGATGCCGCACGGCACGATGCCGCTGAAATGGCCCAGGTCCGGCTCCACGTTCAGGCTGATCCCGTGGAAACTGACCCATTTGCGCACCTTGACGCCGATGGCGGCGATCTTGTCCTCGCGGCTCCAGCCGGGCCCCTTGCGCTCGACCCAGACCCCGACGCGGCCCTCGCGCACGTCGGCCGCGACGCCGAACTCGCCCAGGGCGCCGATGATCCATTGCTCCAGCCCGCGCACGAAGGCGCGCACGTCCTTGCCGCGCCGGTTCAGGTCCAGCATCACATAGGCCACCCGCTGGCCGGGCCCGTGATAGGTGAACTGGCCGCCCCGGCCGGTGCGATGCACCGGAAACCGGTCCGCCTCCAGCAGGTCGCTGTCCCTGGACGACACCCCGGCGGTGTAGAGCGGCGGATGCTCCAGCAGCCAGACCAGTTCCGGCGCCTCGCCGGCCGCGATGGCCGCCGCGCGGGCCTCCATGGCCTCGACCGCGAACGGGTAGTCGACGTAGCCGGTGGAGACCGCCCATTCGGCCGGAGCGCCGTCCTCGCGGATCAGCTTCGATATGGCCGGGCTTAAGGACTGGGAAAGCATGTGCCCCTCAATGTGGGGATCGGGAGCGCCATGCAACACCGACCCGCCCAGTCCCAGTCAGCGTCAGAGTCCCCCTTGAGCCAGATCGAAGCCGTCGACGTCGAGATCTCGGTTGTGCTGGGGCGCTCCGTGCTGCCGATGAGCCAGCTGCTGCGCATGGGTCGCGGCGCGGTGATTCCGCTCGACGCCTCGGAAACCGACGAGGTCTGGATCCTGGCGAACAATCACCCGGTCGCCCGCGGCGAGATCGAGATCCGGGAAGATCGGATCGCCATCACCGTGACCCGCGCGGCGGACGTCTACGACTTCATGGCGGGAGCCGCCTGAAGACCCTTGGCATAGCGCCCTCTCTCCGCTATCAGCCCCCTCCGATGCGAGCGGTCGTGGCGGAATTGGTAGACGCGCAGCGTTGAGGTCGCTGTTCCCTAACCGGAGTGGAAGTTCGAGTCTTCTCGACCGCACCATCAGAACTGGAGCCCGTCAGGCGAAGTGGACCCCGGTTCGACGCCCGGACGGGCTCTCACTCTCAATCGGGATTGATTCATCAATCCCTCGGGGCGAAACATCGGCGGAAAGCTGATCTGAAAACAGGGAGGGCCAAGCGTGAACACCACCGCAGACGCCCCCCTGCCCGCCGCCCTCGATGATGAAATCGAACACGTGGCGCTGGACGAGGACTACGTCCTCACCGCATCGTTCGTCGAGAAGGTGGTCGACGCCTCCGACGCCGGCGACGGGCTGAAACTTCGCTCCCTGCTGGAAGACCTGCACCCGGCCGATGTCGCCGACCTGATGGGCTTCCTGACCTCCGAGCACCGCGCGGTGGTGGTGCTGTGGCTGCCCGCCGACCTTCTGGCCGACACCCTGCCCGAGCTCGACGACGGCATCCGCGAGGAGGTGCTGGAGCGGGTCCCGCACCTGACCCTCGCCGAGGCGCTGCAGGAGCTGGACTCCGACGACGCCGCCGCCGTGGTCGAGGACCTTGAGGACGACCAGCGCGAGCGCGTGCTGGCCGCCATGCCGGACGTCGACCGGGCCGCCATCGAGAGCTCACTGGGCTACGCCGAGGACTCCGCCGGTCGCCTGATGCAGCGCGAGGTCATGGCCGCGCCGCAGTTCTGGAACGTCGGCGACACCATCGATCACATCCGCAAGCAGGGCGAGGAGATGCCCGAGCTGTTCTTCGACATCTATGTCGTCGATCCGCTCAACAAGCCGGTCGGCGGCGTCGCCATCAGCCGACTGCTGCGCGCGCCCCGGCCGACGCCGCTGACCGAGATCATGGACCCGGTCAACGAAATCACCGTCGAGCAGGACCAGGAGGAAGTCGCCTACATCTTCGAGAAATACCACCTCATCTCGGCCCCCGTCACCGACGCCGCCGGCCGCCTCGTCGGCCAGATCACCGTCGATGACATCGTCAACATCATCCAGGAGGAGAACCGCGAGGACATCCTCCGCCTCGCTGGCGTCTCGGACGAGGACCGCGGCTCATCAGTATCGGAAATCGTACGGGGCCGCGTGCCGTGGCTGGCGATCAACCTGGCCACCGCCGTCCTGGGGGCGAGCGTCATCGGCTGGTTCGAGGTGACCATCCAGCAGATCGTCGCCCTCGCGATCCTGATGCCGATCGTCTCCGCCATCGGGGGCAACGCCGGGACGCAGGCGTTGACCGTCACGGTACGGGCGCTGGCGACGCGGGAACTGAACAGTTCCAACGCGCCGCGCACCTTCTGGCGAGAACTGGCGGTCGGGCTGGCGAACGGGTTGGTGCTGGCGCCACTGATCGGGATCGCCACCGCCCTCTGGTTCCGCGATGAAGACTGGCGGATCGGACTGGTGATCGCCGCGGCCATGGTGCTGAACCTGCTGGTCGCCGCCACGGTCGGAGTGCTGACGCCGCTGACCCTGTCCAGGCTCAAGTTCGACCCGGCGGTCTCTTCGGCGGTGTTCGTGACGGCGACGACCGACTTCTTCGGCT
Organism: Brevundimonas sp. LjRoot202; assembly: GCF_964253355.1. Classification (NCBI taxonomy): domain Bacteria; kingdom Pseudomonadati; phylum Pseudomonadota; class Alphaproteobacteria; order Caulobacterales; family Caulobacteraceae; genus Brevundimonas; species Brevundimonas sp. LjRoot202. The sequence continues at coordinate 82,136 of NZ_CAXUQW020000008.1, read as the reverse complement.
TCCTGATCTTCCTCGGTCTGGCCACGATCGTCCTGCTCTAGTCCCTCTGGACCGGCGCGGGCTTTGCTGGTTCTCCCAGTGAGCGAGCCCGTCCGTCTCGATTTGGGTCATTCCGGTGTCCGACGCGACTACCCCACGTCTGAAAGTCTCCCGCGAGGGAGTCGTCCTCATCAAGAGTTTCGAGGGATTCCGGCCGCGCGCGGTGCGGGACGAGGATGGCGGCTGGGTCATCGGCTACGGGCACAGAACCTCGGCCCGGGACGGGCTTACGGTCAGCGAGCAGGACGCCGAGCTGCTGCTGCAATATGACCTGCTGCCGGTGGTGAAGGCCCTGAACGAACAGATCACGGGGCCGCTCAACCAGCATCAATTCGACGCCCTGGCCAGTTTCGCCATTTCCGTCGGAGTTGAGCGCTTTCTCGCCTCGGACGTCCTGCACCGCCTGAACGAGGGACAGGCCGGGGCGGCTGCCGACGCCCTGATCGGCTGGCCGGAGCAGACCCCGCCGGACGCCCCCCTGCGCCGGCGCGCGGCCGAGCGGGCCCTGTTCGTGGCCGACCCGGCGACCCCGGTGCACCTCGCCGACCTGCTGGCTGCGCCATTGCCCCCGCCGCCCGTCGAGGCGACCATCGTTCGCCCGGATTTCAGCACCCATCCGGGGGCCGCCCGCGCCGCAGCCGTCACCAGCCTGCCGGGCGAAGCGCCGGCCGGGGCGGAGCCGGCGGAACCGGCTGCCCCCGAGCCTGCCGTCGAGGCCGCGCCCGCTCCGTTCCAGCCCGCAGCCCTCCACACCGCCTCGCCCGTGACCACCGTTCACCTGCAGCGGTACTCGCCCTACGCCGCCGCGATCATCGGCCCGCTGCCCGGCTTCCCCACCATCTCCGCGCCCGAGGTCCGTAGCGCCGCCTCGCCCTCGGCCGAGGCCGCGGCTGAGCCGGAACCCCGGTCGAACCCCACGCCGGAGGCCCCAGCCGTTGAGGAAACTCCCGCCGTGGAGGCGTCGCCCCGCGTGGTGCCGCTGGTTCCGCCGGAACCCGGCGTTTCTCCCTTCCCGCCGCTTGAGCCCCCGCTCGTCCTGAGTCCGCCGACCGAGGCGGATTTTGTCGAAACCGCGCGGCCGGTGTGGGGGCCGGAGGACCGGGCCCAGCCCGCGGTGTCGCAAGGCGAGATCGTGCTGTTCGACGACGAGCCGGGCCTGGCGGTATTGCGCCACGAGATCGAACCGGTCGCGCCACGGCGCTTCGACTGGAGCGAGACGGGCGCTTTTCTGATCATGGGACTGATCGGCCTCGCCGCCTGCGCCTTCTCGGCCGCCTCGTTCCGCAAGGCGATGGGGGAGCAGGACATCCTGGGGGACTTCACCCTCATCGGGTGGGTGCTGGCCCTGATCGGCGTGACGTGTGTCGGCGTTTCGTCGTGGTACCTGTATCGGCGCTGGGCGCGGCGGGACTGACTTTGCCGGAGCCGCGGGTGGTGCTACGCCCCCGGTCATGAGCATTCCCAACGCCCCCCAGTCGATGGAATTCGGCCTCGGCGAAAACGCCGACATGATCCGCGAGACCACCGCCCGCTGGGCGACCGACCGCCTCGCGCCCCTCGCCGCCGAGATCGACGAGACCAACCAGTTCCGGCGCGAGCTGTGGCCCGAGATGGGCGAGCTGGGCCTGCACGGCATCACCGTCGAGGAGGAATGGGGCGGCCTTGGCCTCGGCTATCTCGAGCACGTGGTGGCCATGGAGGAGGTGTCGCGCGCCTCGGCCTCGATCGGGCTGTCCTACGGGGCTCACTCCAACCTCTGCGTCAACCAGATCCGCCGTTGGGGCACGGACGAACAGAAGCGCAAATACCTGCCGAAACTGATCTCGGGCGAACACGTCGGCTCTTTGGCCATGTCCGAGGCCGGCTCGGGCTCGGACGTCATGTCGATGCGCACCCAGGCCAGGAAGGTCGGTGACCGCTACGTCCTCAACGGCACGAAATTCTGGATCACCAACGCCCCCTCGGCCGACACCCTGGTGGTCTACGCCCGCACCGGCGAAGGCAACGGCGGCGTCACCGCCTTCCTGATCGAACGCGGCATGAAGGGCTTCTCGGTCTCGAAGAAGCTGGACAAGATGGGCATGCGCGGCTCGGACACCGCCGAACTGGTGTTCGAGGACTGCGAGGTCCCGGAAGAGAATGTCATGGGTCCGGTCGGCGGCGGCGCCGGCGTGCTGATGAGCGGCCTGGATTACGAGCGCGCCGTGCTGTCGGCGGGGCCGCTGGGCATCATGCAGGCGGCGCTGGACGTGGTCCTGCCCTATGTCCGCGAGCGCAAGCAGTTCGGCAAGCCGATCGGCAGCTTCCAGCTGATGCAGGCCAAGGTCGCAGACATGTACGTCGCCCTCAATAGCGCCCGCACCTACGTGTACGCCGTGGCCCGCGCCTGCGACCAGGGCAAGACGACGCGCTACGACGCGGCGGGCGCCATCCTGCTGGCCAGCGAGAACGCGGTGAAGGTCAGCCTCGAGGCCGTGCAGGCGCTCGGCGGCGCGGGCTACACCAAGGAATGGCCGGTCGAGCGGCTGGTCCGTGACGCCAAGCTCTACGACATCGGCGCGGGAACCAACGAAATCCGCCGGTTCCTGATCGGCAGGGAGCTACTGGGCAGCTGACTCAGCCGGGCAGTCGCCCAGGCGCTCGGCGGTCATCACCATGGTGATCTCTGACATCTCCGGGCTCGGCGGCGGCGTCACCGTGCTCTTGAGCTCCATCGTATAGTTGCGCGTGAAGTCGCCCGACACCCGGGTGTCGGTGACCGTGCGCACGCCATCGGCCGAGGTGCACGCCATGTGACCGACCATGGCGTCGCCCTCGCGACGGAACGACTGCTGTTCGCAGGTCATGCCGGACGACTCCGGGGCCGCCTGGGGCACCTCGAACTTCGCCTCGCGGATGCACGTCTCGACCGCCGGCGCCTCCATGCCGGCGGGCATGCCGCTGATCCGGGTGGTGACGCGCCACAGGCCGGGGGTCGGTCCGTCAGGCAGGCCGGCCGCGGCCGTATTCTCCGGGGCGGTTCCGTCGGCCGGCGCCCCGTCGTCGCCCTGCCCGCAGGCCGCCAGAGACAGGACGGCGAGTCCCGACACGAGAGTGATGTTGCGCATATCGTTCCTCCACCCAAGCCCGTTCCCTTAGCATGATCCCGGGTCTGGCAGAACCGCGCTCCGTCGGGGCCGGGAACCGGGGCGGACCGGTGGTGGTTCGTGGAGAGCCAGAGGAGACACCGCCATGCCCGCCAAGTCCGCCGCCCAGCAGAAGGCCGCCGGAGCCGCCCTGTCCGCCAAGCGAGGCGAGACACCGAAGTCCAGGCTGAAGGGCGCCTCGAAATCAATGGTCGAGTCGATGAGCGAGAAGCAACTCGAGGAGTTCGCCCACACCAAGCGCAAAGGCAAACCCGAACACGTCAAACATTGAACGCCCGCCGACCCGGATGACCGGCGCCCCGGCCGATCAGGCTCGCCCCTTCTCTGAAGTGATCGAGTCGATCGGCGAACGGCCCGGCGAGACGCTCTGTCTCGGCGAGGTGGTCGAGACTTTCGGGCAGCAGGCCTTCGGCCCGGTGATGTTCTTCTTCGCCCTCGTCAACATGATGCCGTGGCCACCCGGCGGCACCACCTTGACCGGCGCGCCCTTGCTGCTGCTGTCGGTCGAACTGGCGATGGGCCGTGATGAATTGTGGGCGCCGCGCTGGGCAGAGCGGGTCTCCATCAAGCGGCCGCTGTTCCGCAAGTTCAACGGCCGCCTCAAACGAGGTCTCAAGCTGACGGAACGTCTGTCGAGACCGCGCCTGCACCTCTTCACTGGCCAGGTCGGGCGGGTGCTGATCGGCCTGGCCTGCACCTTCCTGTCGATCGTGCTGGTGCTGCCGGTCTGGGGGGCCAACCTATTGCCCGCGGTGGCGGTCGGCTTCTTTTCGCTCGGGGTGACGCAACGGGATGGTCTCGCCGTCATCATAGGCTGGCTGCTGACGGGGGCGACGGTCGCGGTGCTGTTCCTGGCCTGGCGGGTGATCGTGGCCAGCGTGACCCACGGCGTTGACTGGCTCGCACGGATCGCCTGATCTGCATGGATGTTTGTTAAGTGGCGGACGGCCACGGTCACGCCTAGATCGGAAAACCCCGTCGCGCGAGTCCCGCCGCCCGCCATGCCCGACTACGATTATCAGAGCGACACCCGGCCGTTCTCGCAGGTGCTGGAGGATATCGGCGCCAAGGATGATCCGAAGCTGTATCTCGGCGAACTGGTGAACGCTTTCGGCGAGCGCGGTTTCGGCGCGCTGATGCTGTTCTTCGGGCTGATGAACATCGCCATCGGCATCATCCCGGGAACGACGACGATCCTCGGCGCGCCGTTGTTGCTGATGGGCCTGCAACTGATGACCCGGCAGGATCAGCTGTGGCTGCCGAGGTGGGCGCTACGCCGCTGGATCGACCGGGAAGCCTACCGGAACGGTCTGGAGACGGTGCTGCCGCGGTTCAGGAAAATGGAGCGGTTGTCCAAGCCCCGCCTGTCGGTAATGACCAGCCCGGTGTCGGAGGTCCTGATCGGGGTCGCCACCTTCCTGCTTGCCTGCATTCTGGTGTTGCCGATCTGGGGCGGCAACCTGATCCCGGCCCTGATCATCTCCGCCTTCGGCTTCGGCTTGATGCAGCGCGATGGACTGGCCATCGTCATCGCGTGGAGCGCCGTCGCCCTGATCTGCCTGGCCGGCCTTGTCATCTGGCTCGCCTGGACCTGGGTTTCGCCCTACCTCCTGCCGGTCTGGGCCTGGCTCAATGGTCTGCTTCCGCAGGCGTGGCTCTGGCTGACCGGCCTCTTCGGCGGCTGAACGCACGAGACGCCGGAGGGCGAACCCCCCGGCGCCTGCGAGAACCGGATAACAGTCAGCTGCGGAACAGCGACAGGACAAGTTGCGGCGTCTGGTTGGCGATGCCCAGCGCCTGAACCCCCAGCTGCTGCTTCGTCTGCAGGGCCTGGAGCTTGGCGCTCTCCTTCGCCAGATCGGCGTCGACCAGATTGCCCACCCCCGCTTCCAGCGCGTCCGACAGCTTGCCGACGAACGTGATGTGGGTCGAGAGCGCCTTCGACTTGGTGCCCAGCCGCGCGAGCGCGCCCGAGACCAGATCGATGGAGGCCGTGACGGCCGTCAGGGCGGCCGCCGCGTCGGTCAGGGTGTCGATGGCTTGGGACGCCGTGACCGTGACGTTCGTGCTGCCCAGAGCCAGGACTTCGGCGCCGACCGTGAGGGTCGACGTGCCTTGGGCGTTGGCCAGCGCCTGGAACCCCGTCGCGCCAGTCTCAAGCAGGTTGACCCCGTTGAACTCGGCGTTGGAGGTGACCGAGGCGATCTGGTCGCGCAGGGCGACGAAATCTTCGTTCAGAGCGGCCCGGGCCGCGGTCTTGAGCGACCCGTCAGTCGCCGCGAGAGCCTTCTCCTTCATCTGGAGCAAGAGGTCGGAGACCGTCTCGCCCGCCGCCAGCGCCACATCAACCGCGGCGACGCCACGGTCGAGAGACTGTTTCACCGCGCTCAACGCCCCGATTTCGGCTCGTTGGCCCTGGGCGATAGCCCAGATGGCCCCGTTGTCCTTGGCGGACGCCACAGACTTGCCGGTGTTGATCCGGTTCTGCGTGGTCGCCAGTTGGGCGTTGGTCGCGTTCAGGTTCTGGAGCGCGATCATCGCGCCCACGTTGGTGTTGACCGACATAACCATCGGCTGTCCTTCCATTCTGGTCGGTTGGGAAACGGCCTTCTGGCCGTAGAACCGGTTCTGGTTCGCGCCCGCCCACGCAAGGATCAGGCCGGGCTTGTTTCTTATCATTACATTGTTTTTGAACGTAATTATGGACAACGACAGCTCGGAACCCGGCAGAAATGTCCGCCACGGGATCCGGCGCCCGGCCGATCCTTTCCCGGCTCGCGGCGCGTCATCGGGCATATGATCGTTGTTAACCGGGAGCGGCTTCGCTACCCCTTGGCCGGTCAACACCGGAGCCGTCCATGACCCGCCAGAGCGACCGGTTCGAGGGCACCTCGAACTACATCGCCACCGACGACCTGAAGATCGCCGTCAACGCGGCCGTCGCCCTGGAACGCCCCCTGCTGATCAAGGGCGAGCCCGGCACGGGCAAGACCGTGCTGGCCTATGAGATCGCCCGGGCCCTCGACGCGCCGCTGATCACCTGGCACGTCAAGTCGACGACCAAGGCCCACAATGGCCTCTATGAGTACGACGCCGTCTCACGCCTGCGCGACAGCCAGCTGGGCGAGGAACGCGTCCACGACGTGCGCAACTATCTGAAACCCGGCAAGCTGTGGGAAGCCTTCACCGCTCCGACCCGCCCCGTGCTGCTGATCGACGAGATCGACAAGGCCGACATCGAATTCCCGAACGACCTGCTGCAGGAACTCGACCGCATGGAGTTCTTCGTCCAGGAGACCGGCGAGACCATCCGGGCCGAGGTCCGGCCGATCGTCGTCATCACCTCCAACAACGAGAAGGAGCTCCCCGACGCCTTCCTGCGCCGCTGCTTCTTCCACTACATCCGCTTCCCCGACGACGAGACGATGCACGCTATCGTCGAGGTCCACTTCCCCGGCATCAAGCCCCGCCTGGTCTCCGAGGCGCTCAAGACCTTCTACGAGATCCGCGACACCCCGGGCCTGAAGAAAAAGCCCTCGACGTCTGAACTGCTCGACTGGCTGAAGCTGCTGCTGGTCGAGGACATCGATCCCGAGACCCTTCGCGAGAAGACGCCCAACAAGCTGATCCCGCCACTGCATGGCGCCCTGTTGAAGAACGAGCAGGACGTCCACCTGTTCGAGCGGTTGGCCTTCCTCAACCGGCGTGAGGGAGCCCGTCCGGGCGTCTGAACACATCAGCGGACAGGTTTCGTCACCCCGATTACCGCGATTTCACTGGATTCCCGGAGCCCGGGGCGCAGGATGAACGCGACAAGGATCGACATTATGCCCACGCGTCCCCTCCTGGTTCCCGTTCTCTGCCTCGCGGCTCTGGCCGTGGCGGCGTGTGACGGCGATTCCGTGCGCATCTCCTCGACGCACACGGAGAACCCGGACGCCAAGGGCGCCCTGAAGGTCGTCGAGACCCTGCAGTGCCCGCAAACCCTCGGCTCGCTGACCCGCAAGGGATCGGCGTCGGCGGAGGGCTCGATCTGCACCTATGCCGGGCCGCGCGGGGCCGAGGTCAGCCTGCACCTCGTCGAGCTCGACGGCGCCACGCCCGCCCGGATACTGAAGGCGTTCGAGGACCGGCTGTCGACGGCCCTGCCGCAGGCCGTGGCCCAGCTCAAGGCTTCGGCCGAAGAGGAGGCAGCGGTCGCCACGGCCGAGGCCGGACACGCTGCGGCGACCGGTGACCGTGCGTCCGTCCGGGCGCCCGGGGTCGACATCCAGGCCGAGGGCGATGACGCTACGGTCCGGCTGCCCGGCCTGCACATCGAGTCCAGGGGCGACCAGGCCAGCGTCCGCATCGGCGGCTTCCACATCGACGCCAGCGACGGCGAAGGCGGCGTCAACATCGAGGGCTCGGAGGGCGGGGACAACGTCAGCGTCCAAGCTCATCAGGACGCCGCCGAAATTCGCACCAGCGCCGGCGGCGACGCGACACGGGCCAGCTGGATTCTGACCGACAACCGGCCATCAGAGGCCGGCTGGCGCCTCGTCGGCTATGAAGCCCGGGGCCCCGCCGGCGGTCCGATCGTGGTCGCCACGGTCCGGTCGCGCGACCGCGACCGCGGCCGGATTTTCGAGGACGCGAAGGATCTGGTCGCTCTCAACGTCGGCGAATAAGGAGCCTCAGGGTTGATCGTCGCGCCGGGATGCGTCACCTGACCTGCCCAGCGAGCAGGATAACGCCTTGGCCGTCACACCCCGTTCCCCGTCGTCGAACAAGGCCCTACGGGCGTGGCAGCGGATGCTGTCCGGCCGCCGGCTTGACCTGCTGGATCCCTCGCCGTTCGACATCGAGGTGGAGGACATCGCCCACGGCCTCGCCCGCGTGGCCCGTTGGAACGGCCAGACCCTCGGCGAACACGCCTTCTCGGTGGCCCAGCACAGTTGCGTGGTCGAGGAGATCGCGGCGCACATCAGGCCGGGGCTGGAGCCGAAATGGCGGCTCGCCGCCTTGCTCCATGACGCCTCGGAATACGTCATCGGCGACATGATCTCGCCCTTCAAGGCGGCGCTGGGGGTAAGCTACAAGGATTTCGAGGCCCGTCTCGAGCACGCCATCCATATCCGCTTCGGCCTGCCCGCCAAAACGCCCGTGGCGGTCAAGAAGCTGATCAAGGAGGCGGACAAGGCCTGCGCCTTCTACGAAGCGACCCAGTTGGCCGGCTTCACGCGCGCCGAGGCGCTGGGCTTTTTCGGCAAGCCGCCGGCGGGCTACGATCTGATCATCGACCCGCTGCCTGCCCCGATCGCCCAGCAGCGCTACCTCGAACGCTACCGCGTGCTGGCCGAGGCCGTCGGCCTGGTCCCCGCGCCCGACGCCTGGCACACGGAATAGGGCATGGAGCTTCCGGCGGAACAGGGCGTTCGGATCGGTCTGTCGGCGGTCGTCATCGCACTCCGCAACCGCAGGGCCTGCGTCCTGACCACCCCCGGCGCCGCGGCCGCCCTGGCCCTGCCGTTCGGCCCGTTCGACCCGGCCCGCGACCGCACCTTCGAACTGGCCCTGCGCGCCTTTGTGACCGCCCAGACCGGCTTCCGCCTCGGCTTCGTCGAGCAACTCTACACCTTCGGCGACTTGGGGCGGGACAGCCCACGCGCCACGCCGGGCCCCGAGCACCGTCGCGAGGTTTCGGTCGGCTATCTGGCGCTCACCGCCGACGCCGCCGACGCCCCGCTGACGGGGGCGCGCTGGACGCCGGTGCTGGACATCTTTCCGTGGGAGGACCGCCGCGACGGCGCGGCCGCCTGCCTGGCCCCCCTGCTCGACGGCCTGACGGCCTGGGCCGCCGGCGATCCCCGGCGGCAGGCCCGGGTCGACGCCCTGTTCGCGCCGGCCCCGCCACACCGCTGGAATGAGGGTCGGGTGCTAGAGCGCTACGAACTGCTTTATGAGGCGGGCCTTGTCGCCGAGGCGGCCCGCGACCGCGACCGGCCCGTTCCGTCGGATGCGCCCGGCCGGGCCATGGCCTCGGATCACCGCCGCATTCTGGCGACCGGCCTCGGCCGGCTGCGCAGCAAGCTAAAATACCGGCCGGTGCTGTTCGACCTGATGCCGCCCACCTTCACCCTGTCCGAACTGCAGGCCGCCGCCGAGGCCGTCGCCGGCCTGTCGCTGCACAAGCAGAACTTCCGCCGCGGCGTCGAGCGCACCGGCCTGGTGGAGCCGACCGGACGCCTGTCCGCCGCCACGGGGGGCCGTCCCGCCGAGCTGTTCCGCACCATCGGCGGCGACCTGTCCGCCGCCGACACGCTCGGCCTGCCCCTGCCCGCCCAGCGCTGAGAAACCGCCGTCTCGGCCCTTCACCGAAATGAAGCGGTGGGGCGGTCCGGAAGGGCTTGCGGCCCGGGCCTCGCGCCATTAGAGAAGCCGCTCGCTCGACCAAAGCGTTCGGCCCCGCGGAGAGGTGGCAGAGTGGTCGAATGTACCGCACTCGAAATGCGGCGTGCCTTTACGGGTACCGTGGGTTCGAATCCCACCCTCTCCGCCACCGGCCCCTGGGCCAGCAGCCGCCGGGAGTCCCGGCGCGCAGCCTTCCCTACCCTCGCTTTCCGGTTTCGTTCGCGAAGCTCGCCTGATCGGAGGCGATAGCGCCTATTGCGCGGGGACCGGTTCGGCCGGGCAGGCGCGGGCGACGTAGGCGGCGTGGTCGGGCATGACCGCAACGCACTTGCGGATAACCTCCTCGACATTGGCCAGGAAGGTCTCGACGTCGGCGTCGCTTTTGAGGTCCACCAGCGGGTCATAGCCGCGCGGGATGACGCCCTGGCCGAGGAAGACCTGGATCCAGCTTTCTTCGGCGAACAGCTCCTCGTCCTCGCGGAAGATGCGGCCGTTGGCGGAGAACAGGTCGATCTTGCGCTGGAGGGTTTCGGGGACCTCCATGTCGCGGCAGTAGCGCCAGAACGGCGTGTCGTCCCGTGCAGTCGCCTTGTAGTGCAGGATGATGAAGTCGCGGACGCGTTCGTATTCGAAGTCGGTCTGGCGGTTGTACTCGGCGATGGTGGCGGGATCGAAGCCGGCGTCGGGCAGCAGGCGAACCATGCGGATGATCGCCGACTGGATCAGGTGGATGCTGGTCGACTCGATCGGTTCGAGAAAGCCGGCGGCGAGACCGATGGCGACGCAGTTCTTGTTCCAGCCCTTCTTGCGCTTGCCCGGCAGGAAGCGAAGCCGGTTGGGTTCGGCCAGCTGCTCCCCGTCGAGGTTGGCGAGCAGGACCCGTTCGGCCTCGTCGTCGTCGATGTGGGCGCTGGAGTAGACGTGGCCATTGCCCGTGCGATGCTGCAGCGGAATGCGCCACTGCCAGCCCGCCGTCCGCGCCGTGGCTCGGGTGTAGGGGGTGAAGGGCTCGGTCCGCGCGCACGGCACGGCCATGGCCCGGTCGCAGATCAGCCAGCGGCTCCAGTCCTCGTAGCCGGTCTTCATCGCCTGTTCGATGATCAGGCCGCGGAAGCCGGAGCAGTCGACGAACAGATCGGCCTCGATGACCTCGCCGTCGTCCATGGTCACGGACCGGACGAAGCCGTCCTCCGGCCGAAGGGTGACGTCGGCGACCTTGCCCTCGCGCCGCCGCACGCCCTTGCCCTCGGCGAGGCCGCGCAGGTAGCGGCCGTAGAGGCTGGCGTCGAACTGGAAGGCGTGGGCGATCTGGCCGATCGGCGAATTGGCCATCTTCGGGTCGGCGCGCATGAACTTGTTTTCGAGCGCGGCGGCGGTGTTGATCGAATAGTTGGCCAGGTCCGAAGCGCGGCCCAGGGCGTTCATCTTCAGCCAGTACTGATGGCAGCGCAGCCATCCGAGATCGCGGCCGATCAGGCCGAAACCGTGGATGTAGCTGTGTCCCTGTTTCCACCAGTCGACGAACTGGACGCCCAGCTTGAAGCTGCCGTGGGTGCGCTGCATGAACTCGGTCTCGTCGAGACCGAGCAGCTCGTTGTATTTCTTGATGGCGGGGATGGTCGCCTCGCCGACGCCGACGATGCCGATGGCCTCGGACTCGATGAGGGTGATCTCGTAGAGGCCTTGAAACAGCTTCGAGAGCAGGGCCGCGGTCATCCATCCAGCCGTGCCGCCGCCGACGATCAGGATCTTCTTGATTTGCTGCATGACATCCGCCCGGATCGAGTCTCCTAGCCTTCGCAGGTCCGGGGTGTCGGCGGCAAGGGCAGACGATCGACCGAGGCGGGATGGGCGTAGCTCAGTCCATAGCCGCGGGCGAACTGGACCACGTCATCGGCCCCCTCGCCGGTGCTGCAGGCCGAGCCCGGCCAGGCGAAGGACAGCCGGCCGGTGAAGTCGTATGCGCCGCCGACCAGGACGTCGGCCAGCCCGGCGCCCTCGGTTCCAGGCAGGAAGGCGGCCACAAAGGCGTCCGACAGGTTGATCAGGTCGTTGGCGTAGGCCGGGCGGCCGGAATAGAGCACGGTCACCACCGGTACGCCCTTGCCGGCCACGGCCTGCAGGGCGGCGAGGTCGCCGGGATGCTGCAGGCTGTGCTGGACCGGCGTGGGGAAGCGGACGTCGCCGTTGTATTCGGCGTAGGGCGTCTCGCCGAGCACGGCCACGACGGCGTCGAAGCCCGACACGTCGATCCCGGCGCCGTCGATGGAATAGACCACATTGTCAGCGCCCAGCGCCTCGCGCAGGGCGGCCAGCAGGGTCTGGCCGGTGGCGAAATCGGCGTTGGTGTTCTCGGTGCCCTGCCAGGTCAGCGACCAGCCGCCGGTCTGGTTGGACAGGCTGTCGGCGCTGGCGCCGACGACCAGCACCTTGCGGCCGGCCTGCAGCGGCAGGGCGGCGTTGTCGTTCTTGAGCAGGACCACCGCCTTGCGCACCGCCTCGCGGGCCAGGTCGGCGGCGTTCAGCGCGTCGGCGCGGCCGGTCAGGGCGCTGGCGGCGGCAGGGCGGTCGAACAGGCCCGAGCGCATCTTGACGCGCAGGATGCGGGTCACGGCGTCGTCGATGCGCGCTTCAGGAATGCGGCCCTCGCGCACGTCGGCCACGGTGTTGGCGATGAAGGCCCGCCAGTCCTCCGGCACCATGAACACGTCGATGCCGGCGTTGACCGCCTGCGGGCAGTGGTCCTTGGCGCAACCCGGCACCTGTTCGATGCCGTTCCAGTCGGAGACCACCAGGCCGTCGAAGCCCAGCTCGCCCTTCAGGTGGCCGGCGATCAGGTCGCGGTTGCCGTGCATCTTGCCGTGGTCTTGTCCGGCGGCGGTGTCGTACCAGCTGCTGTAGGAGATCATCACCGTCTGCACCCCGGCGTCGAGCGCGCCGAGATAGCCGGCCCCGTGGCGGGTCAGCAGATCCTCGCGGGTGGCGCGGGTCTGGCCCTGATCGACGCCGTTGAAGGTGCCGCCGTCGCCCAGATAGTGTTTCGCGGAGGCCAGCACGTCGCCGTCGCCGGTCAGTTCGCCCTGCAGGCCGCGCACCATGGCCTCGCCGTAGCGCCGGACTAGCGCCGGATCGCTGGACCAGCTCTCGTAAGTCCGCCCCCAGCGCCGGTTCTCGCCAATGGCCAGGGTCGGCGCGAACGTCCAGGTGATGCCGGTGGCGCGAACCTGCCGCGCCGTGGCCCGCCCGATCCGCTCGATCAGGTCCGGGTCGTTGGCGGCGCCGAGGCCGATGTTGTGCGGGAAGATCGTCGCGCCCGAGACGTTGTTGTGCCCGTGCACGGCGTCGACGCCCCACAGCAGCGGGATCTTCACCGGCATGTCGGTGGCGAGGGCGGCGTCGGCGAAGGCGTCGGACCAGGCGGCCCACTCGGCCACGGTCGCGTGCTTGTCCATGTCCGGCCAGGCACCGCCGCCGTTCAACACCGTGCCGATGTAGTACTGGCGCACCTCGTCGGGCGTGATGAAGCGGACGTCCGGCTGGGTGATCTGCCCGACCTTCTGCTCCAGCGTCATCCCGGCCACGATGCCGGCGATACGGCGTTCCATGGCCTGGTCGAGCCCGCCGGACGCCCCCGCCGGGGCCGCGATGGCGACGGGCGCGGGCGCCGTGATCGCCGTCGGCGCGCAACCGGCCAGCAGCAGGAGCGAAAGAGAGAGCTTCAGGGCGGGGCGCATCATACGTCTACTCGACTACTCACATGGGAGGGCGGGCGCCGGGGGCGGTAGCGGCCGCCCCCGGCGTGTTCCGTACTGGCGCGCGGAGATCGCGCCGACCGGCTAGAACCGGTAGTTGACGCCGAACAGGAACTGCCGGCCGTACTCCTCGTAGGTCTCGGGCAGGCTGTCACCGTCGGCCGTCATCGTGCCGCCGCTGTCGAGGCCGAGGCGGGTCCGGTACGGCGAGTTGGTCAGGTTGTTGACCTGGAACAGCACGCCCAGGCCCTCCATCGGCCCGTCCTCGAAGGTGTAGCCGATCTGCGCGTCGATCTGCTCGTCGTCGAGGATTTCGGTGTAGCCGCGGGTCGCGAACAGCTGGACCACCTCGCCCTTGAAGGCTTCGCGGAAGCGCTTGCTGATCCGCGCCTGGAAGCCGCCGCGCTCGTAGTAGGCGGTCATGTTGTAGACCATGCCCGACAGGCCCGGAATCCGGACCGGATCACCGTTGGGGCTGGGGTTCAGGTCCGATTCCGTGAACGAGACGCTGCCCAGCACGCCGAAACCGTCCAGCGGCTCCCAGAGGGTGCCGAAGTTGAGCGCCCCGCTGATCTCGATGCCGTCGATCGTGCCGCCTTTACCGTTGGCTGGCAGGGTGATCTGGCCGATCGGGCTGATGGTCACGTCGGGCGGAATCGACGAGGCCGTGCTGGGCAACGGAATGCCGGAGAAGTCGAACTCGGCGGTCTGCTGGTAGATGTAGGTCTCGAGGTTCTTGTGGAAGCCCGCGATCGAGAGATAGGTCGTGGGATCGACATACCATTCGTAGGCGAGGTCAAAGGCGGTGGCTCGCCACGGCTCGAGGTGCGGGTTGCCGCCCGAGGCCGACCACGGATTGACGGTCGTTCCCGGCAGACAGGGCTGGCCGCTGCAGACCAGGGCGTTGAAGCCGGGAGTCACATTGGCGCGCATCTCGTCCATGCGGGGCCGGGCCATGGTCTTGGAGGCCGCGAAGCGGATCCGGTGACCGCCGCCCAGATCGTAGATCATGTTCAGGCTGGGCAGGACGTCTGTGTATTCCTCACCCTCGGTGATCGACATCGGCGTGATCGGCTGGCCCGGCTCGAGCCCGTTGATCACGACGCCGGTCGATTCCTGCTGCTGCTGGACGACCTGGACGCCGACGTTGCCGCGAACCTGTCCCTTCTCGAACTCGGCCCGGGCGAACCAGGTGACGACCTCCTCCTCGATGTCCCAGTTCTTGTCGAAATAGTTGGCGTCGAGGATCGGGGCTCGGTCGTAGTAGACGTCGAGCGCGCGGGTCAGATCGACGCTCAGAACGTCGCCGAAGCCGGCGAAGTCCAGCGAGGTCGGCTCCACCAGGTATTGGGAGTCGACATAGACCTGCTGACGGCCGTTCTTGAGGAACAGGTCGAAATCGTCGACCCGCTTGGTCTTGTTGCGATTGGCCAGGTTCACACCGGCGCTGACGGTGTGAATGATGCCGTCCAGGTCGCGCTCGAACTTCAGGTCGGCGGAGTAGATGCGCTCCTCGACATCGGGGAAGCGGATGGCGCCGTCATGGCCCCAGCCGCCCCAGGGGGCGCGGTCGCCCAGCGTCACCTGCGAGGCGTCGGCGTAGTCCAGTCCTTCGGAGTAGGTCGGATAGCCGTCGTCGTTGACCACGAAGCCGATGGTGTCGAGGGTGCGCCCAACATCCGGCGTGGCCGGCGTGACACCGCCGACGCCGCGGCCGTAGCCGGCATAGGTCTCAAGGATCTGCTCGCGCCGCTCGTTGGCCGAATAGGACAGGTCGGCCTCGACGCGGGTGCGATCGTCGATCTCGTACTCGGTGTTCAGGCCGACCGAGAACAGCTCGTCCTCGCGGGTGTTGAAGTCGTTGCGGATGATCGGGACGCCGCCGTTCAGCGTGCCGCTGGTGGCCAGCACCGACCCGCCGCGTGTCTCGGTCTGGACGTCGGTGAAGGTCGCGCCGTCGGCCCACCCGTTCGAGAACCACTGCGCGCCGCGGGTGGTCTCTTCCTGGTCGAACTTCGAATAGTAGAGATCGAGGGTCGAGTGCAGCCTGTCGTTCGGACGCCATTCGACGATGCCGATGACGGCGTCGCGCTGGTTGAGACGCGAGGTCGCGAACAGTTCCTGGCCGTTGAGGATCAGGGCGTCGTCGGCACTGTCCGGGGTGACGGCGAAGCCGAACGCCTCGTAGCCGTAGGCCTTGTAATGGCGATTCTGCGACGGGGAATCGAGGTGCGCGTAGCCCAGGGCAACGCCGATCGTGTCGTCCGCAAACTGGTCGATGTAGCTGATCGAGAAGCGGCCGCCGTAGTTGCGGACGTCGTCGTTCAGGCTGTCGCCCTCCGTCATTTCGCCGCGCAGGTTGACCGCGACGGCCCGGCTGCCGAACTCCAGCGGGCGGACCGTGCGCAGGTCGGCGGTGCCGGACAGGCCCATGCCGGAGATCTCGGCGTCCGGCGTCTTGTAGATGACCACGCCGGACAGCAGTTCAGACGGGTATTGGTCGAACTCGACGGCGCGGTTGTCGCCGGAGCTGGCCTGCTGGCGTCCATTCAGCAGGGTGGTGGTGAAGTCAGGAGCCAGGCCGCGGATCGAGATGACCTGGGCGCGGCCGTTGACGCGCTGGGCGGCCAGGCCGGGAAGACGGGCGATGGATTCCGCGATGGACACATCGGGCAGCTTGCCGATGTCCTCGGCCGACACCGCCTCGACGATCGAGGTCTCGTTGCGCTTGATGCTGATCGAATCGGCCAGGCCGCGACGGAGGCCGGTGATGATGACTTCCTCGACCTCGATCGCCGGCTGGTCCTGCGGCGGCGCGTCCTGCGCCATGGCGAGGCCGGGCGCGCCCATGGCGAGCGCGAGCGCCGACACGGTCAGGCAAAGCTGTGACGACGAGACAGCGCCCGTCTTGCGAACGCCTGCGAACTGGCTGCGCATGAATACCCCCTGTTGTTTCCCCGGCGTGGGCCCTTGAGCCGCACGTCCCTTTTTGTTTCGCCGCCGCCCATCCTGCATGATGGTGTTGGAAGCGCTTCCAATGGCTATCCGAAATGACGGCGCCGCGCAATCCGATTCCCGACGGCGCCGATCACGCCTTGCAACGGGCCGGCGGCGACCTCAGCCGGCCGGCCCCCAGACATAGGTGGCGGCCGTCTGCGCGGGCAGTTCGGCGGCGGCGGCGCGAAGGCCCTCGCGGATTTCGAATGCGACCGCGGCGGCGCTTTCGTTGAGGACGATCAGCACCCGCTCGCCGTCCGGGTTGAGGAAGGCGACCGCCTGGAGTCCCTCCGGCTCGGCCGTGGCGACGCGCCGGGCCCCGGGCCGGACGAAGCGGCTGGCGTGGCCGAAGGCGTAGTATTCCTGGTTCCGCTCGATCGCGCCGGTGCGGCTGTCGATCTTCACCACCCCGCGGCAGTTCCCGCAGCCGCCCGCGTGCGGGCCGTAGTTCTCGTCCAGCGCCAGGTTCCACATGAGCACGCCGCGCGCCCAGTGCTCGGTCGAGCCGATGATCAGGTTCTTCATCGTCCAGGTGAAGCTTTCCGCGAAGTCGGGGGTCCATTCGCCGCCCGAACATTCGGTGAAGAAGACGTCCTTGTCCGGCCAGGCGTCGTGAACCTGGCTCTGGGCCGAGACGTCGCCGCCGTAGCAATGCCAGGCGACGCCGGCCGTGAACGACCGCGCCCGCTCGTCCGCCAGCATGGTCAGCGGCTGTTGCGGTAGATCCCAGTTGTGATCCCAGTCGAGGATCTTCGTGCCGATTCCGGCGTCGCGGAACAGCGGGCCG
Source organism: Brevundimonas sp. LjRoot202 (assembly GCF_964253355.1). Classification (NCBI taxonomy): domain Bacteria; kingdom Pseudomonadati; phylum Pseudomonadota; class Alphaproteobacteria; order Caulobacterales; family Caulobacteraceae; genus Brevundimonas; species Brevundimonas sp. LjRoot202. The sequence continues at coordinate 65,022 of NZ_CAXUQW020000008.1, read as the reverse complement.
AGGTGCTGGCCGACAAAGGCCGCACGGCCCTCCGGCCCCCAGCGCATGCCGGGATAGCTGTCCGGCTCGAAGTCCGGCTCGTTCTGGATGCTCACATAATCGGTCGGCACGCCCTGCGCCGCCGCCGAGTCGATGTAGCGCCGGAAATACTCGGCGTAGGTGGGGTAGAACTCCGGCTTCAGCTGGCCCTGGATCATCGAGCCGGTGGTCTTCATCCAACCCGGCGCGCTCCACGGCGAAGCCATCACCTTGAGGTCGGGGTTGATCGCCACGGCCTGGCGGACGGTGGGGAAGACGTACTCCTCCATCCGCGCGGTCGAGAAGCTCGCCAGGGTCGGATCCGGCGTGTCGGCCAGGCTGTAGTGATCGAGCGAGAAATCCGAGGCGCCGATGGTCACCCGGGTGAAGCTGAAGCCAAGCCCGCCGTCCTCCCGGCCAAACAACTCCCGCAGCAGCGCGTCGCGTTGGTCGTCGGCGAGTTTGGTCTGGATAAGATAGGCCGAGGCGTCGGTGACGGCCGCGCCGAAGCCGACCATCTCCTGGAACTGCCGGCGCGGATCGATGGCGACGGCAGGACCGGTGGCGGCCGACGAGGGCTCAAAGCGGAGCGGCGCCTGTTCCGACAGCAGTCGACTGCGGTCCCCCGAGGTCATCCAGACGCGCGCGACCGGCTCGGCCGGCGCGCCGGCGCAGGCGGCCGCGCCCAGCGCAAGACCGATAACCAGCGCCCGGCGCGCAAACGTCGTGATTCGCCGTGACATGGCGTCCCTCCTCCCCGTTGATCGGACGCTCCCGCCTACGGATGGCGTCCATTGATCTCAAGCTTCACGTTGGAAGCGCTTCCAATAGGAAGGGGCTTGGGCCCTGCGTCAAGCGGTTGCGGTGGCGAATCTCGGCGCGGCCCGTCCGGCGGAGGCCCGGGCCACCACCGCGTGGGGCAGAACGGTGAACCGCCAGTCAACGCCCCGCCGCGTGCCCGCGAGCCGCTCGGCGATGATCCGGACCGCCGCGCCGCCCATATCCTTCAGCGGCTGATGGACGGTGGCGAGGGGCGGCCAGACGATCTCCGACACCGGGGTATCGTCAAAGCCGGTGATGGACAGATGCCCCGGCACGTCCAGGCCCCGCCCGTGCGCGGCGGAGAGCGCGCCCGCGGCCATGTCGTCGTTGGCGCAGACCAGGGCCGTCGGCGGATCTGGCTGGGCGAACAGGCGGGCTGCGAGCACGCTGCCGGACCGGAAGGTGAAGTCGCCCCGCACCACGGTCACCGCCGCGGGATCCAGACTGCGCTCGCGCATGGCCCGCTTCAGCCCGTCGAGGCGCTGCTCGGCCGACAGGTGGCCCTCGATACCGCTGATGAAGGCGAATCGCCGGTGGCCGAGTTCCAGCAGGTGCCGGGCGATGTCATAGCCGCCGGCCTCGTCGTCGATACCGACTCCGTCCGCCGCCGAACGGCCCGGCCCACCGGGCGAAATGGTGGCGACGTGGCAACCCTGGCGGCGAATTTCCTCGATCAGGGTCGCGTCGTCGGCGAACGGCGGGGTCAGGATCAGGCCCTGACAGCGCTGGGTGGTCATCAGCTCCAGCACCTGCTCGCGCCGGTCGGGGCTCTGCTGCGGCACATGGCGGGTCATCAGCTGGAAGCCCAGGGCGAGGCACTCGCGCAGCGCGCCAAGCTCCAGGGCCGAGGCGTAGAAGGAGTTGGGCTCCGCCTCGAGGTCCGAGGCCAGGACCAGGGCCAGCATCCGGCTGCCGCCGCCGGCCAGTGATCGGGCCTGCGGATTGACGCGGTAGTTCAGCGCCGCCACCGAGGCCAGCACCCGGTCGCGCACCTCCGGCCGGACGTTGGGGCCGCCGTTCAGGACGCGCGAAACGGTGGTCCGCGCCACGCCAGAATCGCGCGCCACGTCGTCGATGGTCGGTTTCCTGGCCGTCAAAATCCCCTCCGTGGCGCCTCGCCCGACGATGGGCCCGCGCCGCTCCGCTTTCAATAGCGCGACCCGACGCTCGACGCGGCGGGCGTCACGACGTCATATGCGACCATGACCGACGCCACCGCCGGGGCGCCCCCGCCCCCGACTCATCGATCAAGGTGGTTCGTGCTCGGCTACGGCGCCGCCCAGACCGGCGCCTTCATCTGCTTCATACCGCTGTTGACCCTGCTGCTGCCGCAGAAGGCCACGGCGATCGCGGGCGCGGACAAGGCCCTCTTGCTGAGCCTCGCGGCCATGCTGGGCGGACTGACGGCGGCCGGCGCCAACTTCCTGTTCGGCGCACTGAGCGACCGGACCCGCGGCCGGTTCGGTCGACGCCGACCGTGGATCCTGTCCGGTCTCGCCGGGGTCGCAGCCAGCCTCGCCGTCCTGGCCTTCGCGGGAAGCCCGGGGCAGCTGGTGCTTGCCGTCGTCCTCTTCCAGATCGCGGTGAACGCCCTTTACGCGCCGCTCACGGCCGTGGTCCCCGACATGGTGCCGGATTCGCAGAAGGGGCTGATTTCAGCCTGGGCGGGGGCCGCCCTGCCGGTCGCCAACCTGTTCACCGCCCTCGTGGTCAGCCGCCTGAGCGGTTGGTCGGGGGCCCAGTTCGCCGCGGTGGTGCTGGCGGCGGCGCTGCTCATCCTGCCATTCGCGACCCGGTTCCGGGAGCCACCGCCGCCCATCCTTCCCGCGCCCTTCCGCCCGTCCTTCTCGGCCCTGCGCGACCGCCGCTTCCGCGTCCTGTTCGCCTCGCGCCTGCTGGCCGAGAGCGCGGTGGCGGTCAACACCCTTTACCTGCTGTTCTGGCTTCAGGCGCTGCCGGCCGCGGGGGCGCCCGAAGGCTGGTCAGCGACCGAGACGTTCAGCCTGCTGCTGGTGGTCTCGACCCTGACCGCGACGGCCGCCGGTTTCGCCAGCGGGGCGTTGTCGGACCGGTTGAGGGGGCGGCGCGGCTTCGTGATCGCCGGCAGCGCGGGCATGGCCGTCGCCCTCGCCCTCATGGTCGGCTGGACAGCCTGGCCGGGCCTCCTGGCGGCCCAACTCCTGTTCGGCCTGAGCCACGGCGTTCACGCCACCACCGTGGCGGCCATGACCGCCGAGAACCTGCCCGACCGCTTGCGGGCGGGTCGTGATCTCGGCGTGATGAACATCGCCGTCGCCATGCCCCAGAGCCTCGCGCCCGCGTGCGCCGCTGTGCTTCTCGCCGCCGGTCTCCCACTTTCGGCGGTTTTCATCACGGCCGCCGCGACCGCCCTCGCAGCCGGTCTTGTCCTCACCCTGTTCCCGCGCCGCGCGTGAGGATCGGCTGATAGCGGTCGTAAACCTCTTGTTGGGCGCGACCGGCTAAGCGTTGGCCCAGACCCCGGGAGCGCCGATGCCGAACGAACCCACGCCGTACACGACTCTCTCCGGCCAGATCGTGCTGATCATCGAGGATGATCCGATCATGCTGAGAAATCTCGCACAGTGGTTTCAGCAGGCGGGCTGCAAGGTCATGGTCGCGCATGACGGCGTCGAGGGTCTGGCGCAGTTCGAAAAGCTGCGGCCAAACGCGGTCGTCACCGACATCATCATGCCGAACCGCGAAGGCGTCGAAACCCTGATGGCCATCAAGGCCCGCGATCCGGGCGTGAAGATACTCGCCATTTCCGGTGGCGGCCGGCTGGGATCCACGGACCTCCTGGCCATGGCGCGCAGCCTCGGCGCAGACGCGGTCATGGCCAAGCCGTTTCGTTCGACCGACGTGGTGGGTGCGGTCGCCCGGCTCCTGCTACCGGGCGAGGGGTAGCTCCCGAGATGACGACTCCTCCGCCGGGCGACACCCTTGCCGGGGCAAACAACAGCCTCGTCGAGGCCAAGCGTCTGGCCTTGATGGGCCAGATCGCAGCCGGCGCCAGTCATGAGCTCAACAACCTGCTCGGCAAGATCATCGGGCTGGCCGAGTTGACTATCGACGATGTCGCGGATCGTCCCGAGGCCTGCGCCGAGCTGGAGACGCTGATTTCGGTCGCGGAACAGGGCGCCCGCGTCGTCGGTCGCCTGGAAGCCTGCTCCGGTCGGAATATCGCCGAGCCACGCCGTTTCGATCTCGCCGCCCTGGTTGAGGCCGCCTGCGTCGCGGCCGAGGCACGACGCCCTGACCTTGCCATTGTCCGCGCAAACCCGGCCGGGCCGGTCTGGGTCCTGGCCGATGACAGCTTGCTGCGCGTGGCCCTGGACGCCGTGCTGGACAACGCGTCGCGGTGGGGCGCAAGTCGGGCCACGGTCAGCTGCCGGGCCTTGCCGGATATCGCCGGAGATCGGCAGGCGGAGGTGGTTGTGCAGGACGACGGAACCGGCATGGCGGCCGAGGTGCTGGCGCGGGCGTTCGAGCCCTTCTTCACGACCCGCTCGTCCCAGGGAGCCGCCGGCGTGGGCCTGAGCCTGGCGCAGGCGGCGCTGTCGGAATCCGGGGGGCGGATTGAGATAGACTCATCCCCGGGCGCGGGCACAATGGTTCGCCTGACCCTGTCGAAGTCTCTGTAGCTGTACAGAAACCTGGCCGATCCTATGCACGGCCGGTAGTCATTCGGCGTCCCGAGGTAAAAACAACCCATGCTCGCAGCCGTCTCCTCATCCATAACGGACATGCTGCGCCACACCGGCGCGGACGAGGCCGCGCAGCGGGGGCAGGTGCAGCTGGTCAGCGTCACCGCGATCCGCGAGGCCGTGGGCGACCGGTGGGCCCGGCATCAGCCGCTCGTCGAGGATTTTGTCACGCGGGCGTTCGCGCGGAACGCCAGCGAGGACGACCTGATCGTGCGGGTCAACGACACCGATTTTCTGCTGATCCAGCCGAGCCGCACCCCGATGGGCGCGCTCAGCCGGTCTTCGGTCCTGCTGCGCGAAACCCTGACCTTCTTTCTCGGCGCGGCCGAGGCCGAGAACATCAACATCTCCGTGGTCGACCGAATCGGCGACGACGGGCTGGAAGCGACCCGCGTCACCGGCGACCAGCTCGAGGCCGCCGCCGCGGAACGCACGGCCGATCTCGCCCAGAGCCGTGACGGATCCGCACCCTGGGAACGGTTCGGCGTGGCCCGGCCGCCCAGAAAGATGATCGCCGTCAAGCGGCCGGGTCAGGGCGACATCCAGACCATGTTCTACCTTGATCCGGTGTGGCACGTGGCCAGGGAGGCCGTGGTCTCCTTCGTCGTGCGCACGGTCGCGGTGCAACACCTGGCGGGCGGGGAAGTCGAACCCGTCGAGGTCGGGAGCCTGACCTCGGGAGCCGCGGCCGAGCTGACCATCCAGCGACTGATCTTCCTCGGCGAATTGCTGGGCGACGAGGACCGCCCCGGCCCGTCGATCGTCATCCACGCCCCTGTCTCGATGAACGCCCTGTCCTATTCCGGCACCCGCACCGCCGTGCTCGGCGAGCTCCGCCGCCTCGTCAAGGGCGACCGGCGTGATCGACTGATCATCGAGCTGAACCATGTCCCGGAAGGGGTGCCGGAAAGCCGACTGTCCGAGGTGATCGCGCAGGTGCGCTCCTACGCGCGCGGGGTGCTGGTGCGTGCGCCCTCGCTGGCCACGGACGTGAGCGTCTGGTCGCGGTGCGGCGCCGTGGGGGTGATCCACGAGACGCAATCCCAGGGTTCGCCCTCGCCGGAGAAGGCCACGCTCGCGGCGCTGCCGGGGGCGGTCGAGCGCGCTCGCCATGCCGGTCTGTCCGCGGGCCTTTACGGGGTGCAGTCGGGCAGCGTCGCCCTCGCAGCCTGGAGCGCCGGATTCAGCCATCTGTCTGGCGATCACATCACCGGACGCCTCGGCTCCGACCCCGTCGCCCAGCGGTTCACCGTCATGGACCTCTATCGGAAATAGGGCTTCACCCTTCGCCGTTCCGTTCCAGCAGACCGCGCGCGGCGGCCAGTATCTCCGCGGACCGGAACGGTTTGGGCAGGACGGCGTCAGCGCCCAGACGGCTCGCGAGCTCCAGGATTTGCTCGGCCCCGAGCCGGCCGCCGCCCGAGATGGCGATGATCCTCACCTCCGGCGCCCTCGCCTTCATCGCCAGGATCGTCTCGACCCCCTCGCGGTTGGGCATCAGGATGTCGGTGATCACGAGGTCCGGCGCCCGTTCGACGAAGCGGGTCAGGCCCTCTTCTCCATCGCGGGCGCCGACGACGCGGCACCCGGCCCGCTGGAAGGCGTGGCCCAGGGCGCGCAGCATGATGGCGTCATCCTCAATGATGAGAACGGTTCGGCCGTCCAGGATCGGTTTGACGTCGGGCGGGTTCACGGTCGTCATGGTCCCTCAGGTTGTAGCGTCGTCCGCCGGTTGATCCAGCACCTTGCGCACCATGGCCGCCAGGGCGTCACGCCGGTACGGCTTGGCCAGGAAATGACCACCGGGGACATCGCCTCCCGGCCCGGCCCGGCCCGAGGTGAACAGGACGCGCACCTCCGGCCGCCGCCGCTGAATCTCGCGCGCCAGCATTTCGCCGCTGACAGCCCCGGGCATCATCAAATCCGTGAACAGGAGCTGGACGGGGGGCAACGCCTCCAACCCCGCCAGCAGCTCATCTCCGTCGGCGGCGCAGATCACCTGATAGCCGAGGCCTCGCAGGGCGCGCTCGGCGTGGGCGCGGAGCAAATCGTCGTCCTCGACGATCAGGACGGTCTCGAGGGGCCTTCCCGGGCGCTCTGCCTCGGGATCGGTCCCCGCCTCCGCCCGTACCGCGGCGACAAGGCGTGCGAGCAGCGCTTCCAGCATCTTGCGGTCTGGGCGGCGACCGGCGGAGAAGACCTTGTCGATATCGCGCGCCGCCTCCCCGACTTCGGCGAACCCGAATAACGCGGCGGAGCCAGCCAGCTTGTGGACGGTTGTCTCGACCACCGCCGCACCCAGGTCGTCGGCGGCGAGATGCCGGCGGAGCAGGTCCAGGTCCCGCGACGCCCGCTCGCGGAACCGCCCGCGCAGCGGCTCCATGGATGGATTCACCCGCCCGCTCCCGCGAGGATGTCCCGCACGGAGGCGGCGAGGCTCATCGGATCGAACGGCTTGACGATCACCCCGATGGCGCCCAAGTCGGTATAGCGGCTCAACTCGGACGATTGCGCGCGGGCGGTCATGAAGATGACCGGGGTCGCCTCATGGCCCGGCAGCTGGCGCAGGCGGGCCAGGGTGCCTGGACCGTCGAGCACGGGCATCATGACATCGAGCAGGATGACGTCCGGCCGGCAGCCCGCCTCGAGCAGGCCCAGGGCTTCCGCGCCGGAAGCGGCCGAAGTCAGGGTCATGGCCCCATCGAGCTCCAGCGACATGGCCGCGACCTCACGGATGTCGGGTTCGTCATCGACATGGAGGAGATGCAGGTGGGTCATTGCGATGGCTCCCCGGTTTTCGCCGTGAGGTCCCGGACCATCCGGGTGAGGCCGGCGAGGGAGGTGCGGGACTTGACGAGGACGGCGTCGACCCGGTTGGCGAGGTCGGCATCCATTTCTTGAGCCGAATAGACAACCACGGGGACGGTTGATCCATAGGCGGCGTCCACGTCCGGCAACAGTTCCAGGCCGGACCCGTCGGGCAAACCCAGATCGAGGATTATGAGATCCGGTCGGCGCTCACGCAGCATCCGGCGCGCCACCGACAGATTGTCCGCCGTGATGAGATCCGCGATTTCCCCAAGCGCCGAGGCGGTGACCTCGAGGGTGTCCCGATCGTCGTCGACGTGCAGGACCAGCGGCCGGTTCGAGCGCCGCTGGAGAATGGCGTTGACCGCCGAGCGCAGCCGGGTCTGGTCGAACGGCTTGGCCAGCCAGTCCACGACCTCGAGCGACCCGCCCCTCTCCTGACCGTCGGCGACGTTGCCCGACACCACGACCACCGGCAGATGCCGGGTGCTGTCATCGTCGCGGAGGGCGCGGATCAGGGCGACGCCGTCCATGTCGGGCAGATGCAGATCGACCAGCACAGCGGCGTACCAACCTGTGCGGGCGGCCCTGAGCGTCTGGTCTCCGGTGCCGGCCACGTCGGCGGCGAAGCCGTCGTATTCGAGCATCTGCCTCAGCATCTCGCCCGCCAGGGCGTCGTCTTCGCAGATGAGAAGCCGCGGCCCGTCTTGCGGCACGGTCGGGTCGGCGCTGGAAAGCGGCAGTTCGAGATGGAAGGTCGCGCCTTCGCCGGGCGGGGACTCGAACCAGAGCCGCCCGCCATGGCGTTCAGTGATCTCGCGGGCGATCGCCAGACCCAGCCCGGTGCCGCCCTTGGCGCGGGTGCCGGATCCGTCCGCCTGGGCGAACTTCGAAAAGATGCGCGACCGGAACGCTTCCGGAATGCCGGGCCCCTGATCCCGCACGCTGAGGCGGGCCATGCGGGCCCTGGAGTCCACCGATACGGTCACCGTGCCGCCGGCCGGAGAGAATTTGCAGGCGTTGGATAGGAGGTTGGTCACCACCTGCATCAACCGGTCGGGGTCGGCGCGCACCGGGGCCGGCTCCGCGGGCGTGAGCGTGATCCCCACCCCCAGGTCGTCCGCCAGCCCCCGCATCGCCTCGACCGAGCGCCCGGCGATCTCGCCAAGGTCCACAATGGACAGATCCAGCGTCAGCTTGCCGGATTCGATCTTCTCGATATCGAGGATGTCGTTGATCAGGCGAACCAGGCGCTGGCTGTTGGCGTGGGCGATGCCCACCAGTCGGGCGGCCTTCTCCGGCAACGGCCCCGCCGCGCCGCCGGCCAGCAGGCCCAGCGATCCGGCGATCGAGGTCAGCGGCGTGCGCAGCTCATGGCTGACGGTCGAGACGAATTCCTCCTTCAGCTCCTCCACCCGGCGGCGCGCCGAGATGTCGCGCACGACGGCGACCACATGCGGACCCGTCGGAAGGTTCATGACCCCCAGCCCCACGTCGGCCGGGAACGACTCGCCGTTGCGGCGCCGGCCGGTCAGTTCGCGGACTACGCCGCCGGCGAGCGCCCGCCGCGAGGCGCCCAGGCGGGACATGAAGACGCCGTCCCCATCGTGCGCCAGATCGAGCAGCAGCGAGACGTCGCGGCGATCCAGTTCGTCGGCGGAATAGCCGAACAGGCTTTCGGCGGCCGCGTTGACGGTCTCGATGCTGCCGCTTGGGTTGAGGGTGATCATGGCGTCACCCGCGCTCTCGAAGGCATTGCGCGCCCGCTCCGCCGTGGCCGCCGCCTGCAGGGCCCGGTCGAGCTTGGACAGGACGGCGGCGATTGGCAGGGTGGTCAGCGGCAGGGTGGCCAGGCCGAGTTGCAGATGGAACAGCTTGGCTTGCAGGCCCGCGTCCCCCGCGGAGACGCTGCCGAGGCCCGCCAGGTGCAGTCCGATCGCGAGCAGGCCGGTCCAGAGGACGGCGGTCGCCGCGCCGACAGCGCCGAACCGCAGGGTGGCGAGTACGGCCAGAGGCGCGGTCAAGGCGATCAGGGCGGGCTCCAGCGGGACCAGAAGCCAGACCGCCACGGAAATGGCTACGAACAGCGAAATGGCGATCAGGGCGTCGATCTTCGAGCGCCACACCGCGAGGCGGTCCCGGGTCATGACGACCCCGAACGGCACGAGGATCATCATGCTCAGGGCATCGGTGACCCAGGAAATCCAGGCCGCCTCGATGAGCGAGGATTGGGTCGCGTAGGCGATGACCGGAGCCGCCGCCAGGGCCGCGGCCGCGGGCGCGGCCACGGCTGCGCAGGCCAGGAAGGCGAGCAACGGCCCGGGCCGGGTCACGTCGGTGCCGACCAGTTTGAACGCCGACAGCAGCAGGACGGCGACCAGGACCTCCAGCAGGTTCGGCGCGGCCACCAGCAGGGCGCCGACGAGGTTGCCGCCAGCGTAGAGCATCATGGCGACCATGGCGACGGCGAGCGCCGTCAGCACCACGATGCGCCAGACCCAGCCCCGGGGGCCCCGCAAAATGGCAACCAGCGCCAGGGCGTTGGTGGGCCAGATGGCCGTCGCGCCGCCGAAGCTGGTCCAGGAAATCGCGGCGTAGGACATCGCTGCGAAGGCCACGGTCAGCAGGGCGAAGGACAGGGTCAGGCCGCCGGCGCCCAGCGCCTCACCTCCCCGCGAACGGTTCGAGTTTGCAGTCACGGATAGCCCCCTCAGGCGGTCTGGACCGCTTATTTCTCCGCCACAGGTGCTAATCTCTTGATAAGCCGGTCGGCTAGCGCTCGCGCACGAGACTCATGAGCAGCGCCGCCAGCACGGCGAGGCCGGCGAGGAGCAATAGCAGGGGCCGGAATCCGCCCGCCTCCAGGGCGACGTAGGCGAGGCCCGGCCCGAGGATCGACGGCAGGGTGTTGGTCAGGTTGAGCACCCCCAGATCCCGGCCCCGGTGATCCGGCGACGGCAGGAGTTGCATGGCGTAGGTCGACTGCAACGCCAGGAAGATGGCGCTGCTGGCGGCGAACAGGCCGTAGCCCCACGCCGCCACGGCCCAGTCGGGAAAGAGCGCCATCAGCACGAGACCGCTCGCGGCGGCCATGGCGGTCCCCTGCAGGAAAGGCCTGCGGGCGTTCACGACATCGGAGAGCCGCCCCAGCAGGATCGAGAGCGGGACCGTCACGGCGGCGGCGAGGCCGCACAGCCACGCCACCCGGACCGCCATCCGGTCGGTCCCGAGCATCCGCCCCCCGACCTCGACGGTCTCGAAATAGTAGAGCAGGTAGGCGAACAGGATGGCGCCGGCGATCTGGACCAGCAGCCGCGCCCCCCAGATGGCCGCGAGGTCGCGCGCCTTCCTGGCCCGGACGGCGGTCGTGGGCGCCACGACCGGAGGCGCCGCCGCCCGGGCGCGGAAGATCACCAGAAAGGGTGCGACGAGGATCGCCACCAAGGCCACCGTCGCCGCTAGCCGTGCTTCCGGCGACGGCGCCAACATGACCACGACCCCGCTGAGAGCCCCCAGCGGATAGGTGGCGCCCATCAGCCCGCCCAGCAGCCCTTTCTGGGCATCCGGCGTCTCGTCGGCGGCCAGCGCCGCCAAGGGCGCCAGCATCAGGTTCAGCCCCGTCTGGAACAGCGCGACCGCCGCGAGAATCCCGGTCAGGGTGTCGACCACGCCGAACAGGCCGTATGAGGCCGCGGTGGCGGCCAGGCCCGCGACGATCCACGGCCTCCGCCCGCCCGGGCCGCCGGCGAACCGGTCGCTGAGCGCGCCGGCGACGATGTTGACGACGCTGGCCGTCACCGCGCCGACGAAGACCGCCAGCGACAGGGCGCCGACCTTGTCCTCCAACCCCAGGGCGGCGATGCGCAGGGGCAGGAGCAGCGTCAGCAGCGGCGTATAGGCCACCACGCCGCCACCCCAGGCCACGGCGTAGAGCAGCAACCAGACGGGCGGCCGCCGGGACTCGGCCGGACCGCCCGCGGCGGTCACCGGCGCGGCCCGGTCGACCCCCGCACGGCGAGGCCGAACGGCGTCACCGTCTGGGCGGGCAGGTCCGCCGCCTTGGACTTGGCGCGGATCAGCAGGTCGGCCGCCGCCGCCGTCATGGCGGCGATCGGCTGGACGACAGCGGTCAGCGGCGGATGGCTGAATCGCACGATCGGCGTGTCGTCGAAGCTGACGATCGAGAGGTCGTCGGGCACGGCCAGGCCCTTGGCCTTGGCGACGGCGAGCGTGGCCAGCGCCATCTGGTCGTTGCTGGCCACGATGCCGGTGGGCGGCTCGGCCAGCGCCAGCAGTTGTCGCGCGGCGGCCTCGCCCGATCCATAGGTGAAGTCGCCGCGCCCGATCAGCGTCTCGTCGACCTCGAACCCGCGCGAGGTCAGCGCCGTGCGATAGCCGGCGAGGCGGGCCCCGCTCAGGGCGTACTCGTCGCTGCCGGTGATGAAGCCGACCCGGCGATGACCGAGGTCGAGCAGGTGACGGGTCGCCGCCTCCGCCGCGCCGGCATCGTTCATCGAAATGGCGAAGCCGGGCCCCGGCGTCTCGGAGCCGATGCGGGCGAAGGGCAGATCCTGACGGACCAGAAGTTGGGTGATCAGCGGATTATCGGAGTGCGGCGGCGTCAGGATCACCCCGTCGGGGTGGAGGGCGGACAGCGCCGCCTGGACCTCCCGTTCGACCTGTGACGAATGGGTGTCGATCAGCTCGAAGATCATCCGGTAGCCGGACTCGGCGCATTTGAGCATGCCTCCCAGCAGCATCTGATCGACCCAGTCGGTCCCCTCCCCCGAGCGCCAGGCGTCGATGGTCCGATCCCGGTCGTTCAGCGCCATCAGCAGGTAGGATCGGGATCCGCCCATGCGTCTCGCGGCGATGCTCGGCACATAGCCCAGTTTGGCGACGGCGGCATGGACCCGCTCCTGCACCTGCGGCCGGACGTTCGGGGCGTTGTTGATGACGCGCGAGACGGTCTGCAGAGACACTCCCGCCTCGGCAGCCACGTGCTTGATGGTGACAGCGGCGCGGCGCAACGGATCAGTCCCCAACCCTTAAGGTTCCCGGCATTGTGTCAGGCTTGGCCGTACCGCCGCAACCCGCCGGCGTCATGCCGACAAGGCCGCCGGCTGCGGCGGCTCCGCGGCGCAGTGGGCGGCGAGGAACTCGGCGTGGGTCGGCAGTCGGGAGACCAGCCGCGCCAGTCCCTCCCGCGCGCCCTCCAGTTCGCCCGGAACCCGCGCGAAGGGGATGCGGTCGACAAGCGGATGCCAGCTGCGGGGGACCACGCCCATGCCGTCCAGGATCGACTGCCAATTAACGTCGCGGAACAACTCGTCGACGCCCTCGGCCAGCGAGCCATTGACCTTGAACAGGTCGATCTTGCGCTGGAGCGAGGCGGGCAGCTCCATGGTCCGGCACTGCCGCCAGAATTCCGTGTCGTCCCGGCGGGTGGTGCAATAGTGCAGGATGACGAAGTCGCGGATCTCCTCGTAGTCCGCGCTCATACGGCGATTGTACTCGTCGATCAGGTTCTGGTCGCAGTCGGCGTCGGGCAGGTAGCGGAAGAAGAAGTCCATGCCGCGGTAGACCAGGTGGATCGCCGTGGACTCGAGGGGCTCGATGAAGCCGCCGGCGAGGCCGAGCGACAGGACGTTGCGGCTCCACATCTGCTTGCGCACGCCGGTCCTGAACGGCACCACCATCGGCGGAGCGACGGGCTCGCCCTCGACCTGGGCCATCAGCACCGACGTCGCCTCGTCGTCGCTCAGGTGGCGGCTGGAGAAGACATGGCCGTTGCCGGTGCGGTGCTGCAGCGGAATGCGCCAGCGCCAGCCGTGATCCTGGGCGTGCACCAGGGTGTAGGGCGCCGGCGGGCCGACGTTCTCGGTCTGAACGGCTATGGCGCGGTCGCACAGCAGCCAGTGCGACCAGTCTTCGTGCTCGACTTTCAGGGTCTTGCCGATCAACAGGGCGCGGAAGCCGGAGCAGTCGATGAAGAAATCCGCCTCGACCGAGCGGCCGTCCTTCAGCTGCAGCCGCTCCACGAAGCCGTCCGGCCGGGTCACCACGTCCTCGACCAGGCCCTCGGTGCGCGTGACGCCGCGCGCCTCGGCGAAGCCGCGCAGATAACGGGCGACCCGGGTGGCGTCGACGTGCAGGGCGTAGCTGGCGGCGGCGATCGGCGTGTTCGGGGCCTTGAACGGCAGGGTAAACCGCCCCTCGCGCGCCATGACGCTGGCTGGTGCGAATTCCTGCAGACCGGCGGTGTAGCCGTGTCGCTTCGCCTTCAGCCATACCTGATAGAAGTCGCTCAACCCGACCGGCGCGCCGATGCCGCCGAACGGATGGAAATAGGTCTCGCCCTTCTCGCCCCAGTCGCGGAAATCGATGCCCAGCTTGAAGCTGGCGCCGGTCTCCCGGACGAACTCCTGCTCGTTGATCCCCAGCCTGGCGAGCAGTTGCAGGAAGGGCGGCACGGTGGATTCGCCGACGCCGATGGTGCCGATGGCGTCGGACTCCACCAGTTCGATATCGAACAGCTTGCCCTTGAAATGCTCGGCCATGACGGCCGCCGCGATCCAGCCGGCCGTGCCGCCGCCGACGATGCACACCTTGCGCAGCGGACGACGGCCGGTCAGGTCCATGGAAGTGTTCATGCGGCGACCGGGGGCTGGAGGGACGACAGGAATTCGGCATGGGCCGGCGCCCGGGCCACCGCGGCGGCGACCGCCTCCCGCATGGCGGCGAGACTGCGCGACAACTGATCCGGATCGACCGCGTCGACGGCGGGATCGTAGCCGTCCGGCCAGACACCGAAGCCGGCGTAGATCGCCAGCCAGCTGGCCGGATGGAACATCTCCCAGCGGTAGCGGACGAACTGCCCGCGCGTCTTCCACAGGTCGAGCTTGCGCTGCAGCGTGTCAGGAATGGGCGCCTCGCGGCAGTCGCGCCAGAACGGCTCTTCGCGGCCGTTCAGCTTGTAGTGCAGGACGACGAAGTCACGGACCCGGTCCAGCTCGCGCGCGGTCTGGTCGTTGAACTCGTCGAGCACCGGCTGGACGAAGCGGCGGTCGGGAAACAGGGCCTTCAGCCGGTCGATGGCGGTCTCGATCACCGCGATGGAGGTGCTCTCCAATGGCTCGACGAAACCCGCCGACAGCCCGATCGAAACGCAGTTTTTCACCCAGGCGCGACGGCGGCGGCCGGGCCGGAAGGGAATCCGCCGGGGCTCCGTCAGCGGACGCCCCATCAGGTTCGGCGTCAGCTCGGCGAGCGCCTGCTCGTCGGTGACGTGCCGGCTGGAGAAGACGATACCGTTGCCGGCGCGGTGGCGCAGCGGGATGCCCCATTGCCAGCCGGAGGGCCGGGCGGTCACGCGGGTGAAGGGCGGCGACGCCTCGCCCGGCGCGTTCTCGCTCTGCACCGCGAAGGCCGTGTCGCACAGCAGCCACTGACCCCAATCCTCATAGGGCTCGGCCAGCGCCTCGCCGATCAGCAGGCCCCGGAATCCGGAGCAGTCGACGAACAGGTCGCCCTCGATCCGGCGGTCGTCATCCAGCACGACCCCCTGGATGAAGCCGTCATCCGGCCGCAGGTCCACCCCCAGGATGCGGGCGTCGATCCGCTCGCATCCGCCGGCCTCGGCATAGGCGCGCAGATGCTGGGCGAAGGCGGTGGCGTCCAGTTGCAGGGCCCAGTCGAACACCGACAGGCTGGACGGCGGACGCGGCGACGGGGTGACGAACCGGCCCGCCTCCGCCAGCGACGCCCCAAGGGAATAGGCGCTGAGCGGCGTGGTCTGCCCCCCCTCCCGGTCGGCCAGCCAGAAATGGTGGAAGCCGATCCCCTTCAGGTCCTGTCCGTAGAGGCCGAATGGATGGATGAAGTCGGAGCCGGGCCCGGACCAGTCGTTGAAGCGGATGCCCAGCTTGCAGGTCGCCCCGGTCGCCCGCATCACCTCGGCGTCGCTCAGGCCCAGCTGGGCGTAGAAGCGACGGATCGTCGGAATGGTCGCCTCGCCGACGCCGATGGTCCCGATCGCGGAGGACTCGACCACCGTGATCTTCAGATCCGTTCCGCGGAAATGCTGCACCAGGGCCGCGGCCGTCATCCAGCCGGCTGTGCCGCCGCCGACGATGACGACGCTGCGGATGCGGGGATCAGGGTCCATCTCGGAAGCTTGCACTCAAAACGCCGCCTGAAAAGGCGGCCGGCGATGTCTCCATCGCCGGCCAGGTCTTCAGGGAAGGCTAGAACCGGGCCCGGATGCCCACGGAGTACCGCGGTTCGAACTGGTTGCGCGAGTGGAACTGCTGGGCCCCCTCCTCGAACTCGAGATAGTATTCCTCGATCTCGCCCAGGATGTTCGATCCGTTCAGATAGACGCTGACGATGTCGTTCACGTCATAGGTGACGTTCACATCAACGTACTGGGCGGTGTCCTGGTAGATCGGTATCTGCCCGAACGTGCCCGACAGCCGCGGGGTGCGGTAGTTGTAGGCGACACGGGCCTGCAGCCGGTCGTCCTGGTACCAGACGGCGGCGTTCAGCTGATATTCCGAGTTGTCCGGGAACGGCAGGTCCTCGCCCGACAGATTGGTCGCGTTCTGCGAGCTGTCGGAGAAGGTGAAGCTGCCGTCGAAGCCGAAGTTGGACCACAGGCTCTGATCGGCCAGGAAGTCGCTCAGCGCGACCTTGGCCCCCAGTTCGAGGCCCTGCAGCTCTCCGCCCTCGCCCTGCACCGGGCGGTTGACCGGAACGATCCGGCGGATGACGCCGTCCTGGTCCGGGAACTCGCCATCGAGGACGGTGGCGCGGGTGACGAAGCTCTCGATGTTCAGCTTGAACAGGGCGGCGTTGAACAGCGTCCCGCGACCCAGGTAATACTCGAGGCTCAGGTCGTAGTTGTCCGAACGCCACGGATTGAGATCGGGGTTGCCGTTGGCGCTGGCGCCCGTGACCCGGCGCACGCCGACCGGCGGGGCGGTCGGAT
Organism: Brevundimonas sp. LjRoot202; assembly: GCF_964253355.1. Lineage (NCBI taxonomy): Bacteria > Pseudomonadati > Pseudomonadota > Alphaproteobacteria > Caulobacterales > Caulobacteraceae > Brevundimonas > Brevundimonas sp. LjRoot202. The sequence goes on along the minus strand of NZ_CAXUQW020000008.1, from coordinate 48,660 downwards.
CCTGCGGCGTCGGTCCGAGCGAGTCGGCCGTCTGGATGGTGACGCCGCCGCCATAGTTGCCCAGATCCAACGGGATCATGGTCTTGTTGAACGCGGCCCGCAGCCTCAGCCGGTCGCTGAAGTCCCAGGCCAGATTCACCGACGGCAGGTAATCGAAATAGCTCCGGCTCGAGAAGGTGTCGCCGGCGTCGAGATTGGTGTCGCCGTAGTTGCGGGTTTCCCCGGTCAGGTTCTGCCGTACGTCCATCTCGGTGCGGATCACCTTCAGGCCGACGTCGCCGTGCAGCCGGCCGACCTCGATGCCGGAGGTCAGGTAGAAGCTCTCCTCCAGGAGGGTGACGTCAAAGCTGTTGCCTGGAATGATGACCGGGTAGGCGCTGCCGAAGACCCGCTGCTGGAACGCGGTGACGTCGTCGAAATCCCTCGGATCGACGACCCAGACGCCGGGCAACCCTTGGGTGATCGAGCCATAGTTGTCGAGGAAGTAGACGTTGTTGTGCTCGTCGAGCCCCGTCGGCCGGTTGACCGTATAGCCTTGGAAGCACGTCGGGGTGTTCGGCGCGCCGCCGTCGCCGCAGTTCCCCGGCGCGGCGCCGATGGGCGCCAGCGGATCGTAGGCCGGGTTGGAGACGAACTCGCCCGCCTGGCACTGGTTCTGGTTCATGACCACGTCGATGGCCTTCCACTGCGCCGAACAGCCGTTCGGGTCAGTGGCGCCATTGCCGGCGTAGAAGTCCGAGAAGAGGTGGAAATTCTCGATCTCGACCTCTCGTCTGGAGACCCGTCCGCCCACGTCGACGCGGGTGATGAAGCCGAGCGCCGGCGCATCGAATTCATAGGTGCTGTCGATCCGGGCCACGTCCAGCGTCGACTCATTGCGTTGGTTGCCCTCCGACGAGAAGGCGGCGACCGCGTAGCTGCCGAGGTTCGCCATGTAGTCGGTCAGCGTATGTCCCGCGCCGAGGCCGCCCGAGATCATCTGGTCGAACTGGCTCCAGACAGTGTTCGAGCCGCTGATGTTCAGATGGACCAGCGGGTCCTCGCCGATGCCGAGCGGATTGGGATTGATGTAGCGTCCGCCATTGGAGCCGACGACGCCGTTGGAATACTGCGAAGCGGGGTAAAGGGCCGCGATCGATGCCGGATAGAAGGGCCCGCGCGTGCGGTCGTTGGGATCGCGGAACAGCGTGAACTGGCGGTCCGGCGAATACTCCCAGTTCGAAAGGTCGCCCTGCACCTGGCCGTTCATGCTCAGAAGGGAGGCGTCGGAGTGGATGATCCGGCCCGACAGTCGGAAAGGACCGCCGTTGTCGTAGTCCATCTCCAGATTGAGGTTGGTCGACTCCGTCTCCGTGACCCGGTTCACGGTGAACGAGTTCATCCACCAGACATCGAGGTCGTACTCATCGACATCGAGCCACGGCTGGCCGTTCCCGCCGGTGACGCCGGTGGTTTCGAAGTCGGTCGGAATGGTCCAGCCCAGCGCGCTCCAACGGTTGGAGATGTTTAGGCCGGCGGCCCGGTTGTATTCCTTCTGGTTGGTGTAGAAGGCCTCGCCTGTCACGGTGAGGCCGTTGCCGGCGTCCCACTGCAGAGCCCCGTTGAGGCTGTAGCGGTCGCGCTCGACCACGCGCCGGAAGCTGTCGTAGCCGTGCGGCGCGATCCAGTTGTCGCCGCCCCCGCCCCAGTCGTTGTTGCCGAACACGCCGCCGCTGACGCCGGAGTAGTTATTGCCGAGGTTGGACTGGCTGGCGACGCCGGAAAGCATCAGGCCCAGGCCGTCGGTGCGCCAGTTGATCAGACCGTTGAACAGGTAGTCGTCTTCTCCGGTGTCCTCGCCGGTGGCGTATTCCTGGTTCAGGGCGATGGTCGTGCCGTAGTCGAAGTCGAAGGGCCGCTGCGTGCGCAGGTCGATGGTGCCCGAGATGCCGGACAGGGCGTTGCGCGGGTCCATCGACTTGAAGACGACGATCGAGTTCATCAACTGGGCCGGCACGTCGTTGAGGTTCGGCTGGGCGCTGCCGAGGTTGCCGGCGCTGAGATATTGTTCGCCGTTGAGCAGGGTCACCACCTGCGGCAGGCCGCGGATGTTCACGGTGGAGCCTTCACCGGCGCTGCGCTGAACCTGGACGCCGGCGATGCGCTGCAGGGCGTCAGCCACCGTGATGTCCGGCAGCTTGCCGATATCCTCGGCGGAGATGGCGTCGACGATGGCGGTCGACTCCCGCTTGATGTCGATCGACTGTTCCTGCGACCGGCGAATGCCGGTGACGATGACTTCCTCGACCTCGGTCGCCGGCTCGGCGGCCGGCGGGGCCCCCGGATCCTGCGCCAGAACCGGCGTCGACAGTGCGCTGCTGGCCATCAGGATGGCCCACCAGGTGGTGCGTTGAACCTTCATGAATTCCCCCTCTTCGTCGCAATTCAGCGTTGTCAGCGACGATCATCGAGGTTTGGAAAAAGGAGACGGCGGACTTGAACGCAGCCGCTCTCACAGCGCCGCATACTGGCGGCGCTGGCGCCACGCCCGGTGGCGCACTCCTGGGTTTCCTACCTCGAAGGTCTCCGCCTTCTGAGTGTGAAGCTAAGCACAAGTTGAGAGCGTTCACAACGCCCTACATTCCTCCCGCGAATGCTCTGAAGCCCGGCCTCCGCGGCAGCCGTTGCTACGCCGCCGGACAGGCGGCGGGACCGACGTCCGGGTTCAGCTGAATCTCCGAGACGGAGACTGTCGCCGCCCCCGTGCTGGCCAGGACGAAAGGCGTTTCGATCGCCTCGGCGCGGGGCTCGGCGAAGCAGGACAGCCGCACCTTGTAGACCTGCCATTCGCCCGCAGGCGCTGCCGTGAGCTCGTCGGTCAGATCCACGGCGGCGGCGCCGAACCCGAGCGACAGGTCACCGGCGGGCGCCGCATCGATCCGGTAGCGGAAGCTCAGGGCCAGATCGCCGTTGACCTCGCGACGAAGGTCGACAGGCGGTCCCCAAATGAGGGCCTTGGCGGGGCCGGTGAAGGTCAGGCGTCGGCCGCTCTCCTGGGCGAGGTCGTCGACCGGCCTCACGGAAACCGCGCCGCGCGGGCTGTCTCCGGACGTCTCGTCGCCCAGCCGCGTCTGGCCGCCGGCGTCCTCGAGGATCAGGGACCAGGGCGGATTGATGCGTCCGTTGACCAGATACTGGTCCGCGCCGCCCGCGGCCGAGACGACGCCCGAGTCCTCGGACAGGGTCGGCACATCCGCGGGCCGGGCGTAGCTCAACCCGTAGCCGTAGGCGAACTGCGGGTCATAGCCCGGCTCACCCCGGTTCAGGGGCTTGCCGGTGGCGTCCCGTGGCCAGCTGAACGACAGCGCGCCGGAGAAATCCTGACGGGGCGCGCCCGCCGCATCGCCGATCAGGACGTCGGCGATTCCGCCGCCCTCCGTCCCCGGCAACCACGCTGCCACGAAGGCGTCCGAGGCGTTGATCTCCGGATTGACCCACATCGGGCGTCCCGACAGGAAGACCGACACCGTCGGCACCCCCGCCGCCTTCAGCCGGCGCAGGATCGCCAGCGGCTCCTCCGGGGCGAAGTCCAGGGTGCGCAGGTCGCCGAGGAACTCCGCGTACGGAGTCTCCCCGAACACCACGATGGCCACGTCCGGTCGTTCGGCGAAGGTCCCGTCGGCGCTCAGGGTCGCCGCCCCGCCCGCCGCCGTGACCGCCTCGTCGATCCCGGCCCAGATCGACTGGCCGCCCGGGAAGTGGTCGTTGGTGTTGCCGGTCCCCTGCCAGCTCAGGGTCCAGCCGCCCGCCGCCTGGCCGATGTCGTCGGCCGCCGTCCCGGCCACCAGAACCTTGCCGCCGCCCGCGATCGGCAGGACGCCGCCTTCATTCTTCAGCAGCACCAGCGATTCACGCACCGCCTGCCTGGCCAGCGCCCGGTGGGCGGGCGAGCCGAGATGTTGAAGCTGCCCCTCGACCGGACGGTCTTCGCGGAACACGCCGGCCTTGACCTTGGCCCGCAGGATGCGGCGGACGGCTTCGTCCAGCCGGGCCATCGGGATCTCGCCCGAGCGGACCTGGGCCAGGGTGTTCTCGTAGAGCGGCCGCCAGCTGTCCGGGGCCATGAACATGTCGATGCCGGCGTTGAAGGCGGCGGCGCAGCTCTCATTGGAGCAGCCCGGCAGCTGACCATGGGCGTTCCAGTCTGACACCACGAAGCCGTCGAAGCCGAGCGGTCCGCGCAGCACGTCGGTCAGCAGCGTCGCGTTGCCGGAGTGCTTGACGCCGTTCCAGCCGGAGAAGCTGGCCATGACCGACAACACGCCCGCATCGATGGCCTGCACGTAGCCGCCCAGATGAATGTCGATCAGCTCCTGCTCCGTGCCGGTGAAATCGCCCTGGTCACGGCCGCCGTCGGTGCCGCCGTCGGCGAGGAAATGCTTGGCGGAGCCGGCGATCCGGCCGGGCTCCAGCGGCCCGTCCGGGCTCAAGGTCCCCTGCAGCCCCAGCGTCAGGGGACCGGCGTAGGCGCGCTGCACCTCCGGGTCCTCCGAATAGCCCTCGTAGGCGCGCCCCCAACGGTCGTCGCGCGGCACGGCCAAGGTCGGACCGAAGGTCCAGTCCGCCCCGGTGACGGCCACCTCAAGCGCGGTCGCCTCGCCGATCCGGCCGATCAGCTCGGGATTGCGGGTCGCGCCGAGGCCGATGTTGTGCGGGAAGATGGTGGCGCCGACGACGTTGTTGTGCCCATGCACGGCGTCGATGCCGAAGATCAGGGGCACGCGCGCGCCCGGTCGTTGCGCCGCGGCAGCCCGGAACGCCCTCGCCAGATCGACCCAGCCCTGCGGATCGCCCCGCTCCTCACCGCCCGGGCCGGAGTTGCCGCCGGCCAGGATGGAGCCCAGCGGATATTGAAGCAGGTCCTCCGGGCTGATGGAGCCGATGTCGGCCTGGATGGTCTGGCCGACCTTCTCCTCCACCGTCATCCGGCTCATCAGCCCGGTGACGAAAGCCTCCGTGGCAGGATCCGTCATGGCCGCGGGAGAGGCGGCCGTCGGCCACAGCGCCGCCGTCGCGCGGGCGTCTTCCGGCGCGGCCGGAGACTGGGCCACGGCCGGCGCGGCGACGGCGAGCCCCACCGACAGGACCAGGGCAAGGGTCGAGACTGAACCGCGCATTTCGTTCTCCAAATCCCGCGGAGAGCCCCCGAAGGGGCTGGCGACGGCCGGCGTGGATTGGAGACTCCACCGCGGTTTCCCCCGGCGAAATACGCCCCTACCCGTCTTCCTGCCCTCGAGGTCTCCGCCTCATGAGACAAGGAGAGCATAGATTGTGAGCGTTCACAATCCGCCACGAGTTGCGGAGTTTTCCAGCATGATGGCGGGCCGAATGTCTGGCTTTCGGGCGGGATCACGCGCCGCTTCCATGTCGGACAGCGGGCGTCCCGGCGTCACCCGGCGGTGAGATCCGACGCCAGCGCCTCGGCGCCTGCGCCGACGACCAGCTGGAGTGTATCCGCTCCGGTCATGACCGCGCCCTTCGGAGCGGCCAACTGCAGGGCGTGCAGATCAACGGCCTCCTCCCGGACGACGCGAATGCACAGGCGGCTCGCCCGAACGGCTATCTCCCGGATATTCGCTCCGGAGCCGAGTGCGCGGCGAATGGCGTCCACGTTCGCGTCCGGAGCGACGGCCCCACGGCTCCCGCTCAGACAGGCGCGGATTTCATCGGCGACAGCGTCGGCGATGGGGCCCAGCACGACCTGCAGGTCGGTCGGCGTCGGCGAGATCATGCCGCGGGCGCCCAGCCGCTTCAGGGCGGGTTCGTCGACGGCGTCGCGGGAGCCGACGATCAGCCGCAGACGGGTCGTGCAGGCGCTGACCGACTTCAGGTTGGCCGGACCGCCGAGAGCCCGAACGAACTGTTCGGCGCGTCCTCCGCCGGCGACGGCGGCCGGCGCGGGGGCGAGTTCCTCCTCGTCCTCCCGGCCCGGGGTCTTCAGGTTGAAGCGGGCGATGAAGAAGCGAAACAGCCCATAGTAGACGGCGGCGTAGGCCAGCCCCACCGGGATCAGCAGCCACGGCCGCGTCGCCTGGCCGTAGTTGATCACATAGTCGAACAGGCCGGCCGAGAAGGTGAAGCCGAGCCGCGACTCCAGCAGGCTCATCACCACCATGGCCACGCCGGTGAGCACCGCGTGCAGGGCGTAGAGCACCGGGGCCAGGAACATGAAGGTGAACTCGATCGGCTCTGTGACGCCGGTCAGGAAGGCAGTCAGGGCCAGCGAGGCCAGCATGCCGCCGACCGCCTTGCGCCGGTCCGGCCGGGCCGCGTGGTACATGGCCAGGCAGGCCGCCGGCAGGCCGAACATCATCACCGGGAAGAAGCCGCTCATGAACGCGCCGGCGGTCGGGTCGCCGGCGAAGAAGCGGTTCAGGTCGCCGGTGGCGCCGCCGTAATCGCCGACGATGAACCAGGCCACGTTGTTGAGGATGTGGTGCAGGCCGGTGACGATCAGCAGCCGGTTGAGCACGCCGTAGACGAACAGGCCGATCTCGCCCGAGCCGACGATGGCGCGGCTGAACACGTCGATGCCGTGGTTCAGGCCGGTGAAGCTGAGCCCGACCGCCAGCGCCAGCGCCAGGCCCGCGAACCCGGCGACGATCGGCACGAAGCGGCGGCCGCTGAAGAAGGCGAGATACTCCGGCAATTTGAGCGTCGAGAACCGGTTGTAGAAATCGCCGGCGATCAGGCCGGACAGGATGCCGATCGGCACCCCCAGCCGGGCCAGCGCCCCGTCGCGGAAGGCTTTCCCAGCCATGGCGATGGAGGCCTCCGGCACGCCGGCCAGCACCTCCGGCGGCACCGCGATCAGGGCCTTGGCGCCTTCGGTGGCGATCAGGAAGCAGACCACGCCGGCCAGGCCGGCGGCGCCGTTGTTGTCTTTGGCGAAGCCGACCGCGACGCCGATGGCGAACAACAGGCCGAGGTTGGCGAACACCGCCTGCCCCGCCGAGGCGACGAAGGCGATGTCGAGCAGATCGGGCTGGCCGAGACGCAGCAGCAGCCCCGCCACCGGCAGCACCGCGATCGGCAGCATCAGGGCCCGGCCGAGCGGCTGCAGGCTGGAGAGTCCGAGCTTCATGACTGGGCTCCGGCGGCTTTGCGGGGAGGAGAGACGCGGACGGCGTCGGCGGCCATGGCCCGCACGGCCTCGGGGCCGTCCATGCCGAGCGCCTCGCGCGCCAGCACCCGGCACTCGGCCAGGGTGAAGCGGCGCACCACCGCCTTGATCTCGGCGATCATCGCGGGCGTGGCCGAGAGCTCGGTGACGCCGAGGCCGACGAGGATGGGCGCGGCCTCGACCTCCGACGCCAGACTCCCGCAAACGCCAATCCACCGCGCGCCCGCCGCCCCGGCGACGGCCTGCTGGATCAGCCGCAGGACGGCCGGATGCAGGGCGTCCAGCTGGGGCGCGAGGTGCGGGTTCTGCCGGTCCATGGCCAGGGCGTACTGGGTCAGGTCGTTGGTGCCGACGGAGATGAAGTCCACCGCCCCGGCCAGACGGTCGGTGGTCATGGCGGCGGCGGGGGTTTCGATCATCACCCCCAGCAGCGGAGGCTCGGCGCCGGTTTCGGCCGCGGCGCGGTCGAGCAGCGCCCGCACCTGCCGGACCTCGGCCACGGAGGCGACCATCGGCAGCATGACGGCCCGGACACCGGCCGAGCGGACCCGGCAGGCGGCGCGCAACTGGGTCAGCAGCAGGTCGGGACGGTACAGGCCTGAGCGGATGCCCCGCAGGCCCAGCGCCGGATTGTCCTCGTGCGGCATCGGCAGATAGGGCAGCGGCTTGTCGCCGCCGGCGTCGAGCGTGCGGATGACGAGGGGCCGGCCATCCAGAGCATCGGCGATGGCCTGGTACTCGGCCAGTTGCTCGTCCTCGCCCGGCGCGGTCTCGCGGTCGAGGAACAGGAATTCGGTGCGCAGCAACCCGCATCCTTCCGCGCCGCTGGCCACGGCGGGAGCGGCCTCCGAAGCGGCGCCGAGGTTGGCGAACACCTCGATGCGGACGCCGTCGGCGGTGCGGCAGTCGTCGCCGGCGGCGGCGCGGGCCTCGGCGCGGCGCCGGTCACGGGCGGCCATGGCGCTCTGGGCCCGCGCCTGGGTGGCGGCGGACGGCGCCGCGATCAGCCGGCGTCCGTCGGCGTCCATCACCACCAGCGCGCCATCCGCGACCTCGGACAGGGCGGGTCCGATCGCCACCAGCGCCGGCACGCCCATGGCGGCGGCGAGAATGGCGACATGGGAGGTCGGCCCGCCACGGCTGGTGCAGATGCCGGCCAGCTGGCCGGCGTCCAACGCCATCAGCTGCGACGGCAGCAGGTCGTCGGCCAGAACGATCGATCCGGGGCCCAGCGCCAACGGCTGCAGTTCGCCGCCGGTCAATTCCAGCAGGATCTGGCGTTCGAGGTCGAGCAGGTCGTCGGCCCGTTCGGCCATGCGGGCGTCGCCGATCGAACGGAGCAGGTCGGCGGCGGCGCGGGTGGCCTCGCGCCAACCCCAGGCGGCGCTGCGCCCCTCCTCGATCGCCAGCCGGGCAGTGGCCAGCATTTCCGGATCGTCGAGGAAGGCCAGATGCGCCGCCAGAATGCTGCGCCGCTGTCCGTCGCCCGTCGCCGAGGCGACCTTGAGCCGCTCCCGCACGGCGGCGAGGGCCAGGTCCAGCGTCTCAGCCTCGAAGGCGGCGCCCCGTCCGGACGGCGAGACGACGATGTCCGGCAGGACGAACCGCACGGCCTGACCGACAGCCAGACCCGGGGCGGCGGCTACGCCGGTGAAGATCCGCTCGCCGTCGTCACCCTCGAGCGGTCGGGACGGCGGCGCGGACGCGGGCGCCTGCGGCTCCGGCGCGTGCGCAGGTTCGCCCAGCCCGCCGGCGATCAGTTCAGCCAGGGCGTCCACGGCCGCCCGGGCATCCGACCCGGACGCGGTCAGCGTCAGCGTATCCCCGTCGCCGAAGCCGAGCGCCATCAGTTGGACGGCGCTGGTCGCCGACGCCCGCCGATCACGCAGGCTGACCATGACGCGGGCATCGAAGCCGCGGGCCCGCGCAGCGATGCGGCCGGCCGGCCGGGCGTGCAGGCCATGCGGCAGCGACGGCCGAACCTCGCGGGAGACGTCATCCACCGCGGCGGCGGTGGCCGCCCGCCCCGCGCTGTGCTCGAGCGACAGCGTCATCAGCGGCTCGCCGACCCCCACCCGCCGGTTGACGGCCAGGTCTCGCAGCGTGAAGCCGTCGCCGGTCACCACGACGGGCGTGATCAGGCTCACCGCATTCCGGGCGATCCGTTCAAGGTCCAGCGTCAGCAGCAGGTCGCCCGCCGCGACGCGGTCACCCTCGGCTACGTGAGCTGTGAAGCCCTCCCCCTCCAGCTTCACCGTCTCAAGGCCGACGTGGATCAGGACTTCCACCCCGCTGTCCGACCGGACGCTGACGGCGTGCCGGGCCCGCGCCAAGGCGCCGATCACGCCGGCGAACGGCGCGTGGATGGTGGAGCCCAGCGGATCGACGGCGACGCCGTCGCCGAGCATGCGCCCGGAAAACACCTCGTCCGGGACCTCGTCAAGCGAGGTCGCCCAGCCGTCGACCGGCGAATGGATCACGAGCCGGCCCATGTCAGCGGCGCTCCGCCGGCGACAGCCGGACCCAGTCGAGGCCCCAGATCGGGTCGACCTCGGCCTGGGTGAAGGTCAGGCACAGGTCGTGGACGCCCGGAGTGGCCGGCAGCCGACCGCGCACGACGCTGACCCCGTGGTCCGCCGCGGCCTCGGCCAGCGGAATGACCAGCGCCGGTTCGGCCTCACAGCCGCCGATCCGCACTTCCAACTCGCCCGCTTCGGTTCTCGGCGCGCGCAGCCGGACCTTCTCGATGTCTGCGCCGATCTGGAAGTTGAACGGGACCTGGCCCACGGCCGCCTCGAACGCCACGCCGTCGGACAGGTCGGCGGCCTGATAGATCCAACACGGGTTCATGATGTCGAGCAGGAAGGACGCCCGCTCGCCCCGCAGCGGCGCGTCGTCGATCAGCGACAGTGCGATACCGGCGCTGCACAGCGTCATCTGATGATCGTGGCGCCGCTCGCCCTGGGCCGGCAGCGGAGCCGGCCCAGGTGACAGGGCGCTTTCGGCGTAGTCGATCCCCAGGGTCCGATAACGCGCCAGCTGCGGCGTCAGACGGGCGCGGAAATCGTCCCAGTCCATCCGCTCCGGCGCCGACCAGGCCAGTTCAGCCAGCGCCGCCACGCGCGGATAGGCCTGGTGTTCGACCCGCGCTTCGTCGCGCATGTGTTCGGTCCACAGGTTGGCCTGGACCCCCAGCACGTGTTCCGCCTGTTCGGCGGTCAGGCTCTCGGGCGTGGGATCGAAGGTGTAGAGAGCCTCCATCGGCACGACGAAGCCGCGGCCGGGCGCGCCATCCGCGGCGCTCTGCCGGTTGTCGAGATAGAAGGTCGGCGCCGGCGACAGCACCGTATCATGCCCCAGCCGGGCGGCTTCGACCGCGCCTTCGACGCCTCGCCACGACATGACCGTGGCGTTCGGGGCGAGGCCGCCCTCGAGGATCTCGTCCCAACCGATCAGGCGACGGCCGTGCTGGTTCAGATACTGCTCCATGCGGCCGATGAACCAGCTCTGCAGGGCCGCCTCGTCGGCGACGCCGAGCTCGCGCATCCGTTCCTGCGTCCGCGGCGACGCCTTCCACTGGTCCTTGACCGCTTCGTCCCCGCCGAGGTGGACATAGGTTCCGGGGAACAGGTCGATGACCTCGGCCAGCACCTGATGGAAGAAGGCGATGGTGCTCTCCTCGGTATTGAACAGGGCGGGGTAGACGCCCCAGTCAGCCGGAACCGCGGGGACGGCCGCGCCGGGCGCGTCCGTGACGCCGAGCTCGGGATAGGCGGCGATCGCCGCGCTGGCGTGGCCCGGCACATCGATCTCGGGCACGACGACAATGTTGCGGGCGGCGGCCCAGGCGACGATCTCGCGAACCTCGTCGTGGGTGTAGAAGCCGCCGTGCAGCCGGGGCCGGCCGGTCGCCGGGTCGATGTCGGCCTGCGCCGCCGCCCCCGCCGGAACCCGCCAAGCGCCCACTTCGGTCAGGCGCGGGAGGGCCTTGATCTCCAGCCGCCAGCTCTGGTCGTCGGTCAGGTGCCAGTGGAAGACGTTCAGCTTGTGCAGCGCCATCCAGTCGATGAAGGCCTTGATGAACTCGGGTGACTGGTAATGGCGGGCCGAATCCAGCATCAGGCCGCGCCAGCCGAAGCGCGGCGCATCGACGATGCGCATGGCGGCGAGCGACGTCGGGCCCCGCCCCTCCTGTGCCGTCGCCAGCTGCCACAGGGTCACCGCGCCGTACAGGAAGCCGCCGGCGTCGTTCGCCGTGACCACCGCCCTGTCGGGACTGATCTCCAGCGTGTAGCCGTCGGCCTCGGCCTCGCCGCGCCGGAACACCACGGCGCTCGCGCCGTCGCCGGCCGCGCCCGCCACGGGCAGGTCCAGCCCCCGCGTCCGGCGCAGCAGGTCGGCAAGATGGCGCGCCGCGGCGGCGGCCTCGGCGTCGCCCGCGGGCGCGACCAGCGCCGTCGCATCGTCGATCCGGAACGCGCCGGCCCCGGCCGTGACCGACAGCGGCGCCGGGATGACGGCGGGCGAGATCCCGGCGTCCTGCGCCCCGGCCGGCGCCGCCAGGCACAGGAGGAGGGCGGCGGCGGCGAGGAACGCGGATCGCGCGAAGAAGGTCATGGCGGTGCTCACGCTGACGCCCCGACGGACAAGGAAACGGGCGGGGCGAAGCGGCCCCGCCCGGAGTTGTCGCTCAGGGAAGAACTGGAGAAATCGCGGGAAAGCCTCGGCATTCGTCATCCTCGGTTCGTCTTCCGCGCGGCGCAATGGCGGGGGGCGACAACCGCCGCCCCCCCCCCGACGGCCCTAGAAGTCGACGCTGAGGGTCGCCATCAGCTTGCGGCCAGTCCGGTACACGCCGCGCGGCAGCGCCACCGTATTGGCGTAGGCGTAGTACTCGCTGTCCAGCAGGTTCTGGGCCGAAACCGTCAGGCTGACATTGTCGGTGAAGGCGTAGCCCGCCGTGGCGTCCAGGCCGGTGAAGGCCCGCACGTACATCTGGTCGCCCCGGTCGACGCCGGTGAAATATTTCGAACGCCAGTTGTAGGTCACCCGCGCCGAGAACGGCCCGTTCTCGTAGAAGGGGCTGATGTTGACCTGGTGCCGCGAGTTGAAGGGCAGGTCCGCGCCGTTGTCGGCGCTGCCGTCGACATAGGTGTAGTTGGCCAGCAGGCCGAAGCCGTAGGCGAAGGTCTGCTGATACGCGAACGACGCCCCCTGCAGTTCGGCGGCCCCCGCATTGGTGGGCCGGCTGATCTGGTAGGTGGTGACGGCGTTCTGGGCCTGGTTGAAATGCTCCTCGGGCGCGGTGGCCTGCAGGATGTAGTTGCTGATGTCCTTGTAGAAGACCTCAGCCGACAGGATGGCCTCCGGTGCGAAATACCATTCCACCGCGGCGTTCAGGTTGGTGGACGAATAGGGCTCGAGGTCGGGATTGCCGCCGCCCCCGGTCAGGATCTGGTCGGAGAGCCAGAAGAAGTTGGACATGTCGGCATAGTTCGGCCGCGCGATCACCTTGGCCGCCGCCAGCCGGACGATCACGTCCTCGGAGGCGTCAATGGCGACGTTCAGGCTCGGCAGGAAGTCCTCGTACTCCTTGGTCCGGACCTCCCACGCCCAGTCCGCCTCGGTGGCGCCGCAGCCCGTCGGGGTCTGGTTGACGCAGACGAAGCCGCCGCTGTCGGACGCCGTCCGGACGTAGCGCAGCCCCACATTGCCGCGCACCGTGCCGCTGTCGAAATTCGCCTGGCCGTAGAAGGCGTGGATGCGCTCCTGCACATTCCAGTTCTGGGCGGTGAATTCGGCGTTGCCGAAGACGGTCGGCACCGGCGCCGCCTGCCAAGGCCGCAGGTATTCGCCGCTCTCGATATAGTCCGCGAGCGCCTCGCCATCGATGCGGAAGCGGTTGCTCATCTGGTCGTTCACGCCGTCGAAGCCGTCCAGATAGTTGTCCGGAACCTGGCTCGGATTGAACATGGCGGCGTTGTCGGGCGCGCCGTAGATCTGGACCGTCACGCCCGACATCCTCTGGTCGGTCTCGTGCTGGCGGTATTTGTAGCCGAACTGTAGGCGCTCCCAGACGCCGTCCCGGTCGAAGCCGAGATCGACCTGGGCGTAGGTCTCCTCGTCGGTGGTCGGCTTGCTGACGATATTGCCGCCCCAACCGGGGTTGTAGCCGATCGGCCCGACCGAGGGATCACCCCCGCCCCAGCCGCCGTCGAACGAGAATTTCGACGCGTCGCCCAGCACGGTCGGATCGCCGTAGGTCAGTGTCCCCGGTACGCCCGGCGCGCCCGTGAAGTCGACCGTGTAGTCGGCCCAGTTCAGGAACTCGCCGAACAGCTGGCGCTGGGTGCCGCCTTCGGCCTTGGTGTAGCCGAGGTCGCCGGCGATATCCCAGCCGGTCCCGAGGTATTTGCCATCGAGGTGATAGCTGTCCGACGTCATCGCCGCTTCGCGATACTGCACGTCCAGCACGCTGAGCGCGTTGTCGAAGGAGGCCCGGGTGATCACCCCGTCGTCGATCTGGATGTCGGTCAGGGCGCCGAGGCTGTTCCAGGTGTTGCCTTGGAAGGCGAACAGCGACTGGTTGGTGTTGTCATAGCTGGCGTCGATGCGAAGCCAGTCGAAATTGATGTCCAGCGCATCCGTCGGCCGGAACTGAAGGGCGACCGTGACGCTGTCGCGGTCCCGTTGCTGTTCGAAATAGGAGGTGCCGAAGGCGTTCAGGCCCCTCGCGTCGGGATTGGCCGCCAGCGTCGCCGCGCAGGGGCCGGCGCAGTTGCCGTTGGCGATGGAGTTGGCCCCTGGATTCTCGGGGTTCCCGCCCATGTAGTAGCTGGCCGGAATGGTGCCGTAGGACTCCAGGCCGTCCCGGCGCAGGGCGTCGCTGGCGCGCTGCGCGGACACCAGCACGCCGAAGGTGCGGTCTTCGTTGCGCCAGCTGCCGAGCGCCGACAGCTGCAGGTCGCCCTCTTCAGAGCGGTCATTGTAGAGCCAGCTGGCCGCGCCCGAGAGCGTGCCGGACGGGAGGTCGAGAGGACGCCGCGTGATCACGTCGACGGTGCCGCCGATGCTGCCCTCGTCGATGCGGGCTTCGGGCGACTTGTAGACCTCGACCCGGCCGACGATCTGCGGCGCGAGCAGGGCGTAGTTGAAGGTCCGCCCTGGCTGATCGAGGATGAACCAGTCCGCCGAGGCGACGGTCTGGCCGTTCAGCAGGGTGCGGTTCAGGGCCGGGTCGGTGCCAAGGATGCTGACCTTTTCGCCCTGGCCGAACTGCCGGTCGACGGTGACCCCCGGAATTATGGTGATGGCTTCCGCCACGTTCGAGCTGGGGAATTTGCCCACATCCTCGGCGGTGACCACGTCGATGATCGCATTGGCCTCGCGCTTGGTTTCCAGAGACTGCTGCAGCGACGCCCGGATGCCGGTGACGATGACCTCCTCGACGGTGGTGGTCGTCTCCGGCTGCCCGTCCTGGGCCGCCGCGCTTGTGCCCAGCAGCGCCAGAGCGCTGACCGAACCGATCAGAATTGCCCGATGAATACCCATGACGCCCGTCCCTCCTGCGGCCGTCCCGCTCCCCGGCGAGTTCCGACCACTCCATTAGAGGACCAATGCAGATCCTCCCCCATGCGCTCCACACGGCATTCTGGCGAGCGCAGGCGGCAAGGTGTCATCAAATGTTTACGACAAGCAAGCCCAAATCGAACAATTGGACCTATTCTTTTTTCAGATTGGTCCTTGATTGGTTAGGTTAGATGGGTTGTGATGCAGACGGCGATGGGCGAAAGCAGCCTCATCGGTCGGGGTTGGCATGTCATTCTCTGAAGTCATCGGAAAACTGGATGCGGGGCGGCCGACGCCACTGTACCAACAGCTGCAGCAGGCGGTGCGCGAGGCCATCGAGCGGCGCGTGCTCAAGGCCGACGAGGCCCTGCCGGCCGAGCGCGACCTGGCCGAGGCCCTGTCCGTGTCGCGCATCACCGTGCGCAAGGCCTTCGACGGTCTCGTGGCCGAGGGACTGTTGTCCCGCCGCCAGGGCGCCGGCACCTTCGTCGCCGCCCGGGTCGAGAAGAGCTTTTCCAAGCTGACCTCCTTCTCCGAGGACATGGCCGCGCGGGGCCGCAAGGCGACCAGTTCGTGGATCAGCCGCAGCGAAGGCGCGGTGACCCCCGAGGAATCGCTGACCCTGGGGCTAAGCCCGGGCACCCCGGTCTATCGCTATCACCGCATCCGCTACGCCGACGGCGCCCCGATGGCGCTGGAGTATTCCACCGTCCCGGCCTCCAGCCTGCCGTCGCTCGAGGCTGTCGATGTGTCGCTGTACCGGGCGCTGGACGCCAATGGGCAGCGCCCGATCCGCGCGCTGCAGCGGCTCCGGGCCGTGCTGTTCACCGAGGAGCAGGCCCAACTGCTCGGCGTCGCGCCCGGCGCGGCGGGCCTGCTCATCGAGCGTCGCGCCTTCGCCCGCAACGGCCAGGCCGTCGAGGTGACCCAGTCCTTCTATCGCGGCGATGCCTACGACTTCGTCGCCGAACTGAACGACGGCCCCGCCTGATGCGGGCCGGGGACACGCGGATGTTCCAGGAGGCCGCCTCCGCCGGCGGGGTGGTGGCGGCGCAGCTCGCCCGCAACGCGCCGTTGATGGCCGAACTGGGCGAGCGCCTGCGCGACCTGTCACCGACCATCGCCCTGCTCAGCGGCCGGGGCAGCTCGGACAACGCCGGCGTCTACGCCCGCTATCTGATCGAGACCGGCACGGGCGTCCCGACCAGCCCCGCCATCCTTTCCGCAAGCTCGGTCTACGCCGTCGAGCCGCGCCTGCGGGGCGGCGTCTGTATCGCCATCTCCCAGTCGGGCCAGAGCCCGGACCTCGTCGCCTCGGTGGCGGCGGCCCGAGCGGGCGGCGCCTTCGTCATCTCCATGGTCAATGCGGAGGGATCGCGGCTGGCCGAGGTCGCCGACGTGACCGTCCCCCTGCACGCCGGACCGGAGACTTCGGTGGCGGCGACCAAATCCTTTATCGCCAGCCTCAGCGCGTTGGCGCAGCTGCTCGGCCATTGGAGCGCCGACGCCGACCTGCTGCGGGCGCTGGACGCGCTGCCGGATCAACTGGACGCAGCCTTCCAGCGCGACTGGAGCCCCGCGCTCGATACCCTCGTGCAGGCGCAGAGCCTCTACGTCGTCGGCCGCGGCCCCGGCTTCGCGGTCGCCCGCGAGGCCGCCCTGAAGTTGAAGGAGACCTGCGGCCTGCATGCCGAGGCGTTCAGCGCCGCCGAGGTCCGCCACGGCCCGATGGCCCTCGTCCGGGCCGGCTTCCCCGTACTGATGCTGGCCCAGGACGACGAGACCCGCGCGGACATGGAGGCGCTCGCCTCCGACTTCGCCGGGCGGGGCGCGAAGGTCATGCTGGCGGGTGCGCAGGCCGGCGCCGGCGTGGTCTCCCTGCCCGCCGCCGACGCGCATCCGGCCATGCAGCCGATCCTGCTGATCCAGAGCTTCTACCGGCTCGCCGCCCTCGCCTCGGTCGCGCGGGGTCACGACCCCGATCGCCCGCCGTTCCTGAACAAGGTCACCGAGACCCTTTGATGCCGATCACCCTCACCAATGGCCGGGTCCTCACCGGAGGCGCGTTCCGGACCGATGTTTCGGTGACGGTCGAGGGCGACCGGATCACGCGGGTCGGCCGGGCGCCCACGCCGGAGGACGAGGTCCACGACCTCGGCGGGGCGTATCTGGTCCCCGGCTTCATCGACACCCAGGTCAATGGCGGCGGCGGCATCCTGTTCAACGACTGTCCGACCGCGGACTGCATAGACGCGATCGGCCAGGCCCACCGGCGGTTCGGCACCACCGGCTTCCTGCCTACGCTGATCAGCGACGACCTGTCGGTGATCGACACCGCCATCACCGCCGTGGAAGAAGCGATCGCCCGCGGGACGCCCGGCGTGCTCGGCATCCACATCGAAGGCCCGTTCCTGAACGCGTCGCGCAAGGGCGTCCACGACGCCTCCAAATTCCGCACGCTGGATGACCGGGCCATCGCTCTGCTAACCCGGCTGAAGAGCGGCCGGACGCTGGTGACCCTCGCCCCGGAGACCACTACGCCGGCGATGATCACGCGTCTGACGCAGGCCGGCGCGGTGGTCGCCGCCGGCCACACCGACGCCGACTACGCCACGACCCGGGCGGCTCTCGACGCCGGGATGACGGGCTTCACCCACCTGTTCAACGCGATGTCGCCGCTGACCAGCCGCGAGCCGGGCGCGGTCGGCGCCGCGCTCGAGGACATCGACAGCTGGTGCGGCCTGATCGTCGACGGCCATCACGTCGATCCGGTGGTGTTGAAGCTGGCGCTGCGCTGCCGCCCGCGGAACCGCTTCATGCTGGTCACCGACGCCATGCCCAGCGTCGGCTCGCCCGAGGATCATTTCATGCTGCAGGGTCGTCGGATCACGGTGCGCGACGGCCTGTGCCTCGATCCGGACGGGGTGCTGGCAGGATCGGACCTGAACATGGCCGCCGCCGTGCGCAACGCCCGCGACCTGATGGACCTCGACCTGCCGTCCGCCATCGCCCTCGCCACGGCCAATCCGGCCGAGTTTCTCGGCCTCGGCGCCGTCCGCGGCCGCATCGAGCCCGGCTTCGCCGCCGATCTGGCGATGCTCGACGAGGATCTGGCGGTGGTCGAGACCTGGATAAGCGGACGCCGCCGGGTGAACGAATCGGTCTAGGCCGCGCCCGCCCGGTTCCGCACCAGATCATCGACCACGGCCGGATCGGCCAGGGTCGAGGTGTCACCCAGAGCGCCCACCTCGTTCTCGGCGATCTTTCTCAGGATTCGTCGCATGATCTTGCCCGAGCGCGTCTTGGGCAGGCCCGGCGCCCACTGGATCACGTCCGGCGCGGCGATCGGTCCGATCTCGGAGCGGACCTGGGCGATCAGTTCCTTGCGCAGCGCCTCGTCCGGTTCGACGCCGGCGTTCAGGGTCACATAGGCGTAGATGCCCTGTCCCTTGATATCGTGCGGGAAGCCGACCACCGCCGCCTCGGCCACCGCCTCGTGCAGCACCAGGGCGCTCTCGACCTCGGCCGTGCCCATCCGGTGGCCCGAGACGTTGATGACGTCGTCCACCCGCCCGGTGATCCAGTAATAGCCGTCCTCGTCCCGCCGGCAGCCGTCGCCGGTGAAGTATTTGCCCGGATAGGTCGCGAAATAGGTGTCGAAGAACCGCCCGTGGTCGCCCCAGACGGTGCGCATCTGGCCGGGCCAGCTGTCGGTGATGCACAGATTGCCGGAGGCGGCGCCTTCCAGCACCTCGCCGTCGGCGTTGACCAGTTGCAGCTCCACCCCCGGCAACGGCTTCGTCGCCGACCCCGGCTTGAGGTCGGTCGCACCCGGCAGCGGCGACACCAGGATGCCGCCGGTCTCGGTCTGCCACCAGGTGTCGACGATCGGGCAGCGCCCCTCGCCCACCACCTCATGATACCAGCGCCACGCCTCCGGATTGATCGGCTCGCCGACGCTGCCGAGCAGGCGCAGCGACGCCCGCGACGTCGCCTTCACCGGCCCGTCGCCCTCCCGCATCAGCGCCCGCAGCGCCGTCGGCGCCGTGTAGAAGATTTCGACGCCGTGCTTGTCGATGACCCGCCAGAACCGGCTGTGGTCCGGATAGTTGGGCACGCCCTCGAACATCAGCGTCGTCGCGCCGTTGGCCAGCGGCCCGTAGACGCAATAGCTGTGGCCGGTCACCCAGCCCACGTCGGCGGTGCACCAGAACACCTCGCCGGGCCGGTAGTCGAACACCAGCTCGTGCGTCCAGGCCGCCCAGAACAGATAGCCGCCCGTGGTGTGCAACACGCCCTTGGGCTTCCCGGTCGAGCCCGAGGTATAGAGGATGAACAGCGGGTCCTCGGCCTTCATCGGCTCGCATGGGCAGTCGTCGGACACGCCGCGCTTGGCCTCGCCGTAGCGCACGTCGCGACCCTCCACGAGGGGGATGTCGGCATTGGTGTGCGAGACGATCAGCACCGTCTCGACGATCTCCCCGGCGCCCTTCTCCATCGCCGCGTCGACGTTGGCCTTCAGCGGCACCCGCTTGCCGCCGCGCAGCCCTTCGTCGGCGGTGATCACCACCTTCGAGCCGCAGTCCTCGATCCGGCCGCACAGGCTGTCGGGCGAGAAGCCGCCAAACACCACCGAATGCACCGCCCCGATCCGCGCGCAGGCCAGCATGGCGACAGCCGCGGCGGGGATCATCGGCAGGTAGATCGTGACCCGGTCACCCTTGGCGACGCCCAGCCCCTTCAGCACATTGGCCATCCGGCAGACCTCGCGGTGCAGCTCGCGATAGCTCAGCTTGCCCGACTGATCCGGGTCGTCGCCTTCCCAGATGATCGCCGTCTCGTCGCCGCGCGTCTCCAGATGCCGGTCCAGACAGTTCCACGCAACATTCAGAACGCCGTCCTCGAACCAGCGGATGCGGAAGTCGGCCTTGTCGAACGACACGTCCTTGATGCTCGTCGGCGGCGTCATCCAGTCCAGCCGCCGGGCCTGCTCGCCCCAGAAGGCGTCGGGCCGCTCGTGGGCGGCGGCGCGGGCGGCCTCATACCCATGGGCGTTCATGCGGGCGCGCTGCGCCCATTCGGACGGGACGGGATAGACGTCGGGCTGTTCGGTCATGCGGCGAATGCTGCCCCCCCGGCGCCGCAGGGTCAACGCCGGGCGGCGGCGCTTCAGCGGAAGATCAGCGGCGGCATGGCTCCGACCACGCAGGCGGTCATCAGCGTGGCGAGAAAGCCCGCGAACAGACCCTTCCACACCATGCCCAGCACCTCCTCGCGGCGCTCGGGCATCAGCACGCTGAGCCCGGTCACGGTGATGCCGACCGACCCGATGTTGGCGAAGCCGCACAACGCATAGGTCATCAGCATCCGCGTCCGCTCACTCATCTCCCCGACCGGAATCCGCCCCAGTTCGATAAAGGCCACGAACTCGGTCAGGGTCAGCTTGACCCCCAGCAACCACCCGGCCCGGCCCGCCTCGGACCATTCCACCCCGGTCAGCCAGGCGACCGGCATGAAGATCCAGCCGAGCAGCCGCTCGACCGTCACCGGCCCGTCGAACAGCCACAGCCCGCCGAGCATGATGTTGACCAGCGCCACCAGCGCCACGAACACGATCAGAATGGCCGAGATGTTCAGCACCACCATCAGGCCGTCGGCCGTGCCCTTGACGATGGCGTCGATGCCGCTGTCGTACTTCAGGGCGGAGTCGTAGTCGGCGTGCGCCCCGCCCTCGCCCGGCTTTTCCGGGATCATGACGCGGGCCAGCAGGATGCCGGCGGGCGCCGAGACGATCGAGGCCACCAGCACATGGCCGGCCGCGTCCGGCAGCACCGGCGCGAGGATGGCGGCGTAGGCCACCATCGTCGATCCGGCCACCGTGGCGAGCCCGACCACGATCAGCAGAAACAGCTCGGACCGGGTCAGCTTGTCGAGGTAGGCCCGGATCACGATCGGGCTCTCGATCATGCCGAGAAAGATGTTCGCCGCCACCGCCAGCGCCGACGCGCCGCCCAATCCCATGGTGCGCTGGAACAGGATGCCGAAGCCGTGGGTGATCCACTTCAGCACCTTCCAGTGCCACAGCAGCGCTGACAGCGCCGAGATAACGAGGATCAGCGGCAGCACCTGGAAGGCGAAGGTGAACAGCGCGCCCTCGTTGCCGACCACATAGGGCTGGTCGCCGCCGGCCAGATAGCCGAACACGAACTGGGCGCCCCGGTTGGTCGCCGTCGCCAGCCCGTCGACCGCCCCGGTGATGGCCGTCAGCACGACCTGCGAACCCGGGATTCCGAACAGCGCCAGCACGAGCCCCGCCTGCACCACGATCGCCCCGAGCGTCAGCCGCCACGGGAAGGCGCGCCGGTTCTCGGACAGGCCCCAGCAGGCGGCGACGATGACGGCGAGGCCCAGAAGGCTCTGCAGGTTCAGGACGCTGAACATGGACGCATTTCCCCGACCGGCTCCCCGCCGGCCCCTGCCCCGTTGAACGACACGCGTCCGGCAATGGCAAGCCGCAGTCTGGCTGCGTTGCGGTCAAGCTTTAGCCTCCAAGCGGTCGCTTCCTCATCGAACCGTGATCCGCACGGTGTCGGGAGGATCGGCATGCAGTCACCTTCAATCAGCGCCGTGGCCCTGTGCGCGGCTTTGGCCCTCACGGGATGCGACCAGCCGCAGAGGGTCGATGGATTTTCGGACGAGACCCTCAACGTGGAGATGCTCAGACCGCCATCCAACTACAAGGAAGCCCCGGCGGCGGATGCCGCGATGGCGCCGGCGGCAGACGCGGCCGCGGCGGCCGAAACTGCACCCGCCGCGCCCGCTGAGATCCCCAGCGGCGCCCAGATCGCGTACAGCTACCGGTACGGCGTTGAGGTCCCTGCCGACCGCGCGACCGACCTGATGCGCCGGCATGAAGCCGCATGCACCCGCGCCGGGCCCTTGGTCTGTCAGGTTCTGGAATCGGAGTCGCGTCGCTACGGGCGGGATTCCGTCACCGCCAGCCTTGAGTTGCGGGCCGCTCCCGCGTGGCTGACGAGCTTTCGAGCCACGCTGGAAGCCGACGCGGAGCAGGCGGGCGGGCGGATCGCGGCAGCCTCAACCGAGTCGGAGGACCTGACCCGCTCGCTGACCGACACCGCCGCGCGCTTGCGAGCCCTGACGACCTTGCGAGACCGGTTGCAGGTTCTGCTGGCGACGCGCTCTGCGCCGCTGGAGCAACTGCTCGCCACCGAGCGGGAATTGGCCCGGGTCCAGGGCGAACTGGACGGCACCCAGTCCGCCCTGACCGCAATGCGCACCAGGGTGGCCATGTCGCATGTCAGCCTCAGCTACCAGAGCGCCCAGCAGTTCGCCCCGGACAACGCCTTTACGCCGGTCAAGCAGGCGCTGACCGGGTCATTGGCGGCCTTCATGGGAACGCTGGGGGCGATCATCTACGCCTTGGCGACCCTGCTGCCGCTGTTCCTGATTCTGGGCCCGCTGATCTGGTTGGGGTGGAAGCACCGTCGGAAAATCCGCGTCGGCAAGAAGGCGAAGACGCCGCCAGCCGTCGCCGGTGACGACGGCGCGCCCTAGGCCCGCCGCACCAGCCGGCCGTAGTCTTCCATCAGCCCGAGGCTGAGGGCGCCGGGGGTGAATTGGTACTCACCGATCTCACTCACCGGCGTCACCTCGGCGGCGGTGCCGGTCAGGAAGCATTCGCTGAAGGTCGCCAGCTCCTCCGGACGGATGTTGCGGACGACGACCTCGATCCCCCTCGCCTTGGCCATCTCGATCACGGTCTGGCGCGTGATGCCGTCCAGGATCGCGTCGACCGGCGGGGTGTGCAGCACGCCGTCCTGCACGAAGAAGACGTTGGCCCCGGTGGCCTCGGCGACATAGCCGCGCCAGTCCAGCATCATGGCGTCGGCGTAGCCGCGCCGTTCCGCCGCCGTCTTGGACATGGTGCAGATCATGTACAGGCCCGCCGCCTTGGCCGCCGAGGGCGCGGTGGCCGGGTCGGGGCGACGCCATTTCGACCACTCCAGCCGAATGCCGCGGGCCTTGGTCTCGGGGTCGAAATAGCTGGGCCACTCCCACACGGCGATGGCGACCCGGACCTTGTTGTTGATGGCTGAGACGCTGACGGTCTCCGGACCGAGGAAGGCGACCGGCCGCACATAACAGTCCGACAGTCCCATCTTCTCGCAGGTCGCCTTGCAGGCCGCGTCGATCTCGGCCACGCTGTACGGAAGGTCGAAATCCAGCAGGTTTGCAGAGCGCTTCAGGCGTTCGCTATGCGGGGTCAGCTTGAAGATTTCGCCGTCATACATACGCTCACCCTCGAAAACCGACGAGCCGTAGTGAAGGGCATGGGTCAGAACGTGCGTTTTCGCGTCCCGCCAGGGCACGAAATCTCCGTCCATCCAGATCCAGCCGTCACGATCGTCGAAAGGAACGAAGGCCATTGAAGAACGTCTCCCGCGTCTGCCCTCGGGTTAGAGCCGCCCGAACCGGCGAGGTCAACGCCTCCGCAACCCGCGGGGTCGCATCCGCATGACCGACGTCCGTCCCCATGGCCGCTCGGGTCCGGTCGCCGGTCCCGGCGCCGGCCGCCACCTGCTGGTCGTCGACGACGACGACCGCATCCGCGAGCTGCTCAAGGAATTCCTCGCCCGGGAAGGCTACCGCGTCACCGGAGCCGCCCACGCCGCCGCGGCCAGGCGGCTGATGGAGCTGATCGAGTTCGACCTCGTCGTGCTCGACGTCATGATGCCCGGCGAGAGCGGCTTCGACCTGACCACCTGGGTCCGCTCCAAGGCCGAGACCTCGAAGACGCCCGTCCTGCTGCTGACCGCACGCGGCGATCCGGACGACCGTATCGAGGGCCTGTCGCGTGGCGCCGACGACTACATGTCCAAGCCGTTCGACCCCCGCGAACTGGCGCTGCGCGTCGACGCCATCCTGCGCCGCACCGGCGGCAAGCCGCTGACCCCGCGCGAGATCAAGCTCGGCCCGGCGGTGTTCGACATGGAGCGGCTTGAGCTGTCGAAGGACGGCAAGCCCCAGCGCCTGACCGAGGCCGAGGCCCAGCTGCTCAAGACCCTCGCCATCCACGCCCACGCCCCCGTCGAGCGCATGAGTCTGTCGCCCGACACCGCCGACATCACCGGTCGCGCCGTCGACGTCCAGGTCACCCGCCTGCGCCGCAAGCTGGAAGCCGACCCCAAGAACCCGCGCTACCTCCAGACCGTGCGCGGCGTCGGCTACATGCTGGCCCCCGACTGATGAAGGCGAACCATCACCTCCCTTCTCCCCTCGCGGGGGAAGGAACGTGAAACTTCTGCCGGCGTCATTGTGGGCCCGGGTGCTGAAACGGCGCCTGCCGACCTCGCTTTGGGGCCGGTCGCTGCTGATTATCGTCCTGCCGGTTCTGGTCATGCAGGTCGCGGTGACCTGGGCCTTCTTCGACATGCACTGGCAGACGGTGACCGCCCGCCTGTCCGAAGGGCTCGCCGGCGACATCGCCTGGGCGTCGGAGAGCTATGCCGATGATCCGACGCCGCGGAACCTCGCCATCATCGCCGACCGGGCCCAGCGCTCGATGTCCCTGTCCATCGACCTGCGCGAGGGCGACGTGCTGCCCGAGGAGCAGGAGCGCGGCCCCATCGGGGTGGTCGACCGGACCCTGGAGGAGGCCCTGACCTCCCGGGTCGACCGGCCGCTCTGGTTCTCGACCACCCAGTACCCCGCCTACGTCGATATCCGGGTGCAACACGACAACGGGGTGCTGCGCATCATCGCCCCGCGTGAGCGCGCCGTGGCGACCCAGGCCCATATCTTCGTCGTCTGGCTGTTCATCGCCACCGTCCTGCTGATGGGCGTGGCCATCCTGTTCATCCGCAACCAGGTCCGCGCCATCGAGCGGCTGGCCGAGGCGGCCGAGGCCTTCGGGCGCGGCGAGGCCCGCGAGCGCTTCAAGCCCCACGGGGCGCGGGAGGTCCGGGCGGCGGCCAAGGCCTTCATGGACATGCGCGACCGCATCCAGCGCCATATCGAACAGCGCACCGCCCTGCTCGCCTCGGTCAGCCACGACCTGCGGACACCGCTGACCCGACTGCGGCTCGAACTGGCCCTCGCCCCGCCCTTCAAGCGCTCGACCGCGATGCAGGGCGATCTCGACGAGATGGAGCACATGATCGACGAATACCTCGCCTTCGCCCGCGGCGAGGCCGGCGAGGCGGCCCAGACGGTGTTGGTCGGCGACCTGCTGGCGGTTGCCGCCGAAGACGCCCGGCGCGCCGGAGCCGAGATCGAGGTTCATGTCCCCGAGGACCTCAGCGCCACCCTGCGGCCCCTCGCCATAAAGCGCGCACTGGCCAATCTCGCCGGCAACGCGGCGGCCCACGGCGACCACGTCCGGCTGGCCGCCCGCGCCCTCCCCTCCGGCGGACTGGAGATCACCGTCGAGGATGACGGTCCGGGCATTCCCGACGAGATGCACGAAGAGGCCTTCCGGCCGTTTTCCCGGCTCGACGCCTCGCGCAACCAGAACCGCAAGGGCGTCGGTCTGGGCCTGGCCATCGCCCGGGACGTGGCGCGGAGTCACGGCGGCGACATCACCCTCGATCGCAGCGAGATGGGCGGTCTGCGCGCAGTCATTCGCCTGCCCGGCTGACCCGATCACAAATTGCCCCGCCTACTGGCGAAGCGGAGCCGCAAGGCGCATCTTTCGATCCGACAGGGCAATCGGAGGAACACCATGCGCAAGCTCGCCTTTCTCGCCCCCCTCGGCGCCGTACTTGCGGTCGCCGCCGGCCCCGCCCTGGCCGACCCCGCCTCAGTCTCCGTCACTATCGGCCCGGACCTTCAGGAGAAGACCCGGGAGCTGGGCGAACGCGACGTCCGCCAACAGGCCGACCGACTGGCCGAGGTCGTTCGCCGCGCTCTCGCCCGCAACGGCGATCTCGACGGCGCCCGGATCGACCTGGTGTTGACCGACCTGAAGCCCAACCGGCCGACCTTCGAACAGATGGCCGATCGGCCCGGGCTCGATCCGCACCGCAGCATCTCCATCGGCGGCGCCGCCATCGAGGGAAGCATCACCACCGCCGACGGTCAGGTGCTGCCGGTCAGGTACGACTGGTATTCCCAAAGTCTCGCCGAGGTGCGCGGCTATTCGACCTGGCAGGACGCGGACCGGGCCTATGAGCGTCTGGCCAGCCGCCTGGTCGACGGGCGCTACGTCAGCCGCTGATCGCCCGCGCCTGTTCGACGGCGGCATCGACCGCGGCTTCGGCCGCCCGGTCGAGGTCGCCGGCGGATTCCATGGCGTCCAGCCCAGCCCGGGTCGTCCCGCCAGGCGAGGCGATGCGGGCGACGAGATCGGCCAGCGGCGCTCCGGTCTCGGCCCCCGCCCCGGCGGAGCGCAGGGCGCCCCGGGCCAGCCGCCGGGCCGCTTCCGATGACAGACCCTGCCGTTCGCCGGCCCGGGCCAGGGCCTGGGCGAAGGCGTAGATGAAGGCCGGCGCGGAGCCGGCCACCGCCGTGGCCGCATCCATCAGCGCCTCGCGGTCCAGATCCACGACATCCGCGATGGCGCCGAACAGCCGGCGTCCGGTCTCGCGGGCGTTATTGTCCGCCGACCACAGGGCGGCGACGCCGCGGGCCTGCGCCACCGCCGTGGTCGGCATGACGCGGGTGACCGGCCGTTCGGACAGGACGGCGATGTCATCGGCGCTCACCCCGGCCATGACCGAGATGATGGGCGTACCGGATGGCAGCGCGGCCAGCAGCGGGGCGAGCGCCTCCCGCCATTTCGCCGGCTTGACCGCCAGCACCAGCGCGCGGGCTCCCGACAGGGCGTCGACCGGCGGATTGACGCTCGCGCCCCGCTCCCGCGCCGTCTCCGCCGCCGGCTTCTCCGAGGGCGTCAGGATGATCAGATCGGCCGGCGCCACGGTCCCGGTCGCCAGCCACCCTTCCAGAATGGCCGAGCCCAGGCGACCGCAGCCCACGAGGACCACGGCGCCGGTCGATGGCGTATCCGTCATGACTTCACGCCGTGCCGACGGTCTCGAACAGGCAGGAGTCGATCGCGTCCTGCGGCTTCTTGTTGCCGCGGATCATGAAGTCGAATGCGGGGTAGTAGCGGTCGGCCGCCTCCACCGCCGCGTCGATCATCGAGGCCGCCTGGCCCAAGGTCGGCCGCTCGCCCATCGGCAGGGCCAGCGAATGGCGGAAGACGATCTCGCCATCCTCGGCCCAGACCTCGAAATGGCCCATCCAAGTCCGCTGATTGATCAGGCCGACCAGTTCATAGGCCGCCGCCCGCCGGGCCTTGGAGGCCTGCAGGTCGAGGGCGCAGCACAACTGGAGGCAATCGCCCTCGGGCCGCCAGGCGAACCACAGCTCATAGTCCTTCCAGTCACCCGCCAGCGAGAAGGCCAGGTCGCCCTCGTCGGTGCGGTCGAACGGCAGGTTCTCGGCCACCAGGACGTGCTCCACGACATCCAGCGGGTCGTAGGGAACCTCAACTTCTTCGGGCCGGGCAGTGTCCATCAAGACGTCTCCGGGCGCGACTCACGCCCTCTCAGGGAACGGTAGGCGGGTTCGCAGATTCGGCTCAACCGGGTGCGTCCTGTGCGGGAGAAGCCGCTGTGGACGTTCCCTTCTGAGGCTTCTTCGCCCCCTTCAGCGCGGCGATCTCCGTCCGAAGCGCCGCGATTTCAGCCTTCAGGGCGTCGAATTCGTCGCGGCGGACCAGATCCATGTCGGCGGCGAAACGGTCGGCCTGGGCCCGGAAGGCGGTCTTGGCCTCCTCGCCGGCGGCCTGCGCCAGCCCCATGGCGCCCGTGGTGAGTTTGGCGAACTCGTCGAGGATGGGGTTTCGCGTCTGCATGAGGACTCTCCGACTCGAACAAGCGAACGTCGTTAAGGGATGGTTGCCCGATATGGTGAACGAAACCTTGCTGTCGATGCGACCTGTGGCGGCATTTGGGCGGAAGGGTCCACCGAAATTTCGGCGACGGGCGCGGCGACGCTTGCTAAACCCCGTGGCACGAACCGCCTGCAGGAGCGCCCGTGCAATTCCCCGAATTCGATCCCGTTCTGGTCAGCATCGGTCCGCTGGACATCCGCTGGTACGCCCTCGCCTATGTGGCGGGCATCGTTCTGGGCTGGTGGTACGCCAACCGGCTGGCCCGCAACACCGCGGTCTGGCAACCGGGCAAGCCGCCGGTCACGACGGTGCAGCTGGACGATCTGGTGCTATGGATCACCCTGGGCATCATCCTCGGCGGCCGGTTCGGCTACGCCCTGTTCTACAAGCCTGAGCTCTACGCCGACCTGTTCACTGGCGCGAACTGGGGCGAGCGTCTGGCCCTGCTCCGGTTGTGGGACGGCGGCATGTCGTTCCACGGCGGCCTGATCGGCGTCAGCCTGGCGATCGGCTGGTTCGCCCGGAAGAACAAGATCCGCCTGCTCAGTCTCGGCGACCTGATCGCGCCGGTCGTGCCGATCGGCCTGTTCTTCGGCCGCATCGCCAACTTCATCAACGGCGAGCTGTGGGGCCGCCCGACCGACGCGCCCTGGGGCATCAACTTCTGCAGCAGCCGGATGCGCGAGGCCTATGGCTCGACCTGCGAGTTCCTCGTCAACGGACAGATGCAGGGGCCCGGAAACGTCACCCGTCACCCCAGTCAGCTGTATGAGGCGGGGCTGGAGGGCATCGCGCTGGCCGTCATTCTGTGGCTGGCCGTGTACAAGGGCCGGCTGCTGGCCAAGCCGGGTTACGTCACCGGCATCTTCCTGTTCGGCTACGGTCTGGTCCGCGCCTCGCTGGAGACGGTGCGACAGCCCGATTTCGGCATGGAGAACCTGCCGCTGGGCCTGACCATGGGGATGATGCTGTCGATCCCGATGATGCTGGTCGGCGCCTGGCTGATCTGGCGGGCGTGGAAGCGGCCGCCGGTGGCCACGGAGGACTGAATGTCGCTGCGGGACCGGCTGGCGCGCGAGATCGCCCTGACCGGGCCCATGACGGTCGCCGACTACGTCACCCGTTGCCTGCACGACCCGCAGGGCGGCTACTACGCCACCCGCCCGGCCATCGGGGCGACCGGCGACTTCATCACCGCGCCGATGATCAGCCAGATGTTCGGCGAGCTGATCGGCCTGTGGGCGGTCGAGCTGTGGGAGCGACTGGGCGCGCCCGAGCGGGTCCGGCTGGTCGAGGTCGGGCCCGGCGACGGGACGCTGATGGCCGACGCCCTGCGCGCCGCCCGTCTGGCGCCCGAGTTCCTGCGCGCCGTCGACCTGATCCTGATCGAGCCCAGCCCGCCGCTGCGCGAAGCCCAGGCCCGGATGCTGGCCGACAGCGACGTCCACCCCCGGTGGGTGTCATCGCTCGACCGGATCGAGACCGACGCCCCGGTGATCCTGATCGCCAATGAGGTGCTGGACTGCCTGCCCGCCCGCCAGTTCGTGAAGACCGGGGACGGCTGGGCCGAGCGCTGCGTCGGCGTCACCGACAGCGGCGCCCTGATCTTCGGCCTGAAGGCGATCACCGGCGGCTTCAAGCGACCCACGTTCGAGGTCGAGCCGGGTCAGACGGTGGAGATTTCCGACCAGCAGGCCATGTTCGGGCGCGAAGTCGCCGCCTTGGTCAAGGCGGCGTCAGGCGCGGCCCTGCTGATCGACTACGGCCGCGCCCGCCCCGAGGCCGGCGACACCCTGCAGGCCCTGCGCCGGCATCAGAAGGTCGATCCGCTGGAGAGCCCGGGCGAAGCCGACCTCACGCAGTGGGCCGACTTCCCCACCGTGCAGGAAGCGGCCGTCCATGCGGGCGCCGACGTGACCGGGACCATGGGCCAGGGCGAGTTTCTCGAGCGACTGGGCATCGCGCCCCGCGCCGACCGCCTCAAGGAAGGCCGCCCCGACGCGGCTCCGATCATCGACCGCCAGCTGGCCCGCCTGACGGCCGACGACCAGATGGGCGCGCTGTTCAAGGCCTGCGCGGTCTTCTCGCCGCACACGCTCGTCGTGCCCGGCTTCGAGGACTGACCATGGCGCTGGAGCCCATCACCCACCCCCTGCTCGACCGCGCCGGCGTCCGCCACGGCTTCTTCACGCGGCACGGCGGCGTCTCGACCGGTCTCTACGGCAGCCTCAACACCGGCATCGGCTCGAAGGACGATCCGGCCGCGGTGGCCGAGAACCGCCGGCGGGTGGCAGAGCACCTCGGCGGCGCGCCCGACGACCTCGCCGCCTGTTACCAGATCCACTCCGCCGTCGGCCGCGTGGCCGAGGCGGGCTGGAAGGGCGACCGGCCCGAAGGCGATGCGAGCGTCACCCTCGCGCCGGGCGTCATCTGCGCCGTCCTCACCGCCGACTGCGCTCCCGTCCTGCTGGCCGACCCAGAGGCCGGGATCGTCGGCGCGGCCCACGCGGGCTGGAAGGGCGCGCTCGGTGGGATCATCCACTCCACCGTCGCCGCCATGGAGGCGCTCGGCGCCCGCCCCGCCCGCATGGTCGCGGTGATTGGGCCCTGTATCGCGCAGGCGAGCTATGAGGTTGACGCCGCCTTCCAGGACCGGTTCGAACACCACGACCCCGGCGGCGCGCGCTTTTTCGCTCCAGGCGCGGCGGTCGATAAGCGGCAGTTCGACCTGCCCGGCTATGTCCTGTGGCGGCTGGAACAGGCCGGCGTCGGCGCCGCGGCCTGGACCGGCGAGGACACGCGAACGGACGCGGCGCGGTTCTTCTCGAATCGTCGGGCGTATCTGAATGGAGAGCCGGACTTCGGCCGGCAGATGAGCGCGATCAGCCTCGGCTGATCAACCGGCCATCGCCATCTCAGGCACGCGGGTCACCTCGCGCCACGCCTGCGGATTGGCCAGCAGTTCGCGGACCAGCAGGTTGTTGATGTGGTGGCCCGCCTTGACGCCCTCGTAGCGGCCCAGCAGGGGCGCGCCCAGCACGTACAGGTCGCCGATGGCGTCCAGCGCCTTGTGCTTCACGAACTCGCGCTCCATGCGCAGTCCGCCCGGATTGAGAATCTGGTCGCCGTCGATGACCACGGCGTTCTCGAGGCTGCCGCCGCGGGCCAGGCCGGCCTTGCGCAGGGCCTCGACCTCGTGGGCGAAGCCGAAGGTGCGGGCGGCCATGATCTCGTCGCGGAAGGTCTGCTCGTCGACCACGAAGTCCACCACCTGGTTGCCGATGGCGGCCGAGGCGAAGTCGATCTCGAAGCGCATCTCGTAGCGGTCGCAGGGCAGCAAAGCAGCGGTCTTGTCGCCGTCCTGGACCCGGATCGGTTCAAGAATCTCGATATAGCGGACCGGGGCTTCCTGGCGGCGGAAGCCGGCGCGGTCCAGCAGCTGGACGAACTGCAGCGCCGAACCGTCGAGGATCGGCAGTTCCGGCCCGTCCACCTCGACCACGGCGTTCGACACGCCCAGGGCGGCGAAGGCGGCCATCAGGTGCTCAATGGTCGACAGGCGGACGCCGGCGGCGTTCTCGATCATGGTGTTCAGGCGGGCGTCGACGACGGCCTCGCCGGAGACCGGAATGCGGTTGTCGCGGTCCTTGATATCGGTGCGCACGAAGACGATGCCGGTCCCGACCGGCGCCGGACGCACCGCAAGACGCACCCGGTCGCCCGTGTGCACGCCCACGCCGGCGATGATCGCGGGCGCGACGGTGGTCTTCTGGTGATGGTCGTTGCGGACCGGCAAACTCAAACTCGCTTCAATTGCGCGCCGCCTCTACGTGCGGACTTCGCCCCACGAACCGTCTAGCGGCCCCGGAGCGAGGGGAAAATGAAAGTCGGGTTTCGGATTGTTTCGGTCTGACACAGTCCGGAACGGCGACCGCCCCGGAGCCTGGGCTCCGGGGCGGCCTGACGTTCCAGGTGTCGCGGCCTAGTTGGCGAGGCGGCGCAGGAAGGACGGAATCTCCAGATCGTCCTCGGCCTCACCCTGTTCGGGCTCGGGCGTCGGCTGGACCTGGCTGGTCGAGCGCATCTCGGTGGTGCGCGATTGCGGCGCGTAGGTGGGCTGGGTCGTCTGACGCTTGCCGCGACCGAACAGGCTCCAGCCCGACTTGCGGTGGTCCCGGTCGTCCAGATCGTCGTAGGCGGGCTCTTCCCGGCGCGGCTCGGGCGTGGGCGCCGGGCGCTCGCCCATGCGATCCATGTAGAGGTCGCCCTGGGCCACCGGGGCCTCCGCCTGGGCGGCGGTGCGCGGCGCGGATTCGTATTCCTCGACCCAGGGGTCGACGATCGGCTCGAGAGCGCGGTCCTCGGCGACGTGGATCACGGGCTCCGGGCGCGGCTCAGGCGCGCGGGCCGCCGTACCGTAGGTCGGCTGGCTGGACTGGAAGGTCGGGACGATCGGAGCCGGCTCCGCCTGGCGGGGGGCCTCGGCGCGAACCGGCTCCCGCACCGCTTCCTGACGCACCGGCTCGGCGCGCGAGGCGGCGTACGACGGGGCCGGGCGGCGGGTGTCGAAGACCGGGCTCGAGGTCGACGACGGCGACTGGGCCGCGGCCAGGTCTTCCATGCCGGTGGCCACGACCGAGACGCGGATCTTGCCGTCCAGGGCCGGGTCGAAGGCGGCGCCGAAGATGATGTTGGCGTCGGCGTCAACCTCGCCGGCGATGGCGTTGGCGGCCTCGTCGACTTCCAGCAGGGTCATGTCCATGCCGCCGGTGATGTTCACCAGAACGGCCTTGGCGCCCTTCAGCGAGGTTTCGTCCAGCAGCGGGTTGGCGATGGCGTTCTGGGCCGCCATCAGGGCGCGGTCGTCGCCCGAGGCCTCGCCCGTGCCCATCATCGCCTTGCCCATTTCGGACATGACGGCGCGGACGTCGGCGAAGTCGAGGTTGATCAGGCCCGGCAGGATCATCAGGTCGGTGATCGAGCGGACGCCCGAGTGCAGCACCTGGTCGGCCATGCCGAAGGCGTCGGCGAAGGTGGTGCGCTCGTTGGCGACGCGGAACAGGTTTTGGTTCGGGATGACGATCAGGGTGTCGACGTAGCGCTGCAGCTCGGCGATGCCGGCGTCGGCCAAGCGCATGCGGTGACGGCCCTCGAAGGTGAAGGGCTTGGTCACCACGCCGACCGTCAGGATGCCGCGGTCGCGGGCGCATTTGGCGATGACGGGGGCCGCGCCGGTGCCGGTGCCGCCGCCCATGCCGGCGGTGATGAAGACCATGTGGGCACCGTCCAGGTGCCCGTAGATCTCCTCGGCCGATTCCTCGGCGGCGTTCATGCCGACCTCGGGATGGGCGCCCGCGCCCAGGCCCTGGGTGATGGTCTCGCCCAGCTGGACGCGGCGGTCGGTCTTGGCGAACGACAGATGCTGCGCGTCGGTGTTGGCGACGACGAACTCGACGCCTTCAAGGCCGGCGTCGATCATGTTGTTGACGGCGTTGCCGCCGGCGCCGCCGACGCCGAAGACAACGATGCGGGGCTTCAGTTCCGTGTGTTGCGGACGCACCAGCGAGAGAGACATATTCTTATCCGACCTTATCCGACCCTGCCCTTGAACGCCGCCAATGCGAAAACCCCGCCGAATCGCATTGGTTATGAGCGCGTTAAGGAAACACCCCATCTGCTTAAGGGAGTGTTACCGGATAGTCTGAGTCGGGCCGCGAGCCACGGGAATCGTTAACCTTCACGGCAAATAGCCCTGTGGACAAAGAAAAGGGCGGCTCTCGCGAGCCGCCCTCTCCAGTCTTGATGGTGTCGTTCGTCTTAGAACGGACGGTAGTTCAGGCCGATGAAGTAGCGCGGGCCGTACGGGTCGAAGTTCGAGTACAGCGTCGTGCCAAGCCACGGGGCCTGTTCGGCGTCGAAGGCGTTGACCACGCCCGCGCGCAGCGAGAGATCGTCGCGGACGTTCCAGCGCACCGTGAAGTCGTGGCGGGCGTAGTTGCCCGTGTCGGTGTACTCGACCGGCCGGTTGTCGACGTTCCCAACCAGGTTCCGCAGTTGGACGATGTCCTGCGAGGTCTGCCAGTCCATCGTCCAGTTCACGCTCCAGACGTCGTTGGGCGAGTAGGTCAGCGACGAGGTGAAGCGGACGCGCGGGTAGAACAGGCCGCTGCTCAGCTCGGTGCCGTCTTCCGGATCGGAGGAGTTCAGGAACTGCTCCTGCTCGATCAGCCACAGACCGCCGATGGAGTAGTCCAGACGACCCCAGTTGCGGCCGAAGGTCTCTTCCATGTCGACGCTGTAGCGCGCCGTGAAGTCCAGACCGCGCGTGGCCAGGGCGGCGTAGTTGATCGAGCCCTGGATGAAACCGCCGATCGGATCACCGACCGGACCGCCGACCCAGAAGTCCGTGCCGGCCGTACCGCGATTACGGAAGATCGTGTCGCAGGCGGCCTGGTTCAGCGTGTCGCCGCTGACGCAGTTGTTCGCCGCGGCTTGGGCCGAAACCGAAGCGATGACGTCCTCGATCTCGATCTCGTAGTAATCCAGGACCAGCGAGAAGTTCGGCATGAACCGGGGCTGGATCACGGTCGAGAAGGTGAAGGACTCGGACGTTTCCGGCTTCAGGAACGGGTTGCCGCCCAGAACGCCCGCGATGCCCGAGGTGTAGTTGGGCAGGAAGTCGTCGGTCGTCGTCACCGTGGCGCCGGCGAAGTCGAACGCGAAGCCCTGCTGGGCCGCGAGCGTGGTGCAGTTGGCGATACGGTTATCGCGGACTTCGTCGTCGGTCAGGTTGCCGATCACCGCCGTGGAGCAGGGATCGGTGAAGCCGTTGGCGAAGGTCTGGCTGAAGGGCGAGAAGTTCTCACCCAGGTCCGGCACGCGCACCGAGGAGTTGAAGCTGGTCTTGAAGGCGATGTCCTGGATCGGACGATAGATCAGGTTCACGCCGTAGACGTCCACCTCTCCCACCGTCGAATAGTCGGCGTAGCGGTACGAACCGCTGAGTTCAGCGTACTCGCCCAGCCAGCTGTCGCGGAACAGCGGGATCGAGAGTTCGGCGAAGGCCTCGTCACTCTCGTACTCGGCGCCCGCAAAGTCAGGGCCGGTGTTCATGAACAGCAGACGACCGTTGGTGTCCCGGTCACGGCCCACGCCTTCGGTATACTCGCGGCGGTGTTCGGCGCCGACGGCGACGCCGATCGCGCCGGCTCCCCAGAAGTCCCACAGCTCGCCGGCGACCGAAGCGATGAACTGCTCCTGCTCGTTACGCTCGGTGATGCCGATCGTGGCGTCCACATAGGCCAGGGCCTCGGGGCTCTGGTTGCCATCGCCGAAGATGTTCAGCGGCACGCACTGATCGACATCGGCTTGGCCGTAACCCTGCATGGTGCGGACATCGTCACCGCCGAAGATGCCGCCACCGAACACCAGCGGCAGGCCTTGGGCGTCCAGCAGCTGGGCGCGGCAGACGATCTCGCCCGGCGTGCCGTTGACCAGGCCGGCGGTGTCGACGACCGAGTCGGCCGCGAGGGCGAACCGAAGCGAGTCGACGCCGCGTTCGCGGTTCTCGACCTCGACCTCACCGTAGGTGTAGCCGATATCCCAGTTGATGTTGTCGACGAACAGCATCTGGTCGAGCGACCCCCGCAGGCCGGCGACGTAGCGGGTCAGAACGCGCTCGTTCTCCTGGGTCCGGTCGGGACCGAACATGGTGTGGCGCGCCAGCTGGAGCGGCACCTGGCCGAGCAGCGGGCTCGGGTTGTTCGCGGTCGCCGGGCCGTACACGTTGAGCATGTTGGTGGCGATGGCGTTCTTCACCAGCGTCGGCAGGAAGGCGTTATCGTCCCAGCGCAGGTCGATCGACTGCACGCCCCAGATCGAGTTCAACTGGGTGGGCGCGTAGGAGGTGTTGTCCAGGTCGAAGTCGAAGAAGGTCGGCTGGCTGACGTCGAAGGTGTCCTCGACGACGTGCTTGACCTCGAAGAAGGCCTCGACGTTGCTGGTCAGCTCGAGGTTGCCCCCGACCTGGAAGCGGGCCGATTCCGACTCGGGCACCCGCGACAGGGTCGAGAAGTTCGCCGCGTTCACGCCATCGCCGCCGTAGTTGTACGGACGGCTCACGCCGGTGTTGCCGATCCGGGTGCCGAAGTTGGCCGGACGGGCGGTCGTGCCGTCGTACCAGTAGGTGTAGCCCGGAGCCACCGCATAGCAGCTCGAAGCGTAGGTGAAGAAGCAGGAGCTGCCGGCGAAGTTGGCGACGTCGGGGTCGCTGGTCGGGCTGAACTGCGTCTGGTGGACGATGGTCGTCTGACCCCACTGCGGGCGATCCATACGCAGCGGCGCGCGGAACAGCTGGGCATCAATGTCGCCGTCCGTCGGCGCGCCCAGCGCCGGGTTGGTCGGGTCGGCGTCCGTGCCGAGCAGGTAGTAGCCCTCGTCGATCCAGTCGATGTCGAACGAGGTGACGGCGTCGACCTGTTCATATTCGGCGTGGCCGTACAGGTTCAGGCGGTCGTCGAAGAAATTGTGGCCGATCAGGGCCGAAATACGGCGCGACGCCTGACCGTCTTCGTTGATCATGCCGTAGTTGGCATCGATCTCGACGCCTTCGAAGTCCTTGCGCAGGACGAAGTTCAGCACGCCGGAGACGGCGTCGGCGCCGTACACCGACGAGGCGCCGCCGGTGACGATCTCGATGTTCTCGATCAGCAGGCGCGGGATGGTGTCGATATCGACCGCGAGCGAGCCGCCGTTCGAGCCGACGTGGCGGCGACCGTCCACCAGGGTCAGAGTGCGGTTGGAGCCGAGCGAGCGCAGGTTGGCCAGCGACAGGCCGCCGTCACCGAGGCCCGAGCCCGTGGTGTCGGACGGAACGACCGAGTTCGACAGGGCCGGGATGGTGGCGAGATAGTCGATCACCGTCGTCTGACCCGTGGTCAGCAGATCTTCCCGGGAGACCGAGATCAGCGGGGTCGGGGAGTTGGTGGGATCGCGGCGGATACGCGAACCGGTGATGACGACCTCTTCAATTTCGGTCGCCACCGGCTGCTGCCCCTGGACGTCGACGCCCGGCAGCTGGGTTTCTTGAGCCAGAGCCGGAGCCGTGGCGGCCATGACGCCCGCCAGGATCGTCGTGCCGAAAAGATATTTGCGCTTGAGAAGCATGAGATAGGCCCCAACCGATTATGAATGCGAGACGCGGCTTCCGCCTCACGACGGACTCCGTTCGAATTCTCAAGCTATCAGCAACAGCGGCAGCGGCAAGCGAATGTGGCCAATCGGCGCCCGATCAAGGCCACGCCTGTAACAATCCGGTCACAGTGCTGCCGCGCACTCGACACGCTCGCCGCACCCCAAAGAAGGGTCGCAGACATTCGGCCAACACGGGGCGTTCTGACGCCGCGCCCTCGGAAACGCCCTAGGCCTTTGCAGCGCCCGCCCTGAGGCCCCGCTCCGCAAGCGCCACGACGGCCACCCCGCCGATGGTCAGGGCCGCCCCGGTGAGGATCTGCGTCGTCAGCACGTCGCCCATGAACAGCCAGCCGATCAGGATCGAGACCACCGGCGTGGCCAGCAGGTAGGGCGTGACCCGCCCGGCCTCGCGTTTCTGGACCAGCCAGAAGACCATGGTGGTGGCCAGCACCGACGACACCAGCCCGGCCCAGAGCACGCAGGCCCAAACCAGCGGCGTGGCCTGCTGGAGCGCCTCGACCTGCCCGCGCTCGAACACGGCCGAGGCGAAGGCGAGGCTGGGCAGGGCGGTCAGCGCCAGCAGGCCCTGCATCTTCAGCGGCGGGATCGACGTCGTCCGACGCGCGACCACGGTGGTGATGGCCCAGGCGGCGCTGGCTGCGATTCCGACGAGGATAGCCTTCCAGTCCGCGATGGCATGCGGATCCAGCGTCATCCAGGCCACGCCCACGAAGGCGACGCCCATGCCGACCATCGCGGACCGCGACAACCGCTCGCGCAGCAGCAGGAAGGCGAACAGGGCCGTGAACGGCACCCACAGCTGGGCCGCGACCGAGACCGGGCTGACGTCCTGCGCCAGCCAGAACGCGAGATAGATCAGGCCGTAGTGGATCGGCCCGCCGACGCCGACGATGATCAGCAGGCTCTTCCAGTTTGGAAACGGCGGGCGCACGAACGGGATCAGGCACATCGCCGCCAAGGCGAAGCGCAGGGCCCCGACCAGCAAGGGCGGCACCGTCTCGGTCGCCAGCTTGGCCGCCGCGTTGTTGACGCCCCAGATCACCACCACGGCCACGATGGCGGCGATCTCGATCAGGGAGAGCGGGCTGTGGGGCTTGTCGGGCGTGGTCACGGGACTCGATTAGCCTGTGCGGCGCGGCCGCCGCACGACACTTTGCATTTCCGAATGTGGCTCACAGCGCCGGTTTGAACAGCATCAGGGCGTAGATTCCGATCACCGCCGCGAACGCCGGCCAGCCGAGGGCGAACCATGTCCAGTACAGGCGGTCATAGGCCGACGGCAGGCCTTCGCCCCTCGACGCGGCAGCCTCGGCCAGACGGGCCATGCGCCATTGAATCCAGACGACCGGCAGCCAGCACAGGCCAACGAAGACGTAGAGGCCGTAGGTGGCCAGCAGCCACCGCTCCGTCAGGCCGTAGCCGTGAAGGCGGATCAGCCAGAAGCCGGTCAGGGGCTGGATCACGACCGCGCTCGCGGTGAACAGGAAGTCGGCGACCACGACGATGCGGGCCACCCCGGCCACCACCCGGGCGTCCCGGGTGCGGGTCGCCCAGACCATGAAAAAGGCGATGCCCAGCCCCGTGCCGAACAGCACCGCTCCGGACAGGACATGGATCAGCTTGAGGAGGTCGGTCATCGCCGCTCGTCCGTGGCCGCGACGAACAGGCAGAGCGCCATCATCGGCAGCACCTTGAGCCATGGCCCGAGCGGGTCCAGCCAGTAGTGCGGCAGACTGATCGACGCGGCGACAAGGTAGCCGACCGTGCCGAGCGCCATCAGCATCGCCACGCGCGCGGTCCACGGCCGGACCAGCAGGGCCAGACCGAGCACGACGTCCAGCAGGGCGCCGAACCCCGCGACCACCGGGGCGCTCGCGCCGTAGCCGCCCTCCGCCAGAACGGCCAGCGCCGCCTCCCGGCCCGGTCCGAAACTGATCAGCCCCGTCAGGATCCAGAACAGGCTGAGCGTGACGATCGCGACGGGCCGCACGCACCACAGACGGGCGTGCCAGACGTCCTGCACCGAAGCGGGCGTCCGGGTCAGGTGGGCGGCCAGGCTCCGCGGCCGCACGCCCAGCTCCGCCACCCATCGATCCGGATCGCCCTCCACCCCGTAATTCATCTGGCGGATCGAGGCCGACCGCAGCGGCGAGGACCATCCCAGCCATCCGGCCAGATCGCCCAGGGCGATGGCGGGGGCGGTGAGAACGTCGGGCAGGGCGACGACCGGCGCCGGCTTCAGTCCCAGCCAGCCCCGATAGGCGACGAGGATTTCCGCCAGGGTCAGGCTCTGCGGGCCCGCCACGTCGAGCTTGCGCCGGACCGGCGCGCCCGGGGCCAGGCCCGCGACGACGGCGGCGCAAAGATCGTCCATCGCCACGGGCCGGAACCGCTGTCCACCGCCCGGCGCCGGAATGAAGCCGGGAAACGCCGCCAGGGCGCGGATCAGGCCCGTGCCCCCGAACACCGGCCGCGCGACCACCAGGGACGGGCGCAGGATCAGCCAGTCCAGCGAACTGGCCTCGAACAGCCCCTCCCCCTGCGCCTTGCTACGCCCATAGGACGTGCCCGCCTCGGCCTCCGCTCCGACCGCCGACAGATGGACCACCCGTCGCACGTCCAGCGCCTCGCACGCGGCGATCAGGGCGCGCGGACCGGAGACATGGGCGATGGCGGTGCTGTCCCGGCCGCCGTCCTGAAGCACGCCGATGCAGTTGACCACCGCGTCGATCCCGTCCAGCAGCGGGGCCCAGTCGTCGGCGTGGAGGAGGTCGGCGAAATCGGCATTCACCCACGCCAGGCCGGGCGCCCGGCGCGCCGCCGCCCGTGGATCGCGCGCGCCGGCGCGGACCGTCCATCCGGCCTCCGCAAGGGCGGCGGCCACATGGGCGCCGATGAAGCCGTTGGCTCCCAGCACCAGCACCCGAGGCGCCACTGTCGTCGCCCCCCGGCCCGATCGATTCCTAGAACGGGATGTCGTCGTTCAGGTCGTAGCTTTCCTTGGGACCGCTCGGCTTGTTGGCGCCGCCGGTCGAGAAGCCGGAGGAATAGTCGTCGTCACCGCCGCGCGAGGCGCCGCCGGCGCTGTCGGCGCGGCCGCCCAGCATGGTCAGCTCACCGCGGAATTTCTGCAGCACGATCTCGGTGGAGTATTTCTCGACGCCGTTCTGCTCGTATTTGCGGGTCTGCAGCGAGCCCTCGATGTAAACGGTCGAGCCCTTCTTCAGATAATTCTCGGCCACCTTGACGATGTTCTCGTTGAAGATGACCACCCGGTGCCACTCGGTCTTCTCCTTGCGCTCGCCGGTGGCCTTGTCGCGCCACTGCTCCGAGGTCGCGAGCGACAGGTTGGCGACGCGTTCGCCGGAGTTGAGCGTGCGGATTTCCGGGTCCTTGCCCAGGTTGCCGACCAGAATGACCTTGTTGACGCTGCCCGCCATCATCGAATCCTTTTTGCAGGCCCGCCATGCTTGGTGCTGGCTTGAGGCCGGTTGTTCATTGGGCCCCGGGGCGCCAGGCGCCGGCGGGGCCGGGTTGATTTCGTGGCCGCAACCCTAGCTGATCGCGGCTCGATGTTCCAGTTTTGTTCGCTACGGGGCCGTAGCTGGCGAGGGCGAGGGTTCGGGCGGCGCCGCAACGCCGATCGGACGACCGGTCTCGTCCCGCGCGATAGCACCCGGCACCGCCAGCCGGCCGTCACCGGTCCGCGCCATGGCGATGAAGCGGGAGCCCTCAAGCGACTTGCCGATCCACACCCCCTCGCGATCGATGAAGATGTACTGCCCGTGATAGGCGCCGGTGACTTCCTGACGGCTGCCGCCCTGACGCAGGAAACGTAGCCGCATCTCCTCCAGGCGCGCCGCGCAGTGTTCGATCTGGGGCTGGTTCTCGGCCAGCTTGTTGAAGACGGGGGCCTCCCCCTCCTCGCCGACTTCAACGGCGAAGCAAACGCCTTGCACGTATGGAGCCTCGACGGAGTCGTTGCAGCTCGCCAGGGCCAGTGCGCCGAGGCCGAGGGCCATGAAATAGGGAGCGCGGGTCATCAACGGAGGTCCGGGAATTGGCAGCTGCGGTCCTGTTCGACCAAGGTGCGGAAGCGATTGTTGTCGGGCGACTGCTCGACCCGCCGGGGCACGAGCCGCAGGGTCGTATTGCCCCAACGGCCATACAGGGCGTCGCCGGGCCGGACGCAGGTGCCGGAATAGAGCGCCTGCACACAGGCGTTCAGGCTCATATTGGACGACAGGGCACGCCAGTCGGAACCCGTGTGGCGCAGGCACTGAGCGCCGGCCGCGGCCTGAACCGGGGCCGGTTCGGGCTGGCCGGGTTCCGGCGTCGCCGCAGGCATCGGCTCGATCAGCTCGACCGGCGGCTCGACGACCGGCGCGGCCGGCAGGGCGACCAGGGCGCCCGTTTCGTCGACCCCGACGTCGAGAGAGTCGGTGGCCACGCCGTTACGCCGCGCGCAATCCGGCAGGGTCGCCAGGCCGACGAACTGCCCGTCGACGTAGCAGCGCAGCTCCCGGGTCGTATTCAGTTCGGGCGCCTCGGCGACATCGACCGTCAGTCCGCCCTGCGCAGCCGGCGGCGGAGCGGGGTCGCGGTCGCGCCCTCCTGAAAACACCAGGCCGATCACCACGGCGGCGACGACCGCAAGGCCGGCGCCGAGGGCGATGAGGATGCGGTTATCCTGAGGCATTGAGAGCTCGCGCGGCTGGGGAGTCCAATAACCCTGCCGGGCCATGCCGCGTCAACGGGCTTGGCCCAACCCTAGCCGCCCAATCGCGCCAAGGCGGCCTGATAGTTGGCGAGCTGGTTCGTCAGATAGGCGGGGACCGGCCCGCTGACGGCGGCGGACGCCGCGGTGGCCGGGTCCAGCGAGCGGTAGGCGTCGCGGACGGCCTTCATCGCGGCCTGGATTCGCTCACCAGCGGTCTTGACCGCAGCGGCGTCCCCCAGCCGGAGATCGCCCGGAAGGTCGAGGCCGAAGGTCTTGCGGACGTCGTCGCCCGTCGAGGCGCCGATATAGCCGGACGACAGCCCGAGCCCGGCCAGGGCGTTCCGCCCCGTCTCGCCCGGGGTCAGCACGGCCCCGGACTTTCCGTCGCGCGCCATGATCGACAGGCGCTGGAAACCGCCCATGGTGGTGGTGACCTCGCCGCTCCTGCCCGTGATGGAGCCGCCCTCGGACGCCACGGTCACCTTCAGCTTGCCGTTCGAGGCGATCTCGATCTTGCGCGCCAGACTGGCCAGGGTGTCCTTGGCCGCGATGGTGACCGACACCGAACGCCCGCCGTCGGCCGGACTGATGTAGAAGCGGTCGCCGACCCGCAAAGAGGTCGCGTCGACCAGCCGCTTGGAATCGCTCTGGTCGATCTCGCCCTGCGGCAGTCCCAGACGGTCCAGCACGCTGGCGCCGCCGGCCGCCACGGCCAAGGTCAGGGGGCGCGCCTGGTCTCCGTCGCCGGACCAGGTCTTCTCGTATTCGACGGCCCCGCTCAGCGGATCGATGCGCGCCAGATAGCCTCTCGTCGGGTCCGTCTCGTCCGCGGCGGGATCGCGATCGGCGACGCCCGTGATCCAGACCTTGCCGTTGTGGACCTTGACGTCCGCGGCGCTGTCGTCGCCCGCCCCGCCGTACCAGGTCATCCGGTCGCCCGCCGAGGCGGTCAGGTCGCCGGCCAGGGTGGCGACGAAGACGTCCTTG
This sequence comes from Brevundimonas sp. LjRoot202, assembly GCF_964253355.1. Lineage (NCBI taxonomy): Bacteria > Pseudomonadati > Pseudomonadota > Alphaproteobacteria > Caulobacterales > Caulobacteraceae > Brevundimonas > Brevundimonas sp. LjRoot202. The sequence goes on along the minus strand of NZ_CAXUQW020000008.1, from coordinate 6,090 downwards.
CCGCCGGAGTGGGCCGTGGTGGTCGTTCCCGCCGACAGCCCGCTGTCGCGGCTCGTGCCGGTCAGGATGACCTGGCCGCCCGAGACCGAGACGCCGCTGACGTCGCCGCTGATCGCGCCGAGGTCCCGGGTCGAGGCCAGGGTCGGCGCGCCCGCGGCGTCCAGGGTGAAGTGGCGCACCACGGCGCGGCCGTCTTCGACACCGGCGGTGTAGAGGTTCGACCCGTCGATGGTCATGGCGTCGACGCTGTCGTCGCTGGCCGAGCCGAATTGCGTCGTCGCCGTCGCCTTGGCGACGATGCCCGCGGTCGGATAGGCCTCCCCGGCCTTGAAGGCCTGGACATAGCTGTCCCACCCGCCCACCGCGGAGGCCCCGGGCACAGCGGAGCGGGCACGGCCGCCGACATAGACGGTTCCATCGACGCCGAAGCTGACCGAGGTCGCCTCATCGGCGGCGCGGGCGCCCCGCCGCTGGGTCCAGACTTCCTGGCCATCCTTGTCGAAGACGGTGACAAAGCTGTCGGCGACGTCCGCGACGACGCCGGTCTTTCCGGCGTCCGCCGCCGAGGTGTTCAGCGCGCCCGTAACCGATCCCGCCACGGCGACGTCGCCGTTGGCGTCGATCGCGATGGCGTAGCCGCTGGCCGTCGAGGCGGCGCCGAGCGTCCGCGTGGCCACCAGGCGGCCGGCCGGATCATACTTCATCAGGGCCATGTCCTGGACGCCCTTGATCGGCTGCGTGTCCGGTCCCGCCGTGACGTTGGCCACGATCCATAGGGAACCGTCGGGGGCGACGGCGCTGGCACGGACATCCTCGACCCCTTCCGGAAGGGCCTCCTGCGACACGCGCCCCTCGATCCAGTGGGTCTCGCCGACGCCGCCGGCTGTCGGCGCGGCCGCCGTGCCGCCGTCGCTCTGGAATTTCAGCAGTTGCGCCCCGCCCTCGGCGCCTGACGACTGCACGACATAGACGGCGTCCGATGTCTCCGCCGCCGTGAAGCCGACGGTCTCGGTCGAGGAGGCGCGAATGGCCAGGGCCCATTTGTCCGGACCGGCCGGCAGGGTCACGGCCTTGCCGTTGACCTGAACCGTCCTCGGCTCCGCCTTGATCTGCTCACGGCCCAGACGGGTGTCGAAACCAGCCGCCTCCAGCTTGCTGTTGATGTGGATCAGGACGTTGTCGAGCGTCCGGGGCGTGGCGCCCATGTCGGCGAGGTCGATCGGCACCGCGGTGGTCTGCGAGTCCGTGATTCCGACGGGCACCTTGATGGTGATGCTGAAGCGGGTGTCGCCCTGGAAGGCGGCCACAGGCGTGTCGACGGAGCCTTCGTGGATCGGGCCGGTGACCGATCGGGCGCTGTCCCGCGGCACGGCGGCCGTGGTCTTGCTGGTCATCGTCGAAGTGCCCTGCACCATCCGGATGGCGTCGAACTCGGCGCTGGACAGCCATGAACCGATCTCGGTCAGGCCGGAGGTGAAGCGCTTCGTCAGCTGGGACAGTTCCAGGCTGCTGACCCCCTTGGTCGCCGCCCGGTTGACGAGGGCGTTCAGCGTGTCCAGCCCCTGATAGAGGGCGAAAAGCTTCCGGTAGTCGGCCGACGCGGACTTCACATCGAGCTGGGCGGCGCCCTCGTTGATGAATTTGCGGCCGCCGAGGGCCGAGCGGACGAGCGCGTCCTGTTTGGGCGGCTCGACACTGCTGGACCACGGCGGCGTGGGCTGCTTGCGGGCGGCGTCGCGCAAGGCGGTCGCCACCGCCGGGTTCGACGCCATGGGCGCGCCGCCGCCGAAGAGTCCCAGGATATAGCTGTTGTCGATCACACCGCGCTCCCGGCCGCCAGTGTGACGGGGCGAACGTAAAGAGGTCTTAACGTCCGCCGACGGAGCGACTCCGAACGCGACTCAGGGAACAATGGCTGGCGGCGATTGTTAAGCGCTCGCCGTTGAAGCAGGAGACGTGCCGCATGTCCGCCGTCGTCGAAACCTTGAGATCGCTGCTCGCCCTGTACGGATTCGGCCATCGCGCCCAACGGCGGCGGCCCGCGCCCGTCTATATCGGCCGCTCTGGAAACGGGCGGGTCTGAGGCTTTAGCCGCCCCGGAACAGCGACAGGATGATCTGCGGCGCCTGGTTGGCGATGGACAGGGATTGCGCGCCAAGCTGCTGCTGGACCTGCAAGGCCTGAAGCCGCGCGCTTTCCTTGGCCAGGTCCGCGTCGACCAGATTGCCGATCCCGGATTCCAGCGTATCGACCAGCTTGGTCACGAAGCTGTTGTGCGATTCGATCTGCTTGGCCTGGGCGCCGATCTCGCCGAGGGACGCGTTCAGCTGAGAGATCGAGTCGTCAAGACGGGTCAGGGCCTGGGTCGCGCCGGTCAGCGTCAGCAGGCTGTCCGACATCGACAGCTCGATGATCGATCCGCCCAGGCTGAGGTCCTTGGCCGACAGGGTGACGAACGACGAGGCGTCGGCGTTGGCGATGAACTGAATTCCCACCGACAGCGTGCCGTTGAGGATGTTGCCGCCATCGAAGGTGGCGTTGCTCACGGCCGAGGAAATGGTCTTCAGCAGCGCCCGAAAGTCAGCGTCCAGCAATTCGCGCGACTGGGTCTTGAGCGACGAATCCTTCGCGGCGACCACCTTCTCCTTCAGCTGGTTCAGCAGGTCGGAGATCGATTCGCCGGCCGACAGGGCGACGTCGGCGATCGAAGTCGCGCGGTCCAGGCTCTGCTTGACGGCGCCGAACGCTCCGACATCGGCCCGCTGCTGCTGGGCGATCGCCCAGATGGCGGCGTTGTCCTTCGCGCCCTCGACCTTCAGGCCGGTGGAGATACGGCTCTGCACATCGCCCAGCCGTTCGTTGGTGCGCGTCAGGTTCTGCAGCGCGATGGCGGCGGAAGTGTTGGTATGGACGCTGTTCGTCATCCGGCTCGGCCCTTCAAGGTTTGACCAAGGCTAGGGGGCGAACGGTGCACACATGGTTAACGGCCGCCGACGACGATTTTCACCGCGCGGATCGCTCCTGCGCGGCGGGCCTTCCGGATACGCTGGAGAGCGTCAGGCCTTGGTGTCGATCACCGACCCGGCGCTGTACTGGACCGCCTGCATCAGATCGACGACCTGTTCGCGAGGCAGCTGTTTGACGACTTCGCCGGTGATCCGGTCCAGCGTCTTGTAAATGAAGGATCCGGAGTGCGGCCCCTCCTCGATCACCAGGCGATAGCGGGCGGCTCTCTCGGCCTCCTGCGCGAACCTGGAATCGTGGAAATCGCCGCCCGCGTCGGACGCGGCGGCGGGCTGAACGGCGGTCGCGCCGATCGGATCTATCCTGGCATTGTTCTCCATCTCTCCCTCCGACGATCAGCCGGCGTTCCGCGTCATGCGGGCGGATCGGTCGGGCGGAGCCGCGAGGCCCCGCCCTTCCGTTCGATCCTTAGCGGAACAGTCCGAGCAGGATGGAGGTGCCGGAGTTGGCGATCGACAGCGCCTGCACACCCAGCTGTTGCTTGGTTTGCAGGGCCTGCAGTCGGGCGCTCTCCTTGGCCAGATCGGCGTCCACCAGGTTGCCGACGCCGGCTTCCAGGGAGTCCTGGAGCTTGCCGACGAAGTTCAGGTGGGTGGCCAGCGACTTGGAGCCGGTGCCGAGACGCGCCAGCGAAGCCGAGACGTTGTCGATCGAGGCGTCCACCTTGGCCAGGGCGGCCGTGGCGGTGCTGACGCTGCTGATCGACTCAGCGGCGGCCAGCGTCACGATCGAACCCGACAGGCTCATGTCTTCGTCGTTGATCGTGATGGTCGAACCGGCGACGTTGGCCAGAGCCTTGAAGCCGGCGGTCGCGCTGCCGTCGAGCAGGTTGACGCCGTTGAACGAGGCGTTCGACACCACGGTCGCGATCTGGTCGCGGATCGAGGTGAAGTCTTCGTTCAGGGCGCTGCGGGCCGAGGTCGACAGCGACGTGTCCGTCGCGGCGAGGGCCTTTTCCTTCAGCTGGATCAGCAGATCGGAAACGCTTTCGCCAGCGGCCAGGCTGACGTCCACGGCCGATTGGCCACGGTTCAGGCTGTCCTTGACGGCGTTCAGGGCGCCGATTTCGGCACGTTGCCCCTGGGCGATAGCCCAGATGGCGCCGTTGTCCTTGGCCGACGAGACCTTCAGGCCGGTGTTGATGCGGTTTTGAACCGTGCTCAGTTCATTGTTGGTGACCGAGAGGTTCTGGAGGGCGATCATCGCGCCCACGTTCGTGTTTACGCTGTTCAGCGCCATGACACGTAGTCCTTCTTCAAGGTGTCCGACGCCATTTTGGCTGCCGGGAGCTTTCTGCTCGGCGGTGTCGCAGCAAGGACGGGACCAGACCGGAATCGCCCGTGCCAATGTCGCCGCCGTTGATTTCCCTGCGTTAGTTCCTGTTAAGCACGTCAACCACCCGGCAGGATGTGCCGGGCGCCCGGCAAGAACTGCCCGCCCACCCGGCAGATGTTGCAGACAGGTCCGTGGCGCCGTTTCGCGAATTGGCGCGCCGACAGCGCCAGACCCGCCAGATCACGAACTCACCAGGGCCAGGGGCGACGGCGCGGCGTCTGCGCCGCGCGCCACCGGTCCTGAAGATCTCGCTCCGCCAGGAGGGTCTCCACGGCCAGTTCCCGCGCCGTCTCACAGGCGAGCAGGGCGGCGCCGCGGGCGACATAGGCGACCTCGAGATCACCCTGCGTCGGTCTCTCGGGAAGTCTGTCCAGCACGCAAGGCGTCATCGCCGGCCGGGGCAGGCTCAGCCGAGGCGGAGCGGCAGACGGCGGGAGCGAGGCGGCACAGCTCGCGATCGTGGCGGACAAGGCGATCGGCGCGAGCCGGATCCAGCGGGATAGAGGCGTCATGGGCGCTCCGGGCCTGGGCCGTCGCGACAGCGGTCGCCCGCTCGACCGCCACGGCCTGTTGATGGTGGTGTTGGAGGCGGCGGGCCTGTTCGGCCATGCCGTCGGCTTCGAGGCCGCGCGCGAGGGCGTCCGAGGCGGCGGCGGCGGCGTGCACCTCGGCCGTCCTCAGGCGCCGCTCGGCCAGGCCGAACGGATCCCAGCGCAGGCCAAGGCCGTGGCCTGGCCAGACGACGGCGAGGGCGAGGGCCATAAACAGCAGACCCCAGCCGACCGGGGTCAGCACCCGGAGGAACGACGGCATCTTCACGGGAACACCTTCCGATCGAGTTCGAAATGCGGCCCATCGCGCAGCCTCGGCCAATCGCCGCCCCAGACGATGGCCGTGCCCTGCCGGACCGCGGCCGCCTTGAAGGCGGCGGCGATGCGCGGATAGAGCGGCCAGTCCCAGCGGACCTGGCCGTCGACCATGGCCGCCACGTCGATGGCGTGGCCGGTCAGGTGACGTGAGTGCTTCGTGCGGCTGGCGCCGGCACGAACCAGCGCCGCCTGCCGTTGGGGCGTGCGCACGCCTTCGGTGACCATGAAGTCGACGGGACTGAGGGCCAAAGCCTCGCGGGCCAGGGCGACCAGCCGGGGATGAACCCCGTCCAGCCGTCTGAGCGAGCGTTCGGAAAGACGGAAGCCCATCAGCGCCCCTCCCTGCCCAGACCGGGACGAAGGGTGCGCAGGCTGGCGATCAGCTGCTGGGCCGTCGGCGCGACCAGATACAGGATCATGATCAGGGCCAGCAGCGCCATCAGCCACTGGGCCAGCCGCGGCGCGGCGGCGGGCGGCGTCAGGACGATCAGGCGGTCCAGCAGCAGCCAGGCGGCGGCGCTGGTGGCGAAGACATAGAGGCGGCGCCACAGCCAGCGCCCTTCGGCCAGGGGCGAGGGCGTGGGCGGCGGCGTGAGCGGGTCGGTCATCGTTCATCCTCCCGCTCATCGACCGGGTGCCCGTCCCGGCGCAGATCGGCGTCGGCGTGGGCGAACAGGTCGTGGTCGGACAGGCGGATCGGGACCTCCCAGACATCGAGGTCCAGCAGGAGGGCGTCAGGGTTCTTGCGGGAGCGAGGCATGGCGTTCATCCCTGCGCGATCAGCCAGACGCGTCCAGATCGGAAGCGCACACGTCTGAACTCCAGTCACGGACTATTATCTCGTATGCCGTCTTCTGCTTGA
>NZ_CAXUQW020000007.1:0-118356 GCF_964253355.1 Brevundimonas sp. LjRoot202 | reverse complement strand
GAAACGCCGCCGCCGCGCGAGGAGCCGCGGCTCGACCTCGGCGCCCTCGCCGCCGACCGGCCGAACCGGTCGCCCCGGCGGGACACGCGGCCGCCGTCTGGCCAGCAGGCCGGCGGCACGGCGGGCCAGACCAGCGGTCCGGTCATCACGGCCATGTTCAACCAAGTCTACCAGAACTGGAATCCGCCCTGTCAGACGCCGGGCGCGGCGGACCTGCGCATCCAGATGGACGTGACCCTCGACGCGCGTGGCCGCATCACGGACGGGCCGACGCTGGTCGGCGCGCGAAACGATCCGGTCTGGCGCGCCGTCGCCGCCGGGGCCATGCAGGCGCTGGTCCGGACCGCGCCGTTCGACGTCCCGGCGAGCTTCACGGGCGGAGAGTACCGTCCGTCGTTCAACATGGAACGGGCCTGCGGATAAGCCTGCGGCGGGGCTGATCAAAGCTGATCAGGCCCGAAAGTCGCCCCATTCGCGGCCATGCTGGCTTCTCACGAACGGTCCGGTGATAAGGACCGGCGTACGTCTGACTTGCGGGAGCTAACAATGCGTCTGAACCGACTTCTGGCCGGCGTCGCCATTCTGGCTATGACCGCGAGCGCCGCCGTGGGCCAGACACCTCCGGGGCAGACCGGACAGACCGGACCGGTCGAAGTCGAGATCGACCAGGGCGTGTTGCGCCCGTTCCAGATCGCCGTGGTCAATTTCGACGGGCAGAACGGGGCCGACCTGTCGGGGGTGATCCGCGCCGACCTGCGCCGCTCGGGCTATTTCGAGCCGCTTGACCAGGCCAGCTTCGTCGAGACCGGTCTGACGGTCGCCAACGCTCCCAACTTCCCGCAGTGGACCTCGATCGGGGCCCAGGCGGTGCTGTACGGCTCGGTGACGCGCCGGCCGGACAACCGCAACGATTACGGCTTCCGCCTCTACGACCCCTATCGCCAGTGCCAGCTGGCTTCCTACCGCTTCACCGCCACGCCCGAGCAGTGGCGCCGCATCGGCCACAAGATCGCCGACGTGGTCTATCAGCGCATGACCGGCGAGGCCGGCTTCTTCGACAGCCGCGTGTTGTTCGTGTCGGAAAGCGGCACCCAGCTCAACCGCCTGTCGCGCCTCGCCATCTCGGATCAGGACGGTATCGACCCGGTCTTCCTGACCCAGGGCGAAGAGATCATCATGTCGCCGCGCTTCTCGCTGAACGACCCCAACGAGATCACCTATGTGGCGTTGGGCAAGGACTACAGCCGCATCTACCTGCTCAACCTGTCCACCGGCCGACGCGAGTCGCTCGGCGAGTTCGACGGCCAGGTGCTGGCCCCGCGCTTCTCGAACGACGGCTCGAAGATGGCTTTTTCGATCATCCGGGGCGGCAACACCGACGTCTATGTGATGGACCTGGCCAGCCGCCAGGTGCGCCGCCTGACCAACGATCCGGCCATCGACACCTCGCCGTCGTTCAGCCCGGACAACAGCCAGATCGTCTTCACCTCTGACCGCTCGGGCTCGGCCAAATTGTACATCATGCGCGCCGACGGCTCGGGCCAGCGCCCGATCTCGCGCGGCGGCGGCATCTACACCGCCCCGAACTGGAGCCCGCGCGGCGACCTGATCGCCTTCACCAAACAGGGCGGCGGCCGCTTCTCGACCGGGGTGATGAAGCCTGACGGCACCGGCGAGCGCATCCTGTCGTCGAGCTATTTCGAGGAGGGCCCTTCGTGGGCCCCGAACGGCCGCTACATCATGTTCGCACGCCAGTCGCCGGGCGGCGACACCCGGCTGTGGACCGTGGATCTGTCGGGACGGGTGGTCAGCCAGGCCGGTTACAACGGCCGCGGCACTGATCCGGCCTGGTCGCCGCTTCTCGACGAGCAGCCCAGCAACCTCGGAAGCGGCGGCCCCGACAGCTGCGCCAGTTGAATTCAAGCGGAGCCTTTCGGCTCAATTCCGCGTTATCGCGACTGGTGAAATCAGTGGCGCGACAGTACCCCACGATTATAGCAAAGCTGGAGGCCGAGGCCTCGCACCAAGGAGACGACTGATGATGAAGACCTCGACCCTCCTCCGTCTGGTCGCCGTCGGCGTGGCCGTCACGGCCATTGCCGCCTGCACCCCGCGCCGTCCGGTGGACAGCGCCGCCGGCGACACGCCCCCGGCCACCGGGCCGCAGTATCCGACGGCTCCGACCGGCCCCGTTGACGGCGGCGACCTCGGTGCGTCCACGCCGGGCTCCGAGCAGGACTTCGTCGTCAACATCGGCGACCGGATCTATTTCGACCTCGACAGCTACGAGGTTCGCCCCGACGCCTACCCGCGTCTCGACGCCCAGGCGGCGTGGCTGCAGCGTTATCCGCAGGTCACCGTCCGGATCGAGGGCAACGCCGACGAACGCGGCACCCGCGAGTACAACCTCGCGCTCGGCGCGCGCCGCGCCGAATCGGTGCGGAGCTATCTGGTCCAGCGCGGCATCGCCCCCGCCCGCATCGACACCATCAGCTACGGCAAGGAGCGTCCGATCGCGGCCGGCTCGAACGAGGAGGCCTGGGCCCGCAACCGCAACGCCCACACCGCCATCGTCAGCGGCGCCACGCGCTGATCCGGCGACGCCGTCGGTGATTTCAGGAAGGGCGGCCGATCACCGGCCGCCCTTTCTTTTTTGACCGCCGCCCGCCGCGGCGGGTAAACCACCGGACAGCAGCAGGGGACGGCGGCATGGACATCGACGCGGCGGGCGGCGCGGCTACAGGCGGGATTCTCGCGGGAGCGCTGGAGCGGCCGACCGGCCACGCCGGCGACGCGGAGGGCCATTGCACCGACTGCGGCCAACCGGTCGAAGGCAAGTTCTGTCCCAACTGCGGCCAGCCGACCCATGTGCATCGCTCGCTGCTGCACCTCGGCGAAGAGATGCTGCACGGCGTATTGCACTTCGACGCCCGCATCTGGCGCACCCTGCCGCTGCTGGCGTTGAACCCCGGCCGTCTGACGCGCGAATGGGTGCAGGGCCGGCGAACCCGCTACGTCTCGCCGCTGGCGATGTTCCTGTTCACCGTCTTCCTGATGTTCTTCGTGTTCAGCTTCACGGGCGGGCTGGAGCCGGATGCGACCAGCACCCTCCCACCCGCCGAGCGGGCGGAGTTGATGAAGGATCTGGAGGCCGCCCGCGCCGAACTGGCGGAAGCGACCACGGCGGCGGAGGGAACGCCGGCCTCGGAGCCCCTGCGGCTTGTGCGACAGGCGCGACAGACCGCGGTCAACGTCATCGAGTCCCGACTCGGAGACGCCCCCTCCGCCAAGCGGGCCGATGGTTTCGTCCCGGGTACGTGGCAGGCCCAGATTCACGACCTGGTGGCTTCGGGGGAACTCAAGGTCAATCTGGGCGACGAGCACCTCAATGAGAAGGTCACCAAAAAGCTGCTCAACCCCGATCTGGCGATCTACAAAATTCAGCAGACGGCCTACAAATTCAGCTTCCTGCTGATCCCCATCTCGATCCCGTTCGTGGCGCTGCTGTTCCTCTGGCGGCGAGGCTTCACCCTCTACGACCACGGCGTCTTCGTGCTCTATTCGCTGACCGCCATGTCGATTCTGATGATGGTGATCTCGCTCCTCGCACCCCTGTGGAGCGGGTTCGTCACCCTGGGCATGGTGCTTCTCACCTTCGGCGTTCCGGCGCACATGTTCGCCCAGCTGAAGGGCGCCTACGGCCTGTCGTGGTTTTCGGCCGGATGGCGGACCCTGCTGCTGCTGGTGTTCTCCAGCCTCGCATTCAGCCTGTTCGTTCTGGCCATCATCACGCTCGGCCTGACCGGCTGACGCCTTGCGGCGGCCTCAAATCGGTGGGACGAAAACAACCATGCTGAAGCTGCCCACCGCCCTCCGCTCGAAGAACGCCCTGATCGCCCTCGTGGGCGTCGCCCTGATCGCCGGCACGACCACCGTCGTGGCCCAGACCGCGCCCATGGAGCCGATCCAGTGGGACCGGCGCAGTCTGGAGCGGCTGGACCGCAACGTCCGGCGTCTGGAACGGGCCCTGACCCAGCGCAACGCCGCCGGCCAGCCGGCGATCATGGAGCCGGAGCCCGAGGTCGTGGCCCTGACCGGCCGGGTCACCACCATGGATCGCCGCCTCAATGATCTCGAGAACACCCTGCAGCGCGTCAATGCGGACCTGGAGCGGCTGACCTTCCAGCTCGACGAAACCCGGCGGGACAACGAAGCCCTCGGCGCCCGGCTGCGTAACGCCGAGACCCGACTCCAGGCCGTGACGGCGGCGGCGGAGCGTGAAGCCGAACTGAACGCGCCGATCAGCTCGACCTCGCCGACCGGCGACGCCGGCCGTGACCTGGCCGCCGCCGCGCGACTGGCCGCCTCCGATCCGGCGCTGGGCGACCGCGCCTTGCAGACTGTCGCTCTCGCCTGGCCTGATACGCCCCAGGCCCGCGAAGCCAACGCGCGGCTCGGCGACCTGCGGGTGTCCGCCGGCGATCATGCCGGGGCCGTGGCCTTTTACGCCGCCGCCCTGGAAGGCTGGCCCGACGCGCGGTGGGCCGGAGCCGCCGTGCTCGAACTCGCCACGGCCCTGAACGAAACCGACCGCAAGACGCAGGCTTGCACCGCTCTGTCCGAGTTCGACCGGCGCTACGCCGAGGCCGCCGCCGCCGCCGTGCGCACGCGCGCGGCCGGCTTGCGCACCCGCTTCGCCTGTCCGGCCCGGAGAGGGGGCTGAGCCCGACCGCTCCGGCCTGGCTCGACCGGGTCCGCGAACGGCTGACCGCGCGGCTTGAGCGCGGCGCGGCGCGGCCCGTGGCCCTGGCCCTGTCCGGGGGCGGCGACTCCGTCGCCCTGCTGGGCGTCGCCGCCGACTGGGCGCGCGACCACGACCGGCGCCTGCTGGCCCTGACCGTCGACCACGGCCTCAATCCCGACAGCGCCGGCTGGACAGCCTTCGCCGCCGGGACCGCGCGCGCGGCGGGGGTCGACTGGCGCGGCCTCACATGGCGAGGGCCGAAGCCGGCGACCGGCCTGCCGGCCGCCGCCCGCGCCGCCCGCCATCGGCTGATCGCCGACGCGGCGCGAGAGGCGGGCGCCCGGGTCGTCCTGTTCGCCCACACCGCCGACGACGTCGCCGAGGGCGAACTCATGCGCGCCGACGGCTCGACCCTGGGCCGCCTGCGGGACTGGTCGCCGTCGCCGGCCTGGCCCGAAGGACGGGGCCTGATGCTGCTGCGGCCCATGCTGGACGTGGGCCGGGGTGAGTTGCGCCACTGGCTGGCGGGACGAGGCGCGGACTGGATCGACGACCCGGCGAACGAGGATCCGAAATACGCTCGAGCCCGGGCGCGAACCTCCCTTCTCCCGTTGGGTGGAGCCGGATCGGACCGCGGTCCGGCGACGGGGGGGCGGTCGAAACCCGGCCGGAACCCTCCCACCCGCGTATTGGCGAGCGGGCCCCTCCCTCTCCCGATCGGAGAGGGGGCGTTCACCGCCGAACGCACAATCGCCGCCCCCGTCCTTGCCGTCCTCCTCGTCTGCGCCGGTGGCGGCGACCGGCCGCCGCGGGGCGACCGGCTTGAGCGGGTGCTGACGCGGCTGAGGGCCGGCGATGTCTTCACCGCCACCCTGTGCGGCGCCCGGATTGAGGCCGCGGCCCATCAAGTCCTCGTGACCCGGGAGGCCGGCGAGTTCGCGCGCCGCCCGGTCCCGCCCCTGCCGCTGGCGCCGGGCGTGGAGACCGTCTGGGACGGGCGCTGGGCGGTCGTCGTCGCCGAGCCCGGCTGGAGCGTTGCGCCCGCCGCGGGTCGAATGGCCGCGCTGTCAAAGGCCCACCGGGCCCGGTTGCACGCCCTGCCGCCGGCGGCGCGCGGCGGTCAGCCTGTCCTGATCCGGAACGACGCGGATGCGCCGGTTCTTGCAGGAGCCGTGGCCAGGACGCGGTCGCTGGCCGAGGACAGACTGGCGCTCGCGCTGGACCGAATGACGCATGAAACGGAGCTGGCGCCGCGCGCGCATGGCGCAACGACCCGGAAACACCTATTTTCCGGCGCTGACATCATCGAATAGGGGAGCGCGCCGCGCTTCCAGGGATTGAGACGAGAATGAACCTTCGCAATCTGGCCATCTGGGGCGCCGTCATCCTGGGCGCGCTCGCCTTCTATGTGGCGGTGGACCGTCCCGGGACCGTCGGCGCGCCCGGTCAGAAGGCGACCTCCGATCGCCCGGCCGAGATGAGCTACTCGGACCTGATCGCGGCCCGCGACGCCAAAAACATCGCGGCGGTCGAGGTTCGCAGCGAGACGCTCCTGATCCAGACCAAGGACAACAAGAGCTTCACCGTCGTCACATCGCTCCCGAACGGGGACCTGATTGAAAGCCTGAACGCCTCCGGCGCCGAGGTCGATGTCAAGAACACCCGCCAGCCGATGTGGATGGGCATCCTGCTCGGCCTGCTGCCCTTCGTGCTGATCATCGGCCTGTGGATCCTGATCATGCGCCAGATGCAGGGCGGCGCCCGCGGGGCCATGGGCTTCGGCAAGTCCAAGGCCAAGCTGCTGACCGAACACAAGGGCCGCAAGACCTTCGACGACGTCGCCGGCGTGGACGAGGCCAAGGAAGAGCTGCAGGAGGTCGTCGACTTCCTCAAGGACCCGGCCAAATTCCAGCGCCTCGGCGGCAAGATCCCCAAGGGCGCCCTGCTGGTCGGCCCTCCGGGCACCGGCAAGACGCTGCTGGCGCGCGCTGTCGCCGGCGAGGCCGGCGTGCCCTTCTTCTCCATCTCGGGCTCCGACTTCGTCGAGATGTTCGTCGGCGTCGGCGCCAGCCGCGTCCGCGACATGTTCGAGCAGGCCAAGAAGAATGCGCCGTGCATCATATTCATCGACGAGATCGACGCGGTCGGCCGTCACCGCGGCGCCGGCCTCGGCGGCGGCAATGACGAGCGCGAGCAGACCCTGAACCAGTTGCTGGTCGAGATGGACGGGTTCGAATCCAACGAGGGCATCATCCTGATCGCCGCCACCAACCGGCCGGACGTGCTGGACCCGGCCCTGCTGCGTCCGGGCCGCTTCGATCGCCAGGTGGTGGTCCCCAATCCCGACGTGGGCGGCCGCGAGAAGATCCTGCGCGTGCACATGAAGGACGTGCCGCTGGCCGCCGACGTCAACGTCAAGACCATCGCCCGCGGCACGCCCGGCTTCTCGGGCGCCGACCTGGCCAATCTGGTCAACGAGGCGGCCCTGATGGCGGCCCGCAAGGACCGGCGCATGGTCACCCACCGCGACTTCGAGGACGCCAAGGACAAGGTCATGATGGGCGCCGAGCGCAAGTCCATGGCCATGAACGAGGAGGAGAAGCGCCTCACCGCCTATCACGAGGCCGGCCACGCCATCGTCGCCATGAACGTCAAGATGGCCGACCCGGTGCACAAGGCCACCATCGTTCCGCGCGGCCGCGCGCTCGGCATGGTCATGCAGTTGCCGGAAGGCGACCGCTATTCGATGAAGTTCCAGCAGATGATCGATCGCATCGCCATCATGGCCGGCGGCCGGGTGGCTGAGGAGCTGATCTTCGGTCCCGAGAACATCACCTCGGGCGCCAGTTCCGACATCGAACAGGCCACCAAGCTGGCCCGCGCCATGGTTACGCGCTGGGGCTTCTCCGAGAAGCTGGGCACCGTGGCCTACGGCGAGAACCAGGAAGAAGTCTTCCTCGGCCACTCCGTCGCCCGCAGCCAGAACGTCTCGGAAGAGACGGCGCGGATCATCGACACCGAGGTGCGCCGCATCGTCACCGAGGGCTGGGAGGCGGCCCGCAAGATCCTGACCGAAAAGGCCGCGGACCACGAGAAGCTGTCCCAGGCCCTGCTGGAGTACGAGACCCTTTCGGGACAGGAGATCAAGGACCTGCTGGAGAAGGGCGTCGCGCCGAACCGCGACGAGAGCAACTTCCCCAATGCCGGCCCCTCGGTCTCGGTGCCCATCACACCGGTGTCTGACGGTGTCGAGGTCGAGGCTCCGTCGACGGTCCACTGACCGGGAGTTTCAGGATCATGAAGGGGCCGGGGTGCGAACCCCGGCCCTTTGCATTTCCGCCTTGGCGTCAGGGCAGGTCTTCGGGGTCCTCGATCAGGATCGGGGTCAGTTTGTGCAGACGTCCGGATGGGTCGGGCCAGTTGATCGACTGGCCTTCGGCGAGACCCAAGAGCCCTGATCCGACATAGGACAGGGGGGAGATCAGGCCCTGATCGATGTCGGCCTGATCCGGCGCGACGATCTTGACCCGCCGCGTCCGGCTGCTGGCGCTGTCGGTGTAGTGGACCCAGCGGTTCAGGCCGACGGTCGGCGTCCGGCGCCGGTCGGCGTCGACCTGGGCGCGCGCCAGTTCCTGCTGCAGAAGTCCGGCCGCGCCGCCGGCGTTCAGGTCGCCGACGAGGTCGCAAAGCCGGGCGTGATCATCGGGGGTCAGGCGGATATCGGGCAGGGACGCCGACTCCACGTCGAAATTCCGGAAGGTCATGGGATGGGTCTCGGAGGGTTGGCCTGCGCGTCATGGCGCGGCGCCGGGGATCGGCTTCGGGAAGGCGGAGGATCACGCCCGGGGCGTGACGCGCGCGTCTTCGCCCCGGGTTAGTCGCCTGCGACGAGGCGTCCCGCGTGATTCAACAACCGGCCCTGTTCGGAACATCCGTACATCCCGCCAGCCTAGCCCCGGGGCCGGGCAAGTCAAATCTGAAGCGGCAGCTAGCCAACAAGTTTGCAATTCAAACAAGTCTGACGTAGATCGGTTTCACCAAGAGGGGGAGAGACCTATGTCCACCACCGATCCTGACCGTCCCGACCGCCTGCACGGCCTCGACGCCCTCCGGGGCGGCGCGCTGCTCCTCGGCGTCGTCCTGCACGCCTCCATGAGCTATATGCCGACACCGATCTGGCTGTTCCCGGATGACCAGACCTCGCCGGCCGCCGCGGGCCTGTTCTTCGCCATCCACCTGTTCCGGATGACCAGCTTCTTCCTCATCGCCGGTCTGTTCGCCCATCTGATGCTGGGCCGCCGGGGGACGTGGGCCTTCATCCGCGACCGGCTGAGCCGCATCGCCGGCCCGCTGGCCGGGCTTTGGTGGGTCGTCTTCCCCGCCGTCATCGCCGTCATCGTCTGGAAGGCGGCGATCGACAACGGCGGGACCATCCCGACCGACGGCCCGCCGCCGCCGCCGCTCACGCTCGAGACCTTCCCGCTGCTGCACCTGTGGTTCCTGTGGGTGCTGCTGATCCTCTACGCGGTC
The DNA here is from genome assembly GCF_964253355.1 of Brevundimonas sp. LjRoot202. Classification (NCBI taxonomy): domain Bacteria; kingdom Pseudomonadati; phylum Pseudomonadota; class Alphaproteobacteria; order Caulobacterales; family Caulobacteraceae; genus Brevundimonas; species Brevundimonas sp. LjRoot202. The sequence continues at coordinate 109,082 of NZ_CAXUQW020000007.1, read as the reverse complement.
TTCCTGCTGGTGCGCGCGCCCTTCGGCATTCTGGATCGCAACGGCGCCGTCGGCCGCCTCGCCGACCGCCTGACCGGCGGCCTGATCGGACCGTGGACGCCCGCCCTGATGGCCGCTCCGCTGGCGCTCGCCCTGTGGCTCACGCCCGACTGGATTCCGTTCTTCGGCATCCCGACGCCGGACAAGGGCTTCGTACCCAACCCCGCCGCGTTGACGGCCTTCGGCTCCGCCTTCGGCCTCGGCGTCCTGCTCGACCGGCGGCGCGACCTGCTCGGCCGGATCGAGCGCCTTTGGCCGGTCTTAAGCGTAGTGGCGCTCAGCGCCGGCGCGGCCGCCCTGGTGCTCTCCGGCGGCCCCGTTCCTCCCCTCACGCCCATGATCGACCCGCAGCTCAAGGCGGCCACGGCCGCGGTCTACGCCCTGGCGGTGTTCGCCTCGACCCTGGCCGTCGCGGCCCTGTCGCTGCGCTTTTTGTCCGGCTACAGCGCCGTGCGTCGCTATCTCGCCGACGCCTCCTACTGGATCTACGTCGTCCACCTGCCGCTGGTCATGGTCGGCCAGGTGCTGCTGCTGGACGCGCCCCTGCCATGGTGGGGCAAGCTGGCGGCCATCGTCGGCGGAGTCATGGCGGCGGCCCTGGTCAGTTATGAGCTGCTGGTCCGCCACACCTTCATCGGCCGCTGGCTCAACGGCCGCCGTGTGCCTTGGCGCCGCGCGGCTCGGCCCGTGCCCGTCCCCGCCGAATAGCTTGCCAACAACCGCCGGCTCGTCCACCCCAAGGACGAGCCGGCCCCGGAGAGTCGCCATGCCCCTCAACCCCCGCGTTCAATCCGCCGAAGCCGATCTCGCCTTCATGCGCTCGATCGTCGAAGGCGGCGGCCGGCCGCAGCTGACGCTCGGCGTCGCCTATCTGGCCGGCGGCCTCCTCTACGGCCTGCAGTGCCTGTTCCACATCGGCCAGGTCGCCGGCGTGATCCGCTGGCCGGACCTGGCCAATCTGGCCTTCGTCGTCATGATCAGCGCCAGCTTCCTGGCGGTGCTGGTCTGGGCGGTCCGCCGGGACAGTAAGGACGGGGTCAGCGCCACGCGCGGGCCGATGGCCACCCGCACCCTCAACGCCGCCTTCAGCGCCACCGGCATGGCCAACCTGGCGGTGATCCTGATCTTCGGCTTCGGCTCGGCCCGGGACCAGGATTTCGCGATCTGGCTCTACTATCCAGCGGTGATCTTCGCCCTGCAGGCCGCGGCCTGGTACGTCGCATGGAACCTGAAGCGAAAGGGCTGGATGCTGGCCTGCTCTGTCGGCGGCTGGCTCACCGCCGTCGCTCTCGGCCTGCTGGTGCGTCAGCCGGACTGGTATCTCGGCGTCTGCACCGTCGCCCTGTTCGCGCTGTTCGCCCTGCCGGGCTGGATCATGGTCCGCGAGGCCCGCGCCGCCCGGACGGCGGGCTGACGGCCGATGGGTCTGGCCGATCTCGGACGGATAGACGACGTCATCCACGGCCGTATGCGGCTGGGGATCATGGTCTATCTGTCCGACGCCGACAGCGCCGACTTCACCGAGCTGAAGACCGTGCTCGAGGCCACCCAGGGCAATCTCTCGGTCCACCTCAAGAAGCTGGAGGAGGCGGGCTACGTCGCCATCGCCAAGAGCTTCGTCAACAACAAGCCGCTGACCCGGGTGTCGATCACCCGCGAAGGCCGCCGGGCCTTCTCCGCCTACCTTGAGGCCATCGGCGCGCTGATCGGGGGCAAGGACTGATGGCCGCCGTCACCGTCGATCCGGACCATGTTCACGCCTTCGCCGACGCCGAGGCCTTCCATACATGGCTCGCCCGCCATCATGACCGCGAGACGGAAGTCTGGATCCGCATCTACAAGGTCCGGTCCGGCACGCCGTCGATCACGCCGAAGGAGGCGATCGACGTCGCCCTGTGCTGGGGCTGGATCGACGCCATCCGCAAGAGCCTCGACGAGGTCAGCTTCCTCCAGCGCTACACCCCGCGCGGCCGCAAGAGCGTGTGGAGCCAGATCAACGTCGACAACGTCGCGCGGCTGGTCGCCGAGGGGCGGATGACGAAGCACGGCCTGAAACAGGTCGAGGCGGCGAAGGCGGACGGGCGCTGGGAGCAGGCCTACCGGGTCAAGGGCGCGACCGTTCCCGCGGACCTGCGGGCGGCCATCGACGCCGTGCCGGAGGCGAAGGCCATGTTCGAAACCCTGACCGCCCAGAACCGGTTCGCCCTGATCTTCCGGACCGAGGCCCTGAAAACCCCGGCCGGGCGCGCCCGCAAGATCGCGCAGTTCGTCGACATGCTCCGGCGGGGCGAGACCATCCATCCGCAGGGGAAGACCTCGTGACGCCGCAGGTCATGGGCATCGTCAACGTCACGCCGGACAGTTTCTCGGACGGCGGGCGGCACGCCGGCGTCGAGGCCGCCGTGGCGCACGGCCTGCGTCTGGCCGAACAGGGCGCCGACTGGCTCGACGTCGGCGGCGAAAGCACCCGCCCGGGCGCCGAGCCTGTGTCCGGGGCCGACGAGATCGCCCGCACCGTCCCGGTGATCGAGGGCCTGCGCGCCCGGTGGGCGGGGCCGATCAGCATCGACACCATGAAGCCCGAGGTCGCCCGCGCCGCCGTCGTCGCCGGGGCGACGATGTGGAACGACGTGGCGGCGCTGGGCTTCACGCCGGACGCCATGGCCGTCGCGGCCGAACTCGGTTGCGACGTGGCGCTGATGCATATGAAGGGCGAGCCGCGCACCATGCAGGCCGCCCCGCGCTACGACGACGTGGTCGCCGAGGTGACCGACTGGCTGGCCGCGCGGGCCGAGGCGGTCATGGCGGCGGGCGTGGCGCGCGAGCGAATCTGGCTCGATCCCGGCCTCGGCTTCGGCAAGACAGCGCAGCACAATCTCGCCCTCACCGGCCACCTCGGCCGGCTGGCGGCGCTCGGCTTCCCGATCCTCTACGGGGCCAGCCGCAAACGGATGATCCAGTCGATCGACCCGACCGCGACCGAACCGTCCGACCGCATCGGCGGTTCGCTGGCCCTGGCGCTGGAGGCGGCGCGCCGTGGGGCCGGGATCATTCGCGTCCACGATGTGCGCGAGACGGTGCAGGCGCTGGCGGTGCACGCGGCGGTGCGGGAGGCCGGCCGGTGATTCCGCCCTGGCCCTATGTCGCGCCGGTGGTTCTGCTGGCGCTGTCCAACCTGTTCATGACCTTCGCCTGGTACGGTCACCTGAAGCACAAGGGGAGCGCCCTGTGGCTGGTGGTCATGGTCAGCTGGGCCATCGCCTTCTTCGAATACTGGCTGGCGGTGCCCGCCAACCGCATCGGCCATCAGGTCTATTCCGCGGCCCAACTGAAGACGATGCAGGAGGTCATCACCCTCGTCGTCTTCGCCGGCTTCTCGGTCCTCTATCTCGGTGAGAAGCTGACCCTGAACCACGCCGTCGGCTTCGCCTTCATCGCCTTGGGCGCCTGGTTCGTCTTCCGCGGGCCGCTCGGCGGTTAGGCGTTGACCTGCCACGACACTCCGAAACGGTCCTCCACCCAGCCGAACCGCCGCGAGAACCCGTAGTCGTCCGGCGGCATCAGCGCCTTGCCGCGCTCGCCCAGGGCCGCGGCGAGGGCGTCCACCTCCTCCGGTCCATCAACGGTCAGGAAGATCGAACTCGACGGGGTGAAGTCGAAGTCGTGCACCGGCGGGGAGTCGTTGGCCATTATCTCCAGCCCGGCGATCGACAGCCGGGCCATGGCCACCGTGCCGTCGGGCTTCCGGTCCAGCGCGGCGATCCGGGCCCCGGGGATTGTCCCGGCGTAGAAGGTCAGGGCCTCCTCGCAACGGCCCTGGAACATCAGGAAGGGGGCGGCGGCGGTGATCATCGTTCGTCTCCTGTCAGGTCCTGCGGTCCATCGTTCTCGCCAGGCCGTCCAGGATCATGGTCCAGCCCTCCGTCGTGCGCTCGGCATAGGACGCCCATGCCGGCGCCAGGTCGTGGGCCAGCGTCACCACACAGCCCTCGCCTTCGGTCGCGAACGTCACGGTGACCCGCGTCGGTTCGTCCGGCGCCTCGTCGACCCAGAAATCGAACACCACCCGGTCGGGCCGTTCGATCTCCACGAAACGCCCGAAATGCCGTGCGAGGTCCGCCCCGCGCCGCTCGAAGATCGCGAACGATGCGCCGGGCCGCGGATCATAGTCGATCCGCTCCATCACGCCGTCGGGCGTATGGAACAGCCATTCGCCCACCCGGGACGGATCGAGGAAGGCGTCGAAGACCCGCTCGCGAGGCTGGCGGAAGCGCTTCTCGACGCGGATTTCGACCGGCGCGGTCACCGATCCCTCCATGCCGCGACCCGCATGTCGGGATGGCGGTCGAGGACGAAGCGGGGCTCGATTCCGTGCTCCAGCCAGATCTTGGCCCCGGCGAGCAGCAGGGTGAAACCATTCATGCCGTCCAGCGCCGCCGCGATCCGGGCGTCGCCATCGCCGGAGAAGCCGGAATGGGCGACGGTGACAAAGGTCTGGTCCGGCCCGCGCGCCTCGAAAGCCCATTCCACGTGGGTCATGTCGTCGCCCTCGCCCCAGTCGACGGCGAGGCGGCGGTCCGGCTCGAACGCCGTGACGACCGCGGACGAGACGAAGCCGTACATTGCCCAGATCCAGGTGACGCGGGCGCCCGGCGCGAGGCGGCCGCTGCCCTCGCTGAACCAGAAGCGGCTCGTGATCGCCGGATCGACAAAGGCTTCGAACACCTCGGCCACGGGCCGGCGGATCAGCATGCCGGCGCGGGCGACCGGGGCGGTCACGCCGCGCTCTCCAGCCGGGCGGCGTAGGCGTCGCGCAGGGCGAACCAGCGCACCCACGACCACGGATGGGGCACGCCGCGCACCGCGTCGTCGAGGCCCTCCATGTGATGGTGCCAGCCGCTGAGGACGTTGCTCCGCGCGCCTTCCCACGACTCGGGCACGCGGTGGACCAGCGTCAGGTGCGTCCCGTCCCCGTCGGGCTCCAGCCGCCACGACACCACCGAGTCCGGATTGCTCCCGAAGGTGTGTTCGAACCGGGTGAAGGGCTGGACTGTCAGCACCTCGTTCGACTGCCGGCGCTTCTCGGGAATGTCGGGCGTGAAATCGTGGTCGGGCTGGCGGAAGTTGAGTTCCATGCGGCCGCCGGGGACCGGCTCGATATCTGCTTCGGCCAACCAGCAGGCCAGCCCCTCGCCCGTGGTCAGGGCCTTCCACACCCGTTCGGGCGTGTGGCGCAGGCGGCGTTCGAACCGCAGCTCCCAGCCGCCGTCGACGCGGCGCCAGGTTCCCGCGTCGGCCCCGAGGCGGACGCCGGGTTCGAGGGTCTCGGTCATTGCGGAAACTCCTTGTCGAGGTGCGCCTCCAGCGCGTCGAGCCTGTCGGTCCAGAGGCGGCGATAGCGGGCCAGCCACAGGTCCAATTCCTTCAGCGGCGCGGGGTTCAGACTGTACAGCCGCCGCTGGGCGTCCTTGCGCACCGTCACCAGCCCCGCTTCGCGCAGCACCGACAGGTGTTTCGACACCGTCGGCTGGGCGATGGGCAGGGCGTCGACGAAGTCCCCGGCGGGACGTTCGCCGTCAGCCAGCATGGCCAGGATAGCCATGCGGTGGGGCTCGGACAGGGCTTGAAGGGCGGCGTGCATACATATTCCATACAAGCAATATAGCCAAAAATCAATATTCAGAGACGGGTTGCCGAGTCGGCCGGGATTGGTCATCCCGTCGGCATGACCTCGCCCCCTGGACGCGTCCTGATCATCGCCGGTTCCGACTCCGGGGGCGGAGCGGGCATCCAGGCCGACATCAAGGCCGTGACAGCCATGGGCGGCTATGCGGCGACGGCGATCACGGCGATCACGGTGCAGAACACCCTCGGCGTCCACGGCGTGCACCCGCTGCCGCTCGACCTGATCGAGGCCCAGGCGCGGGCGGTGCTGGACGACATCGGCGCCGACGCCATCAAGACCGGCATGCTCGGCTCGATCGAGGTGGTCGAGCGGGTCGCCGCCATTCTCGACACCTCCGAGGCGCCGGCGGTGGTTGATCCGGTCATGATCGCCAAGGGCGGGCATCCGCTGCTGCCCGACGCGGCGGTGCAGGCCGTGCGGACGCTGATGGTCCCGCGCGCCGCCTTGCTGACGCCCAATGCACCCGAGGCCGAGGCGCTGACCGGCCTCGGGGTCGCCGACCTCGACGGCCAGCGGCGGGCAGGCGAGGCCCTGCTGGCGCTGGGCGCGCGGGCGGTGCTGATGAAGGGCGGCCACGTGGCGGGGGAGACGGTGATCGACCTTCTGCTGACTCCCACCGGCGAGACCCTGCTCGAAGGGCCGCGGGTCGATACCCGCCACACCCATGGCACGGGCTGCACCCTGGCCAGCGCCTGCGCCGCCGGACTGGCGAAAGGCCTGCCGCTGGAAGCCGCCGTGGCCGAGGCCTGGGCCTATGTCGCCGAGGCCATCCGGCGAGCCCCGGGGCTGGGACGTGGACATGGACCGCTCGACCACGGCTGGCCGCTGAGGGAGCGTCGATGAACGATCCGGAAACCCGGCTGACGGCGATTGTCCGCGCCGATCCGGGGCTGATGCATGTGCTGACCACCGTGCGGGGGCTGGGTCTGAACGACTGGCGGGTGTTCTCCGGCGCGGTCTACCAGAGCGTCTGGAACGCCGTGACCGGCCGGCCTGCGGGCTACGGCGTTCGCGACTACGACCTCGGCTATTTCGATCCGGACGTCAGCTGGGAGGCCGAGGACGCGGTCATCAAGTGCGTCGCCGCCGCCTTCGAGCCGCCGTTCCGCGACATGGTCGAGGTCCGGAACCAGGCCCGCGTCCATCTATGGTTCGAAGGCAAGTTCGGCGAACCCTATGAGGCCCTGACCGGCACCGACGAGGCGCTCGCCCGCTTCGTGGCCCCGGCCTTTGCGGTGGGCGTGCGGCTGGAGGCGGACGACACGATCAGCGTCGCCGCGCCGTTCGGGCTGGAGGACGTGTTCTCGCTCACAATTCGGCCCAATCCGCAGCGTCCTCTCGCAAAAGGATGGGGCAAGGCGGTCGCCAACGCGACGGCGCGATGGCCCGAGCTGAGGGTCGTGGAATGAAGCATTTCCTGATGGCGGGCGTGATCGGCGCGGCCGTTCTGGCGGCCGGAGCGGCCACGGCGGAGTGCCGGGAGGTGGACGCGGCCATGCTGGCGCTGCCCCTGCACGCGTTTGACCAGACCGGGCAGGGCTGGCGGTCGCTGGATGCGGAAGGTTGCGAACGGCAAACGGCGGAGGCCATCCGGCGATATCGGGACCTCAACGCCGACGCACTGGGGGCGGGCGCCGACACCCTGCTTTGGCATGAGGCCCAACTGCGCGCGGCGGCCGGCGAAACCGAGGAGGCCATCCGGCTGATGCTGAGGAGCCGGGAGCAGGATTCGGATGAGTTTCGCCCCTATACCGACGCCACGATCGCCTTCCTGCGCGGGGACCGCGAAGCCCTGATCGCCGCCCGCGAGCGGCTGGTTTCGCTGCCGAAGCCCGAGGCGTTCGCCCGGGCCGCCGCCCGCTACGCCGAAACCTACCCGGATCATCCTCCGCTGAGCTGGCCTCTGAATCTGGATGTCGTGGACCGCCTGATCGCCTGTTTCGGCCAACCTTACAGGGAGGCCTACAGTTGCGAGGCCCCCGTCGCCTGGAACGACGACTGATGCGCCAGTGGACCGTCGACGCCTTCGCCGCCGCTCCGTTCCGGGGCAATCCCGCCTGCGTGGTCGAGCCGTTCGACCAATGGCCGGACGACGGCTGGATGCAGGCGCTGGCGAAGGAGAACAACCAGGCCGAGACCGCCTTCCTGCTGCGCACCGACGATCCTGGCCGGTTCGGGCTGCGCTGGTTCACGCCGGGGCGAGAGGTCGACCTGTGCGGGCACGCCACGCTCGGCTCGGCGCATGTGCTCGTGACGGAGCTCGGGTCGGACGTCGCGGCCCTGACCTTCGACACCCGTTCCGGTCCGCTGATCGTGCGCCGCGCGGGCGAGGGCTACGAGATGGATTTTCCGGCCGACATGCCGAGACGGACCGGCCCCGTCGCGGGACTGGCCGAGGCGCTGGGCGCCGAGCCGGTCGAGGTCTGGGCCGGACGCTATCTGGTCGCGGTCCTCGCCGACGCCGCTACGGTGCGGGCCCTGCGCCCAAACATCGCCGCGCTGGCCCCGCTGCAGGGCGAAGCCGGTGAAGCGGGCGAGGTGATCGTTTGCGCCGATGCGGACGCCGGCGACGATGTCGATGTGATCGACCGCTTCTTCGCGCCGGGCTGCGGCGTCGACGAAGATCCGGCCACCGGTTCGGCCCACTGCATCCTGGGCCCCTTGTACGCCGATCGGCTGGGGCGGCCCGGGGTGCGGTTCCGGCAGGTGTTCCCGGGTCGCGGCGGCGATATCGAGACCGAGACCCGTGGCGACCGGGTGCTGCTGCGTGGGCGGGCCGTGACGGTCATCGAGAGCCGGCTCCGCATCGCCCCATAGGAAAGGGGCGCCGCCCTTGCGGACGACGCCCCTCGGACCTTCCGGGGAGGAAAGGTCGGGCCTTACCAGCGACGATCGTCGCGGTCGCGGCGCTCGATACGGACCTGCACGGCCAGGCGGTCGTAGCGGCGGTCGAGATCGTTGCGCTCCCAGCGGGTCAGGCCGCCGCGCATGTAGCTGTGCTCGAGCCGGACCAGGCGGTTCAGCTCATTCTCCAGCCGGCGCCCCTCGCGGCGGCTCAGCGAGCCGTTGCGCAGGCCGACGTTGATGCGGCGATCCAGCTGGTGCTTCCGGTTGCTGATCGACTGCCAGCCGCCGCGGTTCTGCTCGTAGCGGTCGTTGCGATCGTAGCGATCGTAGCGATCGTAATTCTGGGCGGCGGCGGGAACCGCGACGGACGCCGCGGCGATGGCCAGCACGGGGATGAGGGCTTTCTTCATCATCGGTCTTATCCTTCGCGTTCGACGCGGCCGGACTGGCTGCGTTGAACCGGACAAGACGACTTTCCCGCTGAGCCGGATCTGAACGGCTTGTGTCAGCTTGCGTTCATGTCGATGACAACGCATCCATGCGCCGCCTCGCGCGCGTGAAATGGACGACGAGGGGCGGCGGGAACGGTGAAATATGTCTACACTCGCCGTTCAGCCGTCGTTCAGAGCCTGGGGCCTAGACCGTCGCCCATGACCCGGATGCCCGTCTACATCCTCGCCGCCCTGCTCGCCGCCGCGCCCCTGTCCGCCGCGGCTCAGGATCGTGGCGACCGCGCCGAGGCGCGGCAGGAGCGTCGCGCCGGCGGCTCGCAGGATCGTGGCGATCGGAGCGAGCGGGAACGCGAGCGGCCGTCCCGCGACCAGTTCGACGAACGGCCCCGCGTCAGCGTGGGCGCCGCCGTTCAGCGCGCTTCGGCCGGCCGCCCGGGCCGTTTCCTGGGCGCCAGCAACCGCGGCGACACGATCGTGGTCCGTTGGGAGTATCCCGGCGGCCGCGTCGCGGACATCATGGTGGACGGCCGCACCGGCCGGGTGATCGGAGAACGCTGAATGCGCGTGCTGCTTGTCGAGGACGACGCCGACCTGTCGCGCCAGCTGAAGGGCGCGCTCTCCGACGCCGGCTACGCCGTCGACCACGCCGCCGACGGCGAGGAAGCCCACTTCCTCGGCGACACCGAGCCCTATGACGTGATCGTGCTAGACCTCGGCCTGCCCAAGATCGACGGCGTGTCAGTGCTCGAGCGCTGGCGTCGCGAGGGCAAGACCACGCCGGTGTTGATCCTGACCGCGCGCGGCGCCTGGTCGGACAAGGTCTCGGGCTTCGACGCCGGGGCTGACGACTATCTGACCAAGCCCTTCCACACCGAGGAGTTGCTGGCCCGGCTGCGCGCCCTGCTGCGGCGCTCGGCCGGCATCGCCTCGTCGACCCTGTCGTGCGGCGGCCTGCGACTGGACCCCCGCGCCGCCCGGGCCAGCGTCAACGGCGAGCCTCTGCGCCTGACCTCGCTCGAATACCGGCTGCTGCACTATCTGATGATGCACCAGGGCCGGGTGATCAGCCGCACCGAACTGGTCGAGCACCTCTACGACCAGGACTTCGACCGCGATTCCAACACCATCGAGGTCTTCGTCGGCCGGCTGCGCAAGAAGATCGGTCCCGACCGGATCGAGACGGTGCGCGGTCTCGGCTATCGCCTGACGCCCCTGCCCGGGGAGAGCGAGGGGACGTGACCGACGGCGCGGGGGGCTCTGTCGACACTACGGCGGCCCGCGAGCCGCGAACCTGGGGCCGCTGGTTCGGACGCCCGGGGCGGAGCCTGACGCGGCGCCTGATCTGGCTCGCCTCGGCCTGGATCGTTCTGGCCCTGGTCCTGACCGGCTGGGTGCTGACCAACCAGTATCAGGAATCTGCGTTGCGGCGGCTCGGCAACGTGCTCGCCGATACCATCGACCAGGTCGTTCTGGTCACCAACGCCAGACCCGACGGCGTCCTCACCGTCGGCGACGTCCTCGACGACCGCACCCTGGCCGCCCTCTCGGGAAAATATTGGGCCGTGGCCGAACCGGGAGCGGACGGCCGGCTGCGCATCCTCGTGCGGTCGCCCTCGCTGGCCGGCGAGAGCCTGACCATTCCGGGCGACCTGCCGGATCGCCTCGCCGGCGCGCGGGGGGCGGTCATCAGCTACAATGACCCCGACGGCCTGCGGCCGGGCGGGGAGGGTCCCCTGGGCGCGCCATTGCGGGTCGCCGCCAGTATGAAGCAACTGCCGGGCCGGACCGCGCCGGTGGTGTTCCTCGCGGGCATCGATCGCTCGAACATCGACCGCGACACCCAGCAGTTTGCGACCTTCACCTGGACGGCGCTGCTGATCCTCGGCCTCGGCCTGGTGATCGCGGTGTTCCTTCAGGTGCAGATCGGCCTGCGTCCGCTCTACGCCCTGCGCAACGAGATCGCCGACGTGCGCAAGGGCAAGGCGGCCCGTATCGCCCGCAGCTATCCGCTCGAGATCCAGCCGCTGGCCGAGCAGGTCAACCGGCTGCTTGACCACAACCAGGAGACGGTCGAGCGCCAGCGCACCCACGTCGGCAACCTGGCCCACGCTCTCAAGACGCCGCTGTCGGTGATGCTGGCCGAGGCCGGGACAAAAAAGGGCCCGTTGCCGGACATGGTGCGCAAGCAGACCGAGGTGATGAAGGCCCAGGTCGACCACCATCTGCGCCGCGCCCGCGCCGCCGCCCGCGCCCAGATGCTCGGCGAACGCACCCCTATCGCAGAGGTGCTGGACGAGATGGCGGTGATGCTGGAGCGGGTGTTCGAGGAGAAGGGCGTGGTCATCGACTGGCGCGCGCCCGACGACCTGGCTTTCCGCGGCGAACGCCAGGACCTGCAGGAGCTCCTCGGCAATCTGATGGAGAACGCCTGCAAATGGGCGAAACGCCGGGTGCGCGTCTCCGCCGGGCCGACCGGGCTGGGTCAGATGGTGGTGGTGGTTGAGGACGACGGGCCGGGTCTGCCGGAAGAACAGCGCGAAGCCGCCCTGCTGCGTGGCTCCCGCATGGATGAGACCACGCCCGGCTCGGGTCTCGGCCTGTCGATCGTGGTCGAGCTCACCCGCGCCTATGACGGGCGGATATCGCTGGCTGACAGCGAGCTCGGCGGGCTGAAGGTCATGCTGGAACTGCCCGCCGCCGAGGCCTGAGCGATTGTCGGATAGCGGATATTAACCCCACAGGAGCAGTATGGCGTCGGCTGGCGAATTGTCGGTCGCGAGGTGTCTGAATGTCGGGGCTGTCCGCCGCCCATCGTATCGCTTTGGCCGCTCTGATCGAGCAGGCTCCCGACGACATGCTTGTGAAGCTGTCGTCGGTGACCACGGCCTTGCCGGGCGCGCGGGCGCTGGAACTCGGCGACATGCTCGCGGAGGAGGTGCGCGACCGGACGCGCCGTCGCCTCGTGATGGCCCCGCTGCTCCCGATGTTCAGGCCGCGGGCGGACGGCGTCGAGGCGATGACCTTTCCCGCCGCCGTCTTGCCCCGCCTGTGGAAGGCCGCCTCCGCCCGCGAGCCCGCCCTGCTGCCCCGGCTCGACCGGGATGAGGCCGACGCCATGGCCGTCGCCGTCGCTGACCGCGTCTGCCTGGCCGGCGCCGCGGCCGTGCGTGATCGTCCTGACCTGATCTGGCCCGTGGACCTGGAGCCGGAGCGCCGGGAGCGCGGTCTGGTCGATCTGGCCGCCTGTCTCGACCTGGCGCACCTCGCCCGGCGCGGCTTGCCCTCGCTGGAGGTCTGGCTGAAGCGGCCGGACGGTGATCAGATCGCCGTGCTGCGCCTGCTGCTCAAGGATTGCGCCGGGATCCACCTCGACGGCGCCCAGCGGGTGCTGGAGATGCTGTTCTCGCACCTGGACGACGCCGTCCTGATCCTCCGCATCATCACCCAGAGTTCCTGTTCGTCCGCCGAGGAGGGCTTCCTCAGCGCCTCGGAACTGTCCGGATTCATCGAACGGCTGATCGCCGGCGTCGATACGCGGGTGGCGCGGATCGCGGCGTTCCGGCCCGGCTCGGATCTGGCCGCCGTCGATCCGGTGATCGAGGATCTGACCTGGTGCGCCAACGTCCTCGGCGAATTGGACGTGACCCTGACGCTCAATCCGCTCAGCGTCTGGGGCAAGTCGGTGCGCGACGCCCGGGTCAATCTCTCGGGCCAGTTGTCCGCCTTCCTGCGCGCCGCCGACCGGGCCGTCGACAAGGCCTTGCCGCTCGAGCGCGTGCAGATTTCCGGCCGCATGACCCGCAAGTCGCCGCAGCTGACCGCGCCGGTCCAGGGCGAGACGGTGCAGGCCGCCCGCAATCTGCTGAAACTCGTCGGCGCCGTACGCGGGCCCGCCTCGACCTTCGGCGCGGAGTCCGACCGCAAGCTGCTGGTCGACTCGTTGATCGGTCGCCTGACCGACTACGCCGACCAGGCGCTGCTGCTCGTCAACGACGGCGAGGCGCCGGACGAACTCAACGCCCTGCGGCTGGTCGAGCTGGCCGCCCGCTGCCTCGATCTGATCGACGCCCGCCCGGTCGCGCGCACGGTGCGTCGCCGCGCCGCGGTCGCCGGAGGCGGCAAGGGCGGGTCCAGGCCCTCGTCGCGAGCCGCCTGATCGGCTACATCGCGCGGCGATGACGATGTTCTGGATCATGAGCGCGTTGCTGGCGTCGCTCGCCGGCCTGCTGGTGCTGGCCGGCGCCCGCCGCGGCGCCGACGCGGGCGAAAGCGTGACCGTGTCCGCCGCCGCCGAACTGTCGGAGCTGGATCGCCTCAAGGCGCGCGGCCTGCTGGACGAGGCGGGCTGGACCGCCGCCCGCGCCGAGGCCGGCCGCCGCATCCTGTCGGCGCAACGCGAGGCGGCCCCGGCGCCCGCCGGCGCCGGCGACCGCTTCTGGGTGCTCGGCGGGATCGGCGTCTCCGTCGCCGGCGCCGTGGGCCTGTACGTGCTGGTCGGCGCGCCGGGCCTGCCGGACCAGGCCTACGAGCGCCGGGTCGACGAGTGGGCGACCCAACTCGACGCCTTGCAGCCGCCGCAGATCGCCGCCGTGGTCGCCCGTGTCGTCGAGGAACGCCCCAACGATCATCAGGCCCTGACCATGCTCGGCGCCGCCCGTTTCGAGGCCGGCGATCCGATCGGCGCCGCCTCGGCTCTCCGGCGCGCCGTGGCCGTGCGCCCCGATGACGCCCAGAGCTGGGCCCGGCTGGGCGAGAGTCTGGTCCAGGCCAACGGCGGCGAGATCGATGGCGACGCCGAAGCCGCCTTTGCGCAGGCGCTGCGCCTCGACGCCGATCAGCTGGGGGCCCGCTTCTTCCTCGGCGAGGCCGCGCTCGGCCGCGGCGACACGGCCCGCGTCCGCGAGATGTGGCTGCCGTTGATCGCCGCTCTCGATCCGGCCGATCCACGCCGGACCGATCTGGTGGCGCGCCTGCCCGCCGCCGGAGCCGCCTCATGAGCTGGCTGCCGAAATCCCCGAAGGCGCGCCGCCGCCTGTGGGTCGTGATCGCCGTGGCCCCGGTGCTGGCCCTGGCCGTCGGCCTGTCGCTCTATGCCATGCGCGACAGCGTCACCTTCTTCTTCTCGCCGTCCGAGGCGACCCCGGACACGGCGCCGGCGGGGCGGGTGGTGCGGCTGGGCGGGCTGGTCGAGACCGGCAGCGTGGTCCGCGACGGAACCGGCCAGGTCGCCTTCGTGGTCACCGACAACGTGGCGACCACGCGGGTGGTCTATCGCGGCGACCTGCCCGACCTGTTCCGTGAGGGGCAGGGGGTGGTGGCCCAGGGCGCCTTTCTTCCCGACCGGAGCTTCCGCGCCACCCAGGTTCTGGCCAAGCACGACGAAAACTACATGCCGCGCGAGGTCGCCGACCGGCTCAAGGCCAAGGGCGAGTGGCGGCCGGCGGACGGAAAGCCCGCCTCATGATCGTTGAAACCGGGGCCTTCGCCCTGATCCTCGCTCTCGCGCTGGCGGCGTTGCAGACCGGCCTCGCTACAGCCGGCCGCCTGCGCCGCAGCCCGGTGCTGGCCGGCGCCGCTGAAGGGGCCGCCCTCGCGGCCGCCCTCGCCGTGGCCGTGGCCTTCGCCGCCCTGATCTTCGCCTTCGTGGTCTCGGACTTCTCGGTCGCCAACGTCGCCGCCAACAGCCACACCGACAAGCCGATGCTCTACAAGGTGGCCGGGGCGTGGGGGAGCCACGAGGGCTCGCTGGTGCTGTGGTGCCTCGTCCTCACCGGCTTCGGGGCGGTGCTGGCGCGCGCCCGCAACCTGCCGTTCGGTCTCAAGACCTCGGCCGTGGCGACGCAGGGCCTGCTCGGGGTGCTGTTTCTCGCCTTCGCCGTCTTCACCTCCAGCCCGTTCGCGCGGCTGAACCCGGCCCCGTTCCAGGGCGCGTCGCTGAACCCGCTGCTGCAGGACCCGGCGCTCGCCTTCCACCCGCCGCTTCTCTACGCGGGCTACGTCGGCTTCTCGGTCTGTTTCTCGCTGGCCGTGGCCGCCCTGATCGAGGGCCGCGCCAACTCCGCCTTCTGGCCCGCCTGGGGCCGCTGGGTCAGGCCGTGGGCTCTGGCCAGCTGGGCCTTCCTGACCGTCGGCATCACCCTCGGCGCCTTCTGGGCCTACTACGAGCTCGGCTGGGGCGGCTGGTGGTTCTGGGACCCGGTCGAGAACGCCAGCTTCATGCCGTGGCTGGCCGGCGCGGCCCTGCTGCACTCCGCCGTGGTGACCGAACGGCGCGGCGCGCTGGCGGGCTGGACCACCTTCCTGGCGCTGCTGGCCTTCACCTTCTCGATGCTGGGGGCCTTCCTGGTCCGCTCGGGCGTGCTGACCAGCGTGCACGCCTTCGCCGTCGATCCCCAGCGCGGCATGATGCTGCTCGCCATCCTCGGCGTCACGGCGGGCGCGGCCTTTGCCCTGTTCGCGTGGCGCGCGCCGCGGCTGAAGGGCGGCGGCATGTTCGCCCCGGTCAGCCGCGAAGGCGCGCTGGTGCTCAACAACCTGTTCCTGACCGCCGCCTGCGCCACCGTCCTGCTCGGCACGCTCTATCCGCTGATCCTCGAGGCGGCCAACGGCTCGACGATCTCGGTCGGGCCGCCCTATTTCGCCCTGACCTTCGTGCCGCTCATGGCCGTGGCCTTCATCATCCTGCCCGCCGGGCCGCTGCTGGCGTGGAAGCGCGGCGACCTCAAGGGCGTGATGCAGCGGCTGGCCGTCGCGGCGGGCCTGGCCGTCCTGCTGGCGCTTCTGGGCTGGCTGATGTTCGAGCCCCGCAAGGCGCTGTCGGCGGCCGGCATCGGGCTCGGCGTCTGGCTGATCCTCGGCGCCCTCGCCGAGACGGCCGAGCGCACCCGCCTGTTCCGCGCCCCCTTCGGCGAAACCCTGCGCCGGGCCAGGGGGCTCCCGCTCGGCGCCTGGGGCACGACCCTGGCCCACGCCGGGCTGGGCGTCTTCGTGCTGGGGGCGGTGGTGGAGACCGGCTACCGCGTCGAGGCGGCCCGCCCGATCGCCGTCGGCGAAACGATCGAGGCGGGCCCCTGGGCCGTGCGGCTGGACGCGGTCCGGATCATCGAAGGGCCGAACTATCTGGCCGAGCAGGGCCGGCTGACCGTCACCCTCCGCTCCGGCGCCGCGCCGCGCGAGGTCGCCGCTGAACGCCGCTTCTTCCCGGCGGGCGGCCAGACCACGACCGAGGTCGGCCTCGACTTCCGTGGGCTGGACGACGTCTATGTGGTGCTGGGCGAGCGCGGCCGCACCGAGGCCGGCGCCCCGGCCTGGAACGTGCGCGTCTGGTGGAACCCCTGGGCGCGGCTGATCTTCCTCGGCCCGGCCATTATGGCGCTGGGTGGGGTGCTGTCGCTGATGGACCGCCGGCTGCGGCTGGCGATTTCGAAACGGAAGGCGGCGCCATGAAGCGGGCCCTGCTGATCGCCGTCGCCTCGCTGGGCCTGATCGCCGCGGAGCCGCCGCCGGCGCCTGACCGGCCGCTGCCGGACGCCGCGCAGGAGGCCCGGGCGCAGGCGCTGTTCGACGACATCCGCTGCGTGGTCTGCCAGCATGAGGCCATCGCTGACAGTCCGGCCGGCATCGCCGCCGACATGCGCGGCCTGGTCCGCGAGCAGATCGCCGCCGGGCGCTCGGATGCCGAGATCAAGCAGGATCTGGTGCGGCGCTACGGCGATTTCGTGCTGTTTCAGCCGCCGGTCCGTCTCGGCACCTGGCTGCTGTGGTTCGGCCCGTTCGCACTGATGGCGGCGGTCGGCGCCGCCCTGATGCTGATGACCCGCCGCCGCCGCGTCGAGCCCGCGGCCCTGTCGCCGGACGAGGAGGCGCGGCTGGCGGAGATCATGTCGGCGTCCGCGGATCGCCGTGATGCTGACGCAAAGTCGTCTGACCACTGACGCGCGGGCGGACCTATCCTTGGTCAGCGACGTTGGCCATGCGGGCCGCCGCCCTATATTGACGAACTGAACGGGCGTCCCCGTCCGAGGAGAGGATCGTACGAAACCCGATGATGAAGCGTAAGGAATTCATGCTGGGGGCCACGTTCGGCCTGGTTTTGGCGGCCGGCGCCACCGCGGGAGGCGTCATCGATTGGCCGAGCGCCAACGCTGGCCCCGTCGCCGGTGTGTCCGGCCGGCTGTCGCCCAACGCCGGCGCCGCCGGCCTGGCCTTCGCCCCGCCGCAAGGGGCGCCCCTCAGCTTCGCCGACATCTTCCAGCAGGTCGCGCCAGCGGTGGTGCAGATCGACGTCGAGGCGCCAATCCAGCGGCCCGAGGGCGGCGTTCTGCGTATTCCCGGAATTCCGTTTGGCGTCCCGGTGCCGGAGCTGGAGGAGGGCGAGGAAGCTCCGACGTCCGTCGGCGCGGGCTCGGGCTTCTTCATTTCGGCCAACGGCTACATCGTCACCAACGCCCACGTGGTCGAGAACGCCACGAAGATCACCGTGCGACTGGCCGATCAGCGTGAGCTTGAGGCGCGGCTGATCGGGCGGGACGAAGCCACGGATCTGGCCGTCATCAAGGTCGAGGGCGCGGACTTCCCGTTCGTCAATTTCGAGGAAGGCGCCCAGCCGCGCGTCGGCGACTGGGTCATCGCCGTCGGCAATCCGTTCGGTCTCGGGGGGACGGCGACCGCCGGCATCGTGTCGGCGCAGGGGCGCAACATTCCCGATCCGACAGCCCAGTACGTCGATTTCCTGCAGATAGACGCGGCCATAAATCGCGGCAACTCGGGCGGACCGACCTTCGACATCTACGGCCGGGTCATCGGCGTGAACTCGGCGATTTATTCCCCGACCGGCAACTCGGTCGGCATCGGCTTCGCCATTCCCGCCTCGGTCGCCAAGCCGGTTACAGACCAGCTGATGCGAAACGGGACGGTCGAGCGCGGATATGTCGGCCTGGGGCTGCGCACCTTCACCGCCGATCAATGGGAAGCCTACGGCCTCCCTCGCGACTTCGAAGGGGCCTATATCGAGAGCGTCACGGACGGCGGACCGGCCGACCGGGCCGGAGCCCGGGTCGGCGACCTGCTCGTCGGCGTCAACGGCGATGAGGTCAAGGACGGAACCGAAGCCACCCGTCTCGTGGGTGCGGCCAAACCTGGCGAGACCATCCGGCTCGACGTGATCCGCGACGGCCGCCGCGTGACCCTGAACGTCCGCTCGGGAACGCGGCCTCCGGAATCGGAGCTTCGCGCCGGCGATGAGCAGGGCGGCGGCTCCGCCGCGCCCGGCGAACCGCCCGCAGCCCGCGGGGAGGTGGTTGAGGGCCTGACGGTGACGCCGCTCACGGCGACCCTCCGGTCGCGTTACGGCATCCCTGAAAGCGTGGATGGCCTCATCATCACCGACGTTGCGCGGGGCGCCCCCGCGTCACGGCTGGGGCTCCAGCCCGGACTCGTCATCACCCAGGCCGATCGCACGCGTATCCGGACGGTCGAGGCGCTGCGCACCGCCATTGAGACAGTCAAGCGCAGCGGCCGCCCCAGCGTGCTGGTCTTCGTCTGGACGCCCCAGGGCACGGCGCCCCTCGCTCTCCCGTTCGACGACGAGGAATAGGTCATCGGAACTCTGACAAAGCGGTAACTGCCGGGATCGCCGCCGATGCGCTAACATCGGCGGCGATTCTGCATCCGGAGGGGTCTTTCCATGCGTATTCTGGTGGTCGAGGACGACGCGGAAGCCGCGACCGCCATGGTCCGCGGGCTGACCGAAGCCGGGCACGAGCCGACCCACGCCGTCGACGGCGCCTTTGGCCTGCTCGAGGCCCAGAAGGGCGGCTATGACGTCTATGTCGTCGACCGCATGATGCCGCGCCTCGACGGCATCGGCATGGTCGAGACCCTGCGCAAGGACGGGGACCAGACCCCCGTGCTGTTCCTCTCGGCCATGGGCGAGGTCGACGACCGCGTCGCCGGCCTGCGGGCGGGAGCCGACGACTATCTGGTCAAGCCCTACGCCTTCTCCGAACTGATCGCCCGCGTCGAGGCCCTGTCACGCCGCCGCGAGACCGGCTCGGTGGCCACCATGCTCAAGGTCGGCGACCTCGAGATGAACCTGATCGCCCGCACCGTGCACCGCGCCGGCCAGGAGATCGACCTGCAGCCGCGTGAGTTCCAGCTGCTCGAATTCCTGATGCGACACGCCGGCCAGTCGGTCACCCGGACCATGCTGCTCGAGAAGGTCTGGGAATACCATTTCGACCCCCAGACCAACGTCATCGACGTCCACATCAGCCGCCTGCGCGCCAAGATCGACAAGGGCTTCGACCACGCCATGCTGCAGACGGTCCGCGGGGCGGGGTATCGGCTGGAGGCCTGACGCCTCCCGATGAAGCTCCCTTCCCTCCTTCGCCGCACCCCCTTCCGGCTGACGCTGCTGTTCCTCGCCCTGTTCGCCGCGGCGGCCAGCGCCATCTTGGCCTATGTTTATTTCGCCTCGGCCGCCGAGGCCCGGGCCAAGGCCGAGCGGGACGTAAGCGCCGAGACCAAGGTGCTGACCGGCATCTACCAGGCACGCGGCATACAGGCCCTCAACGAGGCCCTGATCGACCGCACCCTGCGCGACAGCAGCTACCTGTATCTGCTGACGAACGCGGAGGGCGACATGAGCACCGGTTCCATCAGCGTGCAGCCGATCGCCGAGCTCGAGGGGCCGTCGGAATGGATCACCTTCCCCTTCACCGAGACCGACGCGGACGGCCGCGTGACCCGGCCCCAGGTGCGCGGCGTCCAGATGCGGCTGGCGGGCGGCGAGACCCTGTTCGTCGGCAAGTCCCTGAGTGACACCGAGGCCTATCTCGCGCGCCTGACCCAGGCGCTCTGGGGGGCGATGGGGATCGTTCTTCTGCTCGGCCTCGCCGGCGGGGTGCTGGTCAGCCGCAATATCGAACGCTCGATGGGCCGGCTCAACAAGGTCGCCACGGCGGTGCAGGAGGGAAATCTCAAGGCCCGCTTTTCGGTCCGCAATTCCGGCGACGAGCTGGACGAACTCGGCGCCGGCCTCAACACCATGCTGGACCGGCTCGAGGCGTCGATGGCTTCGATCCGGCACGCGGGCGACGCCATCGCTCATGACCTGCGCTCGCCCCTGACCCGGATGCGGGCCAAGCTGGAGGTGTCGCTGATCGACGCCGAGGCCGGCAAGATCGACGGCGTCGACGCCCTGCAGCTGGCGCTCGACGAGGCCGACAATCTGCTCAAGACCTTCAACACCGTGCTGGCCATCGCCCGTCTGCAGGCGGCGGCCGGGCGCACCCCGGATCCGAAGGTGTTCGACGCCGCCGACCTCGCCGCCGACATGGCCGAGCTCTACGAGCCCGCCTCCGAGGACAAGGGGCTGGAGTTCTCGGCCGAGATCGAGCGGGGCCTGATGGTCGACGCCAACCAGCCCTTCCTCGCCCAGGCCCTG
The DNA here is from genome assembly GCF_964253355.1 of Brevundimonas sp. LjRoot202. Classification (NCBI taxonomy): domain Bacteria; kingdom Pseudomonadati; phylum Pseudomonadota; class Alphaproteobacteria; order Caulobacterales; family Caulobacteraceae; genus Brevundimonas; species Brevundimonas sp. LjRoot202. The sequence goes on along the minus strand of NZ_CAXUQW020000007.1, from coordinate 88,612 downwards.
GCCAACGTCATCGACAACGCCATCAAATACACCCCCGTCGGCGGGGCGGTCATGCTGCGCGCCCGTCGGCGCAGCTCGGGTGAGATCGAATTCTCGGTCACCGACACCGGCCCCGGCGTGCCCGAGGCCGATCGCGAGCGGGTCACCCAGCGCTTCGTGCGGCTGGACAACAGCCGCTCCGAGGCCGGTTCCGGGCTTGGTCTGTCGCTGGTCGTGGCCGTGCTGGAAGCCCACGGCGGCCGGGTCCAGCTGGACGAGGGCCCCGGCGCGTACGGCGGCTTCGGTCCCGGTCTGCGGGTCGCGCTGGTATTGCCGCCGGCGGACGCGGCATGAGCGACGCCCTGGCCTCGCGGCTGAGGCCGTGCGGCCCGCTTGTTGACGCCGGGGCGGCCGACCGGGCCCGCGAACGCCTTTCCGAGGCGGCCTCGCAGGACAGCTGGGTCGGGACGCTGCAAGGCGCCTGGCCCGCCCTCGCGCCTGTCTTCGCCGCCTCGCCCTATCTGTTCGGTCTCGCCCGGCGCTGGCCTGACCATCTGCGCGCCACCCTCGAGGATGCGCCCGACGTCCGCCTGACCGCCGTCATCGCCGCTGCGGACGCCCTTACGGGCGGCGCCGACGACGTGCGCGCGCCGCTGCGCCGGCTGAAGGGCGAACTCCACCTGCTGACGGCGCTCGCCGACCTCGGCGGCGTCTGGGACCTTGATCAGGTCACCGGCGCGCTCAGCCGCTTCGCCGACGCCTCGGTCAACGCCGCCCTGCGCGCCGTCGCCCACGACCAGCGCCAGCGCGGCAAGCTGGTCAGTGCGGCCGACGATCCGCGCGGCCCGGTCCCAGGCCTGTTTGGCCTCGCCATGGGCAAGCACGGGGCCTTCGAGCTCAACTATTCCTCCGACATCGACATCAGCCTGTTCTGGGAGCCCGAGGCCCTGATCCCGGCGCTGGCCGAGGGCGTGGAGCCGCAGCGGTTCGTCGATCGCCTGGCCCAGTCGCTGGCGACGCTGATGCAGGAGCGGACCGGCGACGGCTACGTCTTCCGGGTCGATCTGCGCCTGCGCCCCGACCCGTCCTCGACCCCGCCGGTGGTCGCCGCCCCCATGGCCCTGGCCTACTACGAGAGCGTCGGCCAGAACTGGGAACGCGCCGCCTTCATCAAGGCCCGCGCCGTGCTCGGCGATGTGGAGGCCGGGACCGGCTTCCTGAAGGCCCTGATCCCCTTCATCTGGCGCCGCAGCCTCGACTACCCCGCCATCCTCGACATCCAGTCGATCAAACGCCAGATCCACGTCCACAAGACCGGCGAGGGGCTGGAGGCGGCGGGGGCCAATCTGAAGCTCGGCCGCGGCGGCATCCGCGAGATCGAATTCTTCGCCCAGACCCAGCAGCTGATCCTCGGCGGCCGCGATCCCGGGCTGCGCACGCCGCGCACCGTGGAGGCCCTCGCGGCCCTGCGCGACGCGGGCCATGTCACGCCCGACGCCTGCGCCGAGTTGACCGCCGCCTATGTCGAGCTGCGTGGGCTCGAGCATCGCGTGCAGATGCTCGAGGACGAACAGACCCACAACCTGCCTGCCGAACCCGAAGCCCGCGCGCGGGTGGCGGCGCTGGCGGGCGAGGGCGACCTCGCCGCCTTCGACGCCCGGGTCGAGGCCCTGCTGGTCGGGGTCAACCGGCGCTACGGCGAACTGTTCGAGGGGGAGGAAGCGCTGTCGTCCCCTTATGGCTCTCTGGTCTTCACCGGGGTCGAGAACGATCCGGAGACGCTGGAGACCTTGGCGCGAATGGGCTTTTCCAACCCCGCCATGGTCGCCGAGACGATCCGCAGCTGGCACCACGGCCGTATCCCGGCCACCCGCACGGCGCGGGGGCGCGAGCTGTTCACCCGCCTGGCCCCCCGCCTGCTGACCGCCTTGGCCGACACCGGCGCGGCCGACGCCGCCTTCCGCCGGTTCGCCGTGTTCTTCTCGGGCCTCAGCGGCGGGGTGCAGGTCCAGGCCCTGTTCCTGGCCCAGCCCAAGCTGTTCGACCTGGTCGTCGGGGTCATGGCCTTCGCGCCCCGGCTGGCCCGCACGCTCGGCCGCTATCCGGCGGCGCTGGACAGCATGCTGGACGCCCGGTTCGCCCGCGGCGTCGATGAGGACACCGGCGTCGCCGCCCAGATGGGGGTGGAAGCCGCCGCCGCGCCGGACTTCGAGACCGCCATGAACGTGGTGCGCCGCGTCCATCGCGAGCAGATGTTCCGCATCGGCGTCCAGACCCTGACCGGCCGCGTCGGGCCCGAGGAAGCCGGGCGCGCCTACACCACCCTGGCCGACGCCTGCCTCGCCGCCCTCGCGCCCGCCGCCATGGCCGAGACCGTGCGCCAGGGCGGGGCGCTGCCCGGCGGCGCGGTGGCCGTCGTGGCCCTCGGCAAGGCCGGGTCGCGCGAGATGACCGCGACCTCGGACCTCGACCTGATGACCGTCTACGACGCGCCCGCCGACGCCGTATCCGACGCCAGGCACTGGGCGGCCGGGGTGTTCTACTCGCGCTTCACCCAGCGGCTGATCGCGGCCCTGTCGGCGCACACGGCCGAGGGCGGGCTCTACGAGGTCGACATGAGGCTGCGTCCCGGCGCGGCCAAGGGGCCGGTGTCGCTGCGCCTGTCGGCGGTCGAGGACTATTACGCGGCCGAGGCCGACACCTGGGAGTTCATGGCCCTGACCCGGGCCCGCGTCGTCTGGGCCGACGATCCGGACTTTGGCGCGCGCACGGCGGCGGCGCTGGAAGCCATCCTGCGCCGGCCGCGGCCGGGCGTGAGCCTTGCCGGCGACGCCCGCCGCATGCGCGACCTGATGGCGCGCGAACGCCCGGGGCAGGGGGACTGGGACGTGAAGCTGGCCCCCGGCGGTCAGGTCGATGCGGAGTTCGTGGCGCAGGTGCGCCAGCTCCGGCGGGCGCGGGCCGGCGGGCCGATGACGGTCTCGACCCTCGAGGCGCTGTCGGACGATCCTGAACTGGCCGAGGCCTGGCGGCTGCAGCAGGCCCTCAGCCAGATTTTCGGGGCGGCCTTCGACGAACGCCCCGATCCCGACCAGGAGCCGGACGGCTTCCGGGAACGGCTGGCCAAGGCCGCCGGCTTCCCCGGCTACGACGCCCTGAAGGCCGGGCTGGCGGAGGCCCGCACGTCCGCCCGCGCCGCCTTCGAGGCCGCCCTGCCGCCGGTCAGCGACGGAGACTGACCCCAGCGGCGTTTCACTCTCCAGACAGGGATGCACGGCCGCGTCGGGCGGCCATGGAGACCATCGGGATGAACACGACCTTTCTGGCCGGCGGCCTCGCCGCCCTGGCTCTCACCGCCGCCGTGGGCGGCGTCGCCGTCGCCCAGCAAACCCCGGAGCATCCGCACGCCCGCGGCATGCGCGCGGACGCCGACGGCGACCATCGCCTCAGCCAGGCCGAATTCGTCGGCCGGCGCGTGACCCGGCTGACCGCCGCCGACGCGGACCGCGACGGCTCGGTGACGGCCGATGAGCGGCGCGCCGCCGCCGAGACCCGCCGCGCCGGCCGCGCCGACAGTCGTTTCGACCGCCTCGACGCCGACGACGACGGCGTCATCAGCAAGGCCGAGTTCGACTCCCGCCGCGACGCCCGCGCCGGACAGGGCCCGCGGGCGGCGCGCGCCCACCGCGGCCGCCGCGCCGAACGCATGGAGACCCGCGGCCCCGTCGTGATCGCCGAGGCCCAGGCCAGGGCGGAAACCGCCTTTGTCCGCCTCGACGCCGACCACGACGGCTATGTCACCGTCGCCGAGCGCCGAACCGCCCGCGCCGATCGCCGCGAACATCGTCTCGAACGGCGCGCGGAACGTCGCGGCGCCCGTCAGGCAGAACAGGCGTCGCCTCCGGCGCCCGCTTCGGAGTAAGCAGATGACGGGCGCGGCGGTCCTCGACCTCACCGGCCTTGCAGCAACGTTCGCACGAGGCCGGATGGCGACCTTCGCCGACCCTGACGAGGACCTGGTGCGCCGCGTGGGTCAGGGCGATCCCGCGGCCATTCAGGCCATGGTCGCGCGCAAGCTGCCGCGCATGCTGGCGCTTGCCCAGCGCATGCTCGGCGATCCGGCGGAAGCCGAGGACGTGGCGCAGGAGGCCCTGCTGCGGGCGTGGCGGCAGGCGCCCCGCTGGGTCTCCGGTCGGGCCAAGTTCGACACCTGGCTGCACCGGGTGGCTCTGAACCTCTGCTACGACCGCCTGCGGCGCCGGCGCGAGGTTCCGACCGCGGCGCCCCCGGACCGGCGCGACGACGGCGCCGCGCCGGATCGGGGTCTGCTCGCCGCGGACATCGGCGCGGCGGTCAACGGCGCGCTGGCGCGCTTGCCGGACCGGCAGCGCGAGGCCATCGTGCTGTGCCATTATCAGGAGCTGTCGAATATCGAGGCCGCGGGGCTGATGGACGTCAGCATCGAGGCTCTGGAAAGCCTGCTGTCGCGTGGACGGCGGGCGCTGCGACTGGCCCTGGCCGATCACCGGCCGGGCGCCGAAGGAGTATGAACGTGATGACGGCGGAACGCTTCCTCGCCCTGACAGCCGCCTACGGCGCCGACCGGCGTCGCTGGCCGGACGGTGAACGCGCGGCGGCCGAGGCCTTCGCGGCGGCTCATCCGGAGCTGACGCGGCCCGCGCTGGCCGAGGCCGACGCGGTCGACGCCCTGCTGCACCGCTCGCCGACGCCGGAGGTGTCGATGGCGCTGCGCGACCGGGTGCTGGCGGCGGCCACGTCGGCCGGAGGCAAGGCCCATCGCGCCGGTCGCCTGTGGATCGACCGCCTCTCCCTGGCCTTCGGAGCGGGTTGGGCCGCAGCGGCCTGCGCCGGGATCGTCGCCGGCGTGATCATGACCAGCCACTTCACCGCCGACGCCCAGGCCGACGCGGTGCTGTACCAGGCGTCCCTGCTCGGCATGGACGACACGGAGTTGCTCGGGTGAACGCCAGAACCCTGAAGATCGTCCTCGCCGCCTCGGTGGCGCTCAACCTGTTCGCGCTGGCGGCCGGCGCCACCCTGCTCGTCGGCCGGGCCAACGTCGAACGCCGGATCGAGTCCCAGCACCGCGCGCCCCGAAGCCACCCGTTCATGACCGTCGTCGAAGGCCTGGACCCGGAAGTGCGCGACCGTGTGCGCGACACCCTGCGCGCGTCGGCCCTGACCGCCCGGCCGGATTTCGACGAAATGCGGCGCAAGCGGCGCGAGGCCATCGCCCTGGCGCGATCCCCCGATTTCGATCCCGCCCGGGTCTCCGCCCTGCTGGAAGAGTCCCGCGTCGCGGAGCTTCGGGGCCGGGCCCGGATCGAGGCCGACGCCGTCGCCGTGTTGCAGACCCTCGAGCCCGACGACCGCGTCGCCCTGTCGGAAATCCTCACCCGCCGCGGCCGCTTCGTGGTGCGCGAAAAGAGCGACCGCAAGGCCCCCCGCACAGCGCCCTGAAACCGGTCGGTCCGCCTCAGGCGGCCCGCGCCTGACTTCCGGCGGTCTGATCCGGGCGACGGATCGGCAGGTCGAAGCTGGCCGTGGTGCCCCGTCCCGGCTCGCTCTCCAGCGTCAGGGTTCCGCCGTGTAGCTCGATCAGGGACTTGGTCAGGGCCAGGCCGAGGCCGGTGCCCTGGGTGGTCTTGGAATGCTGGCCCTCGACCTGTTCGAACGGCCGCGCCAGCCGCGTCAGGTCCTCGGCGGCGATGCCGATGCCGGTGTCGGCGACCGCGACCCGCACCCGGTCCCCGTCCTCGCGCGACAGGGTCACCGTGATGTCGCCGCCCTCCGGCGTGAACTTCACCGCGTTCGACAGCAGGTTCAGCACCACCTGCTTCAGCCCGCGGTGGTCGGCCTCGATGGTCGGCAGCTCGGGCGCGTCGACCCGCAGCTTCAAGCCCGACTCCTCGACCCGCCCGCGCATCAGCCGCGCGGCGTCGTCGACGATCTCCTTCAGCGACACCGGCTCATAATGCAGCGTCAGCTTGCCGGCCTCGATCTTGGCCATGTCGAGGATGTCGTTGATCAGGCTGAGCAGATGCTGCCCTGAGCGCAGGATGTCGGCGGCATAACCTTTGTAGCGTGGGTCGCCCAGCGGCCCGAACATCTCGCCGGCCATGATCTCCGAGAAGCCGTTGATGGCGTTCAGCGGCGTCCGCAGCTCGTGGCTCATATTGGCGAGGAACTCGGACTTGGCTTGGTTCGCCGCCTCCGCCCGGGTCATCGCCACCTCATACTTGTTGGCCAGCAGCCGGAGCTTGTCCTCGCGGTCCTCCAGTTCGGTGATGGTGGTGTGGAGACGCTCAGTGGCGCGCTGGCGCTCGGCCTCCTTGTGCTTGATCGCCGTGATGTCCGCCGCCGAGACCACCGATCCGCCTTCGGAGGTGAACCGCTCCACCAGTTGCAGCCAGCGGCCGTCGTACAGCTCGACCTCGCGCGCTCCGGCCCGTCCGCCGGCGGCGGCCTGTTCCGATTTGATCGCCAGGCCGGCGATCCGGTTCAGATCGGTCTTCAGGGCTCCCTTGCGGACCACGCCAGGCTCGAAATTGAAGGCGTCCTGGAAGGCCTGGTTGGACAGGATCAGCCGGCCCTGCCGGTCGAACAGGACGAAGGCGTCCGAAACGCTCTCGATGCCGTCCCGCAGCCGGCCCTCGGCGGCCTGGGCGTGGGCCTTGGCGCGCCGCGCCTCCGTGGTGTCCAGAGCGATGCCGAGGATCGAGGTGAACCCGTCCTCGCCCCGTTCGCCGCGCGCCTGGCCCCGGGCGTCGATCCAGCGGGCCCGGCCCTGCTGGTCCGGCACCGGAAAACTGACCTCGAAGGCGCCGAAGGTCTCGGCCTGGCGCAGGGCATGCTCCACGGCGGCCCGGTAGCGCGGATGGATGCGCTCCATCATCGCCTCGGCGGACACCGCCCCGGTGCGCTCCAGCCCCATCAGGTCGGCCATATAGTCGGACAGCAGGATCTGGCCCGTCTCGAGGTCCCAGTCCCAGACCCCGCAGCGCGCCGCCTCCACCGCGCCCCGGAACCGGCGCTCGGACGCGGCCCACTCGCGGCTGATCCCCATCTGTCGCCGTTGCTGCAACAGGGTCAGCAGCAGCACCAGGACGCCGATGACGAACGGGGCCGTCAGCAGCCAGGCGTCGTCCAGCAGGGCTCCGGCGCCGACGCTGACCGGGGTTGAGGCGACGGCGATCAGGCCGCTGTCGCCCACGGCCACCGTCGTCCGCCGCACGGCACCGTCGCCGACCGCCAGCGTCGCGCCCTGTCCGAGCCCGTCGGCCGGAGACACGGCCAGGGCCAGGGCTTCCTGTCCGCCCGCATCTCCCGCCAGCGGGGTCCTCGGCCCCGACAGCAGCCACAGGTCGACGCCGTCGGTGGTGCGCAGCGAAGGCAGGGGCGCGCGGCCCACCAACCGGCGTCCATCGGCCATGGCCCCCGTGACCAGCAGGGCGGCGCCGTCCGCCGTCAGCCTCGGCTTGCCCGGCGCGGGCGCGAAAGCGGTCGGCGGCGCGCCCTCGGCCGCGACCACGCTTCCATCCGGCGCCACCACGGCGAAGCCGCGCCCCGGCGCCGCGGCGCGGGCCTGCTGGATGGTCTGGGCAGGGGTGGCCGCCTGCGCCACAGCCGCTCGCACGGCGGCCTCGACGGGGGCGATGCGGGTTTCGGTCTCGAGCGCCAGCAGCCGCGCCTCGCGGTCCACCGCCGCCATGCGCAGGGCGTCCGCCTCCTGCCCCGGCCGCGCCATTTCGCGAGCGAACAGAAGCACATAGGCGGCGACGGCCAGGGTCACGGCGAGGATGGCGATCCGCACCCATGCGGGCGGGCCCTTGCGCCGGTCCGCGGCGCGCCGTCCTTGCGAGGTTATGCGGCGCTCACTGCCCCGCAAGGCGCTCTCCCGGACGATTCGGCGAAGATCGCTAAATCTAGGCTGTGTCGCGGATTCGTGTCGAGGCTCCGCGGTTCAAATTGACGTGGCCGCCGAGGTCAGGCCGCGCGCGACGGGGGCTGGGCCGCCGCGCTCTCCGGGGCGGCCAGCACGTCGGTGACGCTCTTCAGCACGGTCCGGGCGTCGCGCGCCAGCGTCTGCATCTCGGGCGGAGCGTCCTCGGGCGTGTCGTCGACCGCGGCGACCATCCGCTGCGCCAGCGCCATCAGCCTCGGCGCGGCGGCGATCAGCCGGGCCTGGAACTCGATCTGCTCCGGATCGCGGTCGTATTCCGCCCCCGGCACGCGCCAGCCGCCCCAGTCGGCCTTGTCGGTGACCACCACCGGATAGGTGCCCGGGAAGGGATGATGCGGCGTATCCTCCGCCGTCTGCCATTTGTTCCGGGCCCGCATCAGCCGCCAGCTCTCACTGGCGTGGGCGGCCGGGTCGTCGGTCGGCAACAGCAGTTCGTGGCCGAGGAACTCCCGGCCCAGACCCACGTCATAGGTGACGCGCACCGGCTCCTCGAAGCCCTTGGCCCAGACGGGCTGGACCTTCTCGATCTGGGCCCAGGCGCCGACACACTCGACCCAGACCTTCTGACCCTTCTGGAACTGCGCGCGCGCCATTGGCGTCTCCCGTCATGAACGGCGAGCATGCCCTGTCGCGGATGAACACGTGGTTTGGCGAAACGGTTAACGCCGCCGGCGCGCGCCCGATCAGGGGCGGGAGATGTCCTCCAGCGCCTCTCCGGCGTATTTCTCCTTCACCCGCGTCGACAGGTCGCCCAGCGAGACCACGCCGACCAGCCGTTCGTTCTTGTCCAGCACCGGCAGGCGGCGGATCTGTTTGGAGCCCATGGCGTCCAGCACGGTCTTCAGGTCGTCGTCGGCATAGGCGGTCTGGGCGTCCCGGGTGATGTACTCCACCACCGGCGAGGTGCAGGCGGCTCCGCCCGCCACGGCGCGCACGGCGATGTCGCGGTCGGTGATCGTGCCGATCAGCCGGTCGCCGTCGGCCACCGGCATGAAGCCGAAGTCGCCGCCGGCCATCCGCGTCGCGACCTCCTGAAGACTGTCTCCCGGACGGGCCACCTGCACGTCCTTGCTCATCACGTCGCGAACTTTCATCGGTCTCTCCTGGATTGTCGGCTTGGCGACAGAACCCGCCGCCGCCGCGCCGGTTCCTGACTGCCAGACAACGAGCGCCTCAGGGTCGCGTCACCCGCGGTGTGGTTTGGTGCGTCCATCACCCGGGATGATCCCGGACACGAAAGGACGAACTCATGAAGCCCGCCATGATCAGGAAAGCCCTGCTCCCCGTGCTGGCGGCGTCCGCGGTCATGGTCTCGACCCCGGCGCTGGCCCAGAATTTCAGCGTGAACCTCAGCTTCGGCTCGCCGGGCTACGGCCAGCCCTATGGCTACGGCCGCGGCTACGGCTACTCGGCGCGCGACCTGCACTACCGCGCCCAGGTGCTCTCGCAGCACGTTGACCGCCTCGCCTGGAGCGGCGGCGTCAACCGGTTCGAGGCCCGTCGCCTGTCGCGCGAGCTGAACCAGTACCAGCGGCTCGAATACCGCTACGCCCGCAACGGGTTGAGCCGGGCCGAGTACCGCGATCTGGACAGCCGGCTGGACCGCATCCAGTGGCAGCTCCAGCGCACCGCCTACCGCACTCGCTGGTAGGACGGCTCCGCGATCCACGAAGGCCGCCCCGGCGACGGGGCGGCCTTTCTCTTTGGGGCCGGCCCCGCTAAGCCGCACGGACCAGCCGGAGCCCGCCCCATGACCATTCGCGCCACCGCCGCCGAAGAAATCCGCGACATCCTGCGTCGCCTCGGCGTGCCGGACTCCGCCTTCGCCGACGCTGGCCTGACCACGCGCTCGCCGATCGACGGCTCGGCCGGCGCCGTCGTGGCGCAGGCGGACGCCGCCGCTATCGAGGTCTCCGTCACGCGCTCGGTAGAGGCCTTCCACGCCTGGAAGCGCGTGCCCGCCCCGCGCCGCGGTGAACTGGTCCGCCTCCTCGGCGAGGAACTGCGCGCCGCCAAGACCGACCTCGCCCGTCTCGTCACCCTCGAAGCCGGCAAGATCGTCTCCGAGGGCCTCGGCGAGGTTCAGGAGATGATCGACGTCTGCGACTTCGCCGTCGGCCTCTCACGCCAGCTGTACGGCTTGACGCTGGCCAGCGAGCGGCCGGGGCATCACATGCGCGAGACGTGGCAGCCGCTGGGCCCCGTACTGGTCATCTCGGCCTTCAACTTCCCGGTCGCGGTCTGGGCGTGGAACGCCTGCCTCGCCCTCGTCTGCGGCGATCCGGTGATCTGGAAGCCGTCGGAGAAGACGCCGCTGACCGCCCTGGCCGCCCAGGCCGTTCTGGATCGTGCGCTCGCCCGTTTCGGGGACGCGCCCGAGGGCCTGTCGCAGGTTGTCATCGGCGGCCGCGAGGTCGGCGAGGCCCTTGCCGCCGATCCGCGCATCCCGCTGGTTTCCGCCACCGGCTCGACCCGCATGGGCAAGGCCGTAGCCGGGACCGTTGCCGCCCGCCTCGGCCGTTCGCTGCTGGAGCTGGGCGGCAACAACGCCATGATCGTCACGCCCAGCGCCGACCTCGACATGGCCGTGCGCGCCATCGCCTTCTCCGCTGTGGGCACCTGTGGTCAGCGTTGCACCAGCCTGCGCCGCCTGCTGGTCCACGAGAGCATCGCCGACGCCCTGATCGCCCGCCTGAAAACCGCCTACCAGACCCTGCCGGTCGGCGATCCGCGCGAGGACGGCGTGCTGGTCGGCCCGCTGATCGACGTCGACGCCCGCCGCGGCTTTGAAGCGGCGCTTGAGCAGGCGGTTGCGCAGGGCGGGGAGGTGGTCGCCGGCGGCGAGCCGGTCGAGCGCGACGGCGTCTACGTCAGGCCCGCCATCGTCCGCATGCCGGCCCAGACCACCGTGGTCGAGCACGAGACTTTCGCCCCCATCCTCTACGTCCTGACCTGGTCGGACTTCGACACGGCGGTGGCGATGCAGAACGCCGTGCCTCAGGGCCTGTCGTCCTGCGTCTTCACCGACAGCGTCCGCGAGGCGGAGCAGTTCCTCTCGGCCTGGGGCTCCGACTGCGGCATCGCCAACGTCAACATCGGCCCCTCCGGCGCCGAGATCGGCGGGGCGTTCGGGGGCGAGAAGGACACCGGCGGCGGCCGCGAGTCCGGCTCCGACGCCTGGAAGGCCTATATGCGCCGCCAGACCCAGACGGTGAACTTCAGCCGCGACCTGCCGCTGGCGCAAGGAGTCCGCTTCGACGTCTGAAGGGGGCGCGACCAAGCCTCACCGTCATCCCCGGACACTCCGTGGTCGAAATCGTCACGAACTGATCGCCGACTTCAGCGCTCCGGCGAGGTCGCCTTTGCCGGCCGCCTCGACCCCCTCCAGCCCCAGCCATCCGGACATCCGCCGCAGCTCCACCGCCAGCCGTTCCGCGGTGTGCGCCGTCGCGTCCGGCTCGCGCCACGCCGCCTGCACCCGCAGCACGCCCGCCTGCCGATCGGCCTTCAGGTCGACCCGCGCCGTGATCGCCTCATCCTCCAGGAACGGCAGCACATAGTAGCCGTGCGTGCGCTTGTGCGCCGGGGTGTAGATCTCCAGCCGCACCCGCGTCCCGAACAGCCGTTCGGTCCGGTCGCGGGTCCAGATCAGGTTGTCGAACGGCGACAGCAGCGCCGCCGCCGCGACCTTGCGCGGCCGCTTCGTCCCCGGGGCCAGATAGGCCGGCTGCCGCCATCCCTTCACCGCCGCCGGCGTCAGCTCTCCCGCCTCCACCAGCTCCGCCACACGCGCCCGCGCATCGGCCAGCGGCAGCCGGAAATAATCCCGCAGGTCGGCCATCGTCGCCACGCCCAGCGCCCGCGCCGAGATGCGCACCAGTTCGCGCTGCGCGTCGGCCTCGTCCGGCGTCGGCAGGTTTACGACCCGCGCGGGCAGCGCCCGCTCGGTCAGGTCATAGACCCGCTCGAAGCCGCGCCGCGTCTTCGTCGTGATCAGCCCGGCCCAGAACAGCCACTCCAGCGCCCGCTTGCCGTCCGACCATGACCACCAGCCCGGCGCCCCGCGCGGCGCGTCGTTGAAGTCCGCCCCGGTCACCGGTCCGCGCCGCTCGATCTCCCTCAGCACCCCGTCGATATAGTCGCGCTTCTCGCGCCCGAACCGCGACAGCCCGGTCCACATCTCGCCCGCCTCGGCCCGCGCCATCCGCCAGCGCAGCAGCGGCTGGGTCTCCAGCGGCAGCAGCGACGCCTCGTGCCCCCAGTATTCGAACAGGCTGCGCCGGGCGCCCCAGGCCTCCGCCTCCAGCGCCTCTCGCGGATAGTCGCCCAGCCGCGAGAAGGCCGGCAGATAGTGGGTCCGTGTCACCACATTGACGCTGTCGATCTGCACCACGCCCAGCTTCCGGACGACATCCCTGACACGCTTGCGGCCCGGCGCCGCGGGGGGCGTCCGGCCGAAGCCTTGGGCGGCGAGTGCGATGCGGCGGGCCGCTTTGGCGGAGAGGGATTCGATCACGCGGCCATCATGCCTGATCCCTCTCGCGATGGGAGAGGGGCGCCGCAACCACGTCCGATCTCCGCTCGAGAGAGCTCGGCCTTCTTATCATCCCGGCCGAAGCGAAGAGCCGGGATGACAAGGACCGAGGGGTCCTAGGGCGTCGCCTGCGCCGGCATCCCCTGCGCCGCCCGGATCAGTTGCACGAACGCCGCCCGCTCGCCGTACGGATCCTCGCCCCGCGCCCCCTGCGCCTGCTCGAGGATGTCGTTCCAGCCGTAGCCGTCGCCCATCCACGGATCGTTGCGCAGCTTCTGGCCGAAGGCGGCGACGGCCAGCGCCCAGCGGGTGCTCTCCGGCGGCTGGGCCGAAACCCGTCCGGCCCCACTGTTCGACACGACCCGCTGCATCAGCCGGGAGTCGCGCTCGCCCGGCAGCTTGTAGCGGACCTGCACGAAGCCGATCTCGCCCGAGGGATCGCCGCCGCCGACGCCGATCTGGTTCTGGTCGTAGCGCCGCTCCGGAATCTGGCTCGGCCCGCCGACGGGGGTGATCTCGTAGAGGGCCGTCACTGACGCGCCGGAGCCGACCTCGCCCGCGTCGACGCGGTCGTTGTTGAAATCCTCCTCGTTCAGCAGCCGCGTCTCATAGCCGATCAGCCGGTATTCCGAGACGCGGGCCGGGTTGAACTCGACCTGGATCTTGACGTCGTCGGCGATCGGGAAGGCCCCGCGGTCGAACGCCGGGCCGAACAGGCGGCGCGCCTCGTTCAGGTCGTCGACGTAGGCCGCCGTCCCGTTGCCGGCCTGGGCGATCGCCTGCATGCGGGCGTCCTGGTAGTTGCCGCGGCCATAGCCGTAGACCGACAGATAGATGCCCGTCTCGCGCTTGGCGGCGACATAGTCTTCCAGCCGCTGGTCGTTGGTGACCCCGACGTTGAAGTCGCCGTCGGTGAACATCAGGATGCGGTTGACCTTGTCGTGCCCGAAGGCGGCCTCCGCCTGGGTGTAGGCGTTGACCATGCCCTGCGCCCCGGCGGTCGAGCCGCCGGCGTTGAGGGCCTCGACGGCGCAGCGCAGCTTCAGCTTCTGGTCGCCCGGGGTCGGGCCGACGGCCGTGCCGACGTCGGAGGCGTAGTAGGTCACGGCCACCCGGTCCTGCGGCCGCAGCCGGTCGATGATCAGGTTCATCGATTTCTTGGCCAGATCCAGCTTGTCCGCCGACATCATCGAGCCCGACACGTCGACCATGAAGGTCAGGTTCAGCGGCCGCCGCTGGGCCTCGGGCAACTCGTAGCCCTGCAGCGCCACATGAACGATCTGGCGTCCCTCGGACCACGGCGAGGCCGCCACCGCTGTGGTGACGGCGAATGGCTCCGACGCCGAGCGCGGCCGCTCATAGCCGTAGTCGAAATAGTTGATCATCTCCTCGACCCGCACCGAGTCCGGCGGGGGCAGGCGGCCCTCCTCAAGGAAGCGGCGCACGTTCGAGTAACTGGCGGTGTCGACGTCGATCGAGAAGGTCGAGACCGGCGCCTCGGCCACGCGCTTGACCGGGTTCGGCGTCGCATCGGGATAGCGTTCGGTGTCGGCCGGGACCCGGGGCTGGCCCGGGACGAAGGCGTTTGAAGGGGCCGGCGCGACCGCCAGATAATCCGCCGTGGCTGCCTGGCCGGTCGTCATCAGGGACTCGCGCTGAACCATGACGGGCGGCGGCGGAGGCGGAGGCGGAGGTGGCGGCATCGGAGGCGGCGGTGGCGGCGGCGCATAGGTCGGGACCATCCCGCGGGCCGAGCCGCTGCGGTACGCCACGTCGGGCCGGTGGTCGCCCAGCGTGATTCCCACCGCCCGGCAGTTCTCCGGCGAAACCACGCCGTCGCGGGGCTGGTCCGGCCGGCTGACTTCGGCCAGCACCGGAGCCGGCGCCATCGGCGCGGCGAGCGCGGCCGCGAGCACGGCGGCCAGGCTGCGTCTCAGCGGGTGGTTCGTCATCGGCGTCGCTCCCGGTCCTGCGCATTCAGCACGCATTCCATCATCCGGCCAATCGGGGCGACGGTCGCCTGACGAAGCCTGACGCGGTCGGACTGGCGCTCGCGCCCCGGCGACCCCACTATGACGGCTGGCGGACACAGGTGACGGAATGAACGAGACCACCAGCATGGGTCTGGGACACGTGGTGGCCCTGCTGGCCGCCATGGTCGTGGCCGCGACCCTGTTCCGCCGCTTCGGGCTGGGCTCGGTGCTCGGCTATCTGGCCGCCGGCCTGCTGATCGGCCCCTCCGTGCTTGGCGTGGTCGACGATCCGGAATCGGTGCTCCACGTCGCCGAACTCGGCGTCGTCATGTTCCTGTTCATCATCGGCCTCGAGATGCGCCCGGCCCGGCTGTGGAGCCTGAGACGCGAGATCTTCGGCCTCGGGGCGGTGCAGGTGCTGGTCTGCGCCGTCCTGCTGACCGGTCTCGCCATGGCCGTCGGCCTCGCCTGGTATGCGGCGGTGATCGCCGGCTTCGGCTTCGCCCTGTCGTCGACCGCCATCGTCATGCAGCTGCTGCAGGAGCGCAACGAGAACGCCGATCCGGCCGGCCAGCGGGTGATCTCCATCCTGCTGTTCGAGGACCTCGCCATCGTGCCCCTGCTGGCGCTGGTCGCGGTGCTGGCCGGGACCTACGGTTCAGCGGTCGACAGCGGGCGACCGATCTGGATGACGGTCAGCCTCGCGGCCGGAGCGGTGGCGTTGGTCTATGTCGCCGGGCGCTGGGTGGTGAATCCCTTCTTCCGCCTGCTGGCCCGCTACGGCGGCCGGGAGATCATGACGATGGGGGCGTTGTTCGTGGTGCTGGGCGCCGCCTACGCCATGAACCTCGGCGGCCTGTCGATGGCCATGGGCGCCTTCTTGGCCGGCGTGTTGCTGTCGGAATCGACCTTCCGGCATCAGCTGGAGGCTGACGTCGAACCATTCCGGGGCCTGCTGCTCGGCCTGTTCTTCCTCAGCGTCGGCATGTCGCTGGACGTACGGGTGGTGATCGCCGACTGGGCTTGGGTGCTGGGCGGCCTCGCCGCCTTCATGACCACCAAGATGATCGCCGTGTACGCCGTGGCGCGCCTGAAGCAGAAGCACGGCGAGGGCCTGCTGCGCGCCGCCCTGATGGGCGAGGGGGGCGAGTTCGCCTTCGTCCTCTACGCAACGGCCTTCGCCGCCGGCCTGCTCGACCCCCGCACCGCCGCGATCCTTTCGGCCGTGGTGATCCTGTCGATGGCGCTGACCCCGCTCCGGGTCATGCTGGCCGACCGGCTGCGCCCCAACGAGGACCTGTCGCCGGACGACGCCGACGGCGTGGACCGGGCCAGCAACCTGCGCGAACGGGTGCTGATCATCGGCTTCGGCCGCTTCGCCCAGGTCGTGTCCCAGCCCCTGCTGGCTCGCGACGTCGACGTCTCGATCATCGACACGGACGTCGAGATGATCCAGGCCGCCGGCACTTTCGGCTTCAAGGTCTTCTACGGCGACGGCTCCCGCCTCGATGTGTTGAGGGCCTCCGGCGCCGGGACCGCCGAGACCATCCTCGTCTGCGTCGACAAGTCCGAAACCGCCGACCGCATCGTCGAACTGGTCAAGGCCGAGTTCCCGCTGACCAAACTGTTCGTCCGGGCCTACGACCGCGGCCACGCCATCCGCCTTGTCCAGGCCGGGGTGGAATACCAGGTGCGCGAGATGTTCGAATCCGCGCTGGTGTTCGGGTATCAGGTGCTGATCGATCTCGGCTTCTCGGCCGACGAGGCGCGCGAGACCATCGACGACGTCCGCCGCCGCGACGACGAGCGGTTCTCGCTCCAGCTGGTCGAAGGCATCCAGGCCGGCCGGTCGCTGATGCGGGGCAATATCGCCACCACCCGGCCCGAGCCCTACGTCAAACCCCGACGCGAGGGCATGCCGCTCAACGAGGAGGCGGCCGAGGCGCTGGAAGGGGACGACGAACGCGAAAAGGCCGGCGTCTGATCGACGCCGGCCCTCCGGTTCGCCGCGGGAAACGGGAAGCCTACATCGCCGCCCTGATCTGCTCGGCCTGGCGCAGGTGGGCCTCGATCTTGGGCACGACGTTGCGGGCGTGGGCGGCCAGCGGCGAATCCTGGTCGGAGAAGCCGCGGTGCAAGGTCAGCGCCTCGTTGTGGGCGGCGATCTGCTGGTCGATCCAGGTGCGGTCGAAATTCTCCGCCGAGGCCGAGCGCAGGTTGTCGATCAGACCCTGCCGACGCTCGTCGAGGGCGGTGGGTATGGCGACCTCGGGCGCGCCGCCGCGGACTGCGATCTGCAGCATGTTGGACCCGGCGGTGTGATCGGTCTTGAGCATGGTCGCCAGCTCCTTGACCTGCGCGTTCTGCGACCGCTCCAGGGCGATGTCGGCGGCCTGGATCTCGTACATGTCGCCGATGGCGGCGCTGGGCACATAGGCCGACACCGTATTCGCGCCCATGGTCGCGGCCGAGGTCTGACCCACGGGTCCCGCGGCCATGTCCTGGACCTTGTCGACGGCTTCGGGGCTCCGTTCCTGGTTGCAGGCGGCCAGCAGGGCGACGCAGGCGGCGCCGGCGAGAAGTGGTCTGATCATGGGTAATCCTCCTTGAGGCCCGATGAACCGGAGCCATTACCAAAGGTTCCCGTGGTCGCGTCGCCGCCCGGTTCAGTGTATGGAGCCCGCCCGATGGACCGCCGCCTCTCGATCGCCCCGATGATGGACTGGACCGACCGGCACTGCCGGGCGTTCCATCGCGCCCTCACGTCCCGGGCCCTGCTCTACACCGAGATGGTCACCGCCCCGGCCGTGATCCACGGCGACCGCGAGCGGCTGCTGGGTTTCGATGCGGTCGAACATCCGGTGGCGCTGCAGCTCGGCGGTTCCGACCCGAAGCAGCTGGCCGAGGCGGCCCGCATCGGCGCGGCCTTCGGCTATGACGAGATCAACCTCAACGTCGGCTGTCCGTCGGACCGGGTCCAGTCGGGCCGTTTCGGGGCCTGCCTGATGCGCGAGCCGGCCCTCGTGGCCGACTGCATGGCGGCGATCAGGTCGGCCGTCACCGTGCCCGCCACCGTCAAATGCCGGATCGGCGTCGACGATCAGGACCCGGCGATCTCCCTGTTCGAGACTGTCGACGCCTGCGCCGCCGTCGGCATCGAGGTTTTCATCGTTCACGCCCGCAAGGCCTGGCTGCAGGGCTTGTCGCCCAAGGAGAACCGCGACGTCCCGCCGCTGGACTACGCCCTCGTGCGCCGGCTCAAGCGCGAGCGGCCGCAACTGTCGGTGACGATCAACGGCGGCGTTGCGTCGCTCGACGAGGCGGAGGCCCATCTCGACGACGCGGACGGCGTGCAGCTGGACGGCGTCATGCTCGGTCGGGCGGCTTACCACGAGCCCGCCATTCTCGCGCAGGCCGACCGGCGGCTGTACGGCGCCGCCACGCCCGACGTCGACGCCTTCGCGGCCGTCGATCGCTACCGGCCCTATATGGCGGCGCGGCTGGCCGAGGGCGTCCATCTCCCCGCCATGACCCGGCATATGCTGGGGCTGATGCACGGCCGTCCCGGGGCCCGGACCTTCCGCCGCATCCTGACGGTCGAGGCGGTGAAGCCGGGCGCGGGCCTGGACGTCGTGGACCGCGCCGTCGACGCCGTACGCGAGGCCGAGGCCCGCTCGCAGCCGCGCACCGAGGCGGCCTGACCGGACACGGCGCCGCTTTCGTGATGCAACGGAACCACACCGGCGCCGGTTGTCGCGCGTTTACCCTCTCTGTGCGGAACAGAGCGGCGCCGCTCCGCATTGGCTTGGGCAGGAGTACCCCACCATGCCCAAGAGTCCGCCCGCCAAGCCCGACCTGCGCCTCGTTCCCGGCGACGCCGAAATCTATGACCTGATGCGGACGCCCGAGACCACGTCCGAACGCGTCCGCCGGCTTCAGCTGGAAGCCCGCGCCCTCGCGGTGGAGCAGGTCGAGGCGCTGGAGAAGGTGCTTCTGGAGGCCGCGAGGCTGGCCCGGGAGATCGCCGACGGCGGCGACGCCTATCCGGTCGGCGCGCGGGAGCTGGCCGGCCGGCTGCATGCCGATCTGCCGGCCAAGGCCGAGACCCTGAAAGCCATCGTCGGCCGGTCTCTCTAGGCCGGCGTCGCCTCGCGCCGGTCGCGGATGCGCCGCGCCAGCCGGAAGACGATCACCGCCAGCCCGATCAGCGCCAGCGGAACCACGATCGGCGCCAGGAAGGCGAGGATCACGGTGAAGAAGGCCAGCACGTCTTCGATCAGCGACACCACCGGATTGCCCAGCCCCCCCGTGGTCGCCGTCGATCCGACCCGCACCCCGGTCTGGGCCGCGTTGAAGGCCAGCGCCGCCGGCGCGCCGACGATGATCCCGGCCACCGCCGCCACGGCCGGATCGACCGCCCAGAACACGCTGCCCGCCGCGATCGCCCCCGCCACCGGCCGGGTGACGTAGCCGACCAGGTTCAGTCCGTGGTCGACGGCCGGGACCTTGTCGCCGAGGAACTCCGCCGTTGTCGCAACGGCCAGCGCCGCGATGGCCGGCCATGAAACCAGCCAGTCCATCTGGTCGATCAGCCGCACGCCGAACATCTCGAACCGGGCCGCCAGCGCCAGCATGAGCATCGGCAGGAAGGTCCGCAGCCCCGTCGCCGAGGCCAGGCCCAGACCCAGCAGGGCCGGCAGCACCCAAACCTGCATCGGCCCCGCCGCCGCGCCCAGCGCCTCCAGATCGACCTCCGGCATCGTCGTCTCCTCCAACCGCCCCGCCATAATGCGCGGGAACACCCGGCCGCTCCATCGACTTTTCCGGTCACGCCCGGAACAGGAGCCGATCATGGACGACCGCTTCGAACATCGCGCCGAAAAGATCGCCGACCAGGAGCGGAAGATTCAGGCCGGCATCGATGCGAAGGCCGACGAGGGCGGCGGCTCCAAGGACGAGGGCGCGGTCCAGGCCGGCGCGCGAAAGTATCCGGAGCCGCCCTTCCCCGAACAGCACCAGCGCAAGCCGGGCGACGAGGCCGCGCTGCATCCGGCGCCGATGTACGACGCCCCGTTCTGGAAGGGGTCGGGCAAGCTGGACGGCATGGCGGCGATCATCACCGGCGGCGACTCCGGCATCGGCCGGGCCGTGGCCGTGTTGTTCGCGCGAGAGGGCTGCGACGTCGCCCTCTGCCATCTCGACGAGGACGACGACGCCAACGACACGAAGGCCGCCGTCGAGGCCGAGGGACGCCGGGCCATCGTACTCAAGGGCGACGCGGCCGATCCGGGCTTCTCCGAGGCGGCCGTGCGGGCGACGCTGGACGCCTTCGGCCGGCTGGACGTGGTCGTGCCCAACGCCGCCTTCCAGGAACATGTCGAGGCTCTCGAGGACCTGACCCTCGAGCATTTCGACCGCACCCTGAAGACCAACCTCTACGGCTATTTCCACCTGGTGAAGGCGGCGGTCCCGCACATGGGGCCCGGCGGTTCGATCGTCATGACCGGCTCGGTCACCGGCATCGAGGGCAGTGAGCGGCTGCTTGACTATTCGATGACCAAGGGCGGCATCCACGCCTTCGCCCGCTCGCTGGGCACGCACCTCGCGCCGAAGGGAATCCGCGTCAACGTGGTCGCGCCCGGGCCGGTCTGGACACCGCTCAATCCCGCTGACCAGCCGGCGGACAAGGTCGCGCAATTCGGCTCCGGGACGGTGATGAAGCGCCCGGCCCAGCCCGAGGAGATCGCCCCCGCCTTCGTCTTTCTCGCCTCGCCGCAGTGCTCGAGCTACATCACCGGCGAAATCCTGCCGATCATCGGCGGCTACGGCGGGGGTTAGGCCGCGTCAGGCCCGGGAGGCGGAGCCTGCTGATCGCGGCCCGTCCGATATCAGGCGGCCATCACGTCGTCGTACTCTGCGTGCCGCTTCAGCCAGACCACGGCGTAGCTGCACCGGGGCGCCAGCTTCAGCCGTTCGGCCCGGGCGTGCTCGGCCAGGGACCGCATGAAGACGCCCGCCGCGCCCGTGCCTCTCAGGGCCGGGTCGGCCTCGACATGAAGGATCACCCGCGTATTCCCCTGGACCGCATAGTCCGCGTGCACGACGCGGGTCTCGCCGTCGGTGTCGGCGAATCCCTGCTCGAACCGCTGACGGTTCAGGACGTCGCGGAAGTCGGTCATCGGTCGGGCTCCATCGTCAATGTCGGCAAGCCAACTCTGGATGATGCGCCGCGTTCCTCGCTGACCGGCGGTCATCAGTTTTCGTCGGCCTTCTGTGGTGAAGGCGCCTCAGGGCGCGCGGTCGCCGAGCAGGTTGATCAGGCCGAAGATGCTCTTCACCGTGAACCAGACGCTGATCAGGAACCACAGAATCCAGGACAGGATGAAGAACGGAATTCCGATGATGATTACCGACAGAAGGCCGGTGATCACGATCGCGATCCAGCAGGCGATGGTCCACCAGAACACCGACCAGAACAGCCGGATCTGGGCGTTCAGGTGCTCCAGCGGCAGGCCGGAGGCCGAGCCGCGTCCGGCGTAGGCGACCACCAGGCCGACCAGCACCAGCACGTTGGCGCTGGGGATCGACAGGATGTAGAGCGCCCAGGCGATCACGGCCGCGACCTTGCCTTCTTCGGGATGACCGGAGCGGAACCGGGGTTCGCGATCGGGAGGGGTGGAAGTCATGGCGAGGCTCCTTCAGATCCACCAGCCGCGGGGATCGGCGATCGGCCGCCCCGCCTTCAGCGCCCAGACGCCCGCCGCGCCGCGCACGACCAGCCACAGGGCGGCGAAGAACATGATCGCCGGGCCCAGGCCGAACGGCACGAGGAAGAAGATCAACCCGACCGCGACCGCCATGGCGGCGATCCACAGGGTCCGTTGCTGGTAGAGGAAGTGCGACAGCGACAGGGAGTCGTCCGGTCCGGCCCGGCCGGTGACGGCGAACAGTCCGATGACCGCCGACACCCCCATCGTGGGTACGGCGAAGAGGATCAGCGCATAGACGGCGTACAGGCCCATGCCGCCTCCGGGGATGGCCGCCGGCTCCCGCCGCCCGGATCGGGCGGAGGAGTCGGGCGTGGGTTCAAAGATCGAGGCGGCCGCGACTGGTTCGGGCGTCGACGCTTCGGGCGCGGGCGCGGGCTCGGGCTCCGGAGGCGCGACGTCGGCGAACGGCGTCACAGGCTCCGGCTCGACCGGGATGGAGGCGGCCACGGAGGCGGCGAACAGGTCCGGCTCCGGCCGGGCTTCGGGTTCAGGCGCCGGGGCCTGTTCGGGCCCAGGGTCGGCCGGCGTCCGGACGCGACCCTGCAGCGACGCCGGCGAGGCGAAGCCGATCAGGTCGTCATGATCGTCCGGAGTTTGCGGATCGCCGGGTTCGGCCATCGGAGGTCCTCGAGCTTGGAGTTCAGAATGACGGTCCGCCGCCGGGGGCGCAACCGCCGAACGCGCGGGCCTAGCGCGCCAGCGTCACTTCGCAGCCGGGGGCGACCGCGCCGTCCAGCGCGCCCGGCTTTTCGATCCGCACGACGCAGCGCCGCACCCGCGCGTCCGCGAGCATGGCCAGGGCCAGCCGCTCGGCGAAAGTTTCGACCAGGCCGACGTGGCCCTCGGCCACGATGACCCGCGCCGCCTCGGCCACGGTCTCGTAGTTGATGGTGTCGGCCAGCCGCTCGACGCCCGCCGGTACGAGGTCGAGGCTGACGTCGATGACCAGCCGCTGCAGACGGCCCAGTTCGTGATCGTGCACGCCGATGCCGGCCGCGACCTCCAGCCCCCGCACGAACACGGTCAGGCCCTCGCGGCGAATGCCGGGGGCGGCGTCGGCGCCCGGGAAGGGCAGGGGAGATGAGGCGGCCACGGGCTACTCCACGATGTCCGGGGTTTTCCAGCTCAGGTGCTGGCCCCCGTCGACGGCGATCATCTGGCCCGTCACCAGCTCGGCGTCCACCAGCCATCGCACCGCCGAGGCGACGGCCTCCGGGCTGCCGGGACGAGCCAGCGGCACGGCCGCGGCCTCGGCCTCGAACTCGGCCTCGCTCTGATGGGTCGAGGGCAGGGTCGGTCCCGGCCCGACGCCGTTGACCCGGATGCGCGGCGCCAGCGCCTGGGCCAGGGTCCGCGTCGCCCACCACAGGCCGTTGCGCGACAGGGCGTAGGAGATGAAACGCGGATCGGGCTTCAGCACCCGCTGGTCCAGCAGGTTGACGATGGCCGACCCGTCCGGCGCCTGGGCCGCAAAGGCCTCGGCCAGCACGATCGGCGCGCGCAGATTGGTGTCCATATGCGCGTCCCAGGTCGCCCGCGACAGCGCCCCGACCCGGTCGTCCTCGAACACGGAGGCGTTGTTGACCAGCACCGCCAGCGGTCCGATCGCCGCCACGGCGTCCGGGATCAGCCGTTTCGCGCTCGCCTCGACCGACAGGTCGGCGGCCACGGTCGCGGCGCGGCGGCCCAGCGCCCGCACCTCGTCGGCGACGGACTCAGCCGCCTCGCGGGAGCTCCGATAGTGGATGGCGACGTCGAAGCCGGCGCGGGCCAGCTCCAGACAGATGGCCCGGCCGATGCGTCGGCCCCCGCCGGTGACGAGGGCGGCGCCGGAACGGACCGACGGCTCAGTCAACCCGGCCGAACTCGATGAAGTTGATCGCGGCGAGAACGGCGACGAAGCCGAGGATGATGTAGAGGGCCAGCATGGGGAGCTCCTGTAGCAGGCGCCCGCAATAAAGCGCGTGGCCCCGCTGTTCAAGACGACGACAGGCCCTATCGTTCCGCCCATGACGACGTGGCGCACCCGCATCGAGCCTTTCACCCGGCCGCTGTTCTTCGCCCACGCCCGCGCCTCGCGCGGCATGACGCTGGGCGTGCGTGGCGTGGCGGTCGACGGCGAGGGCCGCGTCCTGCTGGTCAAACACACCTATCTGCGCGGCTGGTGGCTGCCCGGCGGCGGCGTCGAGCGCGGCCAGTCCTGCGAGGACGCCCTGGTCCGCGAGATGCGCGAGGAGGCCGGTCTGGTCGTAGAGGGTCGCCCGATCCTGCTCAGCGTTCACTCCAATGAGCGCCATTTCCGCGGCGACCATGTGCTGGTCTACCGCATCGACCGCTTCACCCTCACCGACCGCACCAGCCACGCCGAGATCGCCGACCTCGGCTGGTTCGATCCCTGCGCCCTGCCGAATGACACGCACCGCGCCACCCGCGACCGGCTGGCGGAAGTATTTGGCGATGCGGACTGCGCGACAAGCTGGTAGCGAACCTGCATGAACCCCTCGCTCCTCGCCATGCTCGCGGTTGTCTTCGGCGGCGCCGCCACGGCTCTCCAGGCGCCGACCAATGCGAAGATGATGGGCGCCGTCGGCTCGCCGGTGAACGCCGCCTTCGTGTCCTTCGCGGTGGGCACCGCGGCGCTCGGCATTCTCGCCGTCGTGCTGCAGGTCCGGCCGGACATCGCCGCGTCGCGCGCGCTGCCGTGGTACGCTTGGATCGGCGGACTCTACGGTGCGATCTTCGTGGTGGCGGCGGCCTGGGGCGTGCCGCGGCTGGGCGTGGCCACGACCATCATCCTGATGGTCGCGGGCCAGCTGCTGCTCGGCATCGTGCTCGACCATTTCGGCGTCATGGGCATGCCGAAGCAGCCGATCAGCCTCGGCCGCGTGGCCGGCGTGGGCCTCATGATCGCCGGCGTCCTTATGGTCCGCAAATTCTAGGCCTATATCGGACGGGATGACCGAGGAGACGATTTCCGCCGCCGAGACGCCGCCCGTGCCGCTGGTCGCCGCCGACCTGATCCGGGACGAGGCCCGGCGCGCACCCGACAAGCCGGGCGTCTACCGCATGTACGGCGAGGACGGGACCTGCCTCTACGTCGGCAAGGCGCGGTCGCTGAAGAAGCGCGTCCTGCAGTATGCGCAGGGCCGGTTCCACACCCAGCGCATCGGCTTGATGGTGTCGCTGACCCGATCGATGGAGCTGGTGATCACGGCCTCCGAAACCGAGGCCCTCCTGCTCGAGTCCAGCTTCATCAAGAAGCTCAAGCCGCGCTTCAACGTGGTGCTGCGCGACGACAAGTCGTTCGCTGAACTGATGATCCGCCGCGACCACCGCGCCCCCCAGGTGCGCAAGCATCGCGGCGCCCACACCATCAAGGGCGACTATTTCGGCCCCTTCGCCTCGACCTGGGCGGTCAACCGCACCCTCACCACCCTGCAGAAGGCCTTCCTGCTGCGCTCCTGTTCCGACAGCGTCTACGAGACCCGCACCCGGCCGTGCATGCTGCACCAGATCAAGCGCTGTTCGGCCCCCTGCACCGGCCTGATCTCGCTGGACGACTACGGCCAGCTGGTCGACGAGGCCGAGGCCTTTCTGCGCGGCAAGTCACGCGCCGTCATCGGCCGGCTGTCGAAGGAGATGCAGGCCGCTTCCGACGCCATGGATTTCGAACAGGCCGCCCGCGTGCGCGACCGCATCCGCGCCCTGTCGGCCATCTCGATGGAGAATTCGGTCAGCGCAGAGGGCGTCGCCGAGGCGGACGTCTTCGCCCTGCACTCCGACGGCGGTCAGGCCTGCGTGCAGGTGTTCTTCTACCGCGCCGGGCAGAACTGGGGCGGGCGGGCGTATTTCCCGCGCGTCGACCGGGCGGACACCGATCCGGAAATCCTCGCCGCCTTCCTCGGCCAGTTCTACGAGGACAAGCCGGTGCCGCGCCAGATCCTGTCCAACGTCGTTCCGCACGAGAAGGAACTGCTCGAGGAAGCCTTCTCGATGAAGGCGAAGACCGTCGACGGCCGGCGCGTGGTGACCATCGAGCTGCCCCGGCGCGGCGACCGCAAGACCCTGGTGGACCACGCCCTGACCAACGCCCGCGAGGCGCTGGGCCGGCGGATGGCAGAGAGCTCGGCCCAGGGCAAGATCCTCGAGGAGGTCTGCGAAGCGTTCGGTCTCGAGAATCGCCCCGAGCGGATCGAGATCTATGACAACGCCCACATCCAGGGGACCAACGCCGTCGGGGGCATGGTCGTCGCGGGCCCGGAGGGCTTCCGCAAGAACCAGTACCGCAAGTTCAACATCCGCGGCGACGACCTGACCCCCGGCGACGACTACGGCATGATGCGCGAAGTCATGCGCCGCCGCTTCACCCGCCTGGTGAAGGACGAGGACGAGGGCGAGGAGGTGGAGCGCCCCGATCTGCTGCTGATCGACGGCGGCGCCGGCCAGCTGGCCGAGGTCCAGGCGGTGCTGGCCGACCTCGGCCTGCATGAGATCGTCGCCGTCGGCGTGGCCAAGGGCCCCGACCGCGACGCCGGGATGGAGCGCTTCTTCGTGCCCGGCAAGCCGCCGTTCATGCTGCCGCTGAAGTCGCCCGCGCTCTATTACATCCAGCGCCTGCGCGACGAGGCGCACCGCTTCGCCAACGGCGCGCACCGCACCCGTCGCTCGATGGACATCAAGCGCAATCCGCTCGACGAGATCGAGGGCGTCGGCCCGGCGCGCAAGAAGGCCCTCCTGCACGCCTTCGGCTCGGCCAAGGGCGTCGGCCGCGCCTCGGTGGCGGACCTCATCAAGGTCGAGGGGATCAATCAGCCTCTGGCCGAACGTATCCACGCCTTCTTCCGCAAGGGGTGAGACCCGTCGCCTCTGGTGGTTCGCGCGGGCCGTGCTAAACCTGAGCGCGAGTAAGGGGGCGTGTGATGCTTGGAAGATTGTTCGTGGCGGTCGCCGCGTCATTGGCGATGCTTGCGACCACGGTGTCGGCGCAGGAGGTCGAGCTTGCGCCGGCGCCGGCCTGGGTGGCGGCGCCTCCGGTCGACACGCCGACCCCCGCCACCGGCGACGCGGCCCTGCGCACCCTGGCCATCGACCACCAGATCCGTTTCGACGCCGAGGGATCGCACACCTACACCTTCCAGCGCTTCCAGGTCCTCACCCGGCAGGGACTGAGCGGCGTGGGGACAGTGAGCCTCGCGTGGAGCCCGCCCCGCGAGACCATTCAGGTCCACGCCCTGCGTCTCATCCGCGACGGCCAGGCGATCGACGTGCTCGCCGGTCAGCAATTCGAGACGATCCGCCGGGAGAACAACCTCGAGTCCGCGATGTTGGACGGGCAACTGACCGCGACCCTCCAGCCGCGCGACATCCGCGTCGGCGACACCCTCGAACTGGCGTTCACCCTTCACGACACCAAGGGCGTGCTGGCGCCCCACCTCGAAGCCTTCGACGGCGTCAGCTCGGGCCAGACGATCGATCACTACCGCCTCCGCGCGAGCTGGTCGGACGACCACGCGATGCGGGTCGTGGCCTCCGAGCCTTGGGCGGACGTCCGCCCGCGTCAGGTCGGGCGCGACTGGGTCTATGAGATCGACTCGCGGAACCTGGCGCCCGAGCGGGTGCCCGACGATCTCCCGGTGCGTTTCACGCTTCTCCGCACGGTGCAGTTCACCGATTTCGAATCCTGGGCGGACGCCTCGCGATTGATGGCCCCGCTCTACGAGAAGGGCGCGACGCTCGAGGCCGACTCGCCGCTGCTGGCCGAGATCGAGCGTATTCGCGCGGAAAACGACACCGACGCCGCGCGCGCCATGGCCGCCCTGCGGCTGGTCGAGGATGAGGTCCGCTATCTCGCCCTCGCCATGGGCGAGGGGAACTACGTCCCCATGTCCGCCGACGAGGTCTGGCGCAGCCGCTACGGCGACTGCAAGGGCAAGACCGTACTGCTGCTGGCGTTGCTGGGCGGGCTGGGCATCGAGGCCGAGCCGGTCCTGGTCAGCACCGGTTGGGGCGATGGACTGGACGCCCAGCTGCCTCTTCTGGCGTGGTTCGATCACGTCATCGTTCGCGCGACCCTGGACGGCGCGGCCTACTGGATGGACGGCACCCGGATCGGGGACCGGAGCCTCGACGGCCTGATTCCGCCGCCCTACCGCTGGGGCCTGCCCGTGCGGCCGGCCGGCGCCGTCCTTGAAGCGATCGTCCAGCCGCCGCTGACCACGCCGACCATGGAGGTGGTGATGGAGATGGACGCCCGCGACGGCATCGACGCGGACGCCGCCCTGACCATGGATATCGTCTATCGCGGCGACTACGCCACCTCGGTGCGCCGCCAGTTCGGCAACATTCCGCCGGATCAGCTGGAGACCATGCTCAAGGCGCAATGGGACGGCGAGGAGGCTGGAATGACGGTCGAGGCCGTCGAAACCCGCTATGACGAGCCGGCCAACGCCTTCCATCTCATCATGCGCGGCGCTGCTCCGATGAGTTGGGTCAGCGGGTCGGGCGGCCGTGTCATGGCCCTGCCGGACTCCGCCATCGTTCTGCCGGCCCGGGCCGAGCGCAAGGGGGTTCTGGCGCGTTTCAGCGACCATCCCTATGCGCTCGATCACCCGACCATGGGGCGCTCGGTTTTCCGCGTGATCCTCCCCTACGAAGGCCGCGGCTTCCAGCTGGAGGGCGGCGACCAGGTGCTCGAAGGCGGCGGCTATCGGATCGAACGGCGCGGGACGCTGGAGAACGGCGTCGCCGAGGTTATGGTGACCACGACCAGCCTGGCGCCTGAAGTCACCGCCGACGAGATGGCCACGACCCGGACCCGGGCCGAAAACGCCTCGGCCCTGCCGCTGCGCCTGCGGGCGCCGGCCGATTACAGGGCGACCAGCGCCGACGCCGCCCGCCAGCAGCCGGGCTCCAGCGATATGGCTGATCTGATCGCGCGCGCCGAACGCCTCAGCGACGCCGGCGACGACGACGGCGCCCTGGCCTTGCTGGACGCGGCGCTCGAACGCGAGCCCGACAATGCGGAAGCCGTGCGGGCGCGGGGCCGGGCCCGCTCCGCGGCGCGCGATTTCGACGGCGCGCGCGCCGACTACGACCACGCGGTGGATCTGGACCCGGCCGATCAGGTCGCGGCGCTGGGGCAGGGGTTGGCGGCCTATGGACAGGGCAAGTACGGCGAAGCGATCGTCGGCCTGACGGTGGCGCTGCGGCTCGACCCCGCCGACGCCTCGGCCCTGTCGGCGCGCGGCGCGGCCTATTACCAGCTCGGTCGCTGGGACCGCTCCCTGGCCGACTATCGTGCGCTCAAGACGGCGCTCCCCGAGAGCGCCACCGGTCCGTTCGGCGAACTGCGGGCGTTGATCCGCCTCGACCGCGGCGACGAGGCCCGCGCCCTGATCGCGTCCAGGCTGGCCGATGACCCGACCGACGACGTCGCTCTGGACGCCCTGGTCCGTCTGGCGAAACGCGCCGGCAAGCCCGACGAAGCCTCGCCCGCCCTGGATGCCGCCCTCGAGGCGGCTCCGGGCGCGACCAACCTCCTCAGCCTCCGCGGCCAACTCCGCGCGTCTGTCGGCGACGCGGCGGGCGCGCGCAGCGACTTCGCCGCCATGCGCGATATCGGCGCGGGCGATCCGGTGATGCTGAACAATGTGTGCTGGGCCCAGGCGCTGGAGGCTTTCGACCTGGAACAGGCGCTGGCCGACTGCGACGGGGCCCTGTCAGCCGGCGAGGCGGCCTTCATCGACAGCCGGGCCATGGTCCTGCTTCAGATGGGCCGCTACGACGAGGCCCGGGCCGACTATGAGCGGGCGCTGGCCGCCGCGCCCGACCAGACCCCGTCCATCTATGGCCTGGGCCTGACCCGCCTCGCGCTGGGCGACGAGGGCGGTCGCGACGATCTCGCAAGGGCGCGGGCCCGGGACGTCGATGTCGCGGAGGATTTCGCCGTGTTCGAGGCGCGTCATCCCGATCTGAAGTGAGGTCGGGCTGGCGCGGCCGCGAGGTTTGAGGCATGGCGAGTCCATGAACGAGTCATCCGATGAATTGACTGCGGGCTATCGACGTTTCCGCGCTGAACAGTGGCCGGCCGCCAAGGCCGAGTACGAGGCCCTGGCCGCGCACGGACAGAAGCCGCACACCCTGATCGTCGCCTGTTCCGACAGCCGCACCGATCCGGCCCTGGTGTTCGACGCCGCCCCGGGCGAGCTGTTTGTGGTCCGCAACGTGGCCAATCTGGTCCCGCCCTATCAGCCGGACGGCAAGCTGCACGGCGTCTCGGCGGCGCTGGAGTTCGGCGTCCGGGTGCTGGAGGTCGGACGTATCGTGGTCATGGGCCATGCCTATTGCGGGGGCGTCCACGCCATGCTGCACGGGGCGCCGCGGGGCTGCGAGGACTTCGTCCGCCCCTGGGTCGAGCAGGCGACCCCGGCGGTTCGCCGGGTGGCCGAGGCCGTCGAGCCGGACCAGGTCGAGCGCGTGGCCGAGGAGGCGGTGGTGCGCCTGTCGCTCGAAAACCTGCGCACCTTTCCGTGGATCGCAGAGCGCGAGGCGGCGGGCCGGCTCACCCTCGCCGGGCTGCATTTCGGCATCGCCGACGGCATCCTGAGGGCGCTGACCGGTCCCGGCCGCTTCGAAGCGATCTGACCTCGTCCATCAGGCCCGATTGCGGTCTGCCTCGCCTCGCGCATCGAAGCGTGGCACATCGGCGTTGAAGCACGGATGCAGCCCATGACCCCGACTCACCACGCCAACCCCATCCCGAACATCCTCACCGGCCTGCGTCTGGTGGCCGGGGTGGTGATGTTCCTGATCCTGGCCGGGGCGGCGCCGCAGGGCATTCCGATCCTGTCCGACTACCTCAGCCCGGACGACCAGTTCCGCTTCGGACGCACCGCCTTCATCATCTTCCTCATCGCCGCCTCGACCGACTGGGTCGACGGCTTCCTGGCCCGGCGCTGGCACGCGACGACCCGCTGGGGCGCGATCCTCGATCCGATCGCCGACAAGGTGCTGGTCACCGGGGCGATCCTCGGCGTCCTCGCCTGGGGCTCGGTGCCGCAGATCGCCATCCCCTGCGGCCTGATCCTGTTCCGCGAGTTCGCCGTCTCGGCCCTGCGCGAGACCGTGGCGGGCAAGGTCAAGCTGCCGGTCACCCTGCTGGCCAAGTGGAAGACCACCCTGCAGATGGTCGCCCTGGCGGCGCTGCAGCTGGTGCTGCTTTGGGACGGCTTCGGCCTGCCGCTCGAGTGGCAGCCGCATTTCCAGACCTTCGCCTACGTCCTGATCTGGGCCGCGGCCATCGTCACCCTGTGGACCGGCTGGCAGTATTTCTCGAAGGCCCAGCAGAAGATGAGCCAGCTCTAGCCCGCGAAAGCAGGGCGTCTATTCGACCCCCAGTTCCTCGACCAGCCGCTCCATCCCGTAGACGTCCCGCAGCGCCGCCGTCACCGCGCTGGTGGTCACGATCACCGAACGGTTGACGTTGCGGTCGTAGCCGTAGGCGTTGCGCTGGGTCAGGACGGTGGAGTCGAAATTCGCCCCCAGCAGTTCGCCGGCCTCGTTGACCACCGGACTGCCCGACGAGCCGCCGATGGTGTCAGACGACACCGCCATGTCCAGCACCGTGTCGGGATCGATCCGGTCCTTCGCCGCCAGCAGTTTGGGGGCCACGTCGAACGGCGGCGCGCCGGTCGCCCGGTCCCACAGGCCGGCGAAGGTGGTGAAGGCGCCGAACCGCTGTCCCGGCACGTCCGAGCCCTCGATCCGGCCATAGGTCAGCCGCAGGGTGCCGGTGGCGTCCGGATAGACGGTGTCGCCATAGGCCGCGAACCGCGCCGCCGCCAGCTGCTCGGACGCCCGCGCCGTCGGCGCCTCGACCCGCGCCTCCCAGTCCGCCCGGACCGTCCGCGTCTCGTCCTGGATCGACAGCAGGTACTGGATCAGCGGATCGTTCGAGGCCTCGATCGCCGCCAGCCCGCCCTCCCACAGCGCCCGGCGCACCGCCGGGTCGGCCAGCGTGGTGCCCTCGACCAGGCGCGCCCAAAGACCCTCCGGCGACTCCTGGCCCAGCAGGCCCCGCACGCGGGGGTCATCGACGGTCAGCCACTCGCGGGTCTTGGACAGCCACCATTCCAGCCGAACCTGCTCCAGCGACGGATAGACCGGACGCTCGGCGAACAGGCCCGACTGCGCCGCCGCCAGACGGCTGTCGGCGTATTCCGGCAGGCGCTCCGCCGAAGGCTTGGCCCGCTCCTGCGCGCCCCGCACCAGCGTCCGCGCCCAGCTGAACAGCTGCGAGCCGCCGCCGACGGAGGTGGTGCCCATGCCGGTTCCGCCCTCCAGCAGGGCCATGGCGGCGTAGGTTTCGCGCACGATCGGCTGGACCGTCGCCAGCTCAGCCCAGGGATCGGAGCCGGCGGCGTTCGGGAGCGCCGCATACCGGCCGCGGAAGTCGGCCTCCGCCTCGGCCTTCATGCGCATGAAGGCCGGATCGACCAGCGCCGCCATCCGCCCCCGTCCGCGCTTGTAGGTGTTCTCGACGCCCGAGATCGGATCCATGGCGATGAAGGCGTTTTCCTCGCTCTCTTCGGAGAAGCGGATCAGCCGCCCGCGCAGCTCCGAAGCGATCAACTGGTCCAGCGGCAGGACGACGTCGCGGATGGTCGTCAGCTGGTCCATGGTCAACAGCCGCTGGGTCGAACCGGGGCTGCCCGAGACGAACACCGGCGTGCCCTCGACCGGCTTGTCAGCGTTCCATTTGAAGTGGGTCGGCGTGACGGCCGGCTGGTCGTTCTCGTACAGGCGGATGAAGGCCGCATCGATGGCGAAGCGGGGGAAGCTGAAGTTGTCCAGGTCGCCGCCGAAGGTCGCGGCCCGGTCCTCGGGCGCGAAGGCCAGCCGCACGTCGGTGTAGCGGCGGTACTTGTACAGCTTGAACTGGCCGCCCCGGTACAGGCTGACCACCTGGCACCGCGTCGTCGCGTCGCCGGCGCAGGCCTCCTGCTCGATCCGGCCCGACTCGGCGTCACGCGCCTGGGTGAAGGCCTGTCCCTCAAGCCCCGCGCCCGCCGCGTGCATCCGCTCAGTTACATCGGTGATGTCGGTCAGGATCTCGGCCGTGCCGCCGGGGCATTTCAGCTCCTCCTCGCGGCTGCGCGGGGTGAAGCCGGTCTCGGCGTAGTTCACCGCCTGCGTCGACAGGTTGGCCACGCAGCTGGCGACGCAGTGATTGTTGGTCATCACCAGGCCTTCGCCCGAGACGATGCCGGCCGAACAGCCCCCGAACTTGACCGACGACAGCCGCACCCGGTCCAGCCACGCCTGGTCGATGTGGGTCCCCAGCGTCTGGTTGGCCCGCGCGATGGGGAAGTTGTCGAACGTCCACATGCCTTCTTCGGCCTGGGCGCCCGAAGCGGCAGCGAAGGCGAGGACGGCGGCCGAGGCGGCAAGGGCGAGGTGGCGCATGGTATTCTCCTTCCTTCTCCCCTCGGGGGAGAAGGTGGGCCCGAAGGCCCGGATGAGGGGGCTCTTTCAGCATCCAGAACGGAAAAAGAGGGCAGGCGTCAACCTGCCCCCTCAACCGTCTCGCTTCGCGAGCCACCTTCTCCCCAGTGGGGGAAGGATTTTCGTCAGGGGCGAACCCCCAGCTCCTCCAGGATGCGCGGGTTCGGATAGACCGTTCGCAGGGCTTCCGTGATCGCCGCCGTCGACACCGACACGGTCCGGTTCAGCTCGCCATCGTAGCCGAACGAGCCGCCCAGCGAGTGGATGTTGCCGTCGAAGGCCGCGCCGATCACCTCGCCCTCGGCGTTGACCACCGGCGAACCGGAGTTGCCGCCGATGATGTCGTTGGTCGAGACGAAGTCATAGACGACCTCCTTGTTCACCCGCGCCTCGTTGTCGGCGAAGGCCTGGGCGAGGTTGAACGGCTCCGACCCGGTGGCCCGCTCGTAGAGGCCGCCGATATAGGTGAACGGCGGCACCGTCACGCCGCGATAGGTCCAGCCCTTCACCTCGCCGTACGACAGGCGCAGGCTGAAGGTCGCGTCCGGATACTGGTTGGTGCCGTAGACGGCGAACCGGGCCTGGGCGACCTTCTCGGCCGCGCGGGCGGTGGGCGCGTTGACCTCCGCCGCCCAGCGGTCGGCGATCGCCTTCGCGGCCGCGTCGTTGGCCGCGACGAAGGCCAGCAGCGGATCGGCCGCGGACAGCTGCTCCACCGTCATGCCCAGCGCCTGCCGGCGGAATTCCGCGTCGTCCAGTTTCGTGCCGGAGATCAGGCGGTCAGCCAGCGCCTCGGGGCTCTCCCGGCCCAGCATCGCCTTCACCTGCGGATTGTCGACGGTCAGATACTCGCGGGTCTTGGACAGCCAGTAGCGCATCCGGATCTCTTCCATGTCGGTCGAGACCGGGGTGTCCGTGCCGAGCGCCTCGGTCAGGCGGGCGCGCTGCGCCTCGGTCATGGCCGGGTTCTTGGCGGCGCGGATCAGACCGCGGGCCCACGAATAGAGCTGCGAGCCGCCGCCGGCGGCCTGTTCGAGCTGGCGATAGGGCAGATACAGGTCGGTCGCCGTGGTCTGGACCCGCGCCAGGTCGGCCCACGGGTCGCCGATCTGCTGCACCAGGTTGGGGTCGGCCGCGACGCGGGCGCGCAGCTCGTCCTCTTCGGCGCGCTTCCGGGCCATGAATTCGGGATCCGTCAGGGCGCCCTGCTGGCCGTAGTAGACCTTGAAGCTGTTCTCGAGGCCGAAGATCGGGTCGAACGACACCCTCTTGGCCTCATCGCCGGTCAGCGAATACTCCAGCAGCCGTCCGCGCAGTTCCGAGTTCTGGATCAGGGTGACCGGCAGCTGCTGGTCGCGCAGCCGCTCCAGTTGCGCCATGGTCAGCAGGCGCGAGGTCGAGCCCGGGTTGCCGGCCACGAAGGTGACGTCGCCTTCCTTCGGCGCCTCGGCGTTCCACTTCAGGAAATTCGGCGACTCGATCGCCTTGCCGTCCTCGTAGGCCCGCAGGAAGCCCGCATCGAGGGCGTAGCGCGGGAAGTTGAAATTGTCGGGGTCGCCGCCGAAGAAGGCCGCCTGGTTCTCGGGCGCGAACACCAGCCGCACATCGTCGTATTTGCGGAACTTGTGCAGGCTGTACTGGCCGCCCCGGTACAGGCTGATCACCTGGCAGCTGAATTTGTCGTCGCCGGCGCAGGCTTCGTCCTGGATCTTCGTGATCTCGGCCTGACGCGCCGCGTTGAAGGCGGCGCCTTCCAGTCCCTGGCCGGCGGCCTGGACGCGGGCCGTGACGTCGACGATCTCGGTCAGCACCTCGGCCGTCTGGCCGGGGCAGCGAATCTCTTCCTCGCGCGCGGCGGCCGTGAAGCCGTTCTTCACATAGTCCTTCTGCGCGTCCGACAACTCCTGGGCGCAGCCGACCACGCAGTGCCAGTTGGTCAGGATCAGCCCCTGGTCCGATACGAACGACGCCGAACAGCCCTGGATACGGACCGACGCGAGCCGCAGGCGGTCCAGCCACGCCTGGTCGATCCGGGTGCCGTATTTCTCGTTCACCGTCTGGATCGGGAAGTTGTCAAACGTCCACATTCCCTCGTCGGCGCGGGCCGACGTGGGCGCGGCGGTGACGGCCAGGGCGCCGGCGACGGCGGCGATGGACGCGGTCACGGCGACGGCGGATCGAAGCGAGCGAAGGATCATGCGGGTCTCTCTCTGGCGCGCCCGGCCTTTGCCGGGATCATCAGACTACCTACCGCCGATGAACGAAGCCCGTCCACTCGGCCTTACCCCGATTTAACTTGGCCCTGACCGTCGGCGCCGTCAGATAACGATGAACCCTGGGGCCGATCTCTTCCATGTCGCTTGCACTTTCCACCCTGCTCTACGAGTGGCGCCGCTATATGGCGGCGATCGTGGCGCTCGCCTTCTCGGGTCTGCTGGTGCTGGCCCAGGTCGGCATGTTCATGGGGATCGGCAAGGCCTTCACCGCGACCATCGACCGCGCCAGCGCCGACATCATGGTGCTCGCGCCCGGCTCGACCGGCCTGTTCAACGGCGGTCCCTCGGGCGTGCCCCGGCGGATCATGCCGGTGGTCCAGAGCCATCCCGACGTGATCGCCGTGGCCGACCTCGATGGCTCCGGCGGCCGCTGGCAGAACGTGGTCGAAGGGGACGCTCCGCGGAAGACCGAGTTCGTCCAGGTCTCGATCATCGACGCGGTCCCGGGCGCCGTGACCGTCCCCACCGACTATTCCCCCGACCTGGTCGAGGCGCTGCGCCAGCCGTTCGGCGTCGCCATCGACGAGACCGCCCTGGGCCGTCTGGGCGTAAAGCTCGGCGACAAGGCCATCTACAACGGCAAGACCGTGCGCGTGGTCGCCGTCACCCGCGGCTATCCCAACATGATGCAGGCCGGCGTGGTCATGTCGCGCGACACCCTGCGCATGCTCGGCGAGGCCAGCACCGGCGACCGCGTCGGCCCGCTGATGGTGGGGATCAAGCCGGGCGCCGATTCCGACCGTGTTGTGGCCCAGCTCAACGCCCAGTCGCGCGGCCAGTTCAAGGCCTGGACCCGGGCTGAACTGGGCGAGGCCAACCAGGCGGCGATGTTCAAGGAGAGCTTCATCGTCATCA
The DNA here is from genome assembly GCF_964253355.1 of Brevundimonas sp. LjRoot202. Lineage (NCBI taxonomy): Bacteria > Pseudomonadati > Pseudomonadota > Alphaproteobacteria > Caulobacterales > Caulobacteraceae > Brevundimonas > Brevundimonas sp. LjRoot202. The sequence continues at coordinate 52,739 of NZ_CAXUQW020000007.1, read as the reverse complement.
TGCTGGGCTTCTCTCTGTTCCTCGGCATCCTGATCGGCGTGGCCATCACCTGGCAGACGCTGCGCGGCGCCATCATGGCCAACATCAAGGAGTTCGCCTCACTGCGCGCGCTCGGCGTGTCCATGGGCTCGCTCCGCGCCATCGTCATGGAGCTCAGCTTCTGGGTCGGAATCGCCGGCATCTTCGCGGCCGGCCTGCTGACCTGGGGCGTGTCGTTGCTGGCCCGGATGGGCGGTCTGACCATGGCCTTCCCCATCCCGATGGTCGCCGGCGTCTGCGTCATGCTGCTGGTCATCGCCCTCGCCTCCGGCTTCCTGTCGCTGGGCGTCCTCAAGAAGAGCCAGCCGGCGGATCTGCTGCGATGAACCCGAACACCGTCACCCACGGCCTCGCCGGAACCTCCGCCATCGAGGCCAAGGGCCTGGTCAAGCGCTTCAAGACCGGCCGCACCTTCATCGAGGTGCTCAAGGGCGTCGACTTCGACGCGCGCCACGGCGAGATGACCATGGTCATGGGCCCGTCCGGCTCGGGCAAGTCGACCCTCGTCGCCGCCCTGTCGGGCCTGCTCAAGCCCGAGCAGGGCCGCGTCGACGCCCTCGACGTCGACGACCTGTGGGACCATTCGTCCGGTCATATCGACAAGTTCCGCCTCGATAATTGCGGCTTCATCTTCCAGGGCTTCAACCTGTTCCCGGCCCTGACCGCGACCCAGCAGGTCATGACCGTGCTGAAATACCAGGGCGTGCCCAAGGACGAGGCCCGCCGCCGCGCCGTCGCCGCCCTCGAGGAGGTCGGACTCGGCGCCCGCCTCAACCAGAAGCCCGACTCCCTGTCCGGCGGCGAGAAGCAGCGCATCGCCATCGCCCGCGCCCTGGCCAAGAACCCGGCCCTGCTGTTCGCCGACGAACCGACCTCGGCCCTCGACGGCGAGAACGGCCAGGTGGTCATCCGCCTGCTGCGCCGGGCCGCCACCGACCACGGCGCCGCCGTCGTCTGCGTGACCCACGACCCGCGCCTCGAGGCCTGGGCCGACCGGGTCATCCACATCGAGGACGGGCGCATTCTCGACGACCAGCGCCGCACCCCCGATCCCAACGCCACCCTCGGCTCGCACTAGACCGATCCTCAAGGACCTCCGAAAAATGCCCCGCTTCCTCAAGAACAAGTGGCTCTGGATCGGCCTGGCGCTGATCATCCTCGTCGTCGTCGGCTTCAGCGTCATGCAGCAGGGCGCGGCCGCGAAGAAGGTCGAGCAGGAGAAGGCCGCCGCCGAGAAGATCGACAGCCCCTACGCGGCCATCGCCAACGGCAAGGCCGACGTCGAGGGCGGCATCATCCAGGTCGCCGCCCGTCGCGGCGGCGTGGTCAAGGCCGTCTATGTGCAGGAAGGCCAGCGCGTCGCCTCCGGCCAGATCCTCGCCCGCCAGGAAGACGACGAGCCGCGCCTGGCCCTGGCCCGCGCCCAGGCCGAGGTCGCCCAGGCCCAGAGCCAGCTGCGCATGATCCAGGTCGACATCAACACCGCCCGCCGCGAGTACGAGCGGCTCGAGCAACTGGTCGACACCAATTTCGTCGCCGCCCGGCGCATCGACGAGGCCCGCGACGCCATCGCCACCGCCGAGGCTCGTCTCGCCTCGCAGCAGGCCGCCATCCAGACCGCCCGCGCCCGCCTCAACGAGGCCGCCTACAACCTCGAACTGACGGTGATCCGCGCCCCGATGGACGGCCGCATCGTCCGCCGTTACGCCAACCCGGGCGCCGGCGCCTCGACCCTGAACGTGTCCAACATGTTCGACCTCGAGCCCGACACCCAACGCATCGTCCGCGCCGAGATCGTCGAGGCCGACATCCCCAACGTCACCGACGGCCAGGAGGTTGAACTGGTCTCCGAGGTCGACCAGTCCAAGGTCTATGTCGGCCGCGTCCTGCGCCGCGCCCCCCTGTTCGGCGCCCGCAAGCTGGCCTCGGAGGACCCGTCGCAGCGTACCGACGAGCGGGTCGTCGAGGTGGTCGTCTCGGCCGACAACGCCCCGCTGCTGATCGGCCAGCGGGTGCTGGTCAAGTTCATGAAGCCCGGCGAGCGCGCCGGCGCCCCGCGCGCCGCCGCCGCCGGCGTCACCGCCGACCGGGCCATGCAGGCCCCGGCCGGGGCCTGACGCTCAGCGGCCGGTGAAGTCGGCCGGCCGCTTCGCCAGCACCGCCGCCACCCCTTCGGCGTGATCCTCGGTCAGATGCGCCAGCGCCTGCATGGCCGCGGTCATCTCGAGCATCTGGTCGAAATTCATGTCACGGCCCTGGCGCAGCAGGGTCTTGGCCATGCGCAGCGCCTGCGGCCCATGCGCCGCCACCTTGCCCGCCACCTTCAGCGCCTCGTCCATCAGCGCGTCCGCCGCGACCACGTGGTTGACCAGCCCCCAGCGCTCCGCCGTCGCCGCGTCGATCGCATCCCCCGTGAACAGCATCTCGGCCGCCCGCGCATAGCCGACGTTTCGCGGCAGCAGCCAGGCCCCGCCGTCGCCCGGCAGTATGCCCAGCTTCAGGAACGGCACGCCGAACGAGGCCTCGGTCGAGGCGAGCCGGATGTCGGCCAGGCCGGCGATGTCGCAGCCCAGCCCCATGGCCGGCCCGTTGACGGCCGCCACCAGCGGAACCTCCAGCCCGTACAGGGAGCGCACGATCCGGTGCACCACCCGGCGATAGCGGTCGCGGATTTCCGCCCCCGTGCCCGCGAACAGGTCGCGCCGGTCGCGCATCGCCTTCAGGTCGCCGCCGGCCGAGAAGGCCCGCCCCGCACCGGTGATCACCACGCAGCGCACGCCGGGGTCGGCGTTCACCGCCGCGCACGCCGCCGCGAAGGCCTCGCCGTCCTCGAGGTCGGGGAGGGCGTTCAGCCGCTCCGGCCGGGACAGCGTCCATAGTTCGATGGCGTCGCGCCGTTCTGTCTGGATCAGGGTCATGCGCCAGCAGTGCCGCAATCCGCCGCCGCCGACAATTCCCCACGGCCCGTCGACCGGCTACTGATCCCCGATGTCCGCCACTCCGCCGCCGCCCGGCCCGCCGCGTTCGATCGCCACGCCCTGCGTCAAGGTCTGCATCGTCGACGGCGCCTCGGGCCTGTGCCTCGGCTGCTGGCGCACCCTGTCCGAGATCGGCGGCTGGAGCGGCCTCACCGACGCGGAGCGGGCGCGGATCATGGCGGAGCTGCCGGGAAGAGAGGCGGCGGGCAGCAGGCAGTAGCAGTAGGCCAGGTGGAGAACACACCCTCGGCGCAGAGGCTCGATGGGTCGGGGCCCGGTCCTCACGCCCCTCCGCTCCCCTACTGCCTCCCTTTAACCCCCCGCCAACCATCCCTCTTCACCGCATCCCAACCGCCTCGTGCGAAAACCCGGCCATGCGGTTCGATCTGTCCTCCGCGGCCGTCATGGCCCTTGCCGTCGCCTCGGCCCTGACCACCGCCTGGTGGATGGATCAGGCCGGCCTGCGCGGCCAGGCCCAGGCGGCGACCCCCGTCTCCGTCTCCACGCCTGCCGCCGGGGCGCCCGCCCAGGTGCTCAAGGCCGCCGACGGCCACTACTGGGCCGACGCCCTGATCGAGGGCCGCGCCGTCCGCGTCATGGTCGACACCGGGGCCAGCGTGGTGGCCCTCACCCGCGACGACGCCGCCCGCCTCGGCCTCAGGCTCGAGCCCGCCGACTTCTCCGCCACCGTGGTCACCGCCTCCGGCCCGGTCCGCGCCGCCGCGGTCGAGCTTCAGGCCGTCGCCGTCGCCGGCGCCCGCGTCGACCGCGTCGAGGCGCTGGTCGTCGAGGCCGGCCTGCCCCACAGCCTGTTGGGGATGAGCTATCTCGGCCGCCTCTCCTCGTTCAGCGCCACGCCGGCGGGCCTGACGCTCCGCCCTTGAGCTAGAGCGCCTTCACCACCACGACCACCGCCGTCGCCAGCAGATACAGCGCGAACGCCTTCCTCAGCACGCGCCGGTCCAGCGAATGCGCCAGCTTCGCCCCCCATGGTGCCACCGCCGTGGTCAGCACCGCCATCACCACCGCGCCGGGCACGTTGACATAGCCCAGCGACAGCGGCGGCCGCCCGACCGCGTCCCAGCCGAATACGACGAAGCCCAGCGTCGCCGCCGTCCCGATCGCCACCCCGAAGCCCGAGGCCGTCGCCACCGCCTGGTGGATTGGCCGCCCGCACAGGGTCATCAGCATGCCGCCGAAGCTGCCGCCGCCGATCCCCATCATCGCCGACAGCCCGCCGATCACGGTCCCGAACCCGCGCCGCCCCCAGCCCGTCGGCAGATCCGGCCGCAGCACCACGCGCTCGGGCATCAGCCCCAGCTGCGCCGCCACCCCCGCCAGGCAGACCGCATAGACGATGGCCAGCCCCTCCATCGAGGTCACGCCCGCCACGGCCGCCCCGACCAGCCCCCCGAACGCCACCCACGGCGTCCAGGTCCTCAGCACCACCTCGTCCACCGCCCCGTGCGCCCGGTGCGCCCCCAGCGACCGCCACGAGGTCGCGACGATGGTCAGCAGCGAGGTCCCGATCGCCACGTGCAGATTGCTTTCGCCCCCGACCCCGAGCACCTCGAAGGCGTAGAACACCGCCGGCACGATCACCGTGCCGCCGCCCACGCCGAAGAGCCCGGCGATGACGCCCCCGGCCAGCCCGGCCGCGACGAGGGCGGCGAGCAGGAGCAGCAGTTCGGACAGGGGCGGGGCGGTCATGGAGGAAGCCTTAGCCATTCCGCCGCCGCAGGGGGAGGGCCTCCCTCAAGCCGCCGTCGAGGCAACCTTTCCCTGTCGACCCCCGTTCTCTCCGCTCAAGGCATTCGCCGGAAAGAACCCCCCCATGACCGCGATCCACACCCTGTCGGCCCTCGCGGCCGGCGCGCTGGCCCTGTCCGCCGCCGGCGCGGCCCAGGCCCAGACGCCCTACACCAGCTATCAGTCCGGTCAGGCCGGCGTGCCTTCGTCGTGCCGCAACGTCGAGCAGCTGGCCAACGGCTATGTCTCAGCGGAATGCCAGACCGAGGGCGGCTTCCGCTGGAGCTCGATCCGCAGCGTCGACTGCCGGAGCGCCATCACCAACCGCGACGGCGTGCTGAGCTGCAGCGGCGCCGCCGCCACCGTCGGGCCGCTCTATCCCGACGACTCCTACGGCTCCGGTCAGAGCTACGGCCAGCCCTCCATGCAGGATGGGCCCGGCGGCGTCTTCGGCGCCATTCTCGGCGCGCTGTTCGGCGGACAGAGCGCCCAGCCGGACGACGAGGTTCTGGACGAGGATTGGAGCCGCGGCCGCCGACCGCTTTACCAGCGCCGGGCCGATCTCGACGCCCGCATCGACGCCGGCGTCCGCGCCGGCTCGATCAGCCGCACCGAGGCCAGCCGCCTGCGCGGCGACTACGAGGTCCTCGTGCAGCTTGAGACCCGCTACGCCGCCGACGGCCGGATGACCACGACCGAGCGCCGGGACCTGCGCGACCGGTACCGCGCCCTGGCCGAACGCGTCGGCGACGAGCGCCGTGACGACGACCTGGGCTATGGCGACTGGCGTCCGCTGGACGAGCAGCGCGCGGCCTTCTTCGCCCGCGTCGACGTGGGCGTGCGGGACCGCGCCCTGACCCGCAGCGAGGGAACCCGGCTGCGCGCCGACTTCGACGCCCTGGTCCGGCTCGAGTCCGATTATCGCCGCGACGGCCTGAGCGCCCGCGAGCAGGAAGACCTGACCGTTCGCCTCGCCGACCTCGACCGCCGCGTCGGCGATGTCGCGTATGACGGCGGTTACGGCTACGACTCCCGCGCGGCCGAGATCGAGGCCCGCATCGTCGCCGGCGAGCGCAGCGGCCAGATCAGCCGCTCGGAGGCCGCCCGCCTACGCGACGAGCTGCGTGACCTGACCCGCCGCTGGGCCGACCTCGAGGCCCGGGTCAGCCTCCGCCGCTAGGTCGGCCGGGGGCGGTTCGCCGTCCCCTTGGTCGTCCAGCCCGGCCGCCCATGGCGTGGCCGACAGCGCACCGCGACAACCGGCCCGTCTTCCGGCTAAGCTTCCGCGTACAGGAGCTTCCGCCGCATGACCGAGCCCGACACCGCCCCCGCCCCCGGCTCCCGCTGGCGCCTGATCGGTCCCGGTCTCGTCGCGGCCGCCACCGGCGTCGGGGCCGGTGATCTTGTCGCGACCCTGATCGCCGGCTCCATGTTCGGCTACGCCCTGCTGTGGGCGGCGGTGCTCGGCACGCTGCTGAAGATCTCGCTGGCCGAGGCGGTGGGCCGCTGGGCGCTCGCCTCCGGCCGGACCATCTTCGATGGCTGGTCCAGTCTCGGGCCGGGCTGGTTCGGCGGCCGTCTTAACTGGGCCAGCGTCTATTTCGGCGTCTATGTGGTGGTCTGGGGCTTCGTCTACGGGGCTACCGCCATGACCGCCTCGGCCCTGCCGGTGGCGGCGCTGCTGGACGGCACGCCGCTGGCGCTCGATCTGAAGGCCTGGGCCATGATCTTCGGCGTGACCGGCCTGGTGATGGTCTGGTTCAACCGCTACCCGGTGTTCGAGAAGGTGATGACCGCGCTGGTGGCGGTGATGTTCGTCACCGTCACGGCCCTGGCGGTGATCGTCGCCCCGGACCTGCCCGCGCTGGCCCGCGGCCTCGCGCCGACCCTGCCGCCCGGCTCGGCCTACTACACCCTCGGCCTGATCGGCGGGGTGGGGGGCACCATCACCCTGGCCGCCTACGGCTACTGGATCGGCCAGAAGGGCTGGCGCGGTCCGGCCTGGATGAAGGTCATGCGGCTCGACAACCGCGTCGGCTACGCCGTCACCGGCGTCTTCGTCATCGCCATGCTGATCGTCGGCGCCGAGCTGCTCCATGCCTCGAACATCGCCCTGGCCGGCGGCGAGCGCGGCCTGCTTGACCTCGACGGCGTGCTGCGCGAGCGCTTCGGCGACGTCGTCGGCATCCTGTTCCTGATCGGTTTCTTCGCCGCCAGCTTCTCGTCGCTGATCGGGGTGTGGCAGGGGGTCAGCCTGATGTTCGCCGATTTCTGGGCCCACCTGCGCGGCCGCCCGGTCCGGCAAGGGGAGGGCGATCCGGCGACGACGGGCGAGGCCAGCCCCGCCTACCGCGGCTACCTGCTGTGGCTGACCTTCCCGCCCATGGCCCTGCTGTTCATGGACCGGCCCTTCGGCCTGATCGTCGCCTATGGCGCGCTCGGCGCCCTGTTCATGCCCTTCCTCGCCCTGACCCTGATCTGGCTGCTCAACTCCGGGCGCACGCCGGCCGAATGGCGCAGCGGCTGGCTGTCCAACGCCATGCTCGGCGCCGGTGGCGTGCTGTTCTGCGTGCTGGCGGGGCGCGAACTGGCCGGCCTGTTCGGCTAGATCAGCAGCGCGCCCTCGTGCCTTAGCAGCCAGCCCTTGCGCTCCAGCCCGCCGCCGAAGCCGACCAGCGCCCCGTCCGCTCCGATAACGCGATGGCAGGCCAGCACCAGCGGGATGGGGTTGCGATTCAGCGCCACCCCCGCCGCCTGCGCCGCGCCGGGCTCGCCCGCGCGCTTCGCCATCTCGCCGTAGCTGATGGTCACCCCCGCCGGCACCCCGGCCAGCGCCCGCCACACCCGGGCGTGGAAACCGTCGCCCGCGACCGCCCCGTCCAGCGACCACGGCGCCCGCGTCAGGGCCTCGCGGTCGCCGTCGAAATAGGCGGCGATGGTCCGCGCCAACGCCGCCGGGGCCGCGCCGTCGGCCAGGGCTGCATCCGGGTACTCCCGCCGCATCGCCTTGACCAATCCGTCGCCGAACGACAGGCCGCGCAACACGCTCTCGCCGTCGCAGGCCAGGGCCAGCGGGCCGATCGGGCTGTTCAGCCACGACAGGGTCAGGTGGGCGGGCGCGTCGCTCATCGGCTCTTCGGCATCAGCGCGTTCAGCTCGCCCCAGCCGAGCGCCCCCTCCATCAGCGGCGCCGACCGCCCGTCCTCGAGGAAGCCGCGGGTCAGCGCCGCCGCACGGCCCAGCGCCGCCCCGACGATCCCCGATCCCGCGCTCAGCCGCCGCACGCCCAGCGCTTCCAGCGTCCGCGCGTCCGGCAGGCCGGGGAAGGCCAGCAGGTTCAGCGGCGCCTCCGTCGCCTTGACCAGCTCCGCGATGCCCGCCTCGTCGACCAGGCCCGGCGCGAACAGCCCGTCCGCCCCCGCCGCCCGGTAGATCGCCCCGCGCCGCGCCGCCTCGGCCACGCGCGTCCCGGCCGCGCCCACGCCGGCCAGCCACACGTCGCAGCGGGCGTTGATGAACAGCTCGGGCCCGACCGCCGCCCGGATCGCCGCGATCTTGGCCGCCAGCGCCTCCGGCGAGCCGCCGCCGTCCTCGATATTGATCCCCTGCGCCCCCGCCTCGACCACCGTCCGGGCCGCCGCCGCGACCTTGGCGGGATCGTCGGAATAGCCACCCTCGAAATCGACCGAGACCGGCAGCCCCTGCGCCGCGCGGACCACGTCCCGCGTCGCCTGCACCACCCGTTCGACCGGCAGGGCGTCCCCGTCCGGCCAGCCCAGCGCCCAGGCCACGCCCGCGCTGGTGGTGGCGATCGCCTTCGCCCCCAGCGAGCGCATCAGCGCCGCCGAACCCCCGTCCCAGGCGTTGGGCAGGATCAGCAGGCCGGATCGGTGCAGGTCGCGGAAGGCGGTCATCGGGTGTCTCCTTGTCAGTCCGGTCATGCCGGGGGGACCGGCCGCCCGTCTCGCGGCTTTCGGACAGGGACATCGTCCTTCCGGCGGCCCCGGACAAGCTCTGGCGCCCTTAGCGCGACTCGTCGGCGGCGGCGTAGGCGGCGATCTGGATCATCCGGTAGGTCGGCGTGCCGTTGATGCAGGCGCCGCCGACCCGCCGCGGGGATCCGCCGGCCTCGGCCATGTCGGCGACGATGCCTGAGCTGTCCTGCGGGCACAGCCGCCGGCGCGAGCCGTCGATGCGCCGGTTCAGCGGCAGGTCGCGCGGCCACCAGTCGGGATCCCAGGCGCGGCAGGGATCGCTCCACGCCGCCTCCATCTCGGCCGCCTTGGCGGCCGACAGCCGGCCCTCCTTCGGCGGCCACCAGCGCTCCTCGTCCGTGCGGCCGGCGCCCTGTTCGGCGCTCCAGGCCCGCGCCTCGTCTGCGCTCAGGCCCTGGGGCGGCACGGGCGGCGGCAGCGGCGAACCTTCGTTGACGCTGTGCCGCCAGAACCACCAGCTCCCGTCCGCCTCGCGCCACACCACGGAGCGGTGGTCGGAACCGTAGCCCCCGCCCGGCGGCATCCGCGCCCGGATCACCACCGGCGCATCCGCCGGCGGCCGCCTGGCCGCCCAGTCGGGGATGCGCACCACGTCCAGCATGTCCACTACCGGCCGTCCGGTCGCGACCGGCAGGCGGGCCCGCTCGCGCGCCATCGCCTCGAAGTCGATGTCGCGCACCGCCTCGCACTGCGCCTGGGGCGGCCGCTCCGCCCGGGCCGGTCCCGCCGGGGTCTGCGCCGCCGCGCCGCCCGCCGTCGCCGCCTGCAGCAGCCCCAACGCCAGCGCCGCCATCCGTGAACCCGCCCGCATCCCCGTGATCTCCCGTTCCGCCGCAGCTTCACCGAACCATGCGGCGGCGGCAAGCCGACGGGACCTGACGCCTGCTGACACCCTGCTGTCAGCAGCCGGCCGCCCGCATCCCCCGCCGGCGCTGGACGTTGTGGCGCTGTCGCCTCCCGCCGCCTAGATTGCGTTCATGGCCCGTTCCCCCAGCAAGCCCGTCCACGTCCCCGGCCAGTCCGGTCTCGGCGAGGCCCCGGCGAAGTTCATCTTCGACCCGGCGGTGAAGTCGAACCGCGCCCCGATGTTCGCGCCGGTCACCGGCCCGCGCCTGACCCCCGAGGAGGCTCCCGGCGCGCCCAGCGACTGGACCCCGCACCGCCCCGACCGCCCGGACAACCGCAAGCACATCCCCTTCCGGCTCGAGACCAAATACACCCCCGCCGGCGACCAGCCCGCCGCCATCGCCGAGCTCGTCGCCACGGCTGAAACCGGCGAACGCGACCAGGTCCTGCTGGGCGTCACCGGCTCGGGCAAGACCTTCACCATGGCCAAGGTCATCGAACAGACCCAGCGCCCGGCCCTGATCCTCGCCCACAACAAGACCCTCGCCGCCCAGCTCTACAGCGAGTTCAAATCCTTCTTCCCCGACAACGCCGTCGAGTATTTCGTCAGCTACTACGACTACTACCAGCCCGAGGCCTACGTCCCGCGCACCGACACCTATATCGAGAAGGACAGCTCGGTGAACGAGCAGATCGACCGGATGCGCCACTCGGCGACGCGGGCGATCCTCGAGCGGGACGACGTCATCGTGGTGGCCTCGGTCAGCTGCATCTACGGCATCGGCTCGGTCGAGACCTACACCGCCATGACCTTCACTCTGAAGGTCGGCGACCAGATCGACGAGGCCAAGCTGCGCGCCGACCTGATCGCCCTGCAGTACAAGCGCAACGACGCCGCCTTCGAGCGCGGCATGTTCCGCAAGCGGGGCGACACGCTCGAGGTCTTCCCGGTCCACATGGAGGACCGCGCCTGGCGCATCCAGCTGTTCGGCGACGAACTGGAATCCATCCAGGAGTTCGACCCCCTGACCGGCAGGAAGACCGCCGACCTCGACGAGATCACCGTCTACGCCGCCAGCCACTACGTCACCCCGCGCCCCTCGCTCAACCAGGCCATCGGCGGCATCAAGGCCGAGCTCAAGGAGACGCTCGACTGGATGGTCGAGAACGGCAAGCTGCTGGAGGCCCAGCGCCTGGAGCAACGCGTGCGCTTCGATCTGGAGATGATGGAGGCCACCGGCTCCTGCGCCGGCATCGAGAACTACTCCCGCTGGCTGACCGGCCGCGCCCCCGGCGAGCCGCCGCCGACCTTCTTCGAATACATCCCCGACAACGCCCTGCTGTTCGTCGACGAGAGCCACGTCACCGTCGGCCAGATCAGCGCCATGTACCGCGGCGACTACCGCCGCAAGTCGACCCTGGCCGAATACGGCTTCCGCCTGCCCAGCGCCATCGACAACCGCCCGCTCAAGTTCGACGAATGGGACGCCATGCGCCCCCAGACCCTGTTCGTCAGCGCCACCCCGGGCCCGTGGGAGATGGAGCGCACCGGCGGCGTCTTCACCGAACAGGTCATCCGCCCCACCGGCCTGATCGACCCCCCCGTCGAGATCCGCCCCGTCTCAGGCGACACGCGCAACCAGGTCGACGACGTCATCGACGAGGTGAAGGCCGTCGCCCGCGCCGGCTACCGCTCCCTCGTCACCGTCCTGACCAAGAAGATGGCCGAGGACCTGACCGAGTACATGCACGAGCAGGGCGTCCGCGTCCGCTACATGCACTCCGACGTCGACACCCTCGAGCGGATCGAGATCCTGCGCGACCTGCGCCTCGGCGCCTTCGACGTCCTGATCGGCATCAACCTGCTGCGCGAGGGTCTCGACATCCCCGAGTGCGGCCTGGTCGCCATCCTCGACGCCGACAAGGAGGGCTTCCTGCGCTCCGAGACCAGCCTGATCCAGACCATCGGCCGCGCCGCCCGCAACGTCGACGGCAAGGTGATCCTCTACGCCGACCGCATGACCGGCTCGATGGAGCGCGCCATCGCCGAGACCAACCGCAGGCGGGAGAAGCAGCAGGCCTACAACGAGGAACACGGCATCACCCCGGAGTCGGTCAAGCGCGACATCAAGGAGATCATGGCCAGCCCCTACGAGAGCCGCGAACTCGACCGCCTGACGGCGCCGGGCGTGGCCGAGGCGTCCAAGCCGTTCGTGGGGACCAATTTCCAGGCCGCCCTGAAGGACCTCGAAGGCCGCATGCGCAACGCCGCCGCCAACCTCGAGTTCGAGGAGGCGGCGCGGCTGCGGGACGAGATCAAGCGGATGAAGCTGCTGGACCTGGAGTTCGCCAACGAGGTGCTGACCGCGGAGGGGGAGGCGGTCGACAAGACGGCGCCGAAGCGCTGGCGGGCCGACGCGGCGGCGGAGAAGGCGGAGGCGTTCCGGAAGGGGCGATAGGGGGCGGCGGCACAGCCGCCGTAGGGCGCTCGGGGCGCACGGGTTGCAGTCCGAGGAAGCCAATCGGCTAGAATGCCAGGACGACGCATGGTGCCCCAACCAGTTGTCTAGCGGATCGGCTGGCCGCCGATGTGGCGGTTTTCGCAGACTGCTTGCCGGGTGTTGACGCTCAGGCTACCACTTTGACTGGTGGCGGGGGTTGAATTTGTCGGGCAACGATAGAGATGAGTTCTGGAAGTATCTCCGTGATCCCAAGATACTAAACCGCGCCGCTCACCTTGTTGACAAGGACAGTCGAGTCGATTTCTACGACTCCTATATAGAGCGTCAGATTGCGACGCATCGTCGGGAGGCAGTAATCCGGGAGATAATTTCCTCTCTCGAAGCTGATCGATACATGCCGAGTTCGGCAGTGCCGATCTTAGTTCCTAAGTCGACCTATTCACAGCGACCCGGAACTATTATGCCATACCGGGACAGAATACTGCTTCAGGCAGTAATAATGTGTATCGCTCCACCACTTGATAGGCACCTGTCGAGCTCTGTCTGGAGTTGGCGCATTAAGAAAAGTCTTAAAGGCGCGACTCCTGATAAGATAACTGCACGCGGAATGTTCGACGAAAACGACGTATCCGATTTTCCATTCCTGAAAAAATCTACTGTAAGTCGATACATCGATTCATTTGAGCCGTGGTATGCGTTATGGCCGAAGTTCGACGCTGCTAGCAGAGCTGTCCTACGTAGTCCGCGTTATAAATATATGGTGATATCCGATATCTCAGGATATTATGAAAATATACAATTATCTATACTGCGCTCCCTTTTGAATCGGTATCAACCGTCATCTCCGAGAACAATAAATTTACTCATAAGACACCTTAAGGCTTGGCAGACCTTCACGCATGATGGTCTTCAAGTCGATAGAGGCATTCCGCAAGGCAACTCGATATCCAGCTTTTTGGGAAATTTCTATCTCAAGCCTGTTGACGACTTTTTCGACACTACTTTTGATCGGAAAGATGCAATATACTTCAGGTATATGGATGATATCCGTATCGTCGCCAAAGACCATCTGACCGCAACTCGGGCAGCCCTCGCGCTGGAAAGTCAAATACGGAAATCAAAATTAAACCTTCAAACGGCTAAGACTTCAATATTACCGTCAAGCGACGCGCTGCGGCTCATCAGCGACAACAGGCTATCTCTCCTGGACGCTGTGAGGCCTCTTGTAGCGAGCAATAAAGCCGCGGCAGTTGTCTCGCTCGATGCCATCGCCAAAAACAAGGGGGATTCTAAAGGTGCCCTTCGTATCCACGGGAGCAGAGCGCCCTTCAGTGATTTGAATCTTCGAGTGCTGAGGAGATGGGCGTCCTATCACGAACAGCTTGGGCGTCGGACCGGCGTTAACAGGATCGCCCGGGAGGCGCTCGCAAACCCTGCGTATAAAGTCACGAGGGATTTCCAGAGGATAGCCCGCCGGTTCCCTCATTTGATTGGTGAGCCCGCGCGCATGTGGGATGCGTTGGCAAAGGACGAGATTGCATTTCCTTACCAACGTGCGGAAATGCTCGCGGCGCTACGGAAGTTCAGCTGGTTTCCGCCCACAGCATTTACGATGTGTGAGAATTGGTGTGGGGATACGACTGTCGATCCGTATGTGCGCCTACAGGCGGCGCTCTTCCTATGCCGGCATGCCGGTCATTGGCCCTCCGCCAAAGCGCTATTCGATACTTGTATTGTCTCGCCAGACCTCAGGGTCGTCTTGGCCGGGATGGTTGTAGCTTCGGCAGCAGATCGAGCCTCAATGCTCGATGCGATGAATGCGGCGTATTCGCATGCAGCAGCGGAAGCCACCCAGTTTGTTCAGTATGTGCGATCTATCAGACACGAAGATGCGCCGAGGCGGGCTCTGCTGAGTTTTGTGCTTCCATCAAATGAACCAGCCGAGCACCTACTCTACGACTATGCGGTATTCCTTAGGTTTATTTCATCAGGTTCTCACAAGGCAGCGAACGATTTATACAATGCGTGTACGAAGGCTGCATCCAAGAAGCGGGTTTCCTCCCAGTACAAGATGCTGCTGAACCACTTGGCAGCCGCATCTGTAAGAACCATGATTGGCACGCCATCTCCATCGGGGGCGATCGTATGAAATTCGACATCTCGAAGCTTTTCTCGAAATCCAATCGCGAGGTTGAACTGGCGCGAGAACCTGAGCGACCTGCGGTGCTCCGGACGCCCACCCAGCAGCTCCTGTGGGATCTAGGGATAACGGCCAGAGCAAGATTCGCTGCAGCGCGGCGCTTAGCGGACAGAGAAGCCGGATTCACCCGCCTCACAGCGCTTACGTCGTCCTATCTCATTATATTGACGGTCTTCGGTAGATTTATCAGTTTGCCACCGTACTATTCATCCCGCATCGACCTAGTATCTGTAGCGCTGGCAATCATTATTCTTGCTTCCTCATTGCTTCAGAACGCTAGCCAGAACGCAATTAAAGCGGATCAACACCAGCGGAGCGCAATGGAACTCAACCACCTGCGCGGCGTACTTGAGGCTAGAGGAGAAGTTCCTCTGGAGGAGGTGCTGGCAATCCACGCGCAATACAATAATGTTATCCACAAATATGCGATAAACCACAGCCTCCTAGACTTCAAAGAAGTTCAACTGGATAGGAGGCACGAGTTCAACTGGATCGGCTGGACGGCGCGGATAGTTTATAGAATTTCAATCGCCATACATAAAATGGTGCCGAACCTATTCTTGCTAATCGTGACTTTGGTTGTGGCTTGGATTATCTTCGGCTTCGCGCTTCCCGCTGCTCTCGATCGGCCAGCGGTTTAGCGGTCACCTATAAAGAACCTGCTGGGACCTGGCGTGTCGTGCACGCCAAGGGCTAACCCTCTGACCCATCACTCGCTACGGTGGGTGGATGGGGGACGATACCAACTCGTGGTGCAGTCTCGGCTTCGCCGAGCCGAGCGCCGCCTACACCAGCGCAACCCAGCAGGCGCGCCATCTGACCGAGGGCTGGATGGCCGAGCACGGCTTCTGCCCCGCCTGTCCGGCCGACCGGCTGCCGCCCCTGCCCAACAACACCCGCGTCGGCGACTTCCGCTGCGCCGCCTGCGGCGAGGAGTACGAGCTCAAGTCCGGGCAGGGCGCCGTAGCCGGGGTGCTGCCGGCGGGGGCGTGGGGAGCGATGAAGCAGCGGCTGGCGGCGGCGAACAATCCCAGCCTGTTCGTCATGGGCTACGACCGCGCGGCGCATCGCGTCAGCGAACTGATCGTCGTGCCGCGCCATTTCTTCACCGAGGCGATCATCCGGCCGCGCGCGCCGCTGGGCCCCGACGCCCGCCGCGCCGGCTGGCAGGGCTGCACCATCCGGCTGAAGGACGTCCCCGCCGCCGGCCGCATCCCCCTGATCCAGCACGGCGCCCCGCGCCCGCAGCCCGAGGTCCGCGCCGCCTGGGCCGCGACGCTGTTCCTGCGCGAGGCGGGGCTGAACGCGCGCGGCTGGCTGCTGGCTGTCATGGGGGCGGTGGAGGCGATCGGGCGGCCGGAGTTCACTCTCGCCGACGTCTACGCCCACGAAGCCCGGCTGGCGGCGCTCTATCCCGGCAACCACAACGTCCGCCCCAAGATCAGGCAGCAGCTGCAGGTGCTCCGCGACCGGGGCTGGCTGGCGTTCGACGGTCGCGGCCGCTACCGCCGCACCTGATCCTTCTCCCCTTGGGGGAGAAGGTGCCCCGGAGGGGTGGATGAGGGGTAGGCCCCATTCCGGACCGGCTGGCGGCAAAGCGAGCGCCGACAGCCCCCTCATCCGGCCCTGCCGGGCCACCTTCTCCCCCGGGGGTGAGAAGGAAAACCCTGCCAACCCATACCCTGTCCTCCCGGCCAATCACGGTCGCCACCCGACCATCCCGCACCCCTTACGACCGCTTCTGACGCCCCCACCCGCTACAATCCCCTCCAACATCGGAGAGGGGACTCGCACATGAACGCCCGCCTGCCGCACACCCGTTACGTCACCGCCAGCCCCGAGACCTGGAGCCTGATCCGCGGGGCCTATCTGTCCGGCCTGTCCGCCCCTGCCGTCGCCGCCCGCTTCGGCGTGTCCGAGACCGCCCTGCGCCGCCGCGCCCGGCGCGAGGGCTGGACCAAGCGCGACTTCGCCGCCCGCTCGACCCCCTGGCCGCTCGGCCGCACCCCGCCGACGGGTCCTGCCGGCGTCCTCGCCGCGCCCAACCTGCCGCCCGACCCCGACGCCCCCTTGACCGAGGACGACGTGGTCGCCGCCTGGTCGTCGCCGATCCAGATCCGCCCCAACGACCTGGCACGTCGCACCCTGGCCGCCGCCGCCGAGGCTGTGCGCGGCGGCCGCGGCCTGACCGCCCTGCGGCTGGCCCGGGCGGCGTCCGAGATCGCCCGCCTCGACGCCCTGTTCGAATGGGTCGAATACGATCCGGCCGAGCAGGCGCGCGACGCCGAGGCCGGCCACGCCCTGACCCGCCGCTGGGTGCGCGAGAAGGCCCTGCACCTCGCCGAGGACCTCGCCGCCGGCCGCCCCCTGCCGCCCGAATACGCCGAGATCGGCCCTCCAGACAGCACCGACGACGAGGGTCCGGGAGTGTCGGGATGACAGGGTTTCGCGATTTTCCAATGACAGGGCCAACCCGGCCATTTGCCGGGAACCTCGCCCCGCGCGCCCGGTTGCCTTGGCGACCCCCTGGCCACCGCAAGGAAACCCCGCCCATGTCCGTCATCGACAAGGTTCTCGGCAAGATCACCCCCCTGCCGCCCGAACAGGCCCGCACCGAAGCGACCGCCAACGCCCGCGCCATCGCCAGCCACGGCGGCTGGCTGTGGCAGGTGCTCGACCACCACGACGAGATCCGCGCCCGCTTCGCCGCCTGCCACGCCGCCGAGTCGGCCGAGGCGCGCGTCGTGGCCATGAAAGAGCTGGCCGTCATCCTCAACGCCCACGCCATGGCCGAGGAGGTGGTGCTGTATCCGGCCCTCGCCCAGGCCGGGGACAAGATGCACGCCGGCCACGCCTACCACGAGCAGACCGCCGCCAAGATGCAGATGGCCGAGTGGGAAAATATCGCCCCCTCGACCCCCGAATGGAAGGACAAGCTGAAGCACATCGAGGGCGCGGTGCTGACCCATATGTACGAGGAGGAATCGAGCTGGTTCCTGCACCTCAAGGACAAGGCCGACCGCCAGGACCGCCTCGCCGACCGCTACCGCGAGGAGTTCGAACGCTGCGGCGGCGGCCCCTCGACCGACCGGGGCGACCGCTCCCCGGCCGCCGGTCCGGCTTCGACCCCGATGAGCCCGATCGACTGAGGATGAGCCGATGACCCAGACCCCGCTGCAGGAACAGGAGGCCGCCGGGACGATGGCCGCCTCGGCCGACCTCGAGGCGCCCGACCCGGCCGCCGGGGTGGTGCGCGAGCGCCCGCGCGGCCTGAACGTCGCCGGCGCCTGGGCCGCCGCCGCCCTGCTCCCCGCCGCGGCCCTGATGCGGCTCAGGCGGCGCCGACGCTGATGGCGATGCGGGGGGCGATCAGGGAGGAGACGGGAGGCGCGAGGTCGGCCTATACGGCGCTCATGCTTTCGCCCCGCGCCGCCGCCCTCGCCGTCCTGGTCGTCTCCGCCGCCGTGCTGGGGCTGGCCCCGATCCTCGTGCGGCTCGCTGATGCCGGGCCGGCGGCGGCGGCCTTCTGGCGGCTGGCCTTCGCCGTGCCGCTGCTGCTGGTGCTGACCGCGCGGCCGAGGGCGCTGGGCGGAGACGGGGCGGGGACGGGGCGGCCCACGAAATGGATGGCGCTGGCGGCGCTGTTCTTCGTGCTCGACCTCAGCTTCTGGCACTACGGCATCGCCTTCACCTCGGTGGCCAATGCGACGGTGCTGACCAATCTGACGCCGGTGGTGGTGACCCTGGTCGCCTGGGTCCTGTTCAGGGAGCGGCCGCGGGCCCTGTTCGTGCTGGCCCTGGCGCTGGCGCTGGGCGGAGCCTTCGCCATGTCGGCCGGGGCCGACGGGCGGCAGGGCTCGAACCCCCGGCTGGGCGACGCCTTCGCCGCGATCACGGCGCTCTGGTACGCGGGCTATTTCCTGGTGGTGAAGCACGCGCGGGGGACGGCCTCGGCCGGGCGGGTCATGCTGTGGTCGACGGCGCTGGGCGCGCCGCTGCTGCTGGGGGTGTCGCTGGCGCTGGGCGAGCCGCTGCTGCCCGGCTCGGCGGCGGGCTGGGCGGCCTGCGCGGCCATGGGGCTGATGCATGTGATCGGGCAGGGCGGGGTGGCCTGGTCGCTGGGCCGGCTGCCGGCCGCCCTGACCGCCGTCACCGTGCTGATCCAGCCCGTCGTCGCGGCCCTGCTCGGCTGGTGGCTGTTCGCCGAGACCATGACCGCGATCCAGCTGACCGGCGGCGCGGCCCTGCTGGGCGGGGTGGTGCTGGCGCAGTGGGCGACACGCAAAAAGACACCCGGCCGCGTCGGGTCGGGAGGTCCCGAAGGGCCGACGATCGCGGCCTGAAACAAGAAAGGCGCGGAAGCCGTGGCCGCCGCGCCCGTCTCATAGATCGGAGGTGGGTCAGCTCAGAGGAGCTTGAGGTCCACCGCCGAGGTCTTGCCGCGCTGGGATTCCAGCTCGTATTCGACCTTGGCGTTTTCATCGAGGCCTTGCAGGCCCGCCTTCTGGACGGCGGTGATGTGGACGAACACGTCCTGGCCGCCGCCGTCGGGTTGAATGAAGCCGAAGCCCTTGGTGGGGTTGAACCACTTGACCGTGCCGGTCGCCATGTCTGCGTCTCCGTGAACGCGCTTTCCAGGCAGACGCCCCTTCCGGGAGCGCCCGTCAGCCCATCTGGACGAGCTCATTCAGCGAAGGAGCGAGCACGGGTGTGGACGCCGCGCGAAATCCGGACTGCGGCGACTTTGTCTCGCGCAAAGCCGGGGCGGTCAACCGCAAACCGAAACCGGCGGGCCGGAACGGCTCAGGCGCACAGGCCGCGCGGCGCCCCGTCCAGATGCAGGTGGTCGGCGTGGGCCTCGTTGTAGTCGGGGGTCAGAACGGTCGAGAACACCCGGCAGGCCCCGTTGCGGATGCGCTTCAGGAAGGCCCGTCCCTCGGGCCCTCGCCGGCCCGCGCCGGCCCAGTCGCCGGCCACCGACACGGTCCTGCCGTCGGCCAGCGTCACCCCAGCGATGTCCAGCGCATTGGCCCGCGCGTGCTCGGACGGCCGCACCGAGACGTCGGTCTGGCCATAGATGCGCCGGCACGAATAGGAGCCGTAGTTCTCAACCCGCGCGACCCGCGATCCGAACGTCGCCATGGCCGCCGGCTGCAGCACCTGGCGGTCCCAGATGACATACCGCACCGCCAGCGGGCACTGCATGACCAGGCCGCCGGGGGCCAGCGGCGTCACCGCCCCGCCGGTGATCCTGACCGCCCCGCGCACGACGCAGAAGCCGCCGTCGTCGCGGTCCGGGGCCCGCTCGACCGTGACGCCCGCCTCGCGCAGCACCTGGATGCAGGCGTCGGTGACGGCCTTGACCTCCTCGGCCGCGGCGGTGCGGGTCAGCTCGAAATCGGCCACCTTGGCCGCCGTCGCCTGGCCGATCGGATGGCTCAGATCCAGCGGCTTCCATGGCAGGTCCTGGTGCGGCGCGAAGGCGTTGAGCAGGGCGAAGGCCGCGCACAGCCCCAGCCCGACCTCCCACAGCAGGTTCCAGAAATCGGCGAAATCGCGATCCATTCCGGGCTCAGTCCCCCGGCGCGCCAGCCAGCCGCTGGACCAGGGCGCGGACCGCCGGTGCGCCGCGCGTCGACTCGTTGGTCAGGGCGACGTAGCCGACGCCTCCCGCCGGATCGAGCAGGGCGATGGCCTGCCACAGGGTGTTGGAGCCCTCGTGCAGCAGGACCGGACCGTTGGCCCACTCCATCTGCTCGACAGCCCACCCCAGCGCATAGGCGCGGCCCGCGCCTGCCCCGGGCGTGCCCAGGGCCTCGATGGTGGACCGGTTCAGTACGCCGTCGCCCCCTGTCAGGAACAGGCGCAGGAACCTGGCGTAGTCGGGCAGGCTCATGTGCACGGTTCCGGCCGGCCCCATCAGCGGCGGATTGTCGGGCTTGAGGTCTGGATCCAGCGGCGTCATGACCCCGGCGAGGGTCTGGTGACCCCACGGCTGGTCGCCTTCGGGCGCGCCGAACCCGCCGGTGGTGATGCCCAGCGGCTCGAACAGTTCGGCCTTCATCGCCGCCTCCCACGACCTGCGGGTGATCCGCTCGATGGCCGCGCCGGCGAGGATGTAGTTTATGTTGGCGTAGGCGTAGGCCCCGACCATCCCGCCGGGCTCTGCGGCCAGCGCCGCCCGCACCCGATCCAGCCGTTGCTCGATGATCGGCCGCGGATCGTCGCGCGCGGCGACCCGAAGATCGCGCGGCAGCAGGTCGTCGTCGCGCAGGCCGGCGTGATGCGACATCAGTTGCTCGACCGTCACCCCTTCCCAGGCAGGGTGGGCGGCGATCTCCGGGAAGATGTCGATCATCGGCCGGCCCCAGCGGGTCAGGCCGCGCTCGACCAGCCGGCCATAGACCGCCGCCGTCATGGCCTTGGTGTTCGAGCCGAGGTGCCAGCGGTCCGCGAGTGTGGCCGCGTCGGAGGAGCCGACCCGCCGCACCCCGCGTACGCCCGACCAGCGCAGGCCGTCGCGACCGATGATCCCCGCCGCGAGCGCGGGCGGGGCGTGCTCCGCGAAGACGGCGTCCAGCACCGCGTCCGGCGTCTCTCGCGCGCGGGCCGGTCGGGCGAGGCCCATGACCGCCGCCGCCCCGATCACGCTCATCACCGTCCGTCGGTCCATCGGTTCGCTCCCGCGCCGCTGCTCGAACAGGCTTGCCCGACCCGGGCGGCGGCCTCAAGGTCCCGGCATGGGAAAGAAGAACGACGCCTACGAGAAGGAACTGGTGAAGCTGCAGGTCCTGCTGGTCGAGACCCAGGCCTGGGCGATCGAGACCGGCAAGCGGATCCTCATCGTGTTCGAGGGCCGCGACGCCGCCGGCAAGGACGGGGCGATCAAGCGGATCACCGAATACATGGCCCCGCGCCAGACCCGGGTGGTGGCGCTGCCCAAGCCGACCGAGCGCGAGACCAGCCAGTGGTATTTCCAGCGTTACGCGCCCTATCTGCCGGCGGCGGGCGAGACGGTGATCTTCAACCGCTCCTGGTACAATCGGGCGGGGGTGGAGCCGGTGATGGGGTTCTGTACGCCGGAGCAGCACGCGATGTTTCTCAAGGAAGCGCCGCGGTTCGAGGACATGCTGGTCGACGAGGGGATATTGCTGATCAAGCTGTGGCTCGACATCTCCCGGGAAGAACAGGCCGAACGACTGGCCGAGCGCGTCGACGATCCCCTCAAGCGATTCAAGGTCTCTTCGCTCGACGCGGAGGGGCAGAAACGCTGGGACGCCTATTCCGCGGCCCGGGATCGCATGCTGGCCGAGACCGACACCGGGTCCGCGCCGTGGACGGTGGTCTCGACCGACCGCAAGAAGACCGCCCGGCTCAACATCATCCGCCACATCCTGCGCCGCATCGGCGGCCCGGGCGCGGAGGTCGAGGCGCCCGATCCCGAGGTGATCTTCCCGGCCTCGAAGGCGGCGGGCCGTCTGGCCGCCTAGAAACCCAGTTCCGCCCGCAGCGTCACCGGGCTGACGCCTTCGGCCCTCAGCTGCTCCAGCGTCACCGACTGATCCCGCTTGGCGAACCGCCGGCCGTCCTCGCCGGTCAGCAGCCGGTGGTGGCGATAGACCGGCGTCGGCCACCCCATCAGCGCCTGCAGCAGCACCTGCACGTGCGCCGCCTCGAACAGGTCCTGGCCCCGGATCACATGGGTGACGCCCTGCAGGTCGTCGTCATGGGTGACCGCGACGTGGTAGGCGGCTCCGGCGTCCTTGCGCGCCACCACGACATCGCCCGCGGTTTCAGGCCTGGCCCGGATCAACCCGCGTTCGCCGGCGGGGGCTTCGCCCTCCTCGACGAAGGCCAGCGCCTCCCAAGCGCGTGCGCCAAGCGCCTCGCGCGCCCGGTCGAGCGACAGCCGCCAGGCGAACGGCCGCCCGTTGGCCAGCAGGGTCGCCTCCTCGTCGGCCGGATGCGGCCCCGGACGGACCGCTTCGGCGGGGCCGTGCGGCGCATCGCCGATGGCGTCGAGGATATCCTTGCGGGTGCGAAAGCAGCGGTACAGCAGGCCGCGCCGGTCCAGCACGTCCACCACGCCGGCGTAGTCGGTCAGATGGTCCGATTGCCGCCGCACCGGTTGCTCCCAGTCCAGCCCCAGCCAGGCGAGGTCCTCGAGAATGCCCGCTTCGAATTCGGGGCGGCAGCGGGTCGGATCGATGTCCTCGATGCGCACCAGGAACCGCCCGCCGGCGGCCCTGGCCGCACCCCACGCCGCCAGGGCGGAGAAGGCGTGGCCCTTGTGCAGCCGGCCGGTGGGCGAGGGGGCGAAGCGGGTGACGAACATCCGTGCAGGATAGCGGGAACCGGACGCGATCACATCCGATGCTTGTGACGTGCGAAGCCGCCGCTAGGGTCGCCGCATGCAGAGACCCTACTGGCTGGACGACATCGACGCGGCGCGGCGGATCATTGTCGAAATCGACCCGTTGCTGGCGCGCGCCCATGCCCAGACCCCCGCCTTCGAATGGCGACGACGGGTGGGCGGGTTCGAGGGCCTGTTTCACATGATCGTCGATCAGCAGGTTTCTCTCGCCTCGGCCGCCGCGATCTGGGCGCGGGTCGAGGCGGGCCTGGGCGGTGAGGTGACGCCCGACCGCGTGTTGGCCACGGACATCGAAACGCTGCGCAGCTTTGGTCTGTCGATCCAGAAGGCGACCTATGGGCACGAGATCGCTCTGGCCCATGTCGAGGGCCGGACCGATTTCGATCACCTCGAGCGGCTTTCGGACGAGGAGGCGATCAACCGGCTCGTGGCGATCAAGGGCGTCGGCAAGTGGACGGCCGAGACCTTCCTGATGTTCTGCGAAGGGCGTCGGGACGTCTTCCCCGCCGGGGACATCGCGCTGCAAGAGGCGATGCGCTGGGCCGACGGCGCCGCGCTGCGTCCGCGCGAGAAGGAGGCCTATGCACGGGCCGAAGCCTGGCGTCCTCACCGCAGCGTTGCGGCGCATCTGCTCTGGGGGTGGTATGGAGCGGTCAAGCGCGGCGAGATCGCGCTGGAGGAACCGTATCCGTGATCGACGCTCCGACGCTCGAGGCTCTCAGCGAGCCGATCCTGCCGACCCTCTACGTGCTCGACTACGCCGGCGTCGCCGTGTTCGGCGCGACCGGCGCCCTGGCCGCCGCGCGAGAGAAGCATGATCTGGTCACCCTGGCCTTCTTCGCGGCGATCACCGGCGTCGGCGGCGGCACCCTGCGCGACCTTCTCATCGACGCGCCGGTCTTCTGGGTGCAGGACTGGCGCTACATTGCCATCTGCCTGGCGGCGGCGTTGGTCGTCTGGTTCCTGGGCCAGCGGGCGTGGCGTTTCCGGGCCTTGCTGTGGCTCGATGCGGTCGGCCTGGCCGCCTACGGGGTTCTTGGCGCGGCCAAGACCGAGGCGGTGGGCGGCGCGCCGCTGCTCTGCATCATCATGGGCGCCCTGACGGCCTGCTTCGGCGGCGTCGTGCGCGATCTGCTGGCCGGCCAGCCGTCCATCCTGTTGCGGCGCGAGATCACCGTCACGGCGGCCCTGGTGGCGGCCACGGCCTATGTCGCGTTGAAAGCCCTCGGCCTGTCCAATCTGGGCGCCGCCCTGATCGCCGCCCCATGCGGTTTCGCCCTGCGCGCCGGCGCCCTGACCTGGGGCTGGAGCCTGCCGTCCTTCCCCGGGAGCACGGCGCGCGGCTGAGCGTTGTAAAACCCTCATCGCCGCGTCATCGCCAAGCTGTCGAATCAGGCGTAGATTCGGGGCATAGCCAGGGAAGGAGACGTGTCTTCAGTCCGGTCGCGTCAATAAGCCTCGTCCACACGGCGAGGGCCTGATGCAGGTCCTGAGCCGTCCCCCGTCCGGCTGGCCCGCGCTGGTGCTCAACGCTGACTTCCGGCCGCTGTCCTATTATCCGCTGTCGATCTGGCCGTGGGAGGAAGTGGTCAAGGCGGTGTACCAGGACCGCGTCGACGTCGTCTCGACCTACGACAAGGTCGTCCGCAGCCCCTCGATGGAGATCGTCCTGCCCAGCGTGATCGCGCTGAAGAACTACGTCGATCAGGACCGACAGCCCGCCTTCACCCGCTTCAACGTCTTCCTGCGCGACGGCTTCGCCTGCCAGTACTGCAACGCGACGACCGAACTGACCTTCGACCATGTCATCCCGCGCAGCCGGGGCGGACGTACGACCTGGGAGAACATCGTCGCCGCCTGCAGCCCCTGCAATCTGAGGAAGGGCGGGCGCACGCCCCAGCAGGCCGGCATGCCGATGCGCCGCGCGCCGCACCGGCCCAGCGCCTGGCAACTGCAGGAGTTCGGCCGCCGCTTCCCGCCGCACTACCTGCACCAGAGCTGGCTGGACTACCTCTACTGGGACATCGAGCTCGAACCCTGATCCGCCGAGCTCGACGGCGGCAGACGCCCCGGTTCGGCGACCGTTGTTCAGCCGGAAGATGGGCGGGAAGGGGAACCGAACACGCTCAATCCGGTTTGCGATCGGGGCCAATCGAGAGAGATAACATGAAGAAGACGCTTGCCGCCCTCGCCGCCGGATCACTGCTGATCGCGGGTCAGGCCGCCGCCACCAGCCAAAGCGCGACCGCCCGCGTTGGAGATCGCGTAGGGGCGGAGGCCGGGAGTTCCAGCGAGTTCCTCGGCATTCCCGTGATCGGTCTCCTGGCGATCGCCGGCGTGATCGCCGCCGCGGTCGTGGTCGTTTCGGACGACGATTCCGAGAGCGATTGATTTCCCCTCCCGCTGACCGATTGACGAAACCATGGGGCCGGCGCAGTCCGGCCCCATGAAAGTTCGTGTCCGCGCCGACCTCGTCTATCGCTTCGATCCGCCGACCGACGCGATCTACAAGATTCAGGTCGCGCACTGGCCCGGCCAGACCATCCTCGATGAACGCCTGACCACTTCCCCGCTCGTCGACTTCGTCGAGGACCGGGACGAGGAGTTCGGGGCGCGGACGCTGCGCGCCCATCTGTCCGGCGACGTGGCCCTGACCTACGAGGCGCTGGTCGACAACGGCACATTGAAGGGCCTGCCTCCGGTCACGGTCCAGCATGACTGGGGCGACCTGCCGGCCGAGGTGCTGACCTATCTCTGGCCCAGCCGCTACTGCCCTTCGGACCAGTTCGGCCGCTTTGTAGAGCGGACCTTCGGCGGCGCCGTCGGCGGCGACCGGGTGCTGAAGATCCTCGACTGGATCAAGGCCGAAATCGACTACGAACCGGGCGCGTCAGACAGCGAGACCACCGCGGCGCGCACCTTCATCGACCGCGCCGGCGTGTGCCGCGACTTCACCCATATGGGCATCACCCTGTGCCGCGCCTCGGGAATCCCGGCCCGGGCGGTCAGCGCCTACGCGCATCAGCTGACGCCGCCGGACTTCCACGCCATCTTCGAGGTCTGGCTGTCCGACGGCTGGTGGCTAGTCGATCCGACCGGGCTTGCGCCGGTCGAAGGGCTGGTGCGGATTGCCTGCGGCCGCGACGCCGCCGACATCGCCTTCCTGACCACCCAGGGCGCCTGCCGGCTGGTGCGCCAATCGGTGACGGCCGAGGCGGTCTAGTCGGCGCCGCCGGCCGCCTTCCACGCCTCGATGAACTCCAGTCGGCGCAGCACCTTGTTGTCCGGGTCGATCAGCACGTGCGCGCTCGCCGGGGCCGTGATCCGGCCGCGCCCGCCGGTCATCGGCACGACATGCCGCTCGCCGTCGACTTCCACCTCGACCGGCATCGGGAAGACGCCGGCGTCCCCGGTCACCCATTCCAGCGCCAGCTCGCCGTTCGTCCGCGTCTGGCGCAGGTCGGGCAGGGCGGCCTGGTACAGATAGCCCTGGAAGAACCAGGTCAGGTCGCGCCCGCTCTCCTCGTTGACGATGGCCAGGAATTCGTCGGTGGTGCCGTAGCGCGGCCGGAACGCGCCGGGGCGCGGCGTCGCCGTGCCGTAGACCAGCCGCGTCACCGAGCGGAAGAAGGCCTCGTCGCCGATCAGCATGCGCAGGCTGTGCGCGATCTGCGAGCCCTTGTTGTAGATGTCGAGACCGGGCCCGGTGTCGCCCTGGTAGACCTCGTCCTCGGACTTCTCCTCGCCCGAAACCACCGGGAATTTGTTGATCAGCCCGCGCCGCTGGTCCAGCAGCGACGCCTCCATGAAGCGCTCGCCGTTCAGCCAGCGGTCGTAGAGCGGCTGCATATAGCTGCCGAGCCCCTCGTGCAGCCACATGTCGTCGGCGTTGCGGTTGGTCAGCTGGTTGCCGAACCACTCGTGCGACAGTTCGTGGTGCAGGAGCCAGTCGAAGCCGCGGCCGTCCAGCTTGTACCCGTTGCCGTAGGCGTTGATCGTCTGGTGCTCCATGCCGAGGTGCGGGGTCTCGACGACGCCCATCTTCTCGTCGCCGAACGGGTAGGGGCCGACGGTCGCCTCGTAGAAGTCGAGCATGGGCGCGATCTCGTCGAACAGCGCCCGCGCCTTGGCCGGATCGTCCGACTTCAGATGCCAGTACTGGATCGGATAGCGGTTGCCGAAGCGGCTCTCGTAGGTGTCGGCGATCTCCACGTACGGGCCGATGTTGAGGGCGATGGCGTAGGTGTTGGGATGGGCCGCCGACCAGTTCCAGGTCGTCCAGCCGTCGCCATGATCGACCGCGCCGAGGAATTCGCCGTTCGAGGGGGCCGATAGATTGGACGGCACGGTGATGTGCAGGTCGACCCGGCCCGGCTCGGCCAGCGGATGGTCGATGCACGGCCAGAAGATGTCGCAGCCCTCGGGCTGGACCGCGGTGGCGATCCACGGCTCGCCCGAGGGGGCCGTCGACCAGACGAAGCCGCCGTCCCACGGCGCGTTGGGCGCGACGCGGGGCTGTCCGGCGTAGGCGATGCGCAGCTGCGCCGTCTCGCCCACCGCGAGGGGCTCGGCCAGCTGAACGGTCATCCGGCCCTCCGGGTTGGACCAGCGGTCGGCGGGGACCGGCACACCGTCCACCGCGACCTCGGAGACCGTCAGCAGGGTGTCCAGCTCGACCACCAGCCGGTCGACCGGCGCGGTGGCGGTGAAGTCCAGCACGGCGACGGCGTCGATGGCCTTCTCGTCCGGCAGGACCCGGATCGACAGGTCGGCCTTGTCGAAGGTGACCGCCAGCTGCTCGGGCGCCCGCGGCTGGTCGGTGCCGAGGGTGAAGGCTGTGGATTCGCGCGCCGGCGCCTGGGCGGGCTCCGTCTGGGCCGCGGCCGGCTCCACGGAGGCGGCCGTGGTGGCGCAGGCGGCGAGCGCGACGAGGGAAGCGCCCATCAGGGCGGCGCGACAGGCGATCAGGGACACGGACGACTCCCGGCAATGGACCGGATCAACCTAAAGCCCGTCGCCGCTTGTGCAACTGGAAGCTTGGGCGTGCGGCGCCTCCGACGCGCAAAGAAAAAGGCCGGTGTTTCCACCGGCCCCTTCAGATCGTGATGGCGTCGCCGGTCAGGCGGCGGCTTGCTCGGCCAGCTTGGCCTTGACCTGGCGCTTGATGCGCTGGGCCGCCACCGACAGCTGCTCGTCGCGGGCCTTGACGATGAACGGGTCCAGGCCGCCCTTGTAGTCGAGGGTGCGCAGGGCGGCGTTCGAGATCCGCAGGCTGAACGACTGGCCCAGGGCCTCCGAAGCGACCTTGACCGTCTTCAGCGACGGCAGGAAGCGGCGCTTGGTCTTGACGTTCGAGTGGCTCACGCTGTGGCCGACCATCGGGCCGATACCGGTGAGTTCGCAGCGACGCGACATCTGACTATCCTTCGGAGCGGTCCACGATACGAAGCGGACGCATGAAACAGGTGCGCGCGGGAGGTCATCCCGCGCGAGAGGGGGGCGTATAGAGGAGGAAACGGCGTCCCGTCAAGACTCGGCGGGCGCAACGGGCCGTTCAGCCGCCGTTCAAATCCCGCCATATATCCCCATTAGTCATGAGATCGATGTTCAACCCCGGGACCGCCATGAAGTCTTCCCTCGTTCGTGTCGCCGCCACGGCCGCGCCCGTGATCGCCGGCGCCCTGTTGCTCGCCGCGCCCGCCACCCCGCAGGCGTCCATGGCGCCGCAATCCAGCGCCGATACCGTGCTGCCCGGCTACTGGGAGTACACCACCAGCGCCGTGGGGGTCCGCGACACCGAGACCAAATGCGTCCGCCCCAGCGAGATCAATCGCTTCTTCGGCGGCCTGTCGACGCGCCGCTGGCAGTGCGTCTATCCGGTGCGCCAGGTCGGCGGCGGCAACGCCCGCTTCGAGGGGACCTGCACCGACCGCAAGGGCCGGCGCGTCAACGTCCGCCTGAACGGCACCTACCAGCCGGAGAGCTTCACCTTCCGCGGCGGCGCCCAGCTGGCGCGCGGCACGCCCTACCTGCCGGCCAGCATCACCGCCCGCCGTCTGGCGGCCCAGTGCCCGGCCAACGCCGAATATTTCTGACCTTTTCAGCGCCGCCCATACGGCAAAACAAAAGGCCCGGGATCGCTCCCGGGCCTTTCGTCATTCAGCGATCGTCGCCTGATCAGGCGGCTTCGGCTTCCTCGGCCGCTTCGGCGGCGGCGATGACGGCCTTCTTGGCGCTCAGCGACTTGCCGAGCAGTTCGACGGCGGCGTCCTTGTCGATGCGGTTGGCCGCGGCGACTTCGCGGGCCATGCGGTCCAGCGCCGATTCATAGAGCTGGCGCTCCGAATAGGACTGTTCCGGCTGGCTGTCGGCGCGGTGCAGGTCGCGGACCACCTCGGCGATCGAGATCAGGTCGCCCGAGTTGATCTTGGCTTCGTATTCCTGCGCGCGGCGCGACCACATGGTGCGCTTGATGCGGGCGCGGCCCTTCAGCGTGGTCAGCGCCTTGGAGACGACGTCGTCGGCGGCCAGCGAACGCAGGCCGGCGGTCTTGGCCTTCTTGGTCGGAACCCGCAGGGTCATCTTCTCGTGATCGAAGGTCACGACATAGACCTCCAGAGACATGCCCGCGACTTCCTGGGTCTCGACGGCCGCAACCTTGCCGACGCCGTGCGCCGGATAGACGACCGCGTCGCCAACCTTGAATTCCAGACCAGTCTTGTTCGTCATGTCATTCCTTTCCCGGCGCGAAGGGCGGGCGAAACGAAAGCGCGGAAACGACAGCACCTCGTCCGGCGGCGGAAGGCCGTCGGTGCGAAATGTCAGTCGTCAAAACGGAAACGGATCACCAAACCTCTGGCCGATCCCGCCTGCGTGGGCGGGATTCTGTCGCAAACTCGGGCGGCGCGAAGAAATCGCAGACCGCCCGACCCAATGACAGGAACCTATCACAAATCTGCGGAATTTCAAAATGTCCACAGCGTCAGTGTAACGAACCCTGTAAATCCTCTCCGTTTCGTGACAGCGCGCAGCCGACCGGGAGAATGCGCCCTCAGGAACCCTTGCCGGGCTCGGGCGAGAAGTATTTCTCGAACTTCTCCGTCTCGCGCTCGAACTGTTCGGCGTCGGCGGGGGGCGTGCCCTTGACGGTGATGTTCGGCCAGACCTTGGCGTATTCGGCGTTGACCATCAGCCATTTGCCGTCCGGCTCGTCCTCGGTGTCGGGCTTGATGGCGTCGACCGGACATTCCGGCTCGCAGACGCCGCAGTCGATGCACTCGTCCGGCGCGATGACGAGGAAGTTCTCGCCCTCATAGAAGCAGTCGACGGGGCAGACCTCGACGCAGTCCATGAACTTACATTTCACGCAGGCGTCGGTGACGATGTAGGTCATTGGGCGGAAGGCGATCGCGCGGTTGGTGGGGACGGGCTGCGCAGATGACCCCGGCGGCGGACGCTGTCAACTCGGTGAGCGGTCGTGACGCATCGGCGGGGGCTTGCCGCGAGCGCCGGGCGCTCTATCTGTATCAGATGCGATTGCAGATCGCCTCACCATCACAGGATTTCACCGAATGCGTCTCGTCTCCCGCACCGTCATCGCCGCCGCCGCCTCCCTCAGCCTTCTGGCCGGCGGCGCGGTCGTCGCCCAGGCCGCCCTGACCCAGGCCCCCGCCGAGGTCCAGGCCGGGACCTACAAGCTCGACCCCGACCACGGAAAGGTCACCTGGTCGGTCGATCACCTGGGCTTCTCGACCTATGTCGGCCAGTTCGTGAACGCGCGGGCGGACCTGACCCTGGACCCCGCCAACCCCTCGGCCTCGACGCTGACGGCGACCATCCCGCTGACCGAGGTCGACACCAATTCTGACGGCCTCGACGCACACCTGCAGACGGCCGACTTCTTCGACACCGCCAACCATCCGGTCGCCACCTTCGTGTCGCGCTCGGTCACCGTCGACGCGGACGACCCGTCGGAAGCCGTCGTGGTCGGCGACCTGACCCTGCGCGGCGTGACCCGCCCGGTGACCATGGACGTCGAGTTCAACCAGGCCGGTCCGTCCATGGGCGGCGCCTACCGGGCCGGCTTCGACGGCGAGGCGACCATCAAGCGCTCGGATTTCGGCGTCGACTACGCCCTGCCGGTGCTGGGCGACGAGGTGACCTTGCACATCGAGGGCGAATTCATCCGCCAATAGGCGGTTCACGCTCCACGGCCGAATACAGGGCGCGGGCCTCCTCGGGCGGCCCGCGCCGTTCGCCCAGCCCCTCCACCGTCAGGTCGATCAGGCGGCCGCCGAGGGCGAACACCAGGCCGTCGCCGACGTGAACGCTGCGGCTGGGCTTGTCGAGCCGGGTCTGCGCGCCGTTGTGGGTCAGCCGCACCGCGCCGCGTTCGACCATGGCGGCGGCCAGCGAGCGGCTCTTCGCGAACCGCGCCCGCCACAGCCAGACATCGATGCGGCAACTGGTTTCGCTCACTTGGCGGTCCGCTTGCGGGGCCGCTTCCGGCGGGCCGGCGCGGCGGGCGCGGTCAGCACCGAAAGCGCCGCGAACGGCGAGTCCTTCACCGGGCGCGCGCCGCGCGCCGGCCGGTCCGGCTGCTGCGCCCGGGTCGATTTCAGCGCCCCCGCCAGCGCCTTGGCCTCCTCCAGCGTGAGGCCCAGTTCGGCCAGGTCCGTCTCGCTCAGCACGCCCTTGTTCCGCGCCCGCCGTTCGGCCAGCGATTCCAGCATCTCCACCCCGGCCGCGACCCGTCCGACCGCACGCAGCCCGAAGGCGGACAGCAGCCGCGCCGAGGGCTGGATTTCAGGCAGGGCGGTGAGGACTGCCGGGCCGGGGCGGAACGGCTCGCCCGCCACGAACGCCTGGGCCACGCCCGGACTGCGCCCCTTCAGCAGCGCCGGCAGCCACACCGAATGCGCCCCCAGCCGCACGCCGAAGCTCTTCAGTGTGCGCCGCTCGACCTGGCTCAGCGCCGTGAGGTCGCGCTCGACGTCGCGCCGGTCGATCACCCCACCGGCCTCGACCAGGCGGAAGGCGATGCCGCGCGGCAGGCCCTTCAGCGCGCCGCTCTCGACCGCCGTTTTCAGCCGCCGCAGCGCCCGCAGCGCCCGCCCGGCCTCGCTAGCCAGCCACGCCTCCAGCCGCCGCTGCGCCCGCTCGCGCGCCGCGATCGGACCCAGCTCTCCGAGCAGCCGCACCCGCGGCGCGAACCAGTCGCCGCCCGCCACCTGACCCGCCTGCGCCCCGCGCCACAGCACCGCCCCGTCCGGCGTTACCGCGAAGGCCTCATCGGCATCCCCCGCCAGCCGGCCCAGGCGCCGGGCGATCTCGGGCGTCACCGCCTGCCGGGCCGCGTGGCGCAGCGCCTTGTCCTCCAGCGCGCTTGCCCCCTTGTCGATCTGGAAGTCCACGCCGGTCAGCCGGCCGACTGCATGGCCCTCGACCACCACCGACCCGTCCGCGTCGACGTCGGCGACCGCGTCCTCCCGTACGTTCAGGGCCCGCATCAGGGCGGTGGTGCGCCGGTCCACGAACCGCGCCGTCAGCCGCTCGTGCAGCACGTCCGACAGCCGCTCCTCCAGCGCCTTGGTGCGGTCGCGCCAGCCTTGCGCCTGATCCAGCCAGTCGGGCCGGTTGGCGATATAGCTCAGCGTCCGCACCCCGCTCAGCCGCGCCGACAGCTGGTCGATCTGGCCGTCGTCCCGGTCGAGATCGGCGAAGCGCGGCGCGATCCAATCGTCCGTCAGCCGCCCGCGCCGGCCGGTCAGGGCCTCGAAAATGTCCTTCGCCAGCCGCGCGTGTTCGTCCAGCGTGGTCTTCTGGAAGTCCGGCAGCTGGCAGGCTTCCCACAGCCGCATGATCGCGCCGCGCGATCGCCCGATCCGCGCCACCTCCTCGTCCTTGATCAGCCGGCGCAGCAGGGTCTCGTCCAGCGCCGGCTGGGTCAGGCTCAGCCCGCGCACCCCCGGCGCGACGGTCAACGAGCGCAGCAGGTCGGGCAGGGTGTCGAAGTCCAGCCGGGCGTTGCGCCACTCGGCCGCCTCGACCGGATCGAAACGGTGCTCGACCACCTGCTCGACGAGGTCGGGGTCCAGCTCGATGGCCTCGCCGGTGACGCCGAAGGTGCCGTCCCGCAGATGCCGCCCGGCCCGGCCGGCGATCTGGCCGATCTCGTGGGCGTGCAGCCAGCGCGTCCGCCGCCCGTCGAACTTCCTCAGGCCGGCGAAGGCGACGTGGTCGACCTCCATGTTCAGCCCCATGCCGATGGCGTCGGTGGCGACCAGGAAGTCCACCTCGCCCGACTGGAACAGTTCGACCTGGGCGTTGCGGGTGCGCGGACTCAGCGAGCCCATGACCACCGCCGCCCCGCCGCGCTGGCGCCGGATCAACTCAGCGATGGCGTAGACCTGCTCGGTCGAGAAGGCGACGATGGCGCTGCGCCGGGGCAGGCGGGTCAGCTTCTTCGACCCGGCGTAGCTCAACGTCGAGAGCCGCTCGCGCTGGACGATCTCGACATCCGGGACCAGCGACCGCATCAGCGGCGCCATCGTCCCGGCGCCGAGGAACATGGTCTCGAACCGGCCGCGGGCGTGCAGCAGCCGCTGGGTGAAGACGTGGCCGCGCTCGGGATCGGCGACCAGCTGGATCTCGTCGACGGCCAGGAATTCGACCTGACGCTCCAGCGGCATGGCCTCGACGGTGCAGACGAAATAGTGGGCCCGTGGCGGGACGATCTTCTCCTCGCCGGTGACCAGGGCCACCGCCGCCGCCCCGCGCCGCTTGACGATCCGGTCGTAGATCTCGCGCGCCAGCAGCCGCAGCGGCAGGCCGATCATGCCCGAGGCGTGGCCCAGCATCCGCTCGACCGCCAGATGGGTCTTGCCGGTGTTTGTGGGCCCCAGCACCGCGACGACGCGCGAGGGGGCCAGGCCGGTGGCGCGGTCGCTCATGAGACTGAAAAGGTGGCTGTTCCGGCCCGGTTCCTCAAGCGGGGCGACGACGATTCCCGACCTGTAAACGGCAAAGCTGCAGATGGGGGAACAGGGGCGAAACGAATCAGGACCGAATCACCGACACGGCCCGATTCGGGGTTTGTTCTCCACAAGATATTGTATCTTAAGATGGATTAACCACAACTGTGGAGCCATCTCCGACGACGCCGGCGCGACCGTTGGGGCCAGGGCGGGGAATTTCCCTCCGCCCACCCGCTTCCCCCGCGCGCTGCGACCCGCTAGGTCAGCCCACGATGGCCCCGTAGCTCAGCTGCATAGAGCAAGGCTTTCCTAAAGCCGAGGTCGCAGGTTGGAGTCCTGCCGGGGTCGCCATCCACATGCCTGCTGCAGGGGCGGCGTCGCCGCGCGCCCCGCCTCGGTCAATAGCCCGGCCACTTTCGGAAATGGCAGCTCTTGCACGTCATCATCCCGGGGTGGCTGCGGCTTTCCACGAAGCGATGGGCATGTCCCGGATGCCTCAGCAGTCGATAGACCAGTTCGCGCATTTCGGTCCCCTGAAGCTTGCGCCCGACGCGACACAACGCGGCGGCGCGGTTTGGGTTCCGGCACGGCGGTTAACTATGGAAGAAGAGGCGAAAACGCCCCCGCCGCCGGAGCGACGAGGACGTTGCGAAGGCGATCAGTCGCTCTCGCCCTCGTCGTTGACTTCAGTGACGAACCAGAACCCGAGAGCGGCCGCCGCCACGAAGATCAGCCCCGCTGGTACCCCGCCCGAGAATTCGCTCGCCTCACCCGACGCGGCGCCCAGCCGGTCGGCCACCCTGGGCGCCGCCGCCGTCTGTGCGAGGGCCTGGCTGCCCACGAGGGCCAGGCCCGCGATCACCGCTGCTATGGTCTTCTTCATGGTTTGGTCTCCCGTCGCGCCCGATTAGCGCCCACGTGTGAACCGTTGCGGCGGCGCAATGTTCCGCCCCCGCTCGCGGACGGGCGTTTCGGGGCCCCGGCTCAGCGCCAGCGAGAGCCCTCGCCGTGCTTGCCGATGCTCTCGAACTCCGGCGGCGCGGCCTTGTGGACGTACTGTTCGGACACCAGCCAGCCCTTCAGGGGCCGCAGCACGCCGAGGCAGGCGACGACCAGCAGGGGCATGGTCACCACCATGTGGACCCAGATCGGCGGATGGACCCCGAACTCGAACCACATGAACAGGGCCATGCCAACCACCCCGACGAAGCTCATGCCGAAGAAGGCCGGGCCGTCGGCCGGCTCGGCGAAGCCGTAGTCGAGGCCGCAGGCCGGGCAGGACTCGCGGATGGTCAGATACCCCTTCAGCAACGGCCCCTCGCCGCAGCGCGGGCAGCGGCAGCGGAGGCCGGTCGAGAGGGTCGTGAGGTGCGGATGCTCGGGCGTGGTCACGGCGGTGTCCTGACGGGAGAGGCTCCAGATGTCGGCTTCGGGGAAGGGCGGGGCAAGCGGCCGCATTGTCGCGGGGAACGCGGTGGCGAGCGTGGCCGTTGCGGGATCATGACGGAAACCCTGAGCCCCGCCCTGCCGGACGACGTCGAAGCGTCGATCGACCGGGTGCTGAAGATCGCCAGCGACCGCGACGTCACCCTGGCCACGGCGGAGAGTTGCACCGGTGGTCTGATCGCCTCGGTGCTGACCGACGTCGAGGGCCGGTCGCACGTCTTCGAGCGCGGCTATGTGGTCTACACAGACGACGCCAAGGCCGAGGAGATCGCCGTGCCGCTGCGGCTGATCGAGCAGAACGGCGCGGTGTCCGAGCCGGTGGCCCGGGCCATGGCCGAGGGCGCGCTGCGGGCCTCGGGCGCCGCCTTGGCCGTCTCGGTGACGGGTTTCGCGGGCCCGGCCGGCCCGGACGACGAGCCGGGGCTGGTCCATTTCGCCGTGGCCGCGCTCGGCGCGCCGACCGAGCATGAGGAGCATCATTTCGGCGATATCGGCCGCGGCCCGGTCCGGCTGGAGTGCCTGCGCGTCGCCCTGCGCATGATGGAGCGCGCGGTCACCAACCGTTAACCGCGTTGAAAGGCCGCTCGCGCAAGGGTGCGCGCGCATGTCCGGCGCCTCGTCAAAACGCATCCTGCGAACCACCGTCGCCGCCGCCGCGGCCGGCGCGGTCATGTTCGCGCCCCTCGCGCCCCTGGCCCAGGAGGCGGACGCCGCGCTGGATCCCGTCACCATCCGCATCGGCGCCAACGCCGAGTTCACCCGCATCGAGTTCGCCGGCGCGGTCGGATCCCGCGCCCGTGTGCGGCGCGAGGGCGACCGGGTCATCGTCCGCATCGGCTCCACCGCCGCGCCGGACGTCTCGCGCCTCAGGGTCGATCCGCCGAAAGGCGTCGCGAAGGTCGAGACCCGCGCCGTTCAGGGCGCCACCGAACTGGTCCTGACCCTCGCGGCCGGGGCGGGGATGCGCTCGGGCAGCGCCGACGGGGCGGTTTATCTCAATCTGTACGCCGAGGCCCCCGACGCCCCGGCCGGTTCGGCCGCCCTGACCGTGCCGGTGACGGCCCAGGCCTCGGCCGGCAAGGTCAGCCTGGCCTTCCGCTGGCCGCGCGCCGTCGGCGCCGCCGTCTTCCGGCGGGGGGAGGCGGTGTGGATCGTGTTCGACACGCCGGCGCGACTCGACATGTCCGGCGCGGCGGCGCTCGGTCCCGCCTCGGATGTCCACTGGACCGCCGGGGCCGGCCACGTCGCCGTCCGCGTTTCGGCCCCGAACGGCGGGCCGGTGTCTGCGAGAGCCGACGGCTCGACCTGGACGGTGACCATCGGCGGCGAACCGGTGGCGGTCGAGGGCGTCCGCGTCGATCGGGACGACGCCGGCAAGCCCGCCCTCGTCGCGCACATGGCCGGCGCCACCAAGGCCGTCTGGCTGACCGATCCGCTGGCCGGCGACCGCTTCGCCGCCGTCACCGCCCTGGCCCCCGGCAAGGGGTTCGCTGATCGGCGCAAGACGGTGGACCTGGCCCTGCTGCCCACAGCCCACGGCCTGGCGGTCGCGACCGCCGCCACAGATCTCGCCATCCACGCCGACGGAGACCTGGTCACGCTCAGCCGGCCCGGCGGCCTGACCCTGTCGCCGCCGTCCGCCGGACTGACCGCCGCGCCCGCCGCCGGCGGCGCCCCGGTCCGCGCCCGCTACCCCGGCCTGATCCTCGGCGAATGGGCCGAGGTCGGCCACGCCGGCTTCCCGGCCCGCCACCGTCAACTCCAGAACGCCGCCGCCGTCGAGGCCATGGCCGCGGGCGAGGACCCCCGCGCCCCGGTCGAGGCCCGCCTCGCCCTGGCCCGCTTCCTGGTCGGCTCCGGCCTCGGCTACGAGGCCGTCGGCGTGCTCAACGCCATCGTCGCCCAGGCCCCGAACATGGGCGGCGAGCCCGAGCTGCGCGGCCTGCGCGGCGCCGCCCGCGCCTCCATCGGCCGTTTCGAGGAGGCCCAGGGCGATTTCGCCTCGGCCGCCGTGGCCGGCGATCCCGCCTCGGCGGTCTGGCGCGGGTACATGGCTTCGGCCCGGGGCGACCACGTCGCCGCCCGCCAGGCCTTCGCCGCCGGAGCCAAGGCGGTCGACGCCTTCCCGGCCCTCTGGCGAGCCCGCTTCGGCGCCGCCCACGCCCTGTCGGCGCTGGAGACCGGGGACCTCGACGCCGCCCGCGCCCTGTTGACCTTCAGTTTCAGCCAGAACGCGCCCGCCGCCGACCAGTTGGCGGCCCGCCTTGTCCAGGCGCGGCTGTTCGAAATGGACGGGCAGTCGGACCGCGCCCTGGCGGTCTACACCGCGATCAGCCGCGCGCCGCTCGAGGCGGTCGCCGTGCCCGCCAAGCTCGGCGTGGTCCGCCTGTCGCTGGCCAAGGGGGCGATGAAGGCCGACGCCGCGGCCATCGCGCTCGAGGGCCTGCGCTGGCGCTGGCGCGGCGACGCCACCGAACTGGCCGTGATCCGCCAGCTGGGCCAGCTCTACTTGTCGCAGGGCCTGTATCGCGAGGCCCTGACCGCCTTGAAGGGGGCCGGTCCAGGGCTGCACCGTCTCGACGGCGCCTCGGACATCCAGGCCGACCTCGGCGCCGCCTTCCGCATGCTGTTCCTCGAGGGCGGGGCCGACGGGCTGCAGCCGGTGCAGGCGCTGGGCCTGTTCTACGACTTCCGCGAACTGACCCCGATCGGGGCCGACGGCGATGAGATGGTCCGCCGCCTGGCCCGTCGCCTGGTCGACGTCGACCTGCTCGACCAGGCCGCCGAGCTGCTCAAATATCAGATCGACAACCGGCTGGACGGCGTGGCCAAGGCCCAGGTCGCCACCGATCTGGCCACCGTCTATCTGATGGACCGCCAGCCCGAGGCCGCGCTGCAGGCCATCTGGACCTCGCGCACCACCCTGCTGCCCAGCGCCCTGAACGCCGAGCGCCGCGCGCTGGAGGCCCGGGCTCTGGCCGGCCTCGGCCGCTACGACCACGCGCTGGAGGTGCTCGGCTCCGATTCCAGCACCGAGGCCCGCGACGTCCGGGCCGAGGTGCTGTGGAAGCAGGAGAAATGGACCGCCGCCGCCGCCCTCTACGAGGCGCGCCTCGGCGACCGCTTCAAGGACCCGACCGCCCTGACAGCGGACGAGGAGGCCCGGTTGATCCGGGCCGGCGTGGGTTATTCGCTGGGCCGGGACGCGGCCGCCCTGACGCGCCTGTCGCGCAACTACCGGCCATTCGTCGCCGGGGCGCGGGCGCGGCCGGCCCTGTCGATCGCCCTGGATACGGGCGCGGGGGAGGGCCCCTCCGCCGGCGACTTCGCCGCCCTGACCGCCTCGGCCGACACCTTCGCCGGCTGGGTTTCAACCATGAAGGCCGAGCTCAGACGGAAAACGGGCGGAGACCGACCCGCGGCCCCCGCCCGTCCTCAAGCTGCAGCGGCGGCCCCTGCGGGACCCGCCGCCTGACCCCGTAAGGTCTTACTTGTTGACCGCGTCCTTGAGCGGCTTCGACACGCGGAAGCGCACGGCCTTGGAGGCGGCGATCTTGATCGTCGCGCCGGTGGCCGGGTTGCGGCCTTCGCGGGCGGCGCGGGCGGCGGTGTCGAACACGCCGAGGTTCGAGATGCGAACATCGCCGCCGGCGGTCAGCGACTTCTGGATGTTCTCGACGATCGCGGTCAGCACCTTGCCGGCGTCGGCTTGCGAGACGCCCGCGTCCTTGGCGGCGGCGGCGATGAGTTCGGCTTGAGTGGTCATTTTGGGTCGTTTCCCGATTGAAGCTCGCCCCCCGATTCAAGGGCGATGACGAACGGATTGACGCCGCTTTTTCTTCCCTTGGCAAGCGACTTTGCCGTTCAAACCCCCACGGGGTGGGGATTTATCCGCTACCGGACGCTCGCTGGAAGCTCTCCACGAGGCTCCCGGCGACCAGTCTCCAGCCGTCCACGAGCACGAAAAAGATCAGCTTGAACGGCAGTGAAATCACCACCGGAGGCAGCATCATCATACCCATGGACATGAGCACGCTGGCGACCACTAGATCGATCACAAGGAACGGAACGAAAAGGAGAAATCCGATTTCGAAGGCCCGCTTCAACTCGCTGATCATGAAGGCCGGCGTGACCACCCGGAGAGGGAGGTCGGCGACGGGTGTGGCGGCCTCCACATTGGACAGCCGGGTGAACAGCGCCAGGTCGTCCCGGTCGACCTGGCCGAGCATGAAAGTCTTCACAGGTTCCGAGGCTGCGTCGAAGGCCTGGGGCAGCTCCATCTGCTGGTCCAGCAGCGGTCGGATGCCCGAATCATAGGCGTCCTGCCATGTCGGAGCCATGACGATGGCGCTCAGAAACAGGGCCAGCGACACCAGAACGGCGTTGGGCGGCGCCTGCTGCATGCCCAGGGCGGTGCGCAGCAGCGACAGCACCACGACGATGCGCACGAAGCTGGTGGTCATGATCACGATCGACGGGGCCAGCGACAGCACGGTCATCAGCCCGACCAGCTGCACCACCCGCTCGGTCAGGCCCGAGCCGGTGCCCAGATCGATATTGATCGCAGCCCCGGGGCCGCCCGCCGCCGCCACATCCTGCGCCAGCGCCGCCAGCGGCCACACGAGGCACAGGGCCGTGGTCATCAGCGACAGCAGCGCCGCCCGCTTCAGTTCAGCGCGCGAGGGCAGGACGAAGACATCCCTGAGGGTCACGTATCCGCTCCCGTGCCCGCCCCCGGGCCGCGCGGCTCGATCAGCTCCCGGCCCTCGCCGAGGAT
This sequence comes from Brevundimonas sp. LjRoot202, assembly GCF_964253355.1. NCBI lineage: Bacteria > Pseudomonadati > Pseudomonadota > Alphaproteobacteria > Caulobacterales > Caulobacteraceae > Brevundimonas > Brevundimonas sp. LjRoot202. Next base: position 12,897 of record NZ_CAXUQW020000007.1, on the reverse strand, counting down.
CAGCAGCCGCTCCTCATCGTCGATCCTGACCAGCACCAGCCGCCGCGCGGGGTCCAGCACCAGGGTCTCGACGACGGTCATCCGCCGTTCGCCGCGTTCGGCGCTCAGCTTGGCCATCAGTTGCGGCGCGTAGCGGCGCGCCGCCCAGGCGGCCAGGCCGATGATGCCGAGAGTGAAGGCCAGGGCGAACAGCGCCCTCAGCAGATCGAGAAAATTCATGCGACAGCCCCGCCGGCGAAGCATGTCCGGCGCCCGAGCCTTCGGCGATCATGGTTAACGACGCGTTGAGATAACCTGCCATTAACCATGCAGGCGGCAGTTTCTGCCCATCCGAGCGTGGGGGAGCCGCGCCCACTGACTTCGCGGAAGGGAGCAGACGCCCGTGTCCATCGCCGACCTGCCCCTGCTCAGCCAGATCAAGGGCCGTCTCTCCTGGTTGGACGAGCGCCAGCGCGTCATCGCCGAGAACGTCGCCAACGCAGACACCCCGGGCTACGTCGGCCGCGATCTGAACCAGCCGACGGACTTCGCCGCGGCCCTGCGCGGCGGTCCGCTGTCGATGACCCGCACCAGCGCGATGCACATCGCCCCCGCCGGACCCGTGGCGCGCTTCGAGGCGAAATCCTCGCCGGACTCCGAGACCACCCTCGACGGCAATTCGGTCGTGGTCGAGGAACAGATGCTCAAGATGGCCGAGAGCCGCATGGCCTACGACGCCGCCATCGGCCTCTACCAGAAGTCCATGCAGATGCTGCGTCTGGCCGCCAAGCCGCCGGGCCGCTGAGGAACCATAGCCGATGACCGATCCCGTCCCGCCCCGAAACAGCGCCATGGCCGTCGCCGCCAGTGCGCTCAAGGCCCAGCAGTCGCGCATGCGGGTGATCGCCGAGAACATCGCCAACGCCCAATCCACGGCGCAGGTGGCGGGCGGCGAGCCTTACCGCCGCCAGATTCCGGTCTTCCAGGCCCGCGAGATCGACGGCGCCACCGGCGTCACCCTGGCCGAGGTCCGGCCGGACATGGGCGACTTCCGCTCCGAATACGATCCGTCCCATCCGGCCGCCAACGCCGAGGGCTACGTCCTGCGCCCCAACGTCGACACCCTGGTCGAGGCCATGGACATGCGCGAGGCCCAGCGCGCCTACGAAGCCAACCTGAACGTCATTGAGACGGCGCGGTCCATGGACAACCGCACCCTCGACCTCCTGAAGCGATAGAGGCTGAACGATGAACCCCTTGATGGCGGCCAAGGCCTATGCGTCGGTTCAGGGCGGGGCCATGCCCACCGCCCCCGCGGCCCCTCCGGCCCAGTCCGGCTTCGCCGATCTGCTCAGCAACGTCATGGGCGACATGACCCAGACCTCGAAGGCCGCCGAGACCCAGATGACCGCCATGGTCCAGGGGCAGGGCAGCCTGATCGACGTGGTCACCGCCGTCTCCTCGGCCGAGGCCTCGCTCGAAACCGTCATGGCCGTCCGCGACCAGGTCATCTCCGCCTATCAGGAGATCATGCGGATGCCGATCTGACGGCCGAGCGGGTTACGGCGATTTCATCCTCGCCGCCGCATCCGTGGGGCCGGGAGCGGGCCTCCTGAGAGGACAACCGACCGGAGCCCTCATGTCCCGCCTGACCCTCGCCGCCGCCGCCCTGCTCGCCGCCGCCTGCCTGCCGACCACCGCCGCCGCCCAGCGCGGCCCCCAGCCGGTCACCGTGGTCAGGGCCGGAAACCTGTTCGACTCCGAGGCCGGTCGCATGGTCGGCCCGCGCGACATTCTGATCCGGGGAGATCGCGTCGCCGAGGTCGGGCAGGGGCTGGCGATCCCCGACGGCGCAACCGTGCTCGACCTGTCCCGCTGCTCGGTCCTGCCCGGCCTGATCGACGCGCATACCCACCTGCTGCTGGAGCAGCGGTACGGCGAGGGCCTGTCCGCCACCACCGCCCGCGACCAGGGGGTGCAGGGCGACGTCCACCGCGCGCTCGCCGGCGCCGGCCGCGCCCGCGACTATCTGCAGGCCGGCTTCACCTCGGTCCGTGATCTCGGCAACTCCGGCCGTCATCTCGACCTGATGCTCGAGCGCGGCATCAACGATGGCCTCGTGCCGGGGCCGCGCATCTATGGCTCGGGTCCGGGCCTCGCCCCGGCCGGCGGTCAGCTGGAGCCGATGCCGACGGACCCGCACCATCTCGTCGACGGCGAATACCGCATCGTCACCAGCCCCGACGACGCCCGCGCCGCCGTGCGCGACGCCGTCGCCCGCGGGGCCGACGTCATCAAGATATTCCCCGAGGCCACGCCCCAGCGCACCCGCCTGTCCGTGGCCGAGATGGCGGCGATCGTCTCCGAGGCCAAACGTCACCACATCCCGGTCGCCGCCCACGCCACCTCGGACGAGGCCGTCCGCGAGGCCGTCGAGGCGGGCGTCACCTCGATCGAGCACGCCTATCAGATCTCCGACGCGACCCTCCGCCTGATGGCGGAGCGGGGTGTCTGGCTGGTGCCGACCGATCCGTCGCTGGAGATGGCGCTGGAGTTCACCTCCAGCTGGCCGCGGCAGCCGCCGCGCGAGGAGGTCGAGCGTCACCTTCAGGACGGCCGCGACCGGTTGATGCGGGCGCACCGTCTCGGCGTCCGCATCGCCCTCGGCTCTGACCTCTATTTCCCCTATGCGCCGGGCCGGGGCGCGGGCTCCCGTGGCACCATGGACGGCTATGTCGAGGCCGGCCTGACGCCCGCGCAGGCGCTGCAGTCCGCGACCTGGGAGGCCGGCCGGTTGCTCGGCGACGACGCCCTTGGCGTCCTGAAGCCGCGCGCCTGGGCCGATCTGGTCGCCGTCGAAGGCGATCCGACCCAGGGCCTGTCGCCCCTGCGCGCGCCGCGACTGGTCATGAAGGGCGGGCGTATCGAGGCGGGCGAGGCGTCCGCCTGCGCGGGCTGACCGGGAACACCTCCGCGGCGCGGACGCTATACCTCCCACAGCCCCGGAGGGCCGCCATGCTCAAGGACCGCAACTCGTCCGCCATCGTCGCCGTCAGCGACCTCGACCGCGCCCGCGCCTTCTACGAGGACACCCTCGGCCTGACCCGCGATCCGGGCGGCGAGGAGGACGGCGTGCTCGGCTTCCGCACCGGCGACACCCATCTCACGGTCTATAAGTCCGACTACGCCGGCACCAACAAGGCCAACGCCGTCACCTGGGACATGAAGGGCGACCTGGTCGAGACGGTGAACGATCTGCGGGCGAAGGGCGTAGCCTTCGAACGCTACGACTTCCCGGGCATGGAATGGCGCGACGGGATCCATGAGGCGGGATCAATGAAACTGGCCTGGTTCAAGGACCCGGACGGCAACATCCTGCACCTCATCGAGGGGATGTAGGGCGCCTCAGCCCTCCAGCGACACCACCGGCTGGGTCACCCCGGTCGGCCGCCGCGAGCGGCCCTTCAGCCAGCTGCGGATGCGGGTCTGGATCGGGTTGTCGATCACGAAGTGGAAGGCCCAGGCGAAAGCGAAGGCCGCGATCACGCCGCCAACCCACAGCGCCCACTGCGCCCCGACCGGCAGGGCGAGGCGGGCGATGGCCACATTGGCCACCCCGAACCAGGCGATCCGCACCACCTCGTTGGTGATGAACATCGAGAACGACACCTGCGCGGCCTTCTCGACCCATTTCGAGGGCCGCGGCGTCGGCGTCGCGCCGGCCGCCAGGATGATCACCGAGATGCAGGCCAGAGAAACCAGGGCGTGCTTGTCGAAATACTGCGCGAAGGCGAGCACCAACGCCGCGCTGACTCCGGCCCAGCCGGCCAGCTTCGGACTGATCCAGACCTTCTGCGCGAACCAGGCCAGCGCCACGCCGAGGCCGAACAGGGGCAGGGCGCGGATGAAGCCGTAGCCCATCGGCATCTGGTAGATCGGGTAGCCGGACAGGCTCCAGGACAGCTGGTTGGCCGCCAGGTAGCCGCCGACGCCCAGCGCCAGCACGCTCCACGGCCCCAGCCGCATGACGCCCTTCAACAGCCACGGGAAGACGAGATAGCAGCCGATCAGGGCCGAGATCGACCAGCTCGGCGCGTTCCAGCCGTAGCCGCCGGGCACGCCGAACGCCTGCGTCAGGCTCAGCTGCGCCCACAGCTGGTCCCAGCGGAACCACTCAGGGGCCCGCGGTGAAAAGCCCAGGGCCCCGCCGACGACGATCAGCGCCACCAGCCCGACTCCCATCATCAGGTGCGCCGGCAGCACGCGCAGGTATCGCTTGAGGAAGAAGTCCGTCGCCGACATCCGGCCCGCCGCCACCGAGGCGCCGTAGACCCGCATCAGCACATAGCCGCTGTCGATCAGGAAGAAGTTGGTCAGCAGGAAGCCGCCCCGCTCGAACACCGGATGCAGGCCCTCGGCGAGGGCGATCGGCCCCGCGCCTTGGAAGTGATGCAGGATGATCAGCCCGGCCACGATGAAACGCAGCGCGTCGAGCCAGCCTCCCCGAACGATGGGAAGTGTCTCATTCCGGGTCGAAATCGCCGTCCACGCCATCGGAATGGCCTCCTTCGAGGCGAATTCCGCAAGGACCGGGCCGCGGCGATCCGGTCCGGACCTAGCCCCTGACCAGCCGCAGGAATTCCTCACGCGTCCGCGCGTCGTCGCGGATCACGCCGCTCAGATGGCTGGTGGTCAGGCTTGACCCGGCGGTATTGACGCCGCGCAGCGTCATGCAGCTGTGCTCGGCCTCGACCACCACGCCCACGCCTTGCGGACGCAGCACCTCCTGGATGGCGGTGGCGATCTCGGAGGTCATCTTTTCCTGGATCTGCAGGCGCCGGGCGAAGCCGTGCACCACCCGCGCCAGCTTGGAGATGCCGACCACCCGGTCCGTCGGCAGGTAGCCGACGTGCGCCCGGCCCACCACCGGCAGCATGTGATGCTCGCAGAAGCTGACGAAGCGGATATCCTTCAGCACCACCAGTTCGTCGTATCCGCCGACTTCCTCGAAGGTCCGCTCCAGGTATTCGCGCGGGTCGGTGTCATAGCCCGCGAACAGCTCGCGATAGCTGCGCGCCACCCGGGCCGGCGTATCCAGCACGCCCTCGCGATCGGGGTCGTCCCCGGCCCAGCGGATCAGGGTGCGCACGGCGGCTTCGGCTTCGGACTGGGTGACGGTTTCATCGGTCATGCCCCCGCTTTACGCCGGGTGGGGGGATTTGATCCAGCGCCGTTCCGCTAACGCCGCGTTAACCACAGTCCCGGCATTTTCTGCCCAGTACGGCCCCTCGGGGCGAAGGCGTAACCCGGGGCGTGGAATGAACGGTGCGGAAGTTCTGGACGTGGGCCGCGACGCCCTGTGGCTGACCATCCAGCTGTGCGCGCCCGTCCTGATCGTCGGCCTGGTGGTCGGCGTGGTCATCGGCCTGTTCCAGGCCCTGACCCAGATCCAGGAACAGACCCTGATCTACGCGCCCAAGATCATCGCCATCTTCATCTCCCTGCTGCTGTTCCTGCCGCTGATGGGCACCCTGCTGGGCGGCTTCATGCGGACCATCGCCGTGCGCATCGCCGGCATGTGACCTGACGGTTGGAACCCTACGCCACAGCCGACCAGGTCTGGCAGGGGGCCATGATCTTCGCGCGCCTCGGCGCGGTCCTGCTGATGCTGCCCGGCGTGGGCGAGAGCTATGTGCCGCCGCGCATTCGCCTGTCGCTGGCCCTCGTCATGTCGCTGGCCCTCTGGCCGGTGGTGTCGGGCAGCCTGCCGGGGCTGCCGGCGACGCTGGGCGGCATGGCCGGTTGGATCATCCGCGAGGTCCTTGTCGGCATCGCCATCGGGGCCCTGCTGCGGATGTTCCTGACCGCCCTGGCCACCGCCGGCGAGGTGGTGGCGCTGCAGACCACCCTGGCCTTCGCCCAGACAGCCAACCCGACCCAGGCCGCGCCCGGCAGCACCATCTCGGCCTTCCTGATGATCCTCGGCATCACCCTGATCTTCGCCACCAACACCCATCACCTGTTCATCGCCGGACTGGTCGGATCGTATGAGCTGATCGCCCCGGCCCGGCCGCTGGTCACCGGCGACTTCGCCAGCATGGCCGTCCGGACCGTGGGCGACGCCTTCATGCTGGGCATCCAGTTGTCGGCGCCGGTGCTGGTCTTCGCCATCATCTTCAACCTGGCGTCCGGCCTGGTCGGCCGGGTCATGCCCGCCTTCCAGGTCTATTTCGCCGCCGCCCCGCTCAGCATCATCCTGGGCCTCTCGGTCTTCGCCCTCAGCCTCGGCGTGATGGGAACGGTCTTCATCGACCGCTACCGCGACGTGGCGCGGATCTTCGCGGGGAGCGCCGGTGGCTGACGCGCCCGATCCCGAGTCGAAGACAGAAGAGGCCACCCCGCGAAAACTCGCGGACGCCCGCAAGAAGGGCGACGTCGCCAAATCGCCCGACGTCGCTGCGGCCCTGTCGCTGATGGGGGCCGCCGCGGTGATCCTGATGTCCGGCGGCTGGTTCGCCACCTCGATCGCCGAGCAGCTGGTGCCCTTCATCGCCTCGCCCCACGCCATGATGGGCGGCCTCGACGCCGGCGCCGGGGTGGAGATCGGCGCCCACGCCCTGTGGGCCATCGCCCCCTTCCTCGGCGCCGTCATGCTGGCCACCATCCTCGGCGGCGCGGGCGGCAACCTGGCCCAGTCCGGGCTGATCTTCACCGGCGAGAAGATCAAGCCCGACTGGTCCAAGGTCAGCCCGCTGAAGGGCTTCAAGCGCATCTTCGGCCCCGACGGCCTGGTCCAGTTCATCAAGACCCTGCTCAAGCTGATCGCGGTCGGCGTGATCTGCTGGCTGGTGCTCAGGCCTCATGTCCGCGAGCTCGAAATGCTCGCCGCCATGCCGCCGGCCATGATCCTGCCCTTCGCCCGGGACCTCGCCATCGCCCTGATGGTCTCGGCCCTGGTCTTCCTCGGCTTCACCGCCGGCGCCGACTACCTGTGGCAACACTTCCGCTTCGCCGAGCGGATGAAGATGTCCAAGGAGGAGCTGAAGGAGGACTACAAACAGTCCGAAGGCGACCCGCATGTGAAGGCGAAGCTGAAGCAGATCCGGGCCCAGCGCAGCCGCCAGCGGATGATGCAGAACGTGCCCAAGGCCACGGTCATCGTCACCAACCCCACCCACTATTCGGTGGCCCTGCGCTACGACACGGGCGACGCCGCCCCGGTCTGCGTCGCCAAGGGCGTCGACGCCCTGGCCCTGCGCATCCGCGAGGTGGCCCGCGAGCACTCGGTGCCGATCGTCGAGAACGTGCCCCTGGCCCGCGCCCTCTACGCCGCCGTCGACGTCGACGAGACCATCCCGCGCGAGCATTTCGAGGCCGCCGCCAAGGTCATCGGCTTTGTCATGCAGCGACGCCGACGCCGCTGACGGCGTTGGCCGCGTACGGCGCGAACGGGCTCAGGCCCAGCCACGCCTGCATGTTCGCCGCCAGCAACTCGTCCCCGGTCAGGATCATCCGCTCGTCGTCCAGCGCGCGTCGCACGGTGTCATGGCCCATCCAGATCGCCGTCATGGTTCGCAGATCGACACTGACATACAGGTCGACGTCAAAGCCCGGATCGGTCGAACACAGGTCCGCGCCGGTTTCGGGATCGACGATCAGCCAGAAATTCCGCTGGTTGGCCGGCAGGTCGGAATAGAGGAACTGGATCACGCTACGCCGTCGCGGCATCGGCGTGGTGTCCAGGCTGCGGTGCATGTCCCACATCAGCAGCGGCGCATCGAGGTGCCCCAGCGACAGCTCCGGCTGGACGCAACGCTGTCCCCAGATTCCGAACGCCTCGACGATCGGGGCCAGTTCGCGGCCCGCCTCGGTCAGCCGGTATTCGGGCGGCCCCGAGGCTGTGGTCACCCGCGCCACCACCCCCGCCGCCTGCAAGTCCCGGAGTCGTTGCGACAGCAGGGCCGGCGACATTCTCGGCACGCCGCGCCTCAGGTCGTTGAACCGCGTCGAGCCGGCGACCAGTTCGCGCAACAGCACGATGGTCCACCGCGTGCACAACACTTCGGCCGCCATGGCGGCCGGACAGAACTGCCGATAACTTCCCTGCGCCATCGCTTCCTCCCTGGAAGAGGCGCAGAATACGCCTGTTCAGGAGACCCGGACAGTTCAGTTTATGTAGCGCGCGGATTCAGTTCCTGAACTGGAAGCGACGGGCCGACACCGTCACACCATTGTCCTCACACGGACCAGACGAGGGTGTTTTCCGATGTCCATTTCCCCTGTAACCGCCCTGGAGCCGGCCCCGATCGACTGGCTGGCCCGCGCCGACGCCATCGCCGGACTGCTGGCTGACAATGCGGCGCGTCATGACGCCGACGACAGCTTCGTCGCTGAAAACTACACGCGGCTGAAGGCCGAGGGCTTCTTCTCCGCCCACGTGCCCGCCGAACTTGGCGGCGGCGGCGCGGACTACGCCGAACTGGCTGCGGTCATTCGACGCCTCGGCTCCGCCTGCGGCTCGACGGCCCTGACATACTCGATGCACTCCCACCTGGTCGCCGTCGCGGCGTGGCGCTGGAAACACCAGAACGCCCCCACCGATGGCCTGCTGAAGCGGGTCGCGGCCGAGGAGCTGGTGCTCGTCTCCAGCGGCGGCACAGACTGGCTCAACAGCGCCGGCACCGCGGTCAAGGTCGAGGGCGGCTTCCGCATCACGGCCCGCAAGATATTCTCCAGCGGCTGCCTCGCCGGCGACCTGCTCATGACCAGTGCGGTGTACGACGATCCCGAGGCCGGCCCGACCGTGCTCCACTTCGCGGTCCCCTTCGCGGCCGAGGGCGTGGCGATCCGCGAGACCTGGCGGGTCATGGGCATGCGCGGCACCGGCTCGCACGATGTCGAGCTCAACGAGGTCTTCGTGCCGGACGCCGCCATTTCCGGACGCCGGCCGAAGGGCAAGTGGCACCCGCTGTTCCACGCCATCAGCCTGTTGGCCTTCCCGCTGATCTATTCGGCCTATGTCGGGGTGGCCGAAGGCGCGCGGACCAGGGCGCTCGAGGTCGCCCGCCGCCGCCCCGCCGACGAATGCCTGGTCCAGCTGGCCGGCGAGATGCAGAACGCCTTCGCCGCCGCCGAGGGCGCGCACGAGCGGATGGTCCGCCTGGCCGAAACCGCCGCGCCCGGACCCGAGACCACCAGCCAGGCCATGATCGGCCGAACCCTCGTGGCCGAGGCGGCCATCCGCACGGTCGAACTGGCCCTCGAGGTCGCCGGCGGCGCCGCCTTCCACCGCGACCTCGGCCTCGAACGCGCCTTCCGCGACGTGCAGGGCACCCGCTTCCATCCGCTGCAGCAGAAGCCCCAGCTCCGCTACACCGGCCGGCTTGCGCTGGGTCTGGACATCGACGGCTAGGGCTACGCCCCGCCCGCCACGGGCATGGGAATGATCTCGGCTCCGCCCTCCGGCGCCGTTCGCGCCGCCTGCGCCACCGGCAGGCGCACGGTCACCGCCGTGCCCTCGCCCAAGGTGCTTTCGATGCTCATCCGGCCGCCGTGCAGTTCGGCGAAGGCGCGCACCAGCGACAGCCCGAGGCCCGTGCCTTGCTGCCGCTGCTCGATCGCACCCGCCTGTTCGAACGGGCGGCCCAGCCGCTGGGCGTCCTCGGGCGCGATACCGACCCCGGTGTCGGCCACCACGATCTCCAGATAGGGGCCGATGGCCTCCACGGTGACGGTGACCGTTCCGCCGGCCGGGGTGAATTTCACGCCGTTGGACAGCAGGTTCAGGGCGATCTGCTTGACCGCCCGCTTGTCCGCCGAGACCTCGACGGGCTCGTCGGGCAGCACGCCGGTCAGGAACACGCCCTTCTCCTCGGCGGTGACCCGCACCAGGGCGATGGCGGCCGAAACCAGTTCGCGGGCGTCGAACCGCTCCACGGTCAGGACATAGCGCTCCGCCTCGATCTTCGACACGTCGAGCACGTCGTTGATCAGCTCGAGAAGGTGGCCGCCCGCCTCGTGGATGTTGTCGACATAGGCGGCGTAGCGGTCCGGCATCGGCCCGAACAGCCGCTGGCGCATGATGTCCGAGAAGCCGAGCACGGCGTTCAGCGGCGTCCTCAGCTCATGGCTCATATTGGCCAGGAAGCGGCTCTTGCCGGCCTCGCGCGCCTCGGCCTCCACCCGCGCCGTCTCCAGCCCCAGCTCGTGGGCGTACTGGCTGGTGCCGTCGAACGCCTGGGCGATCAGGCGCGGCGAGAGCCGGTCCGGGCCGTCCAGCCGCCGCAGGACCAGCTGCACCCGCCGGTCCAGCGCCACTCTCGGCGCGAAGGTGGCGGATGCGTCGAGTCCCTGCAGGGCCCGCTCGATGGCGGCCAACAGGCGGGGCCGGTCCGGCGCATGCACCGCCGCGACCAGGCCGTGCTCGAACAGCGGATCGACGGGCAGGGCGGGCGGCGGCGCGCCGTAGGCGGCCACCACCCGGCCCGACCGTTCCAGCACCAGCGTGAGTCCCGGCTGCGCCGCCAGCAGCCATCCGACCTTGGCGGCCTCGCTTTCGGCCGTGACCAGTCGTCTCTCGCGGTCGCGCCACGACAGGCGGACGGCCAGCGCCGCCGCCCCCGCCGTCAGCACCGCCGAGATCTCGGCCAGGGCGAGCACGCTCGGCGGCGGGCCCGCGAGCCAGGCCGAGAACAGGCCGGTCAGCGCCGCCGCGCCGACTCCGAGCGCGCCCGCCTGCACCGGACGCACGCCGCCCATCGCCAGGCCCGCCGTCAGCGGCAGGAAGACGAAGCCGGCCAACGGGCCGGTCAGCCCCCCGGTCAGGCCCGCCGCCACCATGGTGGCCAGCCCCCACAGCCCGACCAGCGTCATCCGTTCGCGCGGGCCGTCGCGCTGCAGCAGGCTCAGGCCGGTCACGCCCGGCACGATCATGGCCAGCACGCCGTAGAAGACCGGCCCCTCGATTCCGCCCAGCCAGCGACCGCCGAGGGCCAGCAGCGCCGCGGCCACGGCCCAGCCGGCGTGCCAGGCGGCCAGCGCCGGACGATCACCCTGGGGCGCGCGGCCGGTCGGCGTCTCCGGGGCGGCGATGTCGGCGGACGGGGTCAAGACGGGGAATCGGACCGGGTTGAGGACGGGCGAGTGGCCGGAAAGTCTAGCCCCTCGGGCGAGTCGTCCAAAGCGCGCACCCGCCAGAGGGGAGCATCCCACGGCCGAAACCGCGGTTTCCGGGACGCCGGGGCGGTGTTGTGGTCAGCCCCCCGGCGGCTTATCTGCCCCTCGATGCCTCATGACCTTCCCACCGCCGCCTCGATTGAGGCCACCCTCGCCGAATTGGTCGAGGAGTTTGACCTCCTCGGCGACTGGGAGGGGCGGATCGAATACGTCATCGAACTGGGCAAGGATCTGGCGCCCCTGCCGGACGCGGATCGCATCGAGGCCAACAAGGTGCCGGGCTGCGCCGCCCAGGTCTGGCTGGCGGTGCGGCGCGAGGATGGACGGCTGCAGTTCCTCGCCGACAGCGACAGCGCCCTGTCCAAGGGCAATATCGCCCTGCTGCTCCGGCTCTACTCGGACCGGACGCCGGCCGAGATCCTCGCTTTCGACGCCCGCGCCGCCCTCGACCGCCTGGGCCTGCCCTCGGCGCTTACGCGTCAGCGGGCCAACGGGCTCAACGCCATGGTCGGCCGCATCCGCGAGGCCGCCCTGGCCGCCTGACCGTCAGTAGTAGGAGCCGCGCGCCGCGAGCACCGGCGGGTGGCCCGACCGTTCGCTCACGTCGATCCGGAGGGCGACCTCGTCCGGATGGACCGTGTGGCGATCCCAGCGCCAGGGATCGCCGGGCGGCTGGGACCACAGGGGGTTGCCGCGTACGATCAGTCCGGCGACCTGCGCCAGCTGGCGTGCGCTGGCCTGGTTCGACCAGACGCCGCAGGTGACCGAATAGACGTCGGCGTCACCTTCGGTGACCGTGCCCTCCTCGATCCGCAGGCGCCAGCGGCCGTCCTTCGAGACCATTTCGACCTCCGAGGCCCAGTCGTCCAGCGGCGCGTTGTCTCCGACCGGGCGGCGGAACTCCATGTCGCGGGCGGCGCGGATCGCGCTCTCGAACGACTTGGCCCGACTGGCGTAAGGCAGGCAGACCCGCGCCATCGCCAGGCCCGGGAAGATGTCCTGGGCCCCGGCCGGCGTCGCCGCCGACAAGATCGCGGAAACAGCGGCGAGGGCCGCAAGCGCGACAGACTTCACAACCAACACTAGACCCCCGGGGGCGGCCGATCCGCGGCTCTGCCCATGACAGGGCCGCGCTCCCTGCGGAGACGCGGCCTGAGACAAACCCTAGGGCCGAAGCCGGCCCCGGCAAAGTTACGAGCCTGTAACGTGCCGCCGGCCCCAGCTCCGTCGCTCAACCGATGCGATAGTGCGCCGCCAGCGCGCGCAGGCCCGCCTTCAGCACCGCCTTGCCCGCCCGCCGGCGCAGACCCAGCCCCTGCTCGGCGGCCTGCAGGGCGCTGGCCTGGATGCAGACCGCCTCGACCATCCGCCGGGCCCCACCGCAGGCCGCCAGCGCCGCCTCGACCCGCCGCGCCGCCGCCAGGGCCCGGTCGCCCGGTTCCGCCCGGACCGCCGAGCCGCCGCCGGCGCGGGGCAGGGCGTCCCAGCGCATGGTCAGCGAGGGTCCGGCCAGGGCGATTTCGGCGTCGGCCGCCAGCCGCTCGGCCGCGGCGCGTTCGGCCCGCTCGATCCACGGCCGCCCCGCCGCGTCTCGCCGCCCGGACAGCCAGGCGATGGGCGACGGGGCGAGGTTGGCGCGACGCGACTGCATCCGGCCGCTCCGGTCCATCACCGCCCGCACCCCCTCGACCAGCCCCGGCCGCCCCGCCGCCGCGAGAGGGGGGCCGACCCGCGACGGCGCGC
>NZ_CAXUQW020000006.1:0-157307 GCF_964253355.1 Brevundimonas sp. LjRoot202 | reverse complement strand
GGCCGTCCCGGAGCCGTCGAGGCCGCCGCCGGCCCCGCCGCCGCCGGAGGCGTCCGGCCGATCGAAGCTCTCGCCCGCGCCGCCGGCCGTCGTGACGCTGGAGGCGCCGCCTGCGTTGGAATTCGGCAGGCCCGCGCCTGCCGCTCCGGCTGCGCCGTCGAGGGCTCCGCCAAGACCGCCGCCGGCTCCGCCCGTCGCGGCCAGAAGCTCGATCGGGCCGAGCTGGACCGTCGATCCGGCCCCATCGTCTCCAGCGCCGGCCGCTCCGCCCGCGCCGCCGGATCCGACCACGACTGTGAGGCCGGCCGCCAGCAGCTGCGCCGGCCAGATCGCGCGGCTGACGCCGCCCGCGCCGCCGCCGCCGCCGCCGAAGCGGGATCCGGCGGGGCCGAACGCCCCTGCGCCGCCCCCGCCGCCGCCGCCGATCGCCACGACCTCCATGGTCCGGGCCCACGCCGGAACCGCATAGTCCGCGTCCGCCTCCAGCACGGTCACCGTCCGGCGGGTCGCGCCGAGGTCGAAGCTGACCTGGCCTGAGGCGCGATCGACCGACCAGGCGTCGCGCCAGACCGAGCCGTCGGCGCTGACCTTCAATCTCAGATCGTCATCGCCGACCAGGCCGAGCTCGGCCCGGCCGCCCCAGCCGCTCTGGAACAGCAGGGACAGGACGTCGGAGGGGCCTTCCTTGTTGAGGGTCAGGCGCAGGTCGCCGTCGCCGCCCGCGCCCGCCTCGAGCGCGGTCCACAGCGCCTTGTTGAGCCGGGCCGCGAACGGATTGCCCGCGTCCGCCGTCGTTCCGAAACCCAGCCGGGTCAGGTTCTGGAGCCCGTCCAGACGCGCGCCGAGCGAGACCCAGGCCCCGCCGTCGCGCACGATGACTTCGCCGGCGTCGGCGACCAGGACGACCAGTCCATCGGGGGCCTCGACGAGGCTCCAGCCGCCCGCCTCGGCGCGAATCAGCGAGCCTTCCGGCGTTCCCGCCCAGACGGCGCCGGTCGCGCCCGGAGGCAGGATGTACAAGGCTCCCTCGGGCGGTCCGGCGGGCTGGCTCGCAAGGGTCCGGCTGACGACCGCGGTCTGCACCAGCGCGTCCAGCCGGGTCAGGGCCTCGTTCAGCGTCACATGTTTTTGCATCTGGCCCGCCGCCAGATAGGGAAGGCCGAGGCGGGCGGTCTGGTCGTCACTCATCAGAAAGTCTCCGAAACTATGTCGGAGATCAGTCTGCGGCCGCGCGCTCCTGTGGCGGGTTCAGGACGCTGACCGAGGAGTCTAGTCGCGTCGGATCAAGGGCTTGTCTCAAAAAATTAGGATGGCTGGAGTCGAAAACGTAGCAGTCGATAACCGCGTTCAGTCGTGCAGATAGACGATGCGCTTGAGGCCGGGCTTGCGTCGCATCTCGTCGACATGCCGCTCGTGCTCGCCCGAGGCGCGGGCCTCGCGTTCGCTGGCCTCTACCCAGTGGGTGGTCTCGATGTCCTTCTGCAGGGCCTTGGCCGCCATCAGATGGCCGGGAAAGAAGAAGTCGACCACGTCGGGGACCAGGGGAACGACCTCCCCGACCGCGGTGGTGGCGCTGTCGAGACCCAGGTATCCAACCATCCGCGCGATCGTGGCGGGAGAGGCCTTCACCCGCACCGCCTGCATCAGCAGCCAGCCCGCCGCCCCCACGCTGTAGACCGTGCCCACCACCGGAACCCAGGTCAGCAGGCCATCCAGGCCGATACCGAAGGGGCCGATGCCCACGGTCCGGTCAGAGAGCTTCTTCACACCCTCGACATTGGTCCAGATTTTCTCGATATCGCCGATGGTCCGTCTGGCCATGCCACCCCTCCCAAAAAGCGAGACCGTAACGCGCCATGACGACCCCCGTTCAACCGGAAACGCAAGGCTGGCGCGCGCGCGCGCGGCGGTGGGTGTTCGCGGTCATCCCCCTCAGCCTTGTTGGTGCGCCGCTGGCGGTGGCGCTGGCGGGCCTGAGCGGCGTCGGGCGCCGCTGGATCGATATTCTGGCCCAGTTCACCGCGCCCGCCCTGGTCGCCACGGCCCTGTTGGCGAGCGGCTTCCTGATCCTCAGGCGGCGGCGCTGGGCGCTGGCGGCCAGCGTCGTGCTGGCCCTGCTGCTGGTGGCCGTCTGGCCGCAATGGTTCCCCCCCCGGGGAACCGCCGAGGCCGGGGCGCCGCCCGTGCGCCTGTATTCCGCCAACCTGTGGGCGCGGAACACCGACGTGGACGCCATCACCGCCTCCATCCGGGCCGCGGACCCGGACATCGTGGTGCTGATCGAACTGGGCGGCGTGGCGAACAAACTGGATGAGCTGCTGGCGACCTATCCCCACTGGGTCGCTACAGGGCGTATGGACCGCCCGACCGGACCGGTCCGCTCCGTGATCGCATCGCGTTATCCCCTCGTCGCCATCCGTGACCGCCCCGACGGCCTGCACGTCGTCGGTGCGACGGTGCGCTCGCCGCTCGGTCCGCTGAACGTCATGGGCGTTCACCTGACCCGGCCATGGCCGTTCCAGGAGCAGTGGGGCCAGATCGAACAGGCCACGGCTCTGGCCGCAATCCGCGAAGACCTGACCGGCCCGGTGCTCGTCGTCGGCGATTTCAACAGCGTCTCCAGCGCTCGGATCGGACGTCAGGTGCAGCGCGACACCGGGCTGATACCGGCTCCCGGCTTCCCCGGCACCTGGCCCAGCGCCCTGCCTTCGGCGGCTGCCGTAACCATCGACCAGGTCTACCGCTCGCCGGACCTCGCCGTGATCAGCCGCAAGCTCGGCCGCCCGAACGGGTCCGACCATCGCCCGGTGGTGACTGAAATCACCCGCGCGGCGGACTGACCAGGGCGGTCAGCCTCTTGGCGTGGCCGTGGGTGGGGAAGTCGTCGGCGACCCAGCCCTCCTCGAAAGCCTTGAGCAACCGGCCAGTCTCGGGGCCGGGCTCGACACCGAGGCGAGCCAGGTCACGGCCGCCGACCGGCAAGCGGGGCGGCGTCCACGCCTCGGCCAGGGCCAGCAGACGGCGGGCGTCGCCGGACCGTTCCGGCGTCTCGGCCCAGCGCCGACGGACCGCGTCGGAAACGGCTTGCCCGCCGTGGCGGTACAGCACCGCGCGGGCCTCGCGATCGCTCATCGACAGGCTGACGGCCGGCGTCGCCGAGGCCGCGAAGGCCAACCGGTCGCGCGTGGTGTTGGGGAAACGCAGCCGGGTGGCGGCTCCCGCCACCACCGCTTCATCGGGCGGGAGCAGCGTCATCAGCCGGACCACGGGATCGGCCCCCTGCCCGACCGCGGCGTCGAACAGGGGCGTCAGACGCCCTTCTGGAAGAATCTGCGCCAGAACGCCGGCCTCGGCCATGGCGGCCATGGCGGCCCGGGGATCCGGGGCGGACAGCAGCTTCATCAGCTCGCCGGAGACCCGCTCGGCCGACAGGCGGGTCATGCCTGTGGCCAAGGCGCGGCAGGCAGCGAGCGCGGCCGCATCCGGCTCGCCCTGCCCGTACCAGGCGTGGAAGCGGAAGAAGCGCAGGATGCGCAGGAAGTCCTCGCGGATGCGGGTTTCCGGATCGCCGACGAAGATGATCCGCCCGGCCCGCGCGTCGCCTACCCCTTCGCCGGTGGGGTCGAACACCTGCCCCTCAGGGTCGGCGTAGAGGGCGTTGAGGCGGAAGTCGCGCCGGGCGGCGTCCTCGGCCCAGTCGTCGGTGAAGGCCACGGTGGCCCTTCGCCCGTCGGTGGAGACGTCGCGGCGCAGGGTGGTGATCTCGAAGGGGCGGCGCTCGGCCACCCCGGTGACGGTGCCGTGCGCCATGCCGGTGGGCACGGCCTTCAATCCGGCCGCCCGGATGGCCCGCGCGGTTTCGTCGGGGCGCAGGGTGGTGGCGATGTCGATGTCGGCGACCGGCTCGCCGATGAGGGCGTTGCGCACGCAACCGCCGACGAAGCGGGCGCAGCCGGGACCGCCGACGGCCTCGAGCGCGGCCATGACGGCGCGGGTCGAGGACGCGGTCAGCCAGGGCTGATCGGTCAGGCGGGTGGTCATGCGGCGTCCTCGTCCACCGCCGCGGCGGGTTCGGCCTCGTCGCCGTACAGCCGGGTCCGCAGGGCGCGGACGATGGAGGCCGTGGCGCCCCAGATGTAGCGCTCCTGCCATGGCATGGCCCAGAACCAGCGGCGCGGCCCGCTCTCCGGATCGTAGAAGTCGCGGCGGTGGTTGGCCGGGTCCATCAGGAAGTCCCACGGCGCCTCGAACACCTCGGCGACCTCGTCGGGCGACGGGACCACCACCGGCGGCTCGGCCAGCCAGCCGACCACCGGCGTGACCACGAAGCCGGTCACCGTCTCATAGGCGTCGCCGAGGCCCAGCACCTCGACCCCCTCGGGCTCCAGACCCACCTCCTCCCACGCCTCGCGCAGGGCGGCGCGCTCGGCGGTCTCGCCGGGGTCGAGACGACCGCCCGGGAAGGCGATCTGTCCGGTGTGGCTGGCGAGGTTGTCGGAACGGCGGGTCAGCAGCACGGTCGCGCCCTCGGGCCGGGCGATGACGGGCACCAGCACCGCGGCCGGGCGCAAGGTGCGGCCCGGGCGCGCGGCGCCGGGATTAAGGTCGTAGTCGGACTGCTCCGGCGGCCCGCCCGGCGTCCACGCGGCCGCAGGAGCCAGCCGTTCCATCAGCCGTTCGCGCAGCGAGATCAGGCTCATGCGACCCCCGCGCCGACCGGGCCGAGCGGGAAGGCGAACCCGCCAGAGCGGACCGTCAGCCGGCCGGCCTCGACCGTGGCCCGCTCGACCAGTTCGTAGAAGACGGGCCGGGCGATGCGGGCCCACAGGTCGGCGCGGACGTGCAGGGCGGGCGACGGTTCGCCGGTGGTCGGGTCGGTCTCGACCTGAATCGGATGCTCCGGCCCGGCCTCGACGACGTCGCCGACATCGGTAGTGAAGCGCAGTATTCCATCGGCTTCGGTCACCGCGACGGCGCGGAACGGCAGGTCCTCGACCCGGATCGCCAGCTTTTCGACCGGGGTGACCAGGCGGTAGCCGTCGGGATCCTTGCGCAGCACGGTCGAGAACAGCCGCACCAGTTCAGGCCGGCCGATGGGCGAGTTCTCGTGCAGCCAGGTCCCGTCCCGGCGGATGACGATATCGATGTCGCCGCAGTGTGGCGGATTCCACAGGTGGACCGGCGGCAGGCCGCGGCCGGGCGCCTGGGTCGCGGCCTCCGCGAGGGCGGCCAGTCCGGTCTTGCTGTCCGTGGATTGAGCCATGACCCAGACTTAGGGGTTGGGACGACTCTGGCAATGCTTTCCGTACCGGCGGCGTCCGGGAACCGTCAGGACCGGGCCGTCACCGCCCCGACCGGCTGTCCGTCGCCCCGCCACAGAAGCCGGCGCGGATCGACCGGCCCCGGCAGGCGGACCTCAGGCGCGGCCGTGAAGCCGAAGCGGCCGAAATAGGGGGCGTCGCCGACCAGCAGCACGCCCAGACCCGCCTCGGCGGCGTGGCCCAGGCAGGCCTGCACCAGTTCGGCGCCCAGTCCCGCCTTGCGGTTGTCGGCGGCCACGGCGATGGGACCGAGGAACAGGGCGGGCCTGCCGTCGATGGCGATCGACCACAGCCGCACGGACCCGAGCAGCCGCTCGCCGTCACGCGCCACGAAGCCGGCTACGACGACGGCGCGCTCACGCAGGCGTTCGGCGGTCTTGGCGAACCGGCCCGGACCGAAGGCGGCCAGCACCAGAGCCTCGACGGCGGCAACGTCGGCGGGAGTCTCCGCGTCGATGCGCAGGGCGGGTGTTGTGGGGGCGTGGAGCATGGCGCGCGCAGCTAAGGGCCGCACGCCGGCGAATCAACCGGATTTCGAGAAATCGGGCGCCCGCTTCTGGCTGAAGGCCATGAAGGCCTCCATCGCCTCGGGGCTCGACATCTGGCTGCCGAAGGCCTCGCCCTCGCGCTGCATCAGCGCCCACAGGGTCTCGGCGTCGCGCATCAGCCGCTTGGTCTTGCGGATCGAGTTGGGCGCGCGGGCCGCCAGCTTCGTCGCCAGGCCGGCCGCCACCCCCTCGACCTGATCCGCGGGAACCGCGCGGTTGGCGAGCCCCCAGGCGACCGCGGTGCGTCCGTCGATCGGTTCGCCGAGAGCGAACATCTCGAAGGCGCGCTGGTGTCCCAGCACGGCCGGCAACAGCATCGACGACGCCGCCTCCGGGGCCAGGGCGAGATTGATGAACGGCACGGACAGCAGGGCGTCCTCGGCCACCACGACCATGTCGCAGTGAAGCAACAGGGTGAGGCCGATACCGACGGCCCGACCGCGCACCGCCGCCACCGCCGGCTTGTCGAGATCGGCCAGCGCCTTGAGGAAGCGGAACACCGACATATCCAGCGGCTGCTGACCCTGCGAACCGAGGGCGATGAAGTCGGCGATATCGTTGCCGGCCGAGAAGCTGTCGCCCTCGCTGCGGAACAGCAGCACGCGCACCGCCTCGTCGGTCCGCGCTCGCTCGGCCGCGTCGGACAGGGCCGCGTACATCGCCTGGGTGATGGCGTTCTTCTTCTCCGGCCGCGCCAGCGTGACGGTCAGCACGCCGTCCGCCAGTTCGGCCCTGATATGGTCGCTCACGCCGTCTCTCCCCGTTCGGTCATCGTCCACCAGTCCACGCCGTCCGCGTCGCGGATGCGCCGGACCCGCCCCCGATGCAGCAGATAGTTCAGGTGCGCCAGGCTCTCGCCCGTCGCCATGCCGTAGACGCCGGCGCCGACGGGCCGGGCGAACAGGGCGCCGAAGACGTCCACGGCGCGCCTTGGCTGCCGCAGCGCCTTCTCGAGCCGCCTCAGCGACACCTCATGCCCGCGTATGAGGGCGTCCAGCCGCGCCTGCACGCCATGGAACGGCTCGCCGTGCGACGGCAGCACGAGAACCTCGTCCGGAAATACCGTCTTCATCCGCTCCAGCGAGTCGAGCCAGTCGCCGAGCGGATCGGCGTCCGGCTCGGTGGGCCAAACGGAGACGTTGGACGAGATTCTCGGCAGTATCTGGTCGCCGCCCAGCACCACACCGTCGTCCTCGCGCCACAGGCAGGCATGCTCGGGGCTGTGCCCCTCGCCCACCACCACGCGCCAATCCCGGTCGCCGATCGATAGCCGGTCGCCGTCGCGCATCCGCACATAGCCCGACGGCATGGGCGAGACCGCCCGGCCGAACTGGCCGTAGTCGCGACGCCAGCTCTCGATCTGCGCCTCGTCCCATCCGGCGGCGTGGTAGTATACGGCGGCCCCCTCGGGGGCGGGCAGACCCGTATCGGCCAGAAGCATCCGGGCGGTGACATACTCGACCCGCGTCATGACCAGCGGCGCGGTCAGCCGCTCGCACAACCAGCCGGCCAAGCCGATGTGGTCGGGGTGCATATGCGTGCAGATGACCCGCGTCACCGGCCGGCCGGCCAGCGGTCCGGCCAGCAGCGCGTCCCAGCGTTCGCGCGAATCCGGAATATTCAGGCCTGTATCGACCAGGGCCCAGCCCTCGCCGTCCTCGACCGCGTAGACGTTGATGTGGTTCAGGGCGATGGGCATCGACAGCCGCATCCACAGCACGCCGGGCGCAACCTCTATCGCCTCGCCGAAACCGGGTGGGACCGGATGCGGATAGGTCAGGCCGCGCGCGCCAGGCGCGCGTGCGTCGTTCTCCGCTGGAGCCACGCCGTCGGCCAAGTCCGTCTCCAATTGAAACTCAACCGGTAGATACGCTGAACCCGCCGCCGTCGTCCAGTCCTGCCGCGGGTTCCGGCTTGACCGTGTCGCGGCAAGGGCGAAGGGTGGCGGTCGGAAAAATCATCCCGGAGTGGTTTCATGCTCAACGGAAAGATGTTCGCTTTACTGATCGTCGCCTGCAGCCTTGTCATCGCCGTGGAGCCGGCGTCCGCACAGAAGGGAGTGCCATCCGGAGACGGCGTGGGGTCCGGCGAGTGGGCTCCGAACGTTCCGCCCGGGAGTGTGACGGATCCCCCCAATGGCATCGCCATCACGCGCGACAATATGAGCGGCTCGCGCCTGAACCGTCAGAGAAACGAAGAACGCCGCCAGGCGGAACGACGTCGCCGGGCCGAACGCGGGGAAGCGGTGGCGCCGAGCGTCGCGACGCAGGCGCAGATTCTCGCCGCGGCCCAGGCCGTCGCCACATCGGCCGGGCTGGACTGCCGCGTGACCGAAGCCTCGCACCCCGGCGTCGATCCCCACGAAGCCCCGATCTATGAAACCGCCTGCGCCGATGGGCCGGGTTACCTTCTGATCGCCTCGACCCCGACGCAGTCTTTCAACTGCTTTGAACTGGCCGGCGCGGCCACGGTGGCGCGCATGGAGGATCCCGCCGCCAACGTCGGGCACCAGTGCGAACTGCCCGCCAACCAGAACGGTCTGGCCGTGATCGGCGGGTGGGCCCGTCAATCCGGGGTGATCTGCCAGATCGACCAGGCGGTGGCCATCGGCAGGAGCGTGGACGGCAATCTCATCTATGAGGTCGGCTGCTCCGACGCCGACGGCTATTGGCTCGAGAAGGCGGGCGACGGCTGGAGGCTGCAGAGCTGCGAAACGATCGCCCTGGCGGGGGAATCCTGTCTCTTCGCCGCGCGTCGCGCATAGCGAGCGACGTCAGGTCCTGCGAGGAGCCCCGGTCCACCGGGGACCTTCCCGGCGCCGGGTGGTTACGCTTGACCACCCGGCGCCGGACCGCCAAGGGAGACGGAAGGTCAGTTATTTCCGGAGTCTCACGGTGTTCAAACGACAGATGCTCGTCGCGCTGGGCGGGGCCTGTGCGCTCGTCCTCGCTTCCGCAGCCGGCGCGGCGGCCCAGACGCAGACAGCACCCCCCTTTGAGGGCGCTCCGGCCAGCCCTCCGGGATCTCTTACCGATGCCAATCCTACGACCGTCACGCGCGACAATAGCAGCGGTTCACGGCTGAACCGGCGAACAGCCGAGGAGCGCCGGGCGGAACGCCTCCGCCGTCGGCCCGGGCAGGAGGAGGAGAAGCCGCCTGCGGCGCCCACGCCGGAAGAAAACAAGCTCGCCGCCCAGGCGCTTCTGAGCGCCGCCGGCGTCAGCTGCCAGGTCACCGAGGCGACGCTTCTGGGCGTCACCGCCGAGCAGCATTCGACCTATGAAGCCGTCTGCGCCGGAGCGCCCGGCTTCCTGGCGGTCGGCTCCACGCCGCCGCAGACCTTCAACTGTCTGGAACTGGCCGGTCAGGCCGAGACCAGCCGCTTGCGCGATCCGGCCGCCGATGTCGGCCAGCAGTGCACCCTGCCGATCAACCTGGACCCCGTGCCGGTCCTGTCGACCTACGCCCGCGCCGCAGGCATCCCCTGCACGGTCGACCGGGGCTCCGCGATCGGCAAGAGCACCGCCGGAAACATCATCTACGAAATCGGCTGCGCGGACAGCGACGGCTATTGGCTTGAGCAAACGGCCGACGGCTGGTCCCCGACCCCGTGCTGGGATCTGGCGATTCAGCAGGAGACCTGCCGCTATTCCACGGCGGCAGAGACCAAGGGGGCCTGGAGCACCGTTCTGGCCGGAACGGACGCCGCGGCTTGTGACGTTCAGCAGGCCCGCCGGGTCGGCCGCGACGCCCAAGGTCTCACGGTCTATGAGGTCAAGTGCGGGGCCGGTGACGGTTATTTCGCCCGCGTCGGAACCACCTTCACCGCGCAGCGGGTCCATCCCTGCGCCGAGGCGGCGACCATCGCCGGCGGCTGCACTCTGACGGCCGCCGCTCCGGCGACCGCGCCCGCCGAAAACTAGAACGGTCCCGGAGACCGACGACGACGCCCCGGAGTTCGCTCCGGGGCGTTTTCGTTTGCGCCAGGCGATTTGGCCTTCAGGCCGGCTGCGCGTATCAGTCGGTCGCAACCGCAGCCAGGATCTCAAATGACCCTTCTCAGACTTGCCGCCGTCACGGCGGCGGCGCTCATCGCGTCCATGCCGGCTGTCGATCGGGCGCACGCGCAAGCGCAGGGCGGGCGGACAGAGATGGGGGACCTGCGGACGGCGGGCGCGCAGCAACAGGCGAGGGACCGGCAATCGGTGCTCAACCGGGAACAGGCCATGGACGCGCTCGAGGGCGACCGCCGGCGCACGGACCGCCGCGGTCGTCAGCCTTCGCCCGAACAGATCGCCCGATCGGCCCAGGCCGCCGCCACGGCGGCCGGCCTCTCCTGCCAGGTGGGCGAGTCCGCCCTGCTTGGCACGACGAACGACAACAATGAGCTCTATGAAGTCGCCTGCTTGGACGGCGCCGGCTACATCCTGACGACCGCTACGCCGCCGCAAACCTTCGACTGCCTGATGCTCGCCGCCCAGGCTGAACAGATGCGGGCCCAGGGCAGCGAGGCGCCGGCCAACTCCGTCTGCGCCCTGCCGGTCAACCAGAACGGCGCCGTGGTTGTCGCCAGCTTCGCCCGCGAAGCCGGCGTGCCGTGCCAGGTGGACGCCGGCAAGGCGCTCGGCGCGACCCCGGAGGGCAATCTCGTCTATGAGGTCGGATGCGCCGGCGCCGACGGGTATCACATCGAGAAGACGGCCCAGGGATGGAGCAAGACCGACTGCCTGCAGATCATTGGGATGAGCCTGACCTGTCAGTTCACCACGCCGGAGGAACAAGTGGCCGGGTTCCATCCGCTCCTCGTCGGCACGGCGATCGACGATTGCGACGCCCGACGGATCCAGCTTCTGGCCCAGAACGACACCGGCCGTTTCATCGAGGTCAAATGCGCCTCGGGCGACGGCTACGTCGCCCAGGTGAAGGACAACGCGGTCACCCAGATCTATCCCTGCGACAGGGCCCAACGCATCGGCAGCGGATGCACCCTCACCCGGATCGCCGCCCCCGAGGCCGCCGCCGAACAGTAGAATCCCGTCTCCATATGCAATCGGAACGCCCCGGGGTCCGCTCCGGGGCGTTTCGTTTGGGCGATCAGCGCTTCACAGACCTACCCGACGCGCCGTAATCATCGGTTATGCGCATCGCCACCTGGAACGTGAACTCGGTCAACGCCCGCCTGCCGACCGTGCTGGCCTGGCTGGAAGCGGCCCTGCCGGACGTGGCCTGCCTGCAGGAAATCAAATGCGTCGACGAGAAATTCCCGCGCGAGGCCTTTGAGAGCCTTGGCTACAACGTCGAGACCCACGGGCAGAAGAGCTACAACGGCGTCGCCCTCCTCTCGAAATACCCGCTCTCCGACATCCGCCGCGGCCTGCCGGGGGTGGACGCATCCGGCTATGAGGCCGACGCGGAACAGTCCCGCTACATCGAGGCGGTCGTCGAAGCGCCGCGGCCGGTGCGGGTGGGCTGCATCTACCTGCCCAACGGCAATCCGGTCGGCACGGACAAGTTCGCGTACAAGTTGGCTTGGTACGAACGGCTGCACGCCCATGCGCGTGATCTTCTGGCGCTCGAGGAGCCGTTCAGCCTGTGCGGCGACTACAACGTCATTCCGACGCCGGCGGATGCGAAGAACCCGGCCGCCTGGATCGGCGACGCCCTGTTCCAGCCCCAGAGCCAGGCCGCCTTCCGGGCGCTGCAGCATCTGGGCCTTTCCGACGCGGGCGAGCTGGGCAAACAGCCGCCGGGAACCTTCACCTTCTGGGACTACCAGGCGGGCGCCTGGCAGCGCGACCACGGCATCCGCATCGACTTCCACCTGCTGTCGCCGCAGGCGGCCGACCGCTTCCAGTCGATCGAGACCCATCGCGACGCCCGCGACATGGACAAGCCCTCCGACCACGTGCCGGTCGTGATCGACCTGGAAGACTGACCATGGCCGAGGTGCTCCGGGTCATACTGCTGGTGGCCCTGGCGGCGGCCGCCCTGACCACCGGAGCCCTGGTTCTCGCCTGGTGGATGGAGCCCGTGCGCCGCATGCGCCGGGCCCTGCTCAAATCGCTGGGGGCGACGCCCGAGGCCGAGGCCCTGTCCCCCGCCGAAGGCCGCGCGGCCGGTCTGGATTTCGACGGGGCCCAGGTGGCGGTGCTGTGGAAGCGGGGGGCCGCCGGGCTGGTCTACGCCTTTGAGGAGATCGACGGCGGGGAGATCATCGTCGATGGCCATGTCGTCGCCCGCGTCCGTCGCGGCGAGACCCGCAAGTCGCTGGACGTGCTGGCGCCCGACGCCGAGCAGGTGGTGCTGCGGCTGATGTTCGGAGACGCCCGCCATCCCGAGTTCGAACTGGCCCTGTGGGACGCCACCCTGCCCGTACAGACGAGTTCGCCGGCCGAGGCCCTGCGGCTGGGGCGCCGCTGGCTGTCGCACCTCGAGGCGCTGCTGAAGGGCTGAGCGTTCGCCCTTCCTCCCCCGCCGCCGGAACGCTAGAAGCCCCCATCCCTTGTCACCGAATAACCCGGAGCGCCCGCCGTGGCCCGTCTGTTCGACGCCTACATCATCGCCGACTGGACCGCCGCCGAGGGCAAGAAGCTGGGCGATCAGTCGGTGTGGATCGGCGTAGCCAAGCGGGACGTCCGGTTCCGCCTGTATACCGAGACGCACAACGTCGCCACGCGGGCCGAGGGCGAAAAGCTGCTCGCTTCGCTGCTGGCGGAGCATCGCAAGCGCGGCGACCGGGTTCTGGTCGGCTTCGACTTCAACTTCGGCTATCCGGCCGGCACGGCGGAACGGCTCAAGCTGAGCGGCGCGCCGTGGCAGGCGATGTGGAAATTCATCGCCTCGAACATCGTCGACAAGCCGGACAACACCAACAACCGCTATCAGGTGGCGGCCAAGATCAACCGGCTGATGACCGACCAGGCCTGGCCGATGTGGGGCGCGCCGGCCAAGCAGGCGCAGCGCTGGCTGACCACGACCAAGCCCCCCGCCGGCGCCGGCGGGGACATCCCCGAGTTCCGGGCCACCGAGACGGCCGTTCGCAAGGGCAAGCTCCAGCCCAAGAGCGTCTGGCAGATGCACGGGGCCGGGGCTGTCGGCGGCCAGACGCTGGTCGGCATTCCGGCGGTGCGCCGCCTGCTGGAGAACCTCGGTCCCTCGGGCGCCGTGTGGCCGTTCGGAACCGGTTGGCGAGCCCTGGACGCCGCCGACGTGGAGCCGCTGTCGGCGTTGGTGGTCGAGGTCTGGCCGTCCATGTTCGAAGGCAAGCCCAACCCGGGGGAGTTCAAGGACCAGGCCCAAGTCTGCGCCACCGCCGAGGCTTTGGCCAGGATGGACGAGGCGGGCGACCTGTCGAAGGCCTTCGCCCCGCCCAAGGGCGCGGACGAGGCGCTGATCGCCCGGGTCGAGCGGGAAGAAGGCTGGATTCTCGGGGTCTAGCCGATCAGGGCCCGGGCCGCGGCGCGGGCTTCGTCGGTAATCGTGGCGCCCGACAGCATACGGGCGATCTCCTCGCGGCGCGCACCGTCGTCGAGGGCGTCGACCGTGGTCCTGGTCAACCCGGCGTGGTCGGCCTTGCGGACCTTCCAATGGGTATCGGCGCGGGACGCGACCTGCGGGCTGTGGGTCACCACCAGGACCTGAGCGCCCCGGGAGAGGCGCTGCAGCCGGGCGCCCACGGCCGAGGCCACCGCCCCGCCAACGCCCTGGTCGACCTCGTCGAAGATCATCACAGGCTGGCGCTGGTCCTCGCGCCCGGCGAGCGCCGCCTTCATGGCCAGGGCGAAACGGGCCAGTTCGCCCCCCGAGGCGATGGCGTCCAGCGGTCCGAAGGCGGTGCCGGCGTTGGTGGCGATCTCAAACCGCACCGTCTCGACGCCCGACGGTCCGCGTCGGCCATCCGCCACGGGCTCGAAGGCGACCCGGAAGCGGGCGCGGTCCAGCTTCAGCGGCCCGAGTTCGCCCATCACCGCCAAAGTCAGGCGCTCGGCCGCCGCCTCCCGCGCCGAGGTCAGCAGCATGGCGGCCACGTCATAGGCCTCGCGGGCGGCCGAGGCGGCGCGCTCCGCGGCGGTGATGGCCTCGGCGCCGTCCTCGATCAGCCTGAGCTGCTCGCGGAAGCGCACACGCAGGGCCGGCAGCAGTTCGACCGAGGCATTCAGCTTGCGGGCGGCGGCGCGCAGGGCGAACAGACGCTCCTCGGCCTTGTCGAGACGGCCCGGCTCGAAGTCGAAGGCGTCGGCGGCGGCGTCGACGCAGGCGATGGCCTCCTCGGCCTCCACCAGTGTGCGGTCGATGGCCTCAGCGGCGGCCGACAGTTTCAGCAGCAGCGGATGCTCGGGATCCGTACCCGCCTGCCCCGCCCGCTGGCGCGCGTGCTCGACGGCCCTCAAGGCGGCGGCGAGGTTGCGCGACAGCTTGTCCCCGCCCAGCGAGGTCCGGGCGTCGGCGAGGTCGGCGATGGCCTTTTCCGCCGCGCCCAGCAGGGCTCGCTCGCCGGCCAGCTCGGTTTCCTCGTCGGCGCGCGGGTCGAGCGCATCGAGATCGGCGAGGTTCTGTTCCAGTTCCTCCCGGTGGGCGGCGGCGTCGGCGGCGGCGGCTTTCAGATCGGCCACCGCCCGCTCGGCCGCCTTGAGCCGGTCGGCGGCGGCGGCGACGCCCGCCAGCTGCGGCTGGAGGCCGCCGTAGTTGTCGAGCAGGGCCCGGTGGGTCTTCCAGTCCAGCAGGCCGACGGTCTCATGCTGGCCGTGCACCTCGACCAGCGCCTGGCCGATCTCGCGCAGGGCGGCGACGCCGGCGGGCTGGTCGTTGACAAAGGCGCGGCCGCGGCCGTCGGCGGTGAGCGTCCGGCGCAGGATCAGCTCCTCGCCCGGGGCGACCTCGAAGCCGCGTGCGGCGATCATCTCCATCAGGGCCGGGTCGTCGGGCGCGGTGAACACGGCTGTGGCGGTGGCCTGCTTCGCCCCGGAACGCACCAGACCAGCGTCCGCCCGCGCGCCGAGGGCCAGACCGAGGGCGTCGAGAATGATCGACTTGCCCGCTCCGGTCTCGCCGGTCAGCACGGTCAGGCCGCCCTCGACCTCGAGATCGAGCGCGTCCACCAGCACGATGTCGCGGATCGAGAGGGCGGTCAGCATGGGGGCGCGGTCGTCCGGGTTTGATTCGCCATCGCCGTCAGTCTAGCGGTCATCGTCCTTCATGACCGCCCCTTGCGACAGAAGCGGACGTCAGCCCGGGATGATGCGCCGCAGCCAGCTCTCGCGCTGGCCTTCGGGGGCGACGTCAGGGCGTTGCCCTTCCTCGGTCAGCAGGGCATAGGCCTCGGCGTACCAGGGGCTGCCCGGGTAGTTGAAACCCAGAACGGCGCCGTTGCGCGTCGCCTCTTCCTTCAGGCCGAGCTGCAGGTTGACCTCGACCAGCCGGTACAGCGCCTCGGGGGCGTGCGAGGTGCGCTGGTAGGATTCGTTGTCGATAACGGTCTTGTAGCGGTTGATCGCCGCCAGCGGCTGACCGGCGCGCTGGTAGTAGCGGCCGATCGCCATTTCCTTGCCGGCCAACTGGTCGTTGACCATGTCGATCTTGACCGTGGCGTCGATAGCGTAGGGCGTGCCGGGATAGCGCCGCTGCACGTCCTTCAGGCCGTCCAAGGCCGCCTGGGCGTAGCCCTGGTCGCGGCCCACGTCGGTGATCTGCTCGAAGTTGGCCAAGGCCTTCATGTAGAAGGCGTAGGGCGCGCTCGGATTGCCCGGGAACAGCTGGATGAACCGGTCCGACGCCGCGATGGCCTCGGCGTAGTCGTTGCTCTGATAGTGGGCGTAGATCTGCATCAGGATCGCGCGGCGCGACCATTCCGAATACGGATGCTGGCGCTCGACCTCCTGGAAATAGTCGATCGCGTCGCCCCAGCGCCGGCTTTCCAGGCGCTGGTAGCCGGTGTTGTAGAGCGCCTCCACCGGGCGCTCCTCATAAGCGAGGCGCGGGCGGTCGCCGCGGCCGGCGCAGGCCGAAATCGTCAGGGCTGACACGGCCACGGCCGAAAGGATCAGGCCGGTGCGGAACTTGGAAGCAGGCAAGGACGACCTCAACATAACGGGCCGGCGGGCATCGACCCGTCGGCGCCCCCGGAAACGAGACGCGATCTCTACACCAGCCGACAACCCCGCGCCAATGCGGGAAGAAGTTGCCCTAAAAGACTCGCCGCGCCTTGTGGCTGGGCCGTCCCCTGATATGTAGCGCGCCAGCGCAACGGCGGCATTGTGAGCCGGGCGATGACGGCGAAAGGATGACCGGACATGAAGCTGCTTTCTGGCAACTCCAACCGGACGCTCTCACAAGCGATCGCGCATCACCTCGACATGCCGCTGACCAAGGCCGACGTGAAGCGATTCGCCGATAACGAGGTCTTCGCCGTCATCGAGGAGAACGTTCGGGGCGAGGACGTCTTCATCCTCCAGTCGACCAGCTATCCGGCCAACGACAACCTGATGGAGCTGCTGATCATCACCGACGCCCTGGTGCGGGCCTCGGCGAAGCGGATCACCGCGGTGATGCCTTATTTCGGCTATGCCCGGCAGGATCGGAAGACCGGCGGCCGCACCCCGATCTCGGCCAAGCTGGTGGCCAATCTGATCACCCGCGCCGGAGCCGACCGGGTCCTGACGATGGATCTGCACGCCGGCCAGATCCAGGGCTTCTTCGACATTCCGACCGACAATCTCGTGGCCACGCCGGTGCTGGCGCAGGACATCAAGGAGCACTACCCGCGCGGCGACGACCTGATGATCGTCTCACCCGACGTCGGCGGCGTGGTTCGGGCCCGCTCGCTGGCCAAGCGGCTGGACGCCGACCTGGCCATTGTCGACAAGCGCCGGCCCAAGGCGGGCGAGAGCGAGGTCATGAACATCATCGGCGACGTCGAAGGCCGTCGCTGCATCCTGTTCGATGACATCGTCGATTCCGGTGGCACCCTTGTGAACGCCGCCCAGGCCCTGATGGAGAAGGGGGCGACCGAGGTCTCGGCCTATATCAGCCACGGCGTCCTGTCCGGCCCGGCCGTGCAGCGCGTGACCGACGGGCCGCTGAAGGAACTGGTCATCACCGACTCCATCGAGGCGCCGCACGAAGTTTTGACCTGCAAGAAAATCCGCCGCGTCTCCGTCGCTCCGCTGATCGGAGAGGCCATCCGGCGCATCGCCAACGAGGAATCCGTTTCCAAGCTGTTCGACTAAACTCCGGAACCGTATCAGCGCTCGCCCCATTTGCGCCCTCAGGTTAGGCGTTGCTGGACGCCGGTCATCCGAGGAGTCCTGATGCGTCCGCACCGCGGTCTTTCCGTAATCGCCCTCGCAGCCGCAGCCCTGCTGGCCAGCTGCGCCTCCGACAACGCTGCGGTTGAAGCGCAGGCCGAAGCGGCTCGCGTGGCGGCCGAAATCGCCGCCCGCACGCCGCCGCCGATCAGGCTCAATGAGAGCGTCGCCCAGGCGGCGGCGGTCTACATGGCCTTCAGCCGCGACATGGCCGCCCTCGAAGGCGGTTTCACCGATCCGGCGCAGATCCAGGCGGCGCTGCGCCGCGGTTCGGCCTATGACCCCGGCCAGATCTCACGTGGGCTGGTGGCCTACGCATCGATTCTGGCCCTGCAGTCGCCCGAGTTCGTCTCCGGCGTCCGGTCCCTCGGCCACGACACGGCCACCCGTGAGAAGCTCGTCGCCGACATCGTCGCCGATCCACGCTACGCCTCGACCCTGCCCGGCGCCGAGGCGGCGGCGGGCCTGGTCATGTCGACGCTTGCCGCCGACATCAACGCGTTGGGCCGGGCCGCCAACTCGATCGAGAACGACGCCTACGCCATCCAGGCCCGCTACGACCCCCGCCGCTTCTGGGGCGTCGCCGAGGTGACGGACCGCGAAGGCCGGCTCGAAGCCGCCAAGGCCCGCTCCGCCCAGATGATGCTGCCGTCGGCCGAGGAAGCCTCGCGGCTGTTCGCGGCGGCCCACAGCGGCGGCGGCGCGCTGCCGGTCAGCGGCGATCCGCGCAAGCCGCCCTACCCCCCCTCGGTGGTGAACGCCCTCGCGCTAGCGGCGCTCGCGGCGCTCGGCTATGCGGGCGAGAACGCTCGCGCCAACACCGACGCCCTGCAATTCGATCGGGTCAGCCACGGCTGCCTCACCATGTCGAAACTCAATCTGTTCCAGTGCCTGGCGGCCTCGCGACCCAACTACGAGGACATGTTCTGCCTCGGCCGCCATATCGTGCGCGACCTGGCCACCTGTTCCCGCGGCGCGGCCATGCCCGCGCCGATCGTGACCGTGTCGGACGTCACTTCGGTCGAGCCGGTCGCTCCGGCGGCCGAGCCCATCATCATCACGCCCGTCCCCGTCCCCGCCGCTCCCGCGCCGATCACGATCACGCCAACTCCGCCCCCGGCCGCCCCGCCGTCGCGGGAGCCGTCGTTGACTGAGAGGCTGAATACCCAGCCTGCGCGCCCGCCCGAGGAATAGGACGCCCTGTCGGCGCCGGCGCCAGCCAAGCTGGCATTAACGCTCGGAGAACCGAATTGGCCGCGTTATAAGGTCTTCGAGGTTCTCCGGCGTTGACCATGGCGCCGCGCGTTCAGGTGGGGGTTTTAGTATGCTTGAGGCTCGTTTTCGCCGCGGCCTGTCGCTGGCCGCTATCGCCGCGATGGCGGTTCTCGCGGCTTGCGCCACGCCTGAACCCGAGCCCGAGCCCGCGCCGCCTCCCCCGCCGCCCCCGGTCACCATGAACGAGGGCGTGGCCCAGGCCGCGTCCATCTATGTGGCCTTCATGCATGAGGCGGCCACGATCGAGGCCGGCTTCCCGACCGCAGAGTCGATCCAGGCGGCCATCCGCAAGGGGGCCTCATACGAGCCGGCCCAGTTGTCGCGCGGCCTGATCGCCTACGGTTCGATCCTGGCGCTGCAGTCACCGGAGTTCGTTCAAGGCGTCCGGACCTATGCCGTCGATCCGACCATCCGTCAGGAGATGGTCGCGCGCATCATCGCGGACCCGGCCTACGCCGCCACCCTTCCGGGCGCCGACGCCGCAGCGGGCCTGATCATCGACGCCATCGGCCGCGACTCGGCGACCATGCTGGTGATCGCCGACGCCGTGGAGGAGGACGCCTACACCATCCAGGGGCGCTCCGACCCGCGTCGCCGCTGGGCCACCGTCCACATCGCCGATCGCGACACCCGGCTGCAGGGCGCCAAGGCGCTTTCGGCCGTCCAGATGTTGCCGTCGGCCGAGGAATCGGCGCGGCTGTTCACGGCCGCCAACAGCGGCTCCGGGCTCGCCGTCACCCCGGCCAGCTCGGGCCCGCCCTATACGCCGGCGGTGGTGCGCTCGCTGGCCCTGGCCGCGCTGGCCGCCCTCGGGGCAGGCGGCGAGGACGCCCGGGCCAACACCGAGGCCCTGACCGTCGAGCAGAACAGCGAGTTCTGCTTCAATATGTCCAAGCTGATGCTGTTCCAGTGCCTAGCCGCCTCGCGTCCCAGCTATGAGGACATCTTCTGCATCGGCCGCCACATCGCCCGCGACCTGGCGACCTGCACCGCGCAGAACATCAGGCCCACGCCCATCGTCGTGCCTCCGACCGAAGTCGCCGGCTCCGCGCCGGTCGCCGTCCAGACCCCGGTGGCGGCCGACGCCGCGGCCGCCTCGACCTCGGCGACGACGTCCCTGAACAGCGAAGGCTGAGCCGCGGGGCGCGATCCCGCGCCCAGACGGTTGCGTCCCCCGGCGTCTCCGTGTAATAGCCCGCCCTCTTGAATTCGAGGGTTCGAGGACCCCGTCGCGCGGGCGATTACGTCAGCGCGGCGTTTCTGTTTGTTGAGGCGAGCCAGATGGCCGAGATCATTCTGAACGTCGATGTCCGTGATGGCGTCGGCACCGGCGGCGCCCGCGCCGCGCGCCGTGCGGGCATGGTCCCGGGCGTGCTGTACGGCGGCGACAAGGCCCCGGTGGCGATCTCGGTGAACGAGCGCGACTTCCGCAAGTCGCTCTACACCGGCAAGCTGCTGGGTCACCTGGTGACCCTGAAGTACGGCGACGAGACCCAGCCGGTCATCGCCCGTGACGTCCAGTTCGACCCGGTGTCGGACCGTCCGCTGCACTTCGACCTGATGCGCGTCGACGAGAAGCAGACCATCAAGATCGACATCCCGGTCCACTTCATCAACCAGGACCAGTGCGAGGCCTTCCGTCAGGGCGGTTCGCTGGAAGTCGTGCGTCACTCGGTCGAAGTGAAGGTCCGCGCCGACCACATCCCGGAAGACCTGATCGTCGACCTGGCCGGCCACAAGCTGGGCGACACCATCCGCTGGACCGACCTGAAGGGCACGAAGGACGTCGAGCCGACCATCACCGACCGTGACTTCGTGATCGCCTCCATCAAGACCTCCTCGGCCGCTATCTCGGCCGCCGCTGACGAAGCGCATGACGCCGAAGTCGCCGCCGAAGCCGCGGAAGTCGAAGCGACCGAACAGGTCGCGACCGACGAGGCCGCAGCCACGGAAGACACCGCCGAGGGCTGATCCTCTCGCGACAACCTGCTACTGGAGCGGCCCCATCCGGAAACGGACGGGGCCGTTTCCTTTTCCGGAACCCGCCATGATCATCATCGCCGGCCTGGGCAATCCGGGACCGAAATACCAGGGCAACCGCCACAACATCGGCTTCATGGCCGCGGACGAGATCGCGCGGCGCTGGTCGTTCGGTCCCGAGCGCGCCAAGTTCCAGTCGGTAATCCGCGAGGGCGAGGTCGAGACCGCCTCAGGCCGCGAGCGCGTCCTGCTGATGAAGCCGCAGACCTATATGAACGAGAGCGGCCGGGCTGTGGCCGAGGCGGCGCGCTTCTACAAGGTCCAGCCGTCGGAGGTCATCGTCTTCCACGATGAGATCGACCTCGCCCCCGGTCGTTTCCGCATGAAGAAGGGCGGCGGCGCGGCCGGCCAGAACGGCGTGCGCTCGCTGATCAGCCAGTTGAGCCCCGACTTCCGCCGCGCGCGCATGGGCGTCGGCCATCCCGGGGAGCCCCAATTGGTGCACGGCTATGTCCTCAGCGACTTCCACAAGGCCGATCAGCCGTGGCTGGAAGCGATGCTGACCGCCGTCGCGGACGCCCTGCCCTTCGCGCTGGCCGGCGACGATGACCGCTACCAGGCGGAGGTCATGCGCCTGGCCCCCGCGCCCAAATTCAGCCCCCGGCAAGTCGCCCGCGGCGAAAGCTGAGCGCGACAGACCGCCGTCTTGTCCCTGCACCCCGCGGGCGATAGACCGCCGCAACCCCATAGAAGGCTCTCCAGATGGCTCGCGCCCTGTTCCCCGTCGTCCTGATCGCCTTCGCCGGCAGCCTGGCCGCCTGCACCGCCGGGGAAAAGACCGCGGCCGGAGCCGCCGAGGCGGTTCAGGTCTCGGGCGCCCTGTGCCGTCCGACCCCGGCCGGCCGCCAGACCACCGGCTGCTATCTGACCCTGACCGCGGGCGCCGACGACCGGCTCATGAGCGTGACCAGTCCCGTCGCGGGCCGCGCCCAAGTCCATGAGAGCCGGATGGAAAGCAACATGATGATGATGCACCAGTTGAGGGACGGCCTGCCCCTCCCCGCCGGCCAGGCGGTCGAGCTGAAGCCGGGCGGCAACCACATCATGCTGCTGGCCGTCGCCGAGCCCCTGAAGACGGGCGACACCGTCGCCCTGACCCTCACCTTCGCCTCGGCCCCGCCGGTCGAGGTCACGGCGGCTGTCGGCCAGCCTGCGCTCACCGACTCCGGCCACGCATCGCACTGACGGCGCGAGCCTGACAAACCGGCCGCGACCCGTTAAAGGCTCGCGCTCACCAAGGAAAACCCAGCCCCCATGGCTCTGAAAGTCGCGATCGTCGGCCTGCCCAACGTCGGCAAGTCCACCCTCTTCAACGCCCTCACGAAGACGGCGGCGGCCCAGGCGGCCAACTATCCCTTCTGCACCATCGAGCCGAACACGGGCGACGTGGCCGTGCCCGAGCCGCGGCTGGAGCAGTTGGCGGCCATCGCCGGCTCGAAGGAAATCATCCCTTCGCGCATCACCTTCGTCGACATCGCCGGGCTGGTGCGCGGCGCGTCCAAGGGCGAGGGCCTGGGCAACCAGTTCCTGGCCAATATCCGCGACTGCGACGCCGTCGCCTTCGTCGCCCGCTGCTTCGTCGACGACGACATCACCCACGTAGAAAACCGCATCGACCCGATCTCGGACCTCGAGATCATCGAGACCGAACTGATGTTGGCCGACCTTGAAAGTCTCGAGAAGCGGGTCGTCAACGTGGAGAAGAAGGCCAAGGGCGGCGACAAGGAGGCCCAGCAGACCCTGCGGCTCATCAACATGGCCCTGACGCCGTTGCGCGCCGGCAAGCCCGCCCGTGTGGTCCAGGTCGACAAGGAGGACGAGAAGGCGTGGCATATGCTGCAACTGCTGACCTCCCTGCCCGCCCTCTACGTCGCCAACGTCGACGAGGCCTCGGCCGACAAGGGCAACGACCTGTCGGACCTGGTGGCGAAGCGCGCTGCCGCCGATAACGCCAAGGCGGTGGTGATCTCGGCCAAGATCGATTCCGAACTGGCGGTGCTGGATTCAGAGGAGCAGGCCGAGTTCCTGGAGAGCATGGGGTTGGAGGAGCCGGGCCTGAACCGGCTGATCCGCGAGGCCTACGCCCTGCTGGGTCTGCAGACCTATTTCACGGTCGGGCCCAAGGAAGCGCGCGCCTGGACCATTCCGATCGGAGCGACCGCGCCGCAAGCCGCAGGCGTGATCCACACCGACTTCGAGAAGGGC
The DNA here is from genome assembly GCF_964253355.1 of Brevundimonas sp. LjRoot202. Taxonomy (NCBI): domain Bacteria; kingdom Pseudomonadati; phylum Pseudomonadota; class Alphaproteobacteria; order Caulobacterales; family Caulobacteraceae; genus Brevundimonas; species Brevundimonas sp. LjRoot202. Next base: position 134,615 of record NZ_CAXUQW020000006.1, on the reverse strand, counting down.
TTCATCCGCGCCGAGACCATCGCCTTCGCCGACTTCGTGGCGCTCAAGGGCGAGCAGGGCGCGAAGGAGGCCGGAAAGATGCGGGCCGAGGGCAAGGGCTATGTCGTCAAGGACGGCGACGTGATGCACTTCCTCTTCAACGGCTAGGGCTCGGCGGCCGGCGTATCTTCCAGCGTCGTGCACTTGGTCAGGGTGACAACGGCGTTGTCGCGGTTGAGCCAGGTCAGCCGCATGGTCTGCTCGGAGACCGCCATCCGCACCCGCTCGTTGGAGACCGTCCCTTCGGCGGTGCAGGTCAACAAGGCCTCGTAGCCGTTGACGATCTGGTCGACCGCGCCGATGGCGCAGCTGTTCTCGTAACCCTCGAAGCGCGTGGTGGTGATCTCGATCGGCTGTTGGGGGCCGGTGGTGTTGGGACACCAGGCGACGTCGGCGGCCCAGCGGCCGACGAAGCTGCGCGGACCCGTGCCGGGCAGGATCGTGCCCGCTCCCGGCGGGGGCGCCGCCGGCGGCGGGGCGGCCGCCTCGGGCGTGTCGATCGGTTCGGCCGGGTCGGTCGGCGGATTGGGTTCGCCGGGACCGCAGGCGGCGACGGCGAGGACTGCGAGCAGGCTGAGGCAGGTCCGGGTCATGCCCGCATGAACGCGGACCGGGGCGGTCGGCTCCGTCATATTCGCCTCGATCACGAATTCGCGGTCACGCTTGCATCCCTCGTCAGTATTTGCGACCGGTTCGTCTGTGTCGAGAACAAGGGGGTGTCCCGAATGACTCAGAACACCAATCCGTGGGCAACGCAGATCGATCCGCTGGCGCAGGACATCGCCGCCGTGCTCAAGCGGATGGGCGGATCCGCTCACCAGAAGGACGTGGTCCAGTGCGTCGCGGCGATGAAGCGACAGCGCGGCGAGACCGTCGCGCAGGATCTCGCCAACCGGATCGTCGAGGTGTTCGAGAAGTATCGCGACCTGTTCTTCAAGCCCTTCGGCGAGGGCTCGATGCGGTGGGCGCTGCAGCCCGGCGTGGCCTGAACCACGACACCTTCCGACTGACGAAAAGGCGCGCACCCGCGGGGGTGCGCGCCTTCGTTGCGTCTGGAGCGCCTAGAAGCGACGCACGTAGCTGACGCCGTAGGTGTCGAGCTCGCCGCCGTCGTCTTCGCGGAAGTCGCGGCGGGTCCAGTCGGCGCGGACGCCGTTCTGGCCGTCGAAGAACCAGTTGGCCCCGGCGCCGTAGTTGATGCTCTCGCCGTCGGTGCTGGTCTCGACGCCGGCCACATCGGCCTTGATCGAGGTGGTGCCGTAGCCGACGCGGCCGAACAGTTCGACGTTGGGGCTCACGGGCACGGTGCCGACCACGTAGGCGGCGGCGTCGTATTCATGCTCGAGCGAGCCCTCGACGCCGGCGATGGTGACGTCGTCATCCTTGACGCCCATCGAGGCCTCGCCCTCGATGCCGATAAAGGGGGTGAAGCGGTAGCCGAGGCGGCCGGTGACCGCGCCGAGGCTGCCGTCGTCGCCGTCCAGGTGGGTGTAGCCGACCGAGCCGGTCACCGGGGAGACGGGATCCTGAGCCATCGCCGGCGCGGCGATCAAAGTAAGAGCAGCAGTCGCGAGAAGAACGTTACGCATTGTTTCTATCCTCTAGATGTGGCCACTTCTACGGTGACCAGCCCCATCCAGCGGGAGACAAATGGGCGGACGTTCGAGGCGTTCCAGAGGCCGGAAACAACTTGAAGCCAACTGTGCACGGTATGGCACAGACGCCGATACGCCAATCGTGACCTTCTCGTGACCTTATATCGGCGTTCCGGTTTCTATCGGTCCTTTTCACGTTCCGTGCCGGCCCTGGCGTGCAGGGCGGCCTGGGCGGCGGCGAGGCGGGCGATGGGCACGCGGTAGGGCGAGCAGCTGACGTAGGCCAGGCCGACCTCCTCGCAGAAGGCGATCGACGAGGGATCGCCGCCGTGCTCGCCGCAGATGCCCATCTTGATGTCCGGCCGCGCCGCCCCGCCGCGCTCGGCGGCGATGCGGATCAGGTCGCCGACGCCGTCGCGGTCGAGGCGGACGAACGGGTCGGTCTCGAAGATGCCCTTGTCCATATAGGCCTGCAGGAACCGGCCGGAGTCGTCGCGGCTGATGCCGAAGGTGGTCTGGGTCAGGTCGTTGGTGCCGAAGGAGAAGAACTCGGCGTGCTCGGCCAGGTCGGCGGCGCGCAGGGCGGCGCGGGGCAGTTCGATCATGGTTCCGACCAGATAGGCGATCGACTGGCCGGACGCGGCGAAGACTTCGCGCGCGACCCGGTCGGTCAGTTCGCGCAGGTATTTCATCTCCAGGCTGAGGGCGACCAGCGGGTGCATGATCTCCGGCAGCGGCGCCTCGCCGGACTTCGCCTGCACCTCCAGCGCCGCCTCGAGGATGGCGCGGACCTGCATTTCGTAGATTTCGGGATAGGCCACGCCGAGGCGGCAGCCGCGGTGGCCGAGCATCGGATTGGTCTCGTGCAGGTCGCGGGCGCGGCGCTTCAGCTTGGCGGCGTCCAGCCCCTGCGTCGCGGCGAGGGCGTCGATCTCGGCGTCGCTGTGCGGGATGAACTCGTGCAGCGGCGGGTCAAGCAGGCGGACGGTGACGGGCAAGCCGGCCATGATCTGGAACAGCTCGACGAAGTCGGCCTTCTGGAACGGCGCGATCTTGGCCAGGGCGGCGCGGCGGCCCGCCTCGTCATCGGCGAGGATCATCTCGCGCACCGCGGCGATGCGGGCGTCGTCGAAGAACATGTGCTCGGTCCGGCACAGGCCGATGCCCTCGGCCCCGAAGCCGCGCGCGGTCCTGGCGTCCAGCGGCGTCTCGGCGTTGGCGCGCACCTTCAGCCGACGGACCTTGTCGGCCCAGGCCATCAGCGTCTGGAAGTCGCCGGTCAGTTCGGGCTCGATCATGGCCACGGCGCCGTCCAGCACTTCGCCCTTCGAACCATCGATGGTGATGATTTCGCCGGCGCTGAAGGTGCGGCCCCGGGCGGTGAAGGTCCCGGCCCGCTCGTCGATGCGGATCTCTCCGGCGCCGGATACACAGGGACGGCCCATGCCGCGGGCGACCACCGCGGCGTGGCTGGTCATGCCGCCACGGGCGGTGACGATGCCGCGCGCCGCGTGCATGCCGTGGATGTCCTCGGGGCTGGTTTCCTCGCGCACCAGAATGACCGCGTCGCCGAGCTGGGACAGCCGCTCGGCCTCGTCGGCGTCGAACACCACCTTGCCGGTGGCCGCGCCCGGCGAGGCCGGCAGGCCGGCGGCCACGACCTTGCGCTCGGCCTTCGGATCGAGGGTCGGGTGCAGCAGCTGGTCCAGCGCCGCCGGTTCGACCCGGCCGATGGCCTCCTCCTGCGAGATCACGCCCTCGGCGGCGAGATCGACGGCCACTTTCAACGCGGCCTTGGCGGTGCGCTTGCCGTTGCGGGTCTGCAGCATCCACAGCCGACCCTGCTCGACCGTGAATTCAATGTCCTGCATGTCGCGATAATGGGATTCAAGCTTCCCGACGACTTCAACGAATTGGCCGAACACCTCCGGCATGGCCTCTTCCATCGAAGGCGCGGTCTCGCCCATCTCCTCGCGTCCCGCCCGGGTCAGCGACTGGGGCGTACGGATGCCGGCGACGACGTCCTCGCCCTGGGCGTTGATCAGGAACTCGCCGTACAGTTTCGACTCGCCGGTCGACGGATTGCGGGTGAAGGCGACGCCGGTGGCCGAGGTGTCGCCCATGTTGCCGAACACCATCGACTGGACATTGACCGCCGTGCCCCAGCTCTCGGGGATGTCGTGCATGCGGCGATAGAATTTGGCCCGGTCGTTCATCCAGCTGGCGAAGACGGCCGAAACCGCGCCCCACAACTGGTCGTGGGGGTCCTGCGGGAAGGCGTGGCCGAGGCGGTCCTCGACGACCTGCTTGTATTCGGCGACGACCTTCTCCCAGTCGGCGGCGGACAGGTCCGTGTCGATGGTGACGCCGAGGCGGTCCTTATGGTCGTCCAGCACCTCCTCGAAGTCGTCATGGCTGAGGCCCAGCACGACGTTGGAGTACATGGTGATGAAGCGCCGGTAGCTGTCGAGGGCGAAGCGGCGGTCGCCGGACAGGGCCGCCAGCCCCTCCACGGTCTCGTCGTTGAGGCCGAGATTGAGGACCGTATCCATCATCCCCGGCATGGAGGCGCGGGCTCCCGAACGGACCGAGACCAGCAGCGGGTTCTTCGGATCGCCGAAGGTCTTGCCGACCACGGTCTCGACCTTCTTCAGGCCGGCGGCCACCTGGGCCTCAAGGTCGGCGGGATAGCTCTGGCCGTTCGAATAGTAGTGGACGCAGGCCTCGGTGGTGATGGTGAAGCCCGGCGGCACCGGCAGGCCCAGCGACGACATCTCGGCCAGGTTCGCGCCCTTGCCGCCGAGCAGGTTCTTCATCGACGCGTCGCCGTCGGCGGAGCCGCCGCCGAAACCGTACACCCACTGAGTCATCCGTAAGCCCCTGAGCCTTGGTCGAACGCGGAGGATTCGCATCCCTCGCGGTGCAGGGCCCCGCTTACCGCGCCGAACGCGGCAAGGCGAGGCTGAGGGCGTAACAAAACGTGAGCGGCTGTGACGGTTCCGGGCCGGGCGGGCCGAAAGGCCCTGTCGCCCGAAAATCGCGAAACCCTGTCATCCCGACACTCCCGCACCCGAGGCGCCTCCTTCCGTGGGAGAGAGGATGCTGCTCCGGGGACGGCGATGGCGGCCCCTCCCTTCTGTTCCGCCATACAAGCACGCGCCTGCGTCAGAAGCGGACGCAATCTATTCCGCGGGCCGTTCGACGAAGCCGTGAAGGGGTGCGGGATGGCAGGAAACGGCGCCGATGTGTCGGGATGGCAGGGTACGGGTTGGCCGCATCCGTTGTCCGTACGGGTGTCGTCAGCACGCCGGTGGGTCGGGGTCAGATCGGACGTGCGGAAGGCCGCATGCCGAGGATCGGCCCGTCGCGATCTTCCGGGTCGCCGTCCGGCCGCCCGGGCGGGGCCAGGTCGGCGTCCGGAGACAGGAAGGAGCGGCGGGAGACAGCCGGAGCGCGGCTGCGCAGCAGGCCGACGAACTCGGCGAAGTCGCCGATCTGCTCGTTGTAGAAGCCCGCCTTCTCCACCGGGCCCATATGCCCGGCCGCCTCGACCCGGACCAGCCGGGCCTGCGGCAGGGCGGCGGCGATGGCCTCGCCGGCGTGGTCCCTGGTGATCAGGTCGCGGCCGCCGACGAAGACCAGGGCCGGGACGTCGATCCGCGGCAGTTCGTCGGTCACGGACCAGTGCAGCATGGCGAGGACGCCGCGCGCCTGCACGGCCGGCGAGTTCTTGGTGATCAGGCGAGCGGTGCGATCCAGCTGCTCCCGCGTCGGGCGGGCGCCGAAGGCGGTGAGTCGGGCCGCCAGATGGGTCGAGCCGCTGAGCCAGGCCTGCCAGTTCAGCGCCCACAGCGCCGGCGACAGAACCATGTCCAGCTTGCAGGCGAGTTCGACCACCGACTGCAGCGGCCTGAACACCCGCGAGAAGATCATCGTCTCCAGCGGATTGGTGTGGGTGGTGTTCTCCAGCACGATGGCGGCCACGCGGCGGTTCAGCAATTCGGGATGGCGTGCGCAGAAGGCCTGCACCGTCATGCCGCCGATGCTGTGGCCGACGAGGATGATGGGACGGTCCTCCGGCAGGCTGTCGATCACGGCGTGCAGGTCTTCGGCGAAGCCTTCGATCGAATAGCCGGCCGTCGGCCGACCGGAGCGGCCCAGGCCGGGAAGGTCCCAGAAGACCAGGCCGAAGCGGGCGCCCAGATCGGCCCGCGCCTCGGCCCAGATACGGGCCGAGAGCCCCCAGCCGTGGGTGAAGAGCAGGATCGGCCCTTTTTTCGCGCCTTCCATCTCGACATGCAGGACGGCGCCGTCGGCGCCGGGTATCGCCACACCCTCGGCCCGGCGGGCGAGCGCCGTGGCCTCTCCCCTCCCCAGCAGCATCAGGACGGGAATCCGGCCGAGCAGACTGACGGCCATCAGCCCCGCGCCCCACCACAGGCGGGCGTTCGGAGGCTCGGCCAGCCCGAGGGTCTCGGCCACATGATCGGCGTCGTACCAGCTCCACAGCAGCCAGACGGCGATCGCGAAGACGGCCAGCGAGGCGATGGCGAAAAGACGCTGGAGAAGGGAAAACAGGACCATTGGCGACTTTCGGGAGGCGTTCGCTTCCAACACCTCCCGCCCCTTGATCGTTCCGTGAAGATGCGCGGGCTAACCCCCTCTTAACCGCGATGATTCACCACTTGATCTCCAAGCTGTACGGGATCGAGTAATATGTCCGGGTTGAAGACCGACGTCGTTCTGAGGGGCGACTGCATCGAGGTGCTGAAGGGCCTGCCCGACGCGTCCGTCGACATGGTCTTCGCCGACCCGCCCTATAACCTGCAGCTGGGCGGCGACCTGCTGCGGCCCGACAACAGCCTGGTCGACGCGGTCGACGACGACTGGGACAAGTTCGACAGCTTCGCGGCCTATGACGCCTTCACCCGCGCCTGGCTGACGGAATGCCGCCGGGTCCTGAAGCCGGAGGGCTCGATCTGGGTAATCGGGAGCTATCACAATGTCTTCCGGCTGGGCTCGGCGATCCAGGACCTCGGCTTCTGGGTGCTGAACGACATCATCTGGCGCAAGTCGAACCCGATGCCGAACTTCAAGGGCACGCGGTTCACCAACGCCCACGAGACGCTGATCTGGGCCGCGCGGAGCCGCGAGCAGAAGCGCTACACCTTCAACTACGACGCGCTGAAGGCCTTCAACGAAGACACCCAGATGCGCTCGGACTGGACCTTCGCCCTGTGCACCGGGGAGGAGCGGATCAAGGACGCGGACGGCAAGAAGGCCCATCCGACCCAGAAGCCTGAGGCCCTGCTGCACCGGGTGCTGCTGGCGGCGACCCGGCCCGGCGACGTCGTGCTGGATCCCTTCTTCGGCACCGGCACGACGGGCGCGGCCGCCAAGCGGCTGGGCCGCCATTTCATCGGCATCGAACGCGACGAGGGCTACGCCAAGGTGGCCGAGAAGCGGATCAAGGCGGTGGTCCCCGCGGCGCCCGAGGACCTGGCGGTCATGGGCTCCAAACGAGCCGAGCCCAAGGTGCCGTTCGGGGCGCTGGTCGAAGCCGGCCTGCTGCGACCCGGCGACCGGCTGTATTGCCCCAAGGGCGAGCGCGAGGCGCGGGTGCGGGCCGATGGGTCCCTGGTGTCCGGCTCGCTGAGCGGGTCGATCCACAAAATGGGCGCCCTGTTCGAGAACGCGCCGGCCTGCAACGGCTGGACCTACTGGCGTTTCAAGTCCGATCAAGGACTTAGGTCGATCGATACGCTGCGGGCCGAGGTCCGCGCCGGAATGCAGTGACCCGCGACCGATTGTCGTAACCCTGTAACTGACAGAGAAATAACGCGAAAACCGTCGTTAGTCGGCGGAACCGCGCGCCCGGCGCAGGGTTGATTACTCGCGGTCGCTTCCCCGTCGGCCGCGGGAACCCATCGCCATGAAGATCGCCCAGGTCACGCCCCTGTATGAAGCCGTTCCGCCCAAATTGTACGGCGGCACCGAGCGCGTGGTGGCGCACCTCACCGACGCCCTGGTCGACCTCGGCCACGACGTGACCCTGTTCGCCGCCGCCGACGCCGAAACGCGGGCGCGGCTGGTCCCGGTGCGGGATCAGGCCATCCGGCTGGACCCCAGCCCGCTGAAGTCGGATCTGGCGGCGCACATGACCGCCTTGTCGGAGGTGCTGAAGCGCGTCGACGAGTTCGACGTGATCCATTTCCACACCGACATGGTCCACTTCCCCTTCTTCGCGCGCCACGCGGACAAGACCGTCACCACCCTGCACGGCCGGCTGGACCTCAAGGACCTGGCTCCGGTCTACGAACGCTGGAACGAGTTCGGGCTGGTGTCGATTTCCGACGACCAGCGACGCCCGCTGCCGCTGGCCAACTGGAAGGCGACAGTCCACCACGGCATGCCCGGCGAGCTGTACCGGTTCTCTCCTGAGGCGCGCGGCTATCTGGCCTTCCTCGGCCGCATCTCGCCCGAGAAGCGGCCGGACCGGGCCATCGAGGTCGCGACCAAGCTGAACAAGCCGCTGAAGATAGCGGCCAAGGTGGACGCCCAGGACAAGGTCTATTGGGAGACCGTCATCCGGCCCATGGTCGAGAACAATCCGCTGGTGGAGTTCGTCGGCGAGATCGGCGACCATCAGAAATCGGCCTTCCTGGGCGGGGCCGAAGCCCTTCTGTTCCCGATCGACTGGCCCGAGCCGTTCGGCCTGGTGATGATCGAGGCCATGGCCTGCGGCACCCCGGTGGTGGCGTTCCGCTGCGGGTCCGTGCCGGAGATCGTCGAGGACGGCGCCACGGGCTATCTGGTCGACACGGTCGAGCAGGCCATCGCCGCCGCCGGACGGGCGCACCTGCTGGACCGCGAGGCGATCCGGGCGCGGTTCGACCTGCGCTTTTCGGCCACGGCCATGGCCCGCGGCTATCTCGACGTCTACGGCGACCTGCTGGCCCGGCGCCCGTTCGCGGAGGAGCCGCTGACCGACGTGGTCACCCCGCTGCGGCCGCGCGAGGGCCGTAGCTTCGCCACCCTGGGCTGACGCGTGGTCTGAACCTCCGGCGGTTTTGTCCATTAGCGTATCCATGCGGTCATCGCGGGGGCCGCGTTTGTCCGGCCCCGGCAGGCTCACCACTGGTTCGAGGTTCTCCGCATGGACGACGCCTATAATGTTCAGGTCACGGCCGCCGAATCGCAGGACGCGGACGGTCTCGAACAGCTGATGGCGCTGAAGGACGCAGACACCTTTCTGGTCGCCGACATCTGGGGCGACATGAAGGGCGGCGCCGACGGCCTGTTCGACAGCGACACCCGGCTGCTGTCGCGCTTCGTGATGACGGCGGGGCTGGCGCGGCCGTCGCGGCTGAGCTCGGGCATCAGCCAGGACAACGTCTTCTTCACCGCCCATTCGACCAACCGGCCGCTGCCGCCGATGGGCGGCCGCTCGGCCCCGGCGGGGGTTCTGCATATCGAGCGGCGGCGGTTCGTCCGCGACCGGCGGATGTTCGAGCGCATCCGGGTGCTCAACCACGGCGTCGAGGACGTGCTGCTGCCGCTGGCGTTCGACTTCGCGGCGGACTTCTCCGACATCTTCGAGGTGCGCGGCTCGCCGCGGCCGAAGCGCGGAACGCAGGAGGCGCCGATCGCGGACGGCCGCCGGGTGACGTTCCGCTACCGGGGCGTGGACGGAGTCGAGCGCACCAGTTGCCTGGCCTTCTCCGAACCGCCGGCCCGGCTGACCCCGTCGCGTGCCGAGTTCATGTTCAGCCTGCCCAAGGCGCGTGGGCTGGACCTCTATGTCGAATGCGGGCTGGACGCGTGCGAGGCCCCAGACGAGGCGCGGTTCCGGCTCAACGCCGTGCAGGCGCGGGTGGCCATGCGCACGCGGCGCCGGCGCGGGGCCTCGGTGCGGGGGCCGCGCAATCCGCGCTTCAACGACTGGCTGGACCAGTCCCGCGCCGACGTGGCCCTGCTGACCACCGACCTGCCCACCGGCCCCTACCCCTATGCGGGGGTGCCGTGGTTCTCGACGCCGTTCGGGCGCGACGGGATCATCACCGCCTGGCAGATGCTGTGGATCGACCCCAGCCTGGCCAAGGGGGTGCTGAACTACCTCGCCATGCGGCAGGCGACGGATTTCTCCGCCTTCCAGGATTCCGCGCCCGGCAAGATCATGCATGAGACGCGGCGCGGCGAGATGAGCGCCCTGGGAGAGGTGCCGTTCGGCCTCTATTACGGCGGCGTCGACACCACCTGTCTGTTCGTGGCGCTGGCCGGGGCCTATCTGAAGCGCACCGGCGACGTGGCGACCATCCGCGCCCTGTGGCCCAACCTGATCGCCGCCGTCGGCTGGATGCACGACCACGGGGACATCCAGGGCGACGGGCTGATCAGCTACCAGCGGGCGGCCGAAACGGGGCTGTCGAACCAGGGCTGGAAGGATTCCGAGGACTCGATCTTCCACCGCGACGGGCGCTTCCCGAAGGGGCCGATCGCGCTGCTGGAGGTGCAGGGTTACGCCTATGCGGCCTGGCAGGCGATGGCCGACATGGCCCGGACCGTCGGCGACGAGCGCCAGGCCGAATGGGCCGGGCGCGCCGGCGCGGTGCAGGCGCTGGTCGAGGAGCGGTTCTGGATGGAGGACGAGCAGTTCTACGCCATCGCCCTGGACGGAGACGGCCAGCAGTGCCGTTCGATCGGGTCGAACGCGGGACACCTGCTGTTCACCGGTCTGCCGTCGCGCGAACGGGCCCGGCTGGTGACCAAGCGGATGCTGGGAGCCGAGTTCCGCTCGGGCTGGGGCCTGCGGACACTGGCGACAGGTCAGGCCCGGTTCAATCCGATGAGCTATCACAACGGCTCGGTCTGGCCGCACGACACCGCCATGGCGGCGGCCGGCATGGCGCACTACGGCGAGCGTCGAGCGGTGGCCCTGCTGATGGGCGAAATCTTCTCGGCCGCGACGCATTTCCACCTGCGTCTGCCCGAGCTGTTCTGCGGCTTCGAGCGTATTCCGGGCGAGCCGCCGATCGCCTATCCGGTGGCCTGCCTGCCGCAGGCGTGGGCGGCCGGCTCGGTGTTCCTGATGCTGCAAGCCGCCCTCGGCGTCCGCATCGACGCCATAGAAGGGCTGGTGGAGGTCGAAAAGCCGCTGCTGCCCTCGGGCATCGATCGGCTGCACATCACCAATCTGCAGGTCGGCGACGGGCTCGTGGATCTCGCCTTCGAGCAATTGGGCACCCACACGGTCGCCATTCCGAAGCGGCGTGAGGGGCCGGTGTCGGTGCGCACCATCGGCTAGGTCAGGCCGCGCTCCAGCGCCTTGCGGAAGACGGTGGGCAGTGAAGCCAGGGCCTCTTCCACCGGCGTCCAGACAAAGGGACCGACGCCCTCTCCCGCCCTGACCTCCAGCGTCAGGGCGAAATGGGTGAAGACATGCTCCACGGCGCCGGCGTCGCGCCAGGTCGCGGGCGCGGGAGGCGCGGCCTCGGCGGGCGTGGCGGCCCAGTCGGACGTCGGCAGGCCGAGCATGCCGCCGAGCAGACCCTTCCCCGGCCGCTGGACGAGGGCGACATGGCCATCCGCGTCCCGCAGGACCCAGGCCACGCCGTGGCGGCGCGGGCGCTCGGCCTTCTTCGCTTTCAACGGGAAGCGTTCGGGCTGGCCTGACTGGAAGCCGGCGCACCACGACGTCAGCGGACAGCGCTCGCAGAGCGGCCGGCCCGGCCGGCACACAGTGGCGCCGAGGTCCATCAGGGCCTGGGCCCAATCGCCGGGCCGGTCTTCCCCGACCAGCGCCCCCGCCAGCCGCTTGTGCTCCGGCTTCGCACCCGGCAGCGGGGTCTCGACGGCGAACAGGCGGGCCATGACGCGCTCGACATTGCCGTCCACCACATTGGCCGGGCGGCCGAAGGCGATGGCGGCGACGGCGGCGGCGGTGTAGGCGCCCACGCCGGGCAGGGCCAGCAGGCCGGCTTCGGTATCGGGGAAGACGCCGCCGTGCTGACCTGCGACCGCGCGGGCGCAGGCCAGCAGGTTGCGGGCCCGGGCGTAGTAGCCGAGCCCGGCCCAGGCGGCCATGACCTCGGCGTCGCCGGCCGCCGCGAGGTCCGACACCGTCGGCCAGCGCGCGGTGAAGGCCAGGAAATAGGGTGTGGCGTGCGGCGTGGTGGTCTGCTGCAGCATCACCTCCGACAGCCAGACCCGGTAGGGGTCGGGGCGGCCGTCGCCCGGCCCGGCACGCCATGCGAGGGTCCGCCGGTGGACATCGTACCAGTCCAGCAGGGCTGCGCGGATGGCCGCCTTCCGGCCGGAGCCTTCGTCGACGACCTGTGCGGGGACTTGAACCGGGACGGGGGGCATTCCCCGCGCTATAAACCGGAAATGCCCCGCACGCTGCCCACAGACGCCGAGGTCCGCGAAATCCTGTCGCGACGGCGCACGCGCCCCGCGCCGCGACCGGCGCCGAAGGCCGGGCGGGCGCTGCAGGGGCTGATCAGGGAGCTGGACGCGAAATTCGGCCGCGGCGCCTCGGCGCTTGAGCCGCGCTGGACGGAGATCGTCGGCGAGCGGCTGGCGCGGGTGACGCGGCCGCAGAAGCTGAGCAAGGGGCGCGGCGGCGCCGGCGGGACGCTGGAGCTGCGGGTGGCCGGTCCGGCCGCCTTGCTGGTGCAGCACCAGTCGGAGGACATCCTGCAGCGGGTCAACCTGTTCCTGGGCCCGGGAAGCGTCGAGAAGCTGCGCATCGCCCAGGGACCGGTTAAGCCGCCGGTCGGGCTGGCGTCGCCGGTTCGCCCGCGCACAGCCGCCCGGCCGCTGCCCGCCCGTCAGGAAGCCGAACTGAAGGCCGCTGTCGCTGACGCTCCCGATCCGCTGAAGGGCCCGCTGGAGCGGCTGGGACGCGCCGTTCTGGGCGATCCGCAGAAGGGCCGTGACCGCGCGGGCGATTGACAAAACTTCGCCGCTTCTGTTCTCGAAAACCCCTGTGCGCGCATTTCCGGGGGAATCGCGCGAAACTCTCCATCCCCGTGCCAGTGAGGACGACGCCATGAGCGCCACGACCCGATACGCCGCGATGAGCCGCCGCGCCGCGATGACCGCCGCCGCCCTGACCGCCATGGTCGCGCTGGCCGGCTGCAACAGCGGCGGAGCCGGAACGGCCGCCGATGGCGACATGGCCCTGGGCGCTCCGGAGGGAGCCAAGGTCACCGTCGTCGAATACGCCTCGGTCACCTGCCACGTCTGCGCGGCCTGGCAGGAAGAGAACTGGGAGGGCTTCAAGACCCGTTACGTCGACACCAACAAGGTGCGCTACGTGTTCCGCGAAATCCCCACGCCGCCCGCCGAGGTCGCGGTCGCCGGCTTCCTGATCGCCCGCTGCGCCGGATCGGACAAATATTTCGACGTCGTGCACGAACTACTGGCCAGCCAGGAGCAGATGCGGGGTGATCCCCGCGCCACCCTGTTCCGGGTCGGCAACGGCGCCGGCCTGAGCAACGAGCGCATCCAGCAATGCATCACCGACGAGGCCGCGCTCGCGGCCGCCGAGGAACGCGCCCAGGCGGCGTTCGGCGCCGGCGTCGAAGGCACCCCCACCTTCTTCGTCAACGGGACCAAGGTGACCACCCCCGGTTCGCAGTCGGGCACCAGCCTGGACGACCTGTCCAAGGCCATCGACGCCGAACTGGCCAAGAGCTGACCGGCCCATGGCGCGGCTGTCGCGAGTCCTGCTGACCCTGCTGATCGCGATCGCCGCGCCGACGCTGGCGCTCGCCCAGACGGTCGAGCCGGTGCGTCCGGGCGACCGGACGCTGGGCTCGGCCGACGCGCCGGTGACGCTGACGGTCTATCTGTCGACGACCTGCAGCCACTGCGCCGCCTGGCACACCCGGGACTTCCCGGACTTCAAGGCGCGGTTCGTCGATACGGGGCAGGTGCGGATCGTCTACCGCGACCTGCCGACGCCGCCGCAGGAGATCGCCACCGTCGGCGCCGTGATGGCCCGTTGCGTGCCGGAGGACCGGTACGACGCCGTCCTGGACACCCTCTATCGGGGCCACGCACAACTGTTCGCCCAGCCCGGATCGCCGCCGCGGCCAGCCGTCATGACCTGGCTGTCCGCCGCCGGTCAGGCCGGGGGGCTGACGCGGGAGCAGATGAACGCCTGCTTCTCGAACGAGGCCTCGTTCACCGAGGTGGATGAACGCGCCGCCCAGTCGTTCGCGGACGGCGTCGACACCACACCCAGCTTCTTCATCAACGGCGAGCCCGTGCCGGACACGATGACGGCGCGCGACGTGGCCGCGTTCGAACCCCTGATCCAGCCGCTGCTCGACGGCCGGTGACCCGCTAGCCGAATGCAGTTCCAGCGCCTCCGGCTCGTCGGTTTCAAGTCCTTCGTCGATCCCGCCGAGGTGCATATCGAGCCGGGCCTGACCGGCGTGGTCGGCCCCAACGGCTGCGGCAAGTCCAATGTGCTGGAAAGCCTGCGCTGGGTCATGGGGGCCAATTCGGCCAAGGCCATGCGCGGCCAGGGCATGGACGACGTGATCTTCGCCGGCGCCGCCAACCGCCCCCCGCGCAGCCACGCCGAAGTTCAGCTGACCATCGACAACGCCCAGCGCCGGGCGCCGCAGCCGTTCACCGACAGTCCCGTGCTGGAGGTGTCCCGCCGCATCGACCGCGGCCAGGGCTCGACCTACCGGATCAACGGCAAGGAGGTGCGCGCCCGCGACGTGCAACTGCTGTTCGCCGACGCCTCGACGGGGGCCAACAGCCCCGCGCTGGTGCGCCAGGGGCAGATCAGCGAACTGATCGCCGCCAAGCCGCAGAACCGCCGCCGCATCCTCGAGGAGGCCGGCGGCGTCGCCGGCCTGCACACCCGGCGGCACGAGGCCGAACTGCGGCTGAAGGCGGCCGAGGCCAACCTGGAGCGGCTGGACGACATCGGCCGCGAACTGGAGACCACCCTGACCCGACTGAAGCGCGAAGCGCGGCAGGCGGAGAAGTACAAGAAGATTTCGGCCGAGATCCGCGCCCTGCAGGCGGCGCTGCTGTTCGTGCGCTGGAATGATGCGCGGGTTGCGGCGGAAGGCGCGGCGCAGGAGCTGGCCGAGGCCGACCGCGCGGTGCTGGAGGCCACCACCGCCTCGGGTCGGGCCCAGACGGCCTCGCTGAACGCCCAGGAGGCGCTGAAGCCGGCTCGCGAGGAGGATGCGGTCGCCGGCGCCCTGCTGCACCGCGCCTCGCTGGAACGCGACCGGCTGGACATGGCCGAGCAGGCGGCGCGGGCCGAGGTCGAGCGGTTGACCGCCGAAGCCGCGCGCATCGCCGCCGACATCGAGCGCGAGACCGCCATGGCCGGGGACGCCGGCGACGAACTGACCCGGCTCGGCGCGGCGCTCGAGGCCTTGCAGGGCGAGATGGCGGCCGCGCCCGCGCGCGCGCCGGAACTGGAGGCGGCGCTGGCCGCGGCGGAAGACGCGCGCAAGGCGGCCGACGCCGAGGTCGAGCGGGTGGCCGGAGCGGTGGCGGCGGTGGAGGCGCGGGTCTCGGCCGAGAGCGCCCGCAAGCGCGACGCCGAGGCGCGAGTGGCGCGGGCCGAGGCCCAGCTCTCCTCCGCGAAGGCCGAACGCGAGGCTCTGGGCCCGCTGGAGACGCCGGAAATCGAGGCCGCCCGGGCGGCGCTGGAACAGGCGCAGGCCGAACTGGCCGCCGTGCGCCTGGCGGTCGACGCGGCGGAAGCCGACCGCGGCGACAAGGCCCGGGGCGAACAGGAGGCGCGGCAGGCGGCGCGGGCGGCCGAGGACCGGCTAGGCCGGCTGCAGACCGAGGCGCGGGGCCTCGCCCAGCTGCTGGTGCAGGGCAAGCGGGAGCACCCGCCGGCGCTGGACCGGGTGCAGGCCGACAAGGGCTATGAGGCCGCGCTGGCGGCGGCGCTGGGCGACGATCTGGACGCGGCGCTGGACGCCCGGGCGGCGGCCTACTGGGCCGGGGCGGAGGCGCCCTCCCCGTCGTGGCCGAAGGGGGTGGAGCCGCTGGCCGGCCATGTGACGGCGCCCGACCAGCTGAGGGCGCGGCTGGCGCTGTGCGGGGTGGCGGCGCGCGAGGATATCGCGGGGCTGGCGAAAACGCTGCCGGTGGGCGCGCGGCTGGTCACCCGCGAGGGCGACCTGTGGCGTTGGGACGGCTTTGTGCAGCGCGCCGAGGCCCCCCGTCCGGCGGCGGTGCGGCTGGCCCAGCGCACCCGGCTGTCGGAACTTGAAGCCGAGATCGACGAGGGCAAGCCGGCGCTGGAGGCGGCGCAGGGCGCGCTGAAGGCGACGACAGAGGCGTTCCGCCAGGCCGAGGAGGCGGTGAAGGCGGCCCGGGCCGCCCCGTTCGCGCTGGACAAGGCCGCGACCGCCGCCCGCGACCGCGTCGAGGCGCTGGGCCGCGAACAGGCGCGCAAGGAGGCCCGGGCGCAGGCGCTGGACGAGACTCTGGCGCGGCTGGAGACCGAGGTCGAGGCGGCGCAGACGGCGCTGGCGGAGGCCCAGGGCGTGGAAGCGCCGTCGGAGACGCTGGACGGATTGCGGGCAGAACTGACGGCGGCGCGGACGGCGGCGGACGCGGCGCGCGGTGCGGCGGCCACGGCGCGGGTCGAGCGCGACGCCGAGGCGCGCGAGGTGGCCGGGCGGCAGTCGCGGCTCGAGGGGCTGAGCCGCGAACGCGACGGCTGGACGGCGCGAGCCAGGGACTCCAGGACCCGCATCGTCGCGCTGGAGAAGGATGCCGAGAAGACAGCCGCCCGGCTGAAGGCGGCGGCGGAGGCCCCGGTGCAGCTGGCGGCGCAGCGCTCGTCGCTGCTCGACGCCCTGACCACGGCCGAGACCCGCCGCAAGGCGGCGGCGGACGCGCTGGCGCTGGCGGAGGGTCAGGCCGGCGAGGCGGACCGCTCGGCGCGGGCGGCCGAGGCGGCGGCCTCCTCGGCGCGGGAGGCGCGGGCCGGGCTGGCGGCGCGGGCCGAGGCGGCCGCCGAGAAGCTGGCCGAGACCGAGGCCAACGTCCGCGAGACGGCGCAGATGTCCCCCGAGGAGCTGGGCCAGAAGCTGACCGACGACGCCATCGCCCGCCCGCCGGACGCCGCGGGGGCCGAGAGCCTGCTCTACGGGCTGGAGCGCGAGCGCGAGGGGCTGGGGCCGGTCAACCTGCGCGCCGAGGACGAGGCGGGCGAGTACGGCGACCGGCTGCAGACCATGAAGGTCGAGCGCTCGGACCTGACCAGCGCCATCGCCAAGTTGCGCGACGGCATCGACGAGTTGAACGCGGAGGGCCGCGAACGGCTGGTGGCGGCGTTCGACATCATCAACGAGAACTTCAAGACCTTGTTCGAGGCCCTGTTCGGCGGCGGCCAGGCCGAGCTGAAGCTGGTCGAGAGCGACGATCCGCTGGAGGCGGGGCTGGAGATCTACGCCTGCCCGCCGGGCAAGCGGCTGTCGGTGATGAGCCTGATGTCGGGCGGCGAGCAGGCGCTGACGGCGGCGGCGCTGATCTTTGCGGTGTTTCTGGCCAATCCGGCGCCGGTCTGCGTGCTGGACGAGGTCGATGCGCCGCTGGACGACGCCAACGTCGACCGCTTCTGCCGCATGCTGGACGAGATGCGGAAGCGCACCGACACGCGCTTCATCGTCATCACCCACAACCCGGTGACCATGAGCCGGATGGACCGCCTCTACGGCGTCACCATGCCTGAACGGGGCGTGAGCCAACTGGTCAGCGTGGACCTGACCCAGGCGGAAGAAATCGTGGCGGCGTAGACCCTACCAGCCGCTCGACCCGGACGCCTCGATCCGGTCGATCTCCTTCACCGCCCGATCCCTGAACAGCATCAGGGTGGACAGAACATGGCCCCGTGTGGTGCCAAGCGCGCTGTGCTCCAGCCGGTACAGCGCCGGCGTGCTGTCGACGCGGCCGAACGCCAGCCAGCCGTCGTTGTCGAGCCACCACGCCTCGATGTCGGCGGGTTGATCGACACGGACCGACAACAGCATGCTGCCGCAATTCCGTTCCGGCATCGGCCGCTCCGGCGCCGGACAGCTGACCTCGCGCACCATGACGCCGGGCAGGTCGGGCCAGTCGATGCGGCTGACGCGGATCTGTTCGGTGTCCGGGATGTCGGTCCAGACACCGCCGGCCTCAGCCGTCAGTTCCTGCAGCTCGGCGCTGGTGACGCCGTTCCACCAGGTGCGGTTCAGTTCGCTGCTCCAGTCCGGTTCCTGGGCGGCCGCGGGTGCAGCCATCACCGCCAGTGCGCACAGGGCGGATGTAGAAGACAGGCGCAGCATCGGAATCCCCCTCCGGTTCAGAGGTCAGATTTCATCGATATGCGGCCGCTGTCCAGCCCACGAAAGCTGACCGTCAGGATTGGACGACGCCGGTTTCCCGCACGAAGTGGAAGGCCGTGATCGCGTACCCCTCGCGGAAATAGAAGCGGTGGGCGCGGGTGCGGTGCGTGCCGGAGATCAGGGTCGTGGTGGGGCAGCCGAGCGCCACGGCCTGATCGTTGAGCCAGCGGAGCATGGCCGCGCCGTAGCCCTTCGATCGGTGCGCCTCGTCCGAGACCAGATCCTCGATCTCGAGACGCCAGCCGCAGTAGGTGGTCTCGAACACCCGCCAGAGGGCGATGGCGCGGACCTGACCGTCGTCCACGACCTGGGCCAGCCGCGCGCCGTCGGGGATCAGCCGCTCGATCTGGGCGGGGTAGTCCGCCTCCAGCAACGGTCGCAGCTGGCGATGCAGGGCCTCGCCGGCGAGCAGGAGCGGCCGGCGCCCGTCGGGGTCGTCCACGCTCAGCGCTTCGGAGGTGCGGAAGTCGATACGGGTGAAGGCGGACATCCGCCAAGCTTGAGACGGTCCGGGGTCGCGTTCAACCCCGCCCCAGCACCTCGTGGCGGAGGAACAGGCCGAAGATGGCCGGGCCCTCGAGGACATAGCGGCGGAACATGCGGCGCGGCTGGCTCATCAGGCGGTGCAGCCACTCCAGCGACAGCTGCTGATAGAGGCGCGGGGCGCGCTGCTGGCGGCCGGTCAGGAAGTCGACCGAGGCGCCGACGCACAGGGTCACCCCGGTCTTGCGGCCGGCGGCGCGCAGGGCGTGGGCGAAGCGCTCCTGCTTCGGGAAGGAGACGCAGGCCAGCAACACGTCCCAGTCGGCGCGGGCGGCCTCGTCGACAGCGGCGATCCAGGCCGGAGTCCCCGGCGTCAGCATCGGCGCGTCGACGAGGGTGAAGCGGCGGCGGGGATAGCGGGCCACGAGGTCGTCGAAGGCGGCGCGGTCGGGGCCGAACACGCCGATGGTCAGGTCGTGATCCGAGGCCAGCAGGTCGGCCGTCAGGTCGGAGCCCGGATAGACCGCCAGCGCCTTGCCCCGAAGCCGGGCCAGGTGGGCGAGGATGCGGCTGTCGCACAGCTTGAGATCGGCGGAGCGGTAGACATCGGCCTCGACCCGGCCGTCCATCAACTTGATGACGTGATCGACATTGGGCGTGACCACATAGGCATAGGGTCCGCGCGCCATGGCGGCGACCCGCCCCAGAAGCGCGGGCCGGTCTCCGTCAGCGAAGTCGAGCGTCATGAAACGTGTCATGACGAGAAGCCTAGTCGCGCCCCGGTCAACGTCCGGTTACGATCACGCATGATCCTCGCCGCGCTCGCCCTGCTGATGTCGCCTCCCGCCGAGCCTCACCGGTTCGTCTACCTGGGCTCGGGCCGCTACGCCCAGTACGCCGACCTGACCAGCCTGACGCCGGAAGGGTCGGGCGGGCGCATCCGCGTGTTCCAGGTGGTCGAGCCCGATTTTCGCGCGGCGGGGGCCGGCTATTGGGGCGGCTGGTCGTGGTGGCGCTTCGATTGCAGCCCGGGAGGCAGGATTGACCGGCTCGACTTCGCGGCCGTCCGTGAAGGCGGCGGGGAAGGGCCTGCGATGGTGGACGATGCGCCCGCCTATGAAGCGGCGCCGGGCGGCGACGCCTTCGAGATCATGGCCGCGGCCTGCAATCCTGAAGACTACGATACCGACGCCACCACGCTCGAGGAGGCGGTCGCCCACGGCCGCGCCCAGCTGGCGATCAACGGCTAGCCGGTTCCGCCCGGCCGGTGGTTGATGAACGAGGGCGTGGGATCGCCCCCGCAGGTTTGCATAACGTCATTTTCGGAGGATAGTCGGCGCGGGGATCTGGAGGGGATTGTTCCATGAATACAGCACTTAAGATTGCATTTGCAGGCGCTTTCCTGTTTGCCGCGACACCGGCCGCCGCCCAGGACGCGACCCCCGGGCTCGACGGGCCGATGCGCCAGGTGTTCGCCGCACCCGCCGCGGCGGGCTATATGACGGCGCCCGTGCAGGACGGCGCTCTGACGCGCGTCTGGACGTGGCTGTTCCTCAAGGACGCCATACCCGCCGGAGCCGACACGCTGGCGCTGGAGTGGGAAATCGACTGCGCCGCGCGCACCTCGCGGACGGTTCGCACCGCGCTCTATGCCGGCGACAGGCACATCAAGACCGATGGGGGGCAGGCCGAACGTTCGGCGCCCGCCGCGGGCTCCCCGGCCGTCATCACCCTGGAGGCGGCCTGCGCGACAGGACGGGCGCGAACAACGCCGGTGGCCAACGCCGCGGCGGCGCGGGAAGCGGCCAATCTGCTGTTCGCAGCCCGCGCCGGCTAGTTCGATCAGGCGAGACGCGCCGCCGCCTCGACCATGTCCGCCAGCGAACGGGTGGCGTCCGGCAGGGCGGTGGAACGCGCGCCCCGGCTCATCGCCTCGAGCCTTCCGGGGTCGTCGAGGATGGCTTCGAGCGCGGCGGTCAGACGGTCGACCGTGACGTCGTCCTCCAACATCACCTCGGCCCCGCCGGAGTCGGCGAGGCTGGCGGCGTTGAAGCGCTGGTGGTCGTCCATGGCGATCTTCAGCGGGATCAGCACGGACGGCAGGCCCGCCACGGCCAGTTCCGAACAGGTCGAGGCCCCCGCCCGGCCGATGACCAGATGGGCTGCGGACAGGCGGGCGGCCATGTCGCGGAAGAAGGGGGCGACCTCGGCGTCGATGCCGGCCTCGAGATAGATCT
Source organism: Brevundimonas sp. LjRoot202 (assembly GCF_964253355.1). Lineage (NCBI taxonomy): Bacteria > Pseudomonadati > Pseudomonadota > Alphaproteobacteria > Caulobacterales > Caulobacteraceae > Brevundimonas > Brevundimonas sp. LjRoot202. The sequence continues at coordinate 113,873 of NZ_CAXUQW020000006.1, read as the reverse complement.
GGCGGGCGGCCTCGAGGGAGTCGGGGCGGGACTGCTGCTGCACCTTCAGCCGCGACCGGATCGGCTCCGGCAGGGCCGCGAGCGCCCGGGGCGCGGTCTCGGAGAGGATGCGGGCGCCCTGGCTGCCGCCGGTGACCAGCACCCGGATCGGCTGGCCGGGCGCGGGGGCGGCGAAGGGGCGGTCGTAGAGGGCGCGGATGTCCGGACGCACCGGATTGCCGATCAGCGTCACCCGCGCGCCCATCCCCTGGGGGACCTTCTGCAGGTTGGGGAAGGACGAGGCGACCGCGCCGACGTAGGGCGCCAGCCAGCGGTTGGTGCGGCCGAGCACCGCGTTCTGCTCGTGCAGCAGGGTGGGCCGGCGCTGGCTGAGCGCCGCCAGCAAGGCCGGCGCCGACGGGTAGCCGCCGAAACCGACCACCACCGCCGCGTCGAACCGTTTCAACGCCGCCCGGGCCTGAACCACGCCCCGCACGATGGTCAGGCCGGCCATGGCCAGCCCGATCGGCCCGCGCCCGGTGGCGGCGTCGAGGGCGATCCGCTCCTCGGCGGGGAAGGCGTGGGCGTACTGTTCGCCCCGGTGGTCGGTAGCCAGAACGATGCGCCAGCCCCGCGCCGCCAGTTCGCGGGACAGCGCCTCGGCGGGGAACATGTGCCCGCCGGTGCCTCCGGCGGCGACGACGCAGACTTTGGAGGTCATGGCGCTCCTTACGGCAGTATCCGCCGCCGCTGCGGCAGGGTGGCGCCCGGCTCGTAGGCGCCGGGGCGACGGCGGGTCAGGGCGAGGGCCAGGCCCATGGTCAGCCCCATGGCCAGCATCGACGAGCCGCCGTAGCTGATGAACGGCAGGGTCATGCCCTTGGTCGGGATCAGGTTGAGGTTGACCGCGATGTTGATGCAGGCCTGCAGGCCGATCAGCATGAACAGGCCGGCGGCGGCGGTCTGCTCATAGGCGTCGTTCAGCTTCATGGCCCGCTTCATGCCGCGCACGACGATGAAGGCGTAGAGGCCGATCATGGCCAGCGACAGGATCAGGCCGAACTCCTCGGCCCCGACCGAATAGATGAAGTCGGTGTGCAGGTCGGGGACGTGCTTCTTCATCACCCCCTCGCCGACCCCGCGCCCGACCAGGCCGCCGGCGCGGATGGCTTCGGACGCGCGGTCGATCTGGTGGGTGTCGGTGTTCTCGGGCGACAGGAAACGGCTGAGGCGGTCGCGCATGTGGCCGAAGGCGAAATACAGCGACACCAGCCCGGCCATGCCGGCCGCGGCGAGCACCGCCACCCATTTCAGCGGCACCCCGGCCATGAAGAAGACGGCCATGAAGGTGGTGGTGACCAGCAGCGTCTGGCCAATGTCGGGCTGGATAAGCAGCAGGCCCACGGTCAGGGCCCAGAAGCCGAACGCGATGCTGACGCCGGGCACCCCTTCCCCCTTCTGGGCCTCGGCGAACATCCAGGCGGCGAAGACGATCAGGCCCGGCTTGGCGAATTCGGACGGCTGCAGGCTGAATGGGCCGAGGTTGATCCAGCGCGCCGCCCCCTTCACCTCGTCGCCGATGAACGGCAGGGCCATCATGGTCAGGATGGCCCCGAGCAGGGCCAGAACGGCGATGCGACGGACGCCGCGCGGAGACAGCAGGGAGCTGGTCAGCATCAGCACCAGGCCCATGGAAGCCCAGACCAGCATGCGCCAGGAATAGTGGAAGGGGTCGGTGATCGACTGGTCGGCGTTGATGGCCGCCGGGCTCGAGGCGAAGCTCAGCGCCACGCCCAGCCCCATCAGCGTCAACGCCGCCGCCAGCAGGCCGCGGTCGACCGTCCAGAACCATTTGGCGATGGGGCTCTGGTCGTTCCGGGAGAATGCGGGGCTGTAGCCTTCGGTCATGACGCGCTCGCGGGAACTGCGCCGAGGGCGAGGACGGCGGCGCGGAAGGCCTCTCCCCGCGCCTCGAAGTCGGGATACTGGTCGAAGGAGGCGGCGGCGGGCGACAGCAGGACGACCTCGTCGCGGCCGGTGGCGGCGGCGGCCTCGGCGGCGGCCTTCACGGCCGTGGCCATGTCGCCGCAGATGCGGTGCGGGATGTCGCCCAGCCGCGCCGCGAACGGCCCGGCCGCCTCGCCGATCAGGAAGGCCTCGGCGACGCGCGGGAACAGGTCCTCAAGATCGTCGACACCGCCGGCCTTGGCCCGCCCCCCGGCGATCCAGAAGCTGCGCTCGTAGGACGACAGCGCCTGCCGGGCGGCGTCCGCGTTCGTGGCTTTGGAGTCGTTGATGAAGCGCACCCGGCCGAGGGTGGCGACATGCTCCATGCGGTGGGCGAGGCCGGGGAAAGTGAGGAGGCCTTCGACGGCGGTGTCGTGCGGAATGCCGAGCGCACGGGCGACGGCGTAGGCGAAGGCGGCGTTCTGGGCGTTGTGGCGGCCGGGAAGTGAACGGGCCTTGGACAGATCGACGATCTTGCAGCGTTCGACCGGCGCGTTCCTCGTCCGGCGGATGTTGTAGGCCAGCCAGCCCTCGTGAAGATACATTCCCGTGACGCCTTCGAGCGGTCCGGCTACTGACACCTCATCGACGGCCTGCCGCGACGCCCGCAGCCGCTCCAGCACCGCCCGTCCCTCGGGATCATCGATTCCCACGTACTTGTGGGTGGAGCGTGACCGGAAGATCTTCTCCTTGGCCGCGACATACCTCTCCATCCCGCCGTGGCGGTCCAGGTGGTCCGGGCTGATGTTGGTCAGGACCGCGATGGTGGGCGCGAAGGTGTTGGTCAGGTCCAGCTGATAGCTCGACACCTCAATCACATAGACCCCGTCCGACGCTGGCAGAGCCAGCACGCCGATTCCAATGTTGCCGCCGATATGCACCGTCATCCCGGCCTGTTTGAGCACCCAGCCGATCAGAGCGGTGGTGGTGGACTTGCCGTTGGTGCCGGTGACGGCGATCACGTTCGGGCGTTCCCCCTCCGGCAGCGCGGCGATCGCCCGGGCGAACAGTTCGATGTCGCCGATGATCTCGATCCCGGCCTCGCGCGCCTTGTCCACCGTCCAGTGCGGCTTCGGATGGGTCAGGGGCGCGCCGGGCGACAGCACCAGCGCGGCGAAGTCCGACCAGTCGGCCGTGGTCAGGTCCTCGACATCGAAGCCCTCCGCCTCGGCCTGCATGCGGCTGGAGACGCTGTCGTCCCACAGCACCGGCAGGGCCCCGCCGGCCTTGAGGGCGCGCGCGGCCGTCAGTCCCGACCTGCCGAGGCCGAAGACCGCGATCCGCCGCCCTTCGAAGCCGGGGACGGGGATCATCTACCTGAGCTTCAGCGTGGCGAGGCCGGCCAGGGCCAGCATGGCCGAGACGATCCAGAACCGGATCACCACGGTCGACTCCGGCCAGCCCATCTTCTCGAAATGATGGTGGATCGGGGCCATCAGGAAGATGCGCTTCTTCGTGGCCTTGAAGTAGCCGACCTGGATCATGACGCTGAGCGCCTCGATCACGAACAGGCCGCCGACGATGCCCAGCACCAGCTCGTGCTTGGTGGCGACGGCGATGGCGCCCAACGCGCCGCCGAGGGCCAACGAGCCGGTGTCGCCCATGAAGATCTTGGCCGGCGGGGCGTTGTACCAGAGGAAGCCGACGCCGCCGCCGATCATGGCGGCGCAGAAGATGGCCAGCTCGCCCGCGCCCGGCACGTGGTGGACGCCGAGGTAGTCCGAGAAGATGAAGTTGCCGACCAGATAGCTGATGATGCCGAAGGCCGCGGCCGCCATCATCACCGGCACGATGGCCAGGCCGTCCAGCCCGTCGGTCAGGTTCACGGCGTTCGAGAAGCCCACCAGGGTGAAGGCGGCGAACAGGACGTAGAACCAGCCGACGTTGAGCAGCACCGCCTTGAAGAAGGGGAAGGCGATCGAGGTCTCGAGGTTCGGCGTGGTCGGCGAGGCCGTCATCCACAGCACGGTCAGCGTCCCGGCGATCAGGGAGACGACGACCTGGGCGACCAGCTTCTGTTTCGAGGTCAGGCCGGCCGAGGTCTGTTTGGTCACCTTGGCGTAGTCGTCGATGAAGCCCAGCACCCCGAAGGCGGCGGTCACGAACGACACGATCCAGATGTACGGATTGGTCAGGTCGCCCCACAGCAGCACGGCCACGGCGATGCCGGCGAGGATCATCAGCCCCCCCATGGTCGGGGTGCCGACCTTGGAGAGGTGCGAGACCGGGCCGTCGGACCGGATCGGCTGGCCCTTGCCCTGCTTGACCCGGATCCAGGCGATGAAGCGGCTGCCCATGGCCACCGCCACGATCATGGCCGTGGCCATGGCCAGCGCCACCCGCACCGTCTGGTACTGGACCAGGTTGAGAAGCGGATAGTCCTGCGCGATGTCGGCGTAGTGGAGATACAGCAGGTAGAACATCAGGCGGCCCCTCCCAGAGCAGCAAGGGCCCTGGCGACCAGCGACGCCTTCGACCCGTTCGATCCCTTGACCATGACGATATCCCCCGGCGCGACAAGGGCCGCGGCCTCGGCGGCGAGATCGGCGGCGGTTTCGCGCCACAGGCCGCGCCGTTCGGGCGGCAAGGCGTCGTGCAGCCGCTTCATCTCGGGCCCGGCGGTGTGGACCAGGTCGAGGCCGGCGGCGGCGATGGGCGCCGCGAGGCCCTCGTGCAGGGCGCGGGACTGGTCGCCCAGCTCCAGCATGTCGGTCAGCACCACGACGCGGCGCGCGCCCGGCGCCGCCGGCTTGGCCCCGAGGCTGCGGAAGCCGGCGGCCATCGACAGCGGATTGGCGTTGTAGCTCTCGTCGATCAGGGTGAAGGCCCCGCCGGCCGCCTTGACCACGGTGGTCTGGCCCCGGCCCGCCAGCGGCTGGAAGTCCGCGAGGGCGGCGAGGCTGGTCTCCAGCGGCACCTCCAGCGCGTCGAGCATCAGCAGCACGCACAGGCTGTTCAGGCCCCAGTGGAAGCCGGACTGGCGCAGGGTGAAGTCGAGCGGACGACCGAAGAGCTCGGCCTTGACCCGGGCGCCGTCGGGTCCCGGCTCGAAATCGATCAGGCGGGCGTCATGACGGCCGTCGACGCCGAAGGTGGCCCGCCGCGCCCCCGCCTTGCGAGCCGCGGCGTCGAGCACCGCCGAGAAGCCGACGTCGCCGTTCAGCACCGCCACGCCATCGGGCGCCAGCCCCTCGAAGATGGACGCCTTCTCGGCCGCCACCCCCGCCTCGCCCTCGGCGAAGGCCTCGATATGGACCGGCCCGACGGTGGTGACGCAGGCCGCGTGCGGCCGGACCATTTTCGACAGCGGCGCGATCTCGCCCGGCGCGTTCATGCCGATCTCGAACACCGCGCGGGCGGTCGAGCGCGGCATCCGCGCCAGGGTCAGCGGCACGCCGATGTGGTTGTTGTAGCTCTTGATCGAGGCGTGGGCCGGTCCGGCCAGATCGAGCCCGGCCTTGATCGCCTGGGTGACGCTGGTCTTGCCGACCGAGCCGGTCACCGCGCCGCGACGGACATGGGGGCTGCGCTCGCGCGAGGCGACGCCGAGATCCTCCAGGGCGCGCAGGGTGTCGACGACGACGACCGAGGGACCGCCCTCGACCGGGCGTTCGGTGATCGCCCCGGCCGCGCCGGCGGCGAAGGCGGCGGCGGCGAAGTCATGTCCGTCCCGAGCCCCCTTCAGGGCCAGGAACAGGTCGCCGGGCACGATCTCGCGACTGTTGTAGGTCAGGCCGGCGACCTCGAACGGCGCGCCGGACAGGCGTCCGCCGGTGGCGGCCTCGATTTCGGCGGAGGTCCAGAGGGGCGTGGTCTCAGGCATGGACAAGCTGGGCAAGGGCGGCTTCGGTGGCGTCGTCGAAGGGCCAGGTGACCCCGCCGACGATCTGTCCCTGCTCATGCCCTTTTCCGGCGATCACCACCACATCTCCGTCGCCCATCTGTTCGATGGCATAGCGGATGGCCGCCCGGCGGTCGCCGATCTCCAGCGCGTCGGGGCAACCCTCGCGGACCGCGCGGCGGATGGCGGCCGGGTCTTCCGAGCGCGGATTGTCGTCGGTGACGATGGCCACGTCGGCCAGACGGCCGGCGATCTCGCCCATGATCGGCCGCTTGGCCCGGTCACGGTCGCCGCCGGCGCCGAACACCACGATCAGCCGGCCGGTGGCGTGCGGGCGAAGCGCCGTCAGCACCGTCTCCAGCCCGTCCGGCGTGTGGGCGTAGTCGACGTAGACCTCGCCGCGCCCGGGTCCAGGAATACGCTGCAGCCGCCCCGGCGCGCCGGTGATCGTCTCAAGGCCCGCCAGCACCTGTTCGGGCGCCTCGCCGCCGGCGATGCACAGGCCCGCCGCCACCAGGGCGTTGGAGGCCTGGAAGGCCCCGGCCAGCGGCAGCAGCACCTCGTGCAGCGTCCCGCGCACGTCCAGCGTCAGCCGTTGGCCCTCGGGCGTCGCCCGGCGCGCCACCAGCATCAGGTCGCGCCCGCGCTCGCCCACGCCCATGACGCTCAGGCCGGACATGATCGAGGCGGCGGCGAAGCTGGAATAGGCGTCGGAGTCGGCGTTCAGCACCGCCGTCTTGCCGCGCGGCAGCAGGGTCTCGAACAGGCGCAGCTTGGCGGCGCGGTAGCTGTCCATGTCGCCGTGATAGTCGAGATGATCCTGGGTCAGGTTGGTGAAGGCCGCGGCCTTCAGGCTGACCCCGTCCAGCCGCCGCTGGTCGATGCCGTGCGACGACGCCTCCAGTGCCAGGTGGGTGACGCCGTCGGCGGCCAGTTCGGCGAGCAGGCGGGCGGCGTCGGCGGCGTCGGGGCTGGTCAGGCCGGGGCCGGTCAACGCCTGATTAACGTTACCCGTCTGTTTCAAAACCCCCAGCGTGCCCATGCTCGCGGCGGACCGTCCGAGCGAGGCCCAGATCTGGCGGCAGAAGGCGGCCACCGAGGTCTTGCCGTTGGTGCCGGTGATGGCCACGCAGGTGGCCGGCTGCACGCCGTAGAAGCTGCGCGCGGCGATGGCGTAGGCCCGGCGCACGTCGCCCGAGGTGACCAGAACCGGAGCGAGACCCGCATCGGTGTCGGCGGGAGCCAGCACCGCCGCCGCGCCCTGCGACAGGGCCTGCGGGATGAAGGCGCGGCCGTCGGCGGCGCTGCCCGGCAGGGCCACGAACAGGCTGCCGGGGGCGACCTTGCGGCTGTCGGCGGTGACGCCGGTGATCACCGGATCGGCCGGGACGTCGCGGCGCAGCAGGTCCGACAGCTTCATGGGAGATGGGAGGACCGCGCTCATCGGCCGTCCCCCGCGACATCCTCGAAGGCGGGAAGCTTCTCGCCCATGGCCGTGCGGTAGGGATCGGCCCGGCGCTCGATCCCGAGGAAGGGCGCGATGCGGTCGGCGATGCGTCCCACCGCCGGGGCGGCCACGAAGCCGCCGGTGCGCGGATAGCTGCCCGGCTCGTCGATCAGGATCAGGATCGAGTAGCGGCGCGCGTTGAGCGGACCGTCGACCGGAAACACCGCGGCGAAGGTGCCGACCGCGTGGGTCGGATCGTAGCGGCCGTTGACCAGCTTGTTCGCGGACCCTGTCTTGCCGCCGACCCGCAGGCCCGGCGCGTCGGCCCGGCCGCCCGAGCCGCGCACGACGTTGCGGCGCAGCAGATCCAGCAGGGTGGCCGAGGTCTCCGGGCTGACCACCTGGCGCGCCTCGGGGTTGGGCAGGCCGCCCTTGCGCAGCGTCAGCGGGATGAAGCGGCCGCCGTTGGTGAGCGCGCCCATGGCCGCCGACATCTGCAGCGGCGTGATCATGATGCCGTAGCCGAACGACAGCGAGGCCAGGGTCGAGTCGTCCCACTTGATCGGGCGGCGCGGCCGGGCCGACTCGTGCAGCTCGATCGGCGCCGCGTCCAGCAGGCCGAAGCGCTTGAAATAGTCCTGCATCACCGTCGGCCCCATCTCGACCGCGAGGCGCGAGGTGCCGATGTTGGACGAGTGCAGATAGACCTCTTCGAGCGTCAGCACCTCGTTGGTGGCGTGGAAGTCGGTGATGCGGCGCTTGCCGATCACGAAGGCCTCGGTGGCGTCGAACTTCGTGTCCATGTCGGCGGCGCCCGTATCGAGGCCGGCGGCGACGGTGAAGGTCTTGAACACCGAGCCCATCTCGTAGTGGGCCGAGACGGCGCGGTTCAGCCGGTCGGTGGTCGGCCAGCTGGCCATGCCGAGGACTTCGCCGGTCTGGACGTCGGTGATGATGCCCACCGCGCCCTTGGCCTGGCTGTCGGCGACGGCGCGGGCCAGCTCGTTCTCCAGCACGCCCTGGACGCGGAGGTCGATGGACAGGGCGAAGCTCTCGCCCTGCGAGCCGGCCTCGCGAATCTCGCGGTTGAAGGCCAGCTCCGCGCCCGAGATGCCCTCGCCGCCGGTGTCGGCCGCGCCCAGCACATGAACGGTCGAGGCACCCAGCGGATAGACCCGGCGGTCTTCCGGCTCGAAGGTCACGCCGCCCAGCGCCAGCTCGTGCACGGCCGCCTTCTCGCCGGGCGTCAGGCCGGTCATGACGATCAGCCGGCGCTCGCCCGTGAGCACGCGGTTCAGCTTGGCCATCGACACGCGCGGCAGCACCCGCTTGATCCGCACGGCGGCGGCCTGGCGGTCCCACACCTCGGCCGGGTCGATGTACAGGCCGTAGTGGACGATGTTGGTGGCCAGCAGGGCGCCGTTCCGGTCGACCAGATCGCCGCGCATCATGGCGTGCGGGTGCCGGACCCAGCCGACGCCGCCCTTCGGGGCCAGCAGGGCGGCGTTGACCGCGCCCAGCGCCAGGCAGACGAACACGGCCGAGAACAGCGACAGGATGACGAAGATGCGGACCCGGGTGTCCTCTTCCGGCCGGGCGTCGGCGCGGGCCCGGCCGAACGAATGCTCGACCCGCCACATGGCCTCGAACAGCCAGCGCCACGACGGCAGCGAGACCCCGCCCGGGGCGCCCGGGGCGGGCCGGTCCCAAGCCTGCGGCTCATGCACGGTCATTGTGCGGCCTCCGCGGGAACGGAGGCCGCGGCGGGCGCTTCCACGGGGGCGGGCGCGGCGGGAGGGGTCGGAGCGACGATGACGACCGGCTGCGGCTCGGGGAGCGGAGCCAGTTCGGGCAGGCTGGTCACCGTCGCCTGCCGATGCACATCGACCGGCGCGAGGCCGGCGATCCGCGACAGGGCCTCCAGCCGGCCGGGCTGTTCCAGCCGCGCCACCTCGGCGCGGAGCAGGCGCACGCGCTGGCCGTTCTGCCGGATCTGGCGCTCGAGGCTGGCGATCTCGGCGCTCTCGTTCGCCGCCGCCGCCTTGGCCAGGTAAACGGAGAAGATCATCGCCGCGACCAGCACCAGGCCGATGATCTCGATCCAGCGCACGCCGCGGACCTTCCAGTCGAACACGCGCCGGACCGCGTGGGTCGCGCTCATGCCGCGATCCTCCCCCACGCCGGGGCGTCCGTGCGCACCGCGGCGCGCAGCTTGGCCGACCGGGCGCGGGGATTGGCCTCGCGCTCTTCCTCGCCGGCCTCGCGCGCGCCCTTGAAGCGCAGGACGAAGCTGGGCTTGCGCGGGTCGATGGCGACCGGAGCGTGGCGCGAGCCGCCCGGGGCGTTGCCGGTCCGCTCGGTCAGGAACGCCTTGACGATGCGGTCCTCCAGCGAATGGAAGGTGACCACGGCCAGCCGCCCGCCCGGGGCCAGCGTCGCCTCGGCGGCCTCCAGCCCGGCGCGCAGTTCGCCCAGTTCGTCGTTGACGGCGATGCGCAGCGCCTGGAAGACGCGCGTGGCCGGATGGATCGGCGCACCGCGACGGCCGCCCAGCGCCTTCTCGACGACCTCGGCCAGGTCGAGCGTGCGGGTGAAGGGCTTCTCGGCCCGGCGGCGCAGAATGGCGGTGGCCACGCGGCCGGACTGGCGCTCGTCGCCGTAGAGCTTGAAGATGTGGGCCAGCGGCCCGTGGTCCCAGCTGTTGACGATGTCGGCGGCGGTCTCGCCCTCGTCCGACATCCGCATGTCCAGCGGGCCGTCGCGCATGAAGGAGAAGCCGCGCTCGGCCTGATCCAGCTGCATCGACGACACGCCGATATCAAACACGACCCCGTCCAGCTTCGCCGCGCCGCTGTCGGCGAAGGCCTCGGCCAGACCGGAGAAAGGCGTGCGGATCAGCTGGAACTTGCCGGGAAAATCGTTGGCCACCGTGTCGGCGTGCGGCTGGACGGTCGGGTCGCGGTCGAGGGCGATGACCGTCGCGCCGGTCGCCAGGATCGCCCGGGTATAGCCGCCGGCGCCGAAGGTCGCGTCGATGATCACGTCGCCCGGCTTGGGATCGAGAGCCTCCAGCACCTCGGCCAGCAGGACGGGGGCGTGCGGGCTCATGCGCCCTCCCCGCCCGCACGACGGCCGGCCAGCAGGGCCTTGCGCCCGGCCTCGCCGCGCTCGCGCACGGCCTGACGGGCCAGCGCCCGGCGCTCGTCGCGGCGCGCATTCCAGCGGGCCCGGTCCCAGATCTGGAAGCGCGGGCCCAGGCCGACGATGACCACGTCCTCGCCCAGACCAGCGTCCTGGCACAGATGTTCCGGCAGGGTGATCCGGCCGCCGCCGTCGTAGGCCAGCGGCCGCTGGCCGGCGTAGAAGGTCTCTTCCAGCGCCGTGCGCAGGTCGTCGCCGAACGGCAGCTCCTCGATCATCGAGACGTATTCGGCCATCAGCTTGTCGCCGCCGGCCTCGAGACAGTCGGACTCGATCGAGAAGAAGCAGAACACGCCATGCTCGGCGCCGTTCTCGGCCGTGCGGAATTCCTGCGGGATCAGCAGGCGGCGCTTGCCGTCCAATTGTTTCTCATAGGTCGAGAGAAACACGTCCTGCCCAATTCGGACCCTTCGATCCGCCCTCTGATCCCTGGACGCATCCCCGCGTCCGCTAACCCCAACTCAGGGCTATGGGATAGCATGGGATGAAATGGGGCTCAATGGGATTAGTTGACGAAGGTTAACTTCCTGAAGGCCGCGAATTCCAGAACATACATAGAACATCGGAAGTATAAACAGGCTGTGGAGGCATTCAGCGCCGTATTGAGGACCAATTGGTTAATGGCGCGGCGACCTTCGCCTCGAACCGCGAGCGGGCGCGGTCGCCAACGCTGGGGGACCCGTAAAACGGAAAAGGGTCAGACGGCCTGTAAGCCGGGTTCTGTTCCGCACCGGAGTGCGGCGACGATCATTCCTCTGGACCGGCCATCGCTGACCGGTTCTCGCGACCTACCCGGACGCCTCGGGCGGTGAACCCTGCGGCCGAGGCCGCGCGACATCCCTATTCGGTCTTGCTCCAGGCGGGGCTTGCCATGCCGTCGCTGTTGCCAGAGACGCGGTGGGCTCTTACCCCACCCTTTCACCCTTACCGGCCTCGCAAGGCCGGAGGTTTGCTTTCTGTGGCGCTATCCCTCGGGTCGCCCCGGGCGGAAATTATCCGCCGCCTTTTCACCGTGGAGCCCGGACTTTCCTCGACGGGGCAAGCCCCGCCGCGACCGCCCGGCCGTCTGACGGGGGCTAGGTGGGCTTTTCGGGCGGCGAGGTCAATGTTGCGGGATCGGCCGGGGCGTAGCCGTAGATCCAGAAGGTGCGCGCCTCGTCCTCGCGAAAGGGGACGCCCAGCCGGACCAGCAGGTCGCGGAAGGCGTCGGTGCAATCGACCACCTCGTCCGCGAGCAGCATGGCCACATGCCGGGAATGGCGCGGCACGACCCTGAGCCACTCGATCTCGAAGAAGGGCTCCAGCTCACGCCAGTCACCGGGGAAAGGCGCGGAGCGCGTGTCCATGGGAGCTTCGCGCTTGCCCAGCACGGTCTGTAGGTCGAAGGCGGGCGGGAACGGCAGTTCCGCGTACACAGCCTCGCTGAGCTTCTCCCAGCGGGTGCGGTTCATGAAGGAGGCGAGGCCGCGTCGTTCGACCTCGGCTAGCACCCGGGCCTTCAACGCGGGGCGCTCGACCTCCAGCCAACGCTTTTGCCGCGCCTCCCGCCCGGCCTCGCGCTCCGCCGCCCATTCGGCCCCTGTCAGTTGTCGGGTCACGACAGCACCCCCGTGACGCTCTCCGCCGTGGCCAGTTGCAGGACCCCCATCAGCGTGGCCCGCGTCTCGCCGTCGGCGACGCCGTCGACCTTCGAGGGTCGCCAGTGGCGCTGGAAGGCCTCGACCGTCAGCTTCGTCGCCTCGTCGTAGTCGCCGCCGGGCTGAAGTCCGTAGCCGAGCCGGTGCAGGCCGGCCCGCAGCACGATGACCCCCAATCCCTCGTCGCCGACGCCCAGCGGGGCGCCGAGGGCGGCGGTGCGTTCGGGCGCCGGTTCGAACCACAGGCCGTGGCCGACGGAGGCCAGCCGCTTCCACGGGAAGCGCTCGCCGGGATCCTGCTTGCGCTCGGGAGCGAGGTCCGAATGACCGATGATGCGGCCGTCCGGAATGGTCCAGCGGGTGCGGATGTCCGAGATCAGGCTGATCACCGCGTCGATCTGGGCGCCGGGGAAGTCCCGGTAGCCGAACTCGTGCCCCGGATTGACGATCTCGATGCCGATCGAGGCGGCGTTGCAGTCGGTCTCGCCCTGCCAGGCGCCGCGGCCGGCGTGCCAGGCGCGGCGCTCCTCGGCCACCAGCCGCAGGATCGCGCCGTCCTCGTCGACGACGTAGTGGGCCGAGACCCTGGCGTCGGGGTCGCGCAGACGGGCGACCGCCTCATCGGCCGTGCGCATGCCGGTGTAGTGCAGCACCAGCATGTCGGGCGGGGCCCGGCGACTGTCGAAATTGGGCGACGGCGCGTCCCGGACGACCAGCATCTAGCGGCCCGGCCGCTCCCAGCCGTAGGCGACCCAGGCGCCGTCGACCTTGCGGGCCTCGATCACGTCGTCGGCGCGGCGGGCGCGGAACGTGACCCGGCGGCGGGCGCGCACGGCGAGCCCCGCGAAGAACACCAGCACCGCGGCGAAGACGGCGATCACGGCTACGGCGGCGGCGGCGAACACGGCCAGAACCGCGCCCACGGCCATGGCGGCGAGGGTGGCGACCAGACCGCCGAGCCACATCACCGACGCGACCAGCCCGTTGGCGGGACGGCGGCCGGAAGGGCCGGGGCCGAAGATCAGGCGGTCGGACTGGGTCATGAAATCACCTCTGTGACGTTGCGAACAACGCCCAACTTCGAATGTCGGTCCATCGGCATGAACGGTCAATGACCGGCCCCATCACAGGCCAGTGTCCGATTGTCGCTGTCAGTACGGCTGGTCGGCGAGGACCGTGGCCCCGGAAGCCCGCGCCTGTTCGGCCCGCAACTGACGGACGGCGGCCTCGGCCTGGGGATCGTTGAGGACCCCGCCGATGCCGACCAGCACCCGCGCCGCCTCGCCCGAAACCCCGAACATTTCCGACAGGGCCGCGAACGGCGACTGTGATTCCGGATAGCGTTTGAAGCGCACCGACTCGTCGGCCGGGATGCGGGCCAGCTGGCGGGCCTTGGCGATGGCCTCCTCCAGCCCGCCCAGCTGGTCGACGAGACCGAGCGACCGGGCCTGGGCGCCGGTCCAGACGCGGCCGCGGGCGATCTCGCGCACCCGGGCGGGGGGCAGGTTCCGGCCGCGGGCGACGCGGGCGATGAACTCCTCATAGGTGCGGTCGATCTGGGCCGCGAAGGCGGCGCGGTCGGCCGCCCCGAACGGCTCGGACGGAGAGAAGGAGTCGGCGTATTCGCCGCCGATGCTCAGGTTGCGCATGTCGACGCCGAAGCGGGCCAGCGCGTCGGCCAGCACCAGCTTGCCGCCGAACACCCCGATCGAGCCGGTCAGGGTCGAGGGCTGGGCCACGATCCAGTTGGCTTCCGAGCTGATCCAGTAGCCGCCTGACGCGGCGTAGTCGCCCATCGACACCACCACCGGCTTGCCGGCCGCCTTGGCGGCGCGCACCGCGGCGAGAATCTGCTCCGACGCGTCGGGCGAGCCCCCGGGCGAGGAGACGCGGAACACGATGGCCTTCACCGAGTCGTCCTCGATGGCGTCGTAGAGGGCCTCGGCCAGATCGTCGGACATGATCGACGAACCGCCGCCGAACGGATCGGCGGTTCCGCCCGTGCCGGTCAGGATTGCGCCCTCGCCGCCGACGATGGCGATGGCGTTGCGGCCCGAGCCGGCGCGCTCGCCCTTCGAGGAGGCGTAGTCGCCGAATTCCATGATCTCCGAGCCCTCGCCGGCGCGGCGCATGGCCTCGGCCTCGGCCTCCTCGACCTGGCCGATCTTGTCGATCAGGCGGCGCTGCAGCGCCTGGGCGGCCGAATGCGGCCCGGCCTCGATGGTGGCGCGCAGGGCCTGCGGCGTCACCTTGCGGTCCTGCGCGGCGTTGGCGAGGGCCGAGGTGTAGATCGACGTCATCCACGCCGTCATCGCCTCGCGGTGGGCCGGGGTGAAGTCGCTCTCGGTGTATTCGTTGACGGCGTTCTTGTACTCGTAGCGCTGCTCGAACTGGGCGTTGACGCCGTATTTCTCGAGCGCCCGGCCGAGGAAGATGGAGTCGGCCGAGAAGCCCGCCAACTGGAAGCTGGAGGTGTTCTGCATCCACAGCTCGGAGGCCGAAGCCCCGATCATATAGCTGGAAACGGCGGTCCCGACCGGCTGGAAGCCCTGCGCATGGGCGATGACCACCTTGCCCGAACGGCGGAAGCGACGCACGGCCTGACGGATTTCGTCGGCGGCGGCGGGGGTGATCCCCGCCTCCGGCAGGCGGATCAGCAGCGCCTTGATCCGGCTGTCGTCCTCGGCCTGGGCCAGGGTGTCGACCACCTGCATCGTCGACAGGCCGGCGCCGCCGAACACCGCGAACGGATTGATCGGGGCCTGGTCGGTCACGCCCTCGCGCAGGTCCAGCTCCAGCACGGTGTTGGACGGCGTCGGCTCCTTCGAGGTCGCCGAGCCGATCGCGATGGTGATCAGCACGACCGGCACGATGACGAAGAACAGCACCAGGCCGGCGAACACGCCGAGCATCGTCAGGAAGAACTGCTTCATGGGAGAGGTCAGGGTCCGGGACGCGGGCCGGGCTTTGGCCACTCCGGACCATAGGGCGACACGGTTTGCCGTCAAATGAACGTCACGTAACAGGCGAATGCGCGCCGCAGCGGGAATTGTGCGACGCAACAGAAATGATTGATGACGCGCCCGCCAGCCCCTATATCAGCATCCTGCGAGCGGGGGCCGATCGCCCCGCGTCATCCCGGACCGCACTCCCCATGCTGGTCACCCTGATGAAGGCCAAGCTGCACCGCGCCACGGTGACCCAGGCCGACCTCGACTACGAAGGCTCGATCGCCATCGACGCCGACCTGCTGGACGCCGCGGGCATCTTCCCGCACGAGCAGGTCGATGTGCTGAACATCACCAACGGCCAGCGTTTCACCACCTACGCCATCGAGGCCCCGCGCGGCTCGCGCGTCATCGGCGTCAACGGCGCCGCCGCCCGCCTGGTGCAGAAGAACGACAAGGTCATCGTCGTGACTTACGGCCAGCTTCCGGAAGAAGAGGCCCGCCAGTGGTCGCCCACCGTGGTGCTTCTGGACGACAACAACGAGATCAAGCGCGCCGCTTGACGCTCGCCTCCGGGCGCCCTCCCCTTGGCCTCAGGCTGGGGGAGATATCCATGAAGACGCTGACCTGCATCACTGCGCTCGTCCTCGCGGCAGCGTCTGCGCCGGCTTTCGCCCAGGATCGGATAGCCGAACCCTCGACGATCATCGTCACCGGCGAAGGAATGGGCGAGGCCCAGCCGGACGTATTCGTGGTGGACGCCGCCGCGCAGGGACGTGGTGCGACCCAGGCCGAGGCGCTGCGAGCCCTGGCCGGGGTTCAGGCCCGCCTTCTCGATGGCTGGCCCCGCCTCGAAGGGCTGACCCAGGCCGAGGCGACCACCGGCGCCACGTCGATCGAGCCGCGCCGCGACCCGCAGTGTGAGGAGAACGCCCGCCGGGAAGAGCACTGCGCGGTCCTGGGCTATGTCGCATCCACGGCGATCAGCTTGAGGGGAGCGCCGGCCGAGCGGGCGGGCGACGCCCTGTCTCTCGCGTCGGACCTCGGCGCGAACAGCGCCCGTCTGGACGAGTACGTCCTTTCGAACCGGCAGGCCCTTCGGGAAAGCGCAAACCGCGCGGCTTTCGAGGACGCCCGCCGGCAGGCGACCCTGCTTGCCGAAGCCTCGGGACAACGACTGGGGCGGATCGTCAGAATTCAGGACCCGAGCGCCGCGCGTTACAACAGCGACGACGAGGCGACGCAAATCGACGAGATCGTGGTCACCGGTTCCCGCATCCGGCCCGGCGTGTCCCTCGAAGCCGCGCCGGACGCGGTGGGCGTCAGCGCGCGCATCACCGTGGTCTTCGAGATCGAGTAGGGGCGGGAGCCTTCCGGCCCCCGCCTGTTCACGTCCTAGCGTTCCAGGTCGTACACCCCGGTGATGTCGATCCGCACGGTCAGCTCGCCGGCCGCCACCGGCGTGCTCCCGGCGTCCATGGCCATTTCGGCGCGGGCGTACATCGGGCGCGGCGGCTGGGGCGAATAACCGCCGCCTTCCGTCAGCGAGCGGATGCCGCCGAGCGGCACGCCCAGCGCCTGGGAATACAGGGCCGCCTTGGCCTGGAGGTTACGCACCGCCAGCTGGCGAGCCTGGTTCTCGGCCGAGGTCGGGTCCTTGAGGCCGAAGCTGATGCCGTCGATCTGGTTGACCCCGGCCGCGACCACGGCGTCGGCGGTCGTGCCGACGGCGTCCAGGTCGTTGATGATCACCGTCACCCGGTTGTTGGCCTGATAGCCGCGCAGCCGGGGCGGCTCGTTCTGGATGTAGTCGTACTGGGCCGACAGGTTCAGGCCCGAGGTCTGGACGTCGCGCGCCTCGATGCCGGCGCGACGCAGGGCGGCCATGACCTGGTTCATCCGCGCCGCGTTCTGGCTCATGGCCTCGGCGGCGGTCGTGGCCTCGGTGACCACGCCGAAGCTGATGGTGGCCATGTCCGGCGCGGTCTTGACCTCGCCATAGGCCGACAGGTTGAGGGACGGGCGTTCGGTCACGGCCTGGATGGTCAAGGGAGCGCCTCCGACGGGTTGCGACTGGGCGAACGCGGCGGGGGCCGCGGCGAGCAGGGCGACGGTGGCCATCACGGCTCCCCCCATCAGCAGGATGCGGTTCGAGACGGCCGGCAGGGCGGCGGTGCGGGCGACGGGGGCGGGGCGGTTCATGTGAGTAGTCTCCGTAGGCGAAGGACGATCCATCCGGCGCCGATCGTGTCGGGCGTCCGTGGCTGAACCTTGGCCTTTAACGCCTGAACAGGCGGGCGGGCTCCATTGGCAGAAATCGTTCATCGGCGTGAAATCGGCGACAGGTCGGCGTTGGAACCATGGCGCTTGGCAAGCCGCCGCGCCGCCTGCTAGGCCACGGAGACGGCCACGGAGGGCGCGTAGCTCAATGGTTAGAGCCGACCGCTCATAACGGTCTGGTTGGGGGTTCGAGTCCCTCCGCGCCTACCGGCCCCAGCCCCCGCCCCGGCTCCAGCGGTCCTCGCCGCGGTAGCGATCGTTCGGGATGTAGCGGCCGTCCTCGTCGTACCAGCCCTGGCCGTCCTGATAGCGGTCGTAGCCGTCCAGGATGTAGCCGTCGTCGTGGTATTCGAGGCCGAGCAGGCCGTCCTCGTCGTCCCACCAGTCGCGCGGATACGAGCTGTGAGCGCACTCCCATCCGTCGCCCGGACGCCAGTAGGGCTCGTAGCGGCCACGGTAGCGGTCGCGGAACTGCGGCCGGCAGACCTGGCGCGAATAGACCCGGTTGCCGCGCGCCTGCACATTGGCGCGGTCCTCGGCATAGATCACCTCGCGCACGCCCGAGAAGACGTTGTTGACGATCACAGCGCTGCCCGAGGCGGCGGCGACGCCGACCGTGGTGGCGCGGATGCGGCTGTCCTCCAGCCGCAGTTCGCCGTTGTAGAGCACCACGCCCTTGTCGGAGCGGCCGACGCGGCTGTTCTTGATATCGACCGAGGCCCCCTCGATCGCCACGCCTTCGACGTAGCCCACGATGGCGGTGTTCTCGATCTCGACGCGGCCGTAGTCCCGGCCCGAACGGACGATGATGCCGATCGAACGCGGCCCGAAGGCGTTCGGCGCGTTGGTGCCTTTCAGGGTGGTCGAGGCGATGCGCGAGGTCTGCCCGGCCCCCGGGATCACCTCGACGCCCGACTGGGCCCCGGTCACCACGACCTCCCAGGCGTTCAGCACCGCGCCGTCGGCGACGATGGCCGGAGCGATGGTCTGGGCCTCGACGATCGTATCGCGCATATCCAGCAGACCGCCGTCGACGAAGATGGCCGCCTCGTCGCCGGCGTGGCGGAAGCCGACCCGGTTCATGACGATCTCGGCCCCGTAGCCGACGATGCAGGCGGCGTCCCCGGCGCGCGGCGAGGCGAAGACCATGTCGCGGATCTCGACGCGGACGCCCTGCGCCACGGTGATGCAGGGCAGGCCGTCGGGGGCCTGCAGGGTGGGATTGGGGCTGCGCGCCCAGTTGCGCGGATCGAAGCCGCCTTCGCCGATGATGGTCAGGGGCTTGTCGATGTTCAGCCAGCCGACGCAGGCTCCGGCGCGGGCCCGGATCACCAGGGTGCCGCCGGGACGGACGCGGCGCACGGCGTCCTCGACCGCGCCCGAGCCCGGATTGCCGCCGCAGTCGACCAGAACGATCTCCTCGCCGCCGGGCCGGTAGCCGCCCGGATAGTCCGGCCGCCAGTCGGGACGGTGACGGCGATAGTCGTAGCGCCGGTGGTGCGAGCCCCGGCTGCGATAGCTGCGCGTCGGCGGGTCCAGCAGCAGGCCGAAATTGGGTCGCGTCTGGCTCTCGACCTTGGCGGCGACCTGGGCGTGGGCGGCGGGGCCCTGCGACAGCGCCAGGCCGACGACGGCGGCGGCGATGACGGCGATCCCGGCGACCGTGCCGCGGATGCGACCGAAGAGGAAACGGGTCGACATGGGTCCACGCCCTCCTTAACGGCGCTGCTGAGAACGGGAGACCTGGGCCAGCACGGCCTGCAGGCGGGCGGCCGAAGGGCCGAAGCCGGACAGGGCCGAGTCGATGCGCAGGGCCACGGCCTGGGCCTTGTCCTGGTCGGCCACGCCCGAGACGCCGAGCGCGAAATAGCTCGACATGGCGAACTTCGCCTCGGGACTGCCCTGTCGCGCAGCCTCCTCGAACCACTTGAAGGCCCGGGCGTAGTCGGCCGGCAGGCCGATGCCCTCGGCGTACATCACCGCCAGCACCAGCTGCGCCTCGGACGACCCGTTGATCGAGGCCATCTGGATGGCCCGGACCCGCTCCAGATACGACAGACGGCTCTCCATCGGATGGCCCAGCATGGCCTCCAGCGTCTCGATCTGGCGCTTGGACAGGTCCTCGGGCCGCTGGGCCACGGTCTCGGTGATGCCGAGGTAGCGCAGGGCCCGTCCGACGTGGAGGAACGGCAGCTCGCCCCCCATCCGGGTCAGGGCGTATTCATAGGCGTCGCCGCGCGGCCGGCTCTCGTCCGAGAAGGGCACGCCGGAGCCCGGGGCCTCGTTGGGATAGAATTCGAACGGCGGCGTCCACTGCCGCGCCTTGGCCTCGACGAAGCGGCTGTACTGGTCGCGCCGGGGGGCGGACTTCTCGAAGTCCTTCATCATCACATAGGCGCCGACGTCGCCGGTCTGCACCGCCAGATAATTGTACAGATAGGCGTCGACGTCGTTGCGCGGGAACAGACTGGTCGCCGCCTGATAGCCGCGCCGACGCCGGTCGCGGCCGTCGAGGCCGCCACTGTCGCGGCCCCAGGCCTCGACGGCCTCGCGGTTGTCCTCGGGTTCGCCGAACGGGCCGTACAGGCCGTCGTGGAGACGGGCCAGGGTGCGGAAGCCCTCGGCGTCCTGGGTCGACAGGACGTAGATGACCCGGTCGCGCACCGCCTCCTGCTCCTGCCGCGTCATCTGGCCGAGCTGGCGGTCCAGCCGCTGATAGGCCATGTGCCGTTCGAAGGCGCGGCAGTCGTCGTATTTCGACAGCGGCCGCCAGCCGCCGAAGCTGCCCCGGTCGACGCGGTTGATCGGCGCGTAGCCCTCGTCGTTGGCCAGCGCCATGGCGTACCAGGTGGCGCTCTCGATCGGGTCCTCGATGTTCTTGTCGGTGGCCCGCACGGCGGCGTAGCGCGATCCCAGCTCCAGCTGGGCGAAGAAGTCGCCGCGGAAGGCTGCCCGGCGCAACGCCCGCAACCCTGTCTCCTGCGCGTTGAATTCCGAACCGGTCAGGGAGGCCGGACGCGGGCAGGCGTTCGAGGCCGCGTCGGCGCGCTGCCAGAAGCGCACGCCGCTGCTCCGGTCGCCGCACGAGGCCATGCCGAAGGCGGTCAGGGCCAGCACGGCCGCCACCGCCGCGATGGCGACGGGGCCCCGCGACCGCTCGAACCGCCCGCGCCCGGTCTTGTTCGCCTCGCCCTCGCCCATGACCCCTCGCACCACTGGAGCGGGCGTTCCCCGGCTCGCCCGTTAAGCTTTGCGTGACCGGGACAGTCCGGTCCAGTTAACTGTCTGTCAAGGTTAACGCTGGTTTGCGACAAAGCGTTGCCGCACCACGGCCATTTTATGACGAGGTGGAAGTTTTCCACCAGAATCAGCGGCTTGTGATTCCCCTCACAGGCGAAAAATCACCCCCTCGCCTCCCGGGGCGGCGGCGCCTATATGGCCTGCATTGCCCGGAGTTTCGCCTGATGTCCTACCTCGCCCGCGATGATCGTCCCGACGACAAGGCCGCCCGCTACGCCGAACTCGAAGAGGAGATTCTCGCTGTGCTCGAAGGCGAGCCGAACCTGACGGCGCGGATGGCGACCGTCTCGTCGATGCTGGCCGACGCCTTCCCGCTGTTCTTCTGGACGGGCTTCTACGTGGTCGATCCCGACAAGCCCGACGAACTGGTGGTCGGGCCGTACCAGGGCACCCTCGGCTGCCTGCGCGTCGCCTTTGGCCGGGGGGTGTGCGGCACGGCGGCGAAGGACCGCGCCACCCAGATCGTCGAGGACGTCAACGCCTTCCCCGGCCACATCGCCTGCGACAGTCGGTCGGCCAGCGAGATCGTCGTGCCGGTGCTCGACCGGTCCGGCGCCCTGATCGCCGTGCTCGACGTCGATGCGACCGTCACGTCAGCGTTTGACGCTGTCGACGCCCATGCCCTGGAACGGCTGATGGCCAGGGTCTTCGGCTAGGGCGATCCAGACTCTGCCGACTCTACGGACTATGTTTTAGGCCATTTCGACCATTCGTCCCTTGGAGAACCCATGTCCGACCGCGTCATCGCCATCACCGGGGGCCACGGCGTTCTGGGCCGGGCCGTGCTTGAGGCGGCGCTGGCCGACGGGTTGAAAGCCGCGGTCATCGACCTCGCCCCGGGGACGGTCCCCGAAGGCGTGCTGGAACTCGGCGGGACCGATCTGACCGATCCGGCGGCGGCGGAACGGGCCATGGCGGCCGTCATCGAACGCTTCGGCCGACTGGACGCCCTGTTCAACATCGCCGGCGGCTTCATCTGGCAGACCACGGACGACGCAGATCCCGCCTGGGCCCGGATGTTCACCCTCAACCTGACCACCGCCCTGAACGCCAGCCGCGCCGCCCTGCCCCACCTCAAGCGGTCGGACGAAGGCCGCATCGTCAACGTGGGGGCCAATGCGGCGCTGAAGTGCGCCGCGGGCATGGGCGCCTATGCCGCCTCCAAATCGGCCGTGCACCGCCTGACCGAGAGCCTGGCGGAAGAGCTGAAGGCCACCTCGGTCACCGTCAACGCCATCCTGCCCTCGATCCTCGACACCGAGCAGAACCGCGCCGACATGCCCGACGCCGACCCGGCCAAATGGGTCCAGCCGTCGGACCTCGCCCGCGTCATGCTCTTCCTTGCCTCGCCCGAAAGCCGGGCGATCACGGGGGCCCTGATCCCCGTCACGGGCCGCGTCTGATGCAGCTGACCCGCTCGGTCCTCTATCTGCCCGCCAGCAATCCCCGCGCGATCGAAAAGGCGCGCGGCCTGACCTGCGACGCCGTGATCCTCGACCTCGAGGACGCCGTCGCTCCGGACGCCAAGGCCGAGGCGCGCCAGGCCGCGGTCGCGGCGCTGACCGCCGGGGGCTTCGGTTGCCGCGTCGGCGTCCGCGTCAACGGCCTCGACACCCCGTGGGGCGCCGGCGATCTGGAAGCCCTCGCCGGCCTGAACCCCGATTTCGTGGTCGCGCCCAAGATCGAGAGCGCCGAGGGCGTGCGCGAGGTCGCGGCGCGCCTGCCGGACGGCGTCGCCCTGTGGGTCATGATCGAGACGCCGCTGTCGGTGCTGCGCCTGGACCAGATCGCCGGCGCCGGAGCCCCGCTCGCGGCCCTGATGCTCGGGATCAATGATTTCGGCGAACGGATGAACCTGGTGCTCGGCCCGGACCGCGAGCCGCTCAAGCCGTGGCTGGCCGCCGTCGTCGCCGCCGCGCGCGGCCACGGCCTGCTGGCCATCGACGGGGTCGTCAACGCCACCGACGACGCCGACCGGCTGGAGGCCGAATGCCGACAGGGCCGGGCCTTCGGTTTCGACGGCAAGAGCCTGATCCATCCGGCCCAGATCGCCGCCGCCAACGCCGCCTTCTCGCCTTCCGCCGAAGAGGTCGCCCGGGCCCGGGAAGTCGTCGCCGCCTTCGCCGCCGCGGACGCCCAGGGCAGGGGCGCCATCCGGGTCGGCTACCGGATGGTGGAGCGGCTGCACCTCGACGCGGCCCACCGCTTGCTGGCCCGGCACGAGAGCGCCTCGACCTCGCCCCAAGACGCGCCTATCTAGTCCGTCCAGAAACAGAACTGAGCCGGCCCCTCACGCAGCGAGCGGGCCGCGCCGCGAGCGCCAGGGGCCTGCCTCATGACCAAAGCCGTCATCGCCGCCACCGGCTTGTTCACGCCGGAACAGTCCATCTCCAACGAGGAGCTGGTCGCCGCCTACAACACCTGGGCCGCGCGCTTCAACGAGCAGCACGCCGCCGGCATCGCCGCGGGCGACACCGCGGCCCTGACGCCGTCTTCGGTCGAGTTCATCGAGAAGGCGTCCGGCATCAAGTCGCGCTTCGTGCTCGACAAGGCCGGGGTGCTCGACCCGGACCGCATGGCCCCGAACATCCCCGAGCGTTCCAACGAAGAGCTGTCGGTGCTGGCCGAGATGGCCGTGAAGGCGGCGCAGGACGCCATCGCCGCCTGGGGCAAGCCGGCCAGCGAGATCGGGGCGGTGATCTGCGCCGCCTCCAACATGCAGCGCCCCTACCCGGCCATGGCCATCGAGGTGCAGCAGGCGCTGGGCATCGAGGGCTTCGCCTTCGACATGAACGTGGCCTGCTCCTCGGCCACCTTCGGCATCAAGACCGCCGCCGACTTCATCGCCTCCGGCTCGGTCAAGGCGGTGCTGATGGTGAACCCCGAGGTCTGTTCGGCCCACCTCAACTTCAAGGACCGCGACAGCCACTTCATCTTCGGCGACGTCGCCACCGCCGTGATCGTTGAGGCGGAGGATCAGGCCGTGGACGGCTGGGAGATTCTCGGCACGCGGCTGAAGACTGTGTTCTCGAACAACATCCGCAACAATTTCGGCTTCCTGAACCGCGCCGCCGAAGCGACGGGCCCCGCCGCAGGCGGCGAACCGGCAGGCCAGACCGACAAACTTTTCGTCCAGCAGGGACGAAAGGTGTTCAAGGACGTGGTGCCGATGGTCTCGGACATGATCGTCGACCATGCCGCCGACCTCGGCCTCGATCCGCACCAGCTGAAGCGGCTGTGGCTGCACCAGGCCAACATCAACATGAACCAGTTCATCGGCCGCAAGGTGCTGGGCCGCGAGCCGACGCCCGAGGAGAACGTCATCATCCTCGACGACTACGCCAACACGTCGTCGGCCGGTTCGATCATCGCCTTCCACCTGCGCCACGACGGCTTCCAGCCAGGCGACATCGGCCTGATCTGCAGCTTCGGCGCGGGCTATTCAGCCGGCACGGTGTTCGTCCGCAAGCGCGCCTAGACGAAGAACCGCGCCCGGATCTCCGGCGAGGGGACCATGCACGTCTCGGTCCGGCCGAAGATGCGGTAGCGATTGCGCGCGATCAGGTCATAGATCGGGTCGCGTATCAGGCGGGGCGCACCCTTCAGCAGGGCGAGAAGCCGCGTCGACGGCAGTTGCCCCAGCACCGTCAGCGCTGCGTCTGATTTGAAGTGGATGCGCCCGTTCCAGATCACCGCATTGGTCTGCGGCGCCTCCGGGTCGATCCCGAACCGCGCCGCCAGCGTCCGCCCGTGCTCCGACTGGATCGGCGCAAAGCTGAAGCGCCCCCCCCGGTCGTGGTCGATGACGAATCGCACCCAGCGCGAGCAAAAAACGCAGAGACCGTCGAACAGGATCAGGCCGTTGGGCTCGTCCTGTGCATCTTGCGGCGACCAGCGGCTCATGCGTGTGGCGCTCTCATGCGTCGAGACTGCGGCGACCCGACCGCGAGGGCAAGGCGGCGTTACGCCGCCGCCACGGCCTCGATCTCGACCAGCCAGGCCTCGTCGAAGATGCCGGTGACGATCACCGTCAGGGCCGGCTGTCGACCGGCCAGCCGCCGCACCCGGACTTCGCGGTTCTCCAGGGCGTAACGCCGGTCCGACAGGAAGGTCGTCACCTTGACCAAGTTGTCCAGCGTCATGCCGGCGGCGGTCAGTTGGGTCTCGATATTGTCCCAGACCTGTTCGCACTGGCCGGTGAACCCGGCGGCCAGAGAGCCGTCAGGCGCGACAGGAATCTGGCCGGACAGGTAGAGCCAGCGGGTCGGGCCGGTCACCTCGACCGCCTGCGGATACGATCCCTCGACCGGCGGCGAGCCGTCGCCGGTCAGGGGCCGTATGGTCGCCGTCACTGGCGCGCGGCGTCCGTACGGGCGCGCACCTGGGCGAATTCCGAGGTCGACTTCCAGCCCGGCCAGTCCTCGCTGTTCGCGAGGTCCAGACCCAGATGATACAGCAGGGTCAGGTTTTCGACCGCCGAGGTGAAGTTCAGCTCGGGCGACCATTCGTCGGACGTCTTGTGGTAGTCGGCCCCGAACTTGGCGCGCCACGCGGCCTCGCCCGCTTCCCGACCACCCTCGACCCAATCCCAGCCATGCCACGGCATGAGGGCGGGCACGCCGGCGCGCGCGAAGGGGAAGTGATCCGAGCGGTAGTAGAAGCCCTGTTCCGGCATGTGGTCGTCCGAGACATAGCGGCCCAGCGGCTCGGCCAGCGCCTGCAGCCGGTCCTCCAGATCGTTCTGGCCCTTGCCGAAGATCGGGATGTCCTTCGTCGGCCCCGACAGCGGCAGCATGTCGATGTTGATGTCGGCCACTGTCGTCGCCAGCGGGTACACCGGATCGGCGGCGTAGCCGTAGGCGCCCATCAGCCCCATCTCCTCGGCCGCCATGTGGGCGAAGACGATCGAGCGCTCGGGGCGAGGCGCCTGGCTCAGCTGGCGGGCCATCTCGACCACGCCCACCGTGCCGGAGGCGTTGTCCCAGGCCCCGTTGAAGATCTTGTCGTCGCCCGGGGTCTCGGGGTGCTGGGTCTCGCCGCCGACGTGATCCCAGTGGGCCGAATAGATGATGGTTTCATCCGGACGCTCGGCGCCCGGCAAGCGCGCCAGCAGGTTGTGGGTGACCAGGGTGTCGATGGTCTCCGCCGCCTCGACCGACAGGCTGACGCCGTTCACCGGCACGGCCTTGAAGGCGCCGGAACCAACACTGGCCAATCGGCCCATGTCGAGGCCGGCCGCCGTGGCCCACTGCAGCGCGACGTCGTGGTTGGTGGCCATCGAGAATTCGAGATCGGCCGCTCCCGGCGTCAAGGTGCGGGTACGGGTCGCGCCCCGCACCGTCCGCTGCCACATCGGCGAGTCCGCGGCCCCGGGCACGAGGGTGACGATGCCGACCGCGCCGCGGCGGAAGGCTTCGTCAGCCTTGTAGGCGCCGGATTCGTAGTTGGTGTCGTATTCGCCGTTGAACAGCTCGCCTTCGGGCTCGCCCGGCACGACGACCACGACCTTGCCGCGCACGTCGATGTCGCCGTAGTCGTCCCAGTTCCGCTCCGGCGCGGTGATGCCGTAGCCGGCGAACACCACCGGGGCGTTGCTGATCGAGGCCTGGCCGTCGTTGCTGATGGCGCGCAGGGTGACGTCGGTTCCGACCGCCAGCGGATGGCTGACGCCGTCCGGGCCGGTCCAGCTGGCGCTGGCCGCGCCCTCGACCGGCGTGAAGCGCTTCAGGGCCACCGGCTGCAGCCACTGGCCGTCCGGGCCGCCGGGCTCGAGGCCCATGGCCTCGTACTGGGCCTGCAGCCAGGCCAGCGTCATGCGCTCGCCCTCGGTGCCGGGGTAGCGGCCCTGGTATTCGTCGGCGCTGATGGTGCGGATGTCGTTGCTGATCCGCTCGGCCGAGAAGTCCTGGGCCGTCGCCATGCCGGCGGCCAGAAGCACGGCGGCGACAGCGACGCCGCCCATCATCTTGCGAAGCATATGGGAAACTCCATCCCCGGATTGATGCCGCGCACTCTAGGGCGGCCCCGGCGGACCGCTCGTTAAGTTTTCGTCATGTCCGCCTAGCGGCGGGCGGCCGCGCTCGCCGCCCGGGCCGGACCGAATTCCGACCCCGGCTTCCAACCCGGCCAGTCGCGGCTGTTGGCGAGGTCCCGGCCGATCCACAGGGCGACCTCCAGATCCTCGATCTGGCCCGCCAGGTCCCAGTCGGCCGACCATTCGTCGTCGGCCTGGTGATAGCGTTTGGCGCCGTACTCGTCCCGGGCCGCCTCGCGCGGCGCCATCGGCGGGTCGCGGAAGTCGCCGCCGCCCTCGGCGTAGGCCATCGGCACCCCACGCTTGGCCAGCGGGAAATGGTCGCTGCGGAAATAGCTGCCGGCGGCAGGATTGGCGTCGGGCGCGACTTCCCGGCCCTGACGGGCGGCGGCGGCGGCCAGGAGTTCGTCCAGTTCGGACTGGCCGTAGCCGATCACGCCCAGGTCCTCGACCCGGCCGTAGACGTTCATGGCGTCCATGTTGAAGCCGGCCACGGTGGTCTCCAGCGGCCAGACCGGATTGGCGGCGTAGTATTCCGAGCCCAGCAGGCCGCTCTCCTCGGCGGTGAAGCTGATCATCACGATCGAGCGCTCCGGCCGCGGTCCGGCGCCCCAGACGCGGGCCAGCTCCAGCAGGCCGGCGGTGCCGGTGGCGTTGTCGACCGCGCCGTTGAAGATGGCGTCGCCATTGGCGTCCGGCTCGCCCACCCCGATGTGGTCCCAGTGAGCGGTGTAGAGGATGGTCTCGTCCGGATGCGTCGTCCCCGGCAGGCGGGCGATGACGTTCTTGGTGACGATCTGGCTGGCGGCCACATCGAACATGCCGTTGAAGGTCGCGCCGGGCAACTCGACCGGGCGGAAGTCGCGGCTCCGCGCCTGGGTCTTCAGGGCCTCGAAATCCAGCCCGGCCCGACGGAACAGGTCGACGGCCACGTCGCGCTGCATCCAGCTTTCCAGCGGTACCCGCTCGGCCGCGGCGTTCTCGCGCACGATATCGAACTGCGGCCCGGCCCAGCTGTTGTTGACGGTGGCCCAGCCGTACGAGGCCGGCGCGGTCTCATGCACGATGATGACGCCCGCCGCGCCCTGCCGCGCCGCTTCCTCGTACTTGTAGGTCCAGCGGCCGTAGTAGGTCATGGCCCGGCCGTTGAAGGTGTCCAACTCGGGCTGTTCGAAGTCCGCGTCATTGACCAGCACCACGATGACCTTGCCGCGCACGTCGACGTCCTTGAAGTCGTCCCAGTTCCGCTCCGGCGCCTTGATGCCGTAGCCCACGAACACCAGCGGCGCGTCGGCCAGCATCACGTGATCGCCGGGCAGCCGGGTCGAGACCACGATCTGTTCGCCCTGCGTAAGCGGAATGGTCTCCTCGCCGACCTTGAACGCGGCGCTGATGTTCGAGGCGGTGAAGCGGTTCAGGGTGACGTCCTGGGTCCAGCCGCCGTTCTCGCCGCCCGGCTCGAAGCCGGCGGCGGCGTACTGTTCGCTCAGGTAGCGGACCACCATGTCCTCGGCCGGCGTGCCGATGCCGCGTCCCTGGAAGCTGTCGTCCGACAGCACCCGGGCGTGTTCGGACAGACGGGCGGCGTCGAGAGCGGCGGCGGGCGCGGACGGCTCGCCCCCCGTGCTGGCGCAGGCGGAGATCAGGGCGCCGGCGGCGAGCGCGGCGACGGTCGAAAGGAGACGCATGGACGGAAACACCCTCAGCCGAAAAACAGACCCGGCCGGACGTTAGGGCGTCGATCTCCGCCTGTCGATCACGGGATGACCGCGTCGGCCGCCGGCCAACCGGTGTCGCCGCGGCGGCGCAGACGCAACTCGATCACCCTCATCGGATCGCGGCCCGGCATGACGAAGTCGCCGGTCTCGACCCATTCGCCGTCCTTCAACACAGTGACGTAGCGCATCTCCCCGCCGCGGCTCGGAATGGTCCAGCGGAACCCGTCGGCCGTGGCTTCGAGCGGGAAGTCGGCCGCCTGCCCGTTGGCGTAGGAGCGCATCACATAGCTGTCGGTCGCGTCGTCCCAGGACACCACGGCGAAGGCGTTGAAGGCGACCGTGCCGTCATCGTTCGTGCTGCGCCCTTCGATCACCCTGATCGAGCCGCCGAGCATCGGACCGATCCGCTCGGTGTGCGGATGGGTCGAGGTCCGGCCCGGACCCATCGAGACCGTGGCCTCCCCGACCCATTCGCCATCCATCCACGACAGCGTCTGCATCGCCTGGCGCTGCTCCGCCGTGCCCGCCGGCTGCATCGCCTGGGCCGACGCCATCGTCGGAACGGCGAGCAGGAAACAGGCGGCCAGCGCCGTCATCGAAATCCGCGAACCCCTGGACATGGTCTTCCTCCCTAGTCGCTTTATATCATAAAGTTCTTTTCCGACTCACGCAAGCGCGCACGAAAAACCCGCCGGCGCTGAGGCCCCGGCGGGTCGATCGGTCTGCGCTGGAGGGCGGAAGCCTAGTGGGCGACGCCCTTCCAGATGCGGCGGTAGCTGACGTAGGTCACGCCGGCGAACAGGATCAGGAAGATCAGCACGCCCATGCCCGACTGTTTGCGCTGGACCTGCTTGGGGTCCGAAGCCCAGGCGATGAAGGCGGCGACGTCCCTGGCGTACTGGTCGACCGTTTCGGCCGAGCCGTCGTCATAGGTCACCTGACCGTTGGCCAGCGGCGGCGGCATGGCGATGAAGCCGCCCGGCGGCACGTGGGCGCCCTCGGCCACGAACGGCGTCAGGTCGCCGGCCATGTAGGGGTTGTAGTACTGGCCCGGCCGGATCTCGAGGCCTGCCGGGGCGGCGCGATAGCCGGACAGCAGCGAGTAGATGTAGTTGGCCCCGTCGTGGCGCGCCTTGGCCATGACCGACAGGTCCGGCGGAGCCGCCCCGCCGTTGCCCGCGGCCGCAGCCGTGGCGTTCGGATAGGGGTTGGGGAATTTATCGGCCGGGACGGCGTCGCGCATGATCGCCTCGCCGGTCTCGCTGTCGATGTCCGGCACCTGGACCTCGGCGGCCAGCACCTTGACGAAGCGGTTCTCGGCCGGATTGACCTGGTGCGCGTCGTAGAAGGGGCCGCCCGGCTCGGCCAGGGTGCGGAAATGCATCAGGTCCATGCTGTGGCAGGACGCGCAGACCTCGCGGTAGACCTTGTAGCCGCGCTGCAACTGGGCCTGGTCGAAGGTCCCGAACGGGCCCTCGAAGCTGAAGCCGCCCTTGCGCGGGTGCTCGGCGCCGCCCGAAGCGAGGGCGGGCTGGGCCGCCATCAGCGACAGGCCGGCCGCGGCGGCGATCAGGACCAGGGTCTTTTTCATCGACTGGATGTTCGTCTTGAGGGTCATGGTCGCGTTCAGCCCTTCTTCTCGGGCGAGGCCGGCGCGGCGGCGGTCAGGGCGTCCCCGCCCGGCAGAACCGGTTCGGAGATGGTCGCCGGGATCGGCCTCGGGGTCTCGCGCAGGCCGACGATCGGCATCAGCACCAGGAAGAACAGGAAGTAGTAGGCCGTCAGCAGCCGGGTCAGCCACAGGTAGCTGTTCACCGCCCCGTCGAAGAGCACGAAGCTGGGCATGCCGGGGACGACGGGCGCGTCGGGCAGCTGCGCCCCGCACCAGCCGAGACCCATGCCGACCAGCACGAAGATCACGAAGAAGGTCCGCATCGCCGGGCGGTAGCGCATCGAGCGCACCTTGGACGTATCCAGCCACGGCAGGATGAACAGCACGCCGATGGAGCCGAACATCGCCACCACGCCGCCGAACTTGTCGGGGATGGCGCGCAGGATCGCGTAGAAGGGCAGCATGTACCATTCGGGCACGATGTGCGCCGGGGTCTGCAGCGGGTTGGCCGGGATGTAGTTGTCAGCGTGGCCCAGGGCGTTCGGCAGGTAGAAGACGAACACCGCGAACAGGATCAGGAACAGGATGACGGCGAAGCCGTCCTTGACCGTGAAGTAGGGGTGGAAGGGCACCGTGTCCTTGGCCATCCGGTCCTTGGGGATCAGGATGCCGACCGGGTTGTTCTGGCCGGCGTGGTGCAGGGCCCACAGGTGCAGGACCACGCAGCCGGCGATGACGAACGGCAGCAGGTAGTGCAGCGAGAAGAAGCGGTTCAGCGTGGCGTTGTCGATGGCCGGCCCGCCGCGCAGCCAGATCAGGATCGGCTCGCCGACGACCGGGATGGCCCCGATCAGATTGGTGATCACCTCGGCGCCCCAGAACGACATCTGGCCCCACGGCAGGACGTAGCCGAGGAAGGCGGTGGCGATCATCAGGAAGAAGATCACGCAACCGATGATCCAGATCATCTCGCGCGGCGCCTTGTACGAGCCGTAGTACAGCCCGCGCAGCATGTGCAGGTAGACCGCGATGAAGAACATCGAGGCCCCGTTGGCGTGGGTGTAGCGGATCAGGTCGCCGCCGTTGACGTCACGCATGATCCGTTCGACCGAGGCGAAAGCCATCTCGGTGTTCGGCACATAGTGCATGGCCAGGATGATGCCCGTGGCGATCTGCACCACGAGGCACAGGGCCAGGATGCCGCCGAAGGTCCACCAGTAGTTGAGGTTCTTCGGGGTCGGCAGCGCCATGTAGTCGGCGCCGAAGCGGATGATCGGCAGGCGGCTGTCAAACCACTTCTCGATGCCGGTCTTGGGGACGTAGGTGGATTCGTGATCGCTCATCGTTCTCTTGCCCGTCCTCAGCCGATTTTCACGCGGGTGTCGGACACATAGTCATAGGTCGGCACGACCAGGTTCTTCGGCGCCGGACCTTTCCGGATGCGGCCCGAGGTGTCGTAGTGCGATCCGTGGCAGGGGCAGAACCAGCCGCCAAAATCGCCGGCGCCGAACGTCGGCACGCAGCCCAGGTGGGTGCACGAGCCGATGACGACGAGATACTGCTGGTGGCCCGGCTTGACGCGGTCGGCGTCCGCCTGCGGGTCCTTGAGGCCGGCGCGATCGTCGGCGCGGGCGCGCTCGATCTCAGCCGGGGTGCGGTAGCGCACGAACACCGGCTTGCCCTGCCACTTGATGACGACCTGCTGGCCTTCCTGGACCTTGGTCAGGTCGAACTCGATGGTCGACAGCGCCAGGGTGTCGGCGGCCGGGTTCATCGAATTGACCAGCGGCCACACGGCCATGGCCCCGGCGCCCACCGCCGCGGCGCCGGCCGCGATGTGGATGAAATCTCTACGATTGGGATCCTGATAGGTCAGGTCGCCCTGGTCTGCAGCCACCGATTCGTCTCCTGAGCGGTTGGCGGCGTCGCCCTGCGGCGCGCCGTTTCAACGCTGTCGTTCCTTAGCGAATTCCCGGATGGCTGGCCCGGCCCGGCTTTGCGGCGCATCGCCGCAATGTGCTGACGCTTCGTGAGAAACGCTCGCAATTCGAGCCGCGACAAGCCCCCAGGCCGCGCGTATGAGGGCCTTAGAATGCGTCTCGCCCTTTTTCAACCGGCCATTCCGCAGAACGTCGGCGCCTGCATCCGTCTGAGCGCCTGTTTCGGCGTGGAATTGCATGTCATCGAGCCGACCGGTTTCCACTTCGACGACCGGGCGATGAAGCGCGCCGCGCTGGACTACGGCCCCTTGGGACACATGGTGCGTCATCCCGGCTGGGACGAGTTCCAGCGGGACCGCGGACCCGGGCGGCTGGTCCTGTTCACGACGAAGGGTGCGACGCCGCTGCACGATTTCCGCCTGGAGGCGGACGACACCCTGCTGTTCGGCAGCGAATCCTCGGGCGCGCCGGATTTCGTGCATGAGGCGGCGGACGCGCGAGTGGTGATTCCCCTTCGCCCCGAAGCCCGATCGCTGAACCTGTCGGTCAGCGCCGGGATCGCGCTGTGGGAAGGTCTGAAGCAGGTCGGCGGCCTGACTGACTGACGGTCAGGCCGGCTTGAGCGGACCGGCGATGTGGCACCTCAGCCCCTCGGGCGCGAAGTCGAGCGTCACCGAGCCGTTGAATTCATGCGCCAGCGCACGTTCCAGCATCTGCACGCCGAAGCCACGCCGCGTCGGCGGGCTGACCGGCGGTCCGCCGCGCTCGGTCCAGGTCAGCGACAGCCGGTCGCCATCGTCGCAAGTCCAGGCGACGTCGACAGAGCCGGCCCCGGCGGACAGGGATCCGTGCTTGATGGCGTTGGTGCACAGCTCGTGCAGCGCCATCGACAGGGCCACGGCGGTCTGCGGCGGCAGGTCGATGTCCGGGCCGTTCGCCGTGTAGCAGTCCGGATGGGCGCAGTGCGGGTCCAGGGCCCGCCGGACGAGGTCGGCCAGCGGCGCGCCGGCCCAGTTCCGCGACGTCAGGACGTCATGCGCGGCGGACATGGCGTGAAGCCTGGCCTCGAAGTCGCGCAGCGCGCCCGGAGCGGTGTCGTTCCGGAGGGTCAGGTGGGCCAGCGACTGCACCACCGCCAGCGTGTTCTTCACCCGGTGGTTCAGCTCGTTGATCATCAGCAGCTGATGCTCTTCCGCCTTCTTCCGCTCCGAGATGTCGACCAGCATGTTGATGCCGCCGGTCAGCGCGCCGTCGCGGCCGAACAGGGGCGTCGCATAGGGAATGAAGGGGACGCGCGTTCCATCGGGCCGTTCGGCCACCGCCTCGTACTCGCCGTGGCTGGGGGTGCGGCGACGCAACGCCAGCGCCATGGGGCACTCGTCGTGCGGCATCGGGGTTCCGTCCGGCTGGAACAGCTTCCAGCTGACGCACCACGAATCGCTGCCGATCACCGGCTCCCGGCCTGAAAAGACCACGGCGGCTTCATTGTAGTAGGTGATCCGGCCCTCGGCGTCGGTGGTGTAGACCGCCGCCGGCAGGGCATCGAGCATGGCCCTCGCCCGGTGCTCGCTCTCGCCCAGGGCAACACGCTCGATATCGGCGAGCGTGGGGCCATCGGGACCGCCCTGTGACTCAAGAAATGTGACGACCGACATACAGGGTTCCCGACTCAACCGCCTTGAACGGCAGGCTCACGCGATGGTTCCGGACCGCCCGGAACACGCGTCACTCGGGTGCGCCGGCTTCCGAAAGCCTGGCCAGGCTCGGCCGTGCGCCGTTCTGGTTCGCCGCCACCGCCTCGACCCGGCGCATGACCCGCAACACGTTCTCCCCCGCCAGCTTGCGGATATCGGCCTCGCTCCATCCGTTGGCCATCAGGGCGGCGAGGATGCGCGGATAGGCGTCCACGCCCTCGACTCCGACGGGCAGGCTGCCCACGCCGTCGAAATCGCCGCCGAGGCCGACGTGGTCGATCCCGGCGACGTCGCGGACGTGCTGGATGTGGGCCACGACGTCCTCGACCCCGGCGCGCGGGGCGGGATGGGCCGCGATCCACGCCTTGATGCCCGCTGTGACGGCATCCGGATCGCCCGGATTCAATGATTTCAGCCGGGCGTCCTCGGCCGACCGGGCCGCGCCCCAAGCTCGCACCTCTTCATTGATGAAGCCGGGCACGAAGGTGACCATTACGACGCCGCCATCCTCGGGCAGCAGACGCAGCACGCTGTCCGGGACGTTGCGCGGATGCGCCGTCACCGCCCGCGCCGACGAGTGGGAGAAGATCACCGGGGCCCCGGAAACCCGCATGGCGTCCAGCATGGTCTCCTCGGAGACGTGGCTCAGGTCGACCATCATGCCGAGGCGGTTCATCTCGCGGACCACCTCTTCGCCGAAGGCGTTGAGCCCGCCCCATTTCGGCGCGTCGGTGGCGCTGTCGGCCCAGCTCGTCGTCGCCGAATGGGTCAGCGTCATGTAGCGCGCGCCGGCGTCGTGGAACTCGCGCAGCAGACCCAGCGAATCGGCGATCGAATAGCCGCCCTCCATGCCGATCAGCGAGGCGATCTTCCCGCGCCGGTGAATGCGCTGGATGTCGTCGGCCGTGGTGGCCAGTTCGAACACGTCCGGGTGGGCGGCGACGAGGCGCTTGACCGTGTCGATCTGCTCGAAGGTGGCCTTGGCCGCTTCCACCGGCGTGAGGCTGGCCGGCACATAGACCGACCAGAACTGGCCGCCGACGCCACCGGCGCGCAGACGCGGGATGTCCGTATGCAGCTCGGTCGAAGCGTCGAGATTGGCGGTCAGGTCGACCGCGTGCGGATCATTGCCGTGCTGCTGGCGCAGCGCCCACGGCAGGTCGTTGTGCCCGTCGATCAGCGGCGTCCGTTCGAGGATGCGCCGCGCGGCGGCCTCGTCCTGCGCCAGTGCGGGGATGGCCGTCACGAGAACGGCGGCGGTGGACAGCAGGACGGCGCGGATCATGAGTGACTCCCCAACAGCGACGCGGGACAGTGGCAGAGGATGGCGGCGCGTCAACCGGCGACCGAGGCGCGCAGCCTTCGGCGCCGCCTCTGCCCGGCGGTTTCCAGGGCCAATGAAAAGGCCGCACTTCACC
The DNA here is from genome assembly GCF_964253355.1 of Brevundimonas sp. LjRoot202. NCBI lineage: Bacteria > Pseudomonadati > Pseudomonadota > Alphaproteobacteria > Caulobacterales > Caulobacteraceae > Brevundimonas > Brevundimonas sp. LjRoot202. Next base: position 78,817 of record NZ_CAXUQW020000006.1, on the reverse strand, counting down.
GGTTCGGCGGGACCCCCTACAAGCCTCGCCATGACTGACGCCTCCGACCCGCTCGCCCAGCTCAAGATCGAGGCCCGCGCCTGGTTCGAGGCCCTGCGCGACCGCATCCACGCCGCCTTTGAGGCGCTGGAGGACCAAGCCTCCGCCGACCTCTTCCCCGGCGAACCGGGCCGCTTCGTGCGCACCCCCTGGGACCGCGCCGAAGGCGGCGGCGGGGTGATGGGGATGATGCACGGCCGGCTGTTCGAAAAGGCCGGCGTTCACGTCTCGACCGTGCACGGGACCTTCCCGACCGACTATGCGAGGACGGTCCCGGGCGCGGCAGACGATCCGCGCTTCTTCGCCACCGGGATCAGCCTGATCGCCCACCCGGTCAGCCCGCGCATCCCGGCCGTGCACATGAACACCCGCTTCATCGCCACGACCCAGGGCTGGTTCGGCGGCGGGGCCGACCTGACCCCGGTGCTCGAGATCGACCGGCGCGACGACGCCCCCGACACCGTCGCCTTCCACGCCGCCCTGAAGGCGGCCTGCGACGCCCACGACCCGGCGTGGCACGCGAAGTTCAAGGCCTGGTGCGACGACTACTTCTTCCTCCCCCACCGCAACGAGCCGCGCGGCACGGGCGGCGTCTTCTACGACCATCTCGACAGCGGCGACCGCGCCCGCGACTTCGCCTTCACCCGGGACGTGGGCGAGGCCTTCCTGGCGGTCTATCCGGAGATCGTCGCCCGCCGCATGGCCGAGCCGTGGACGGCGGAGGAGCGCGAGGAGCAGCTGGTCCGGCGCGGCCGCTACGTCGAGTTCAACCTGCTCTACGACCGGGGCACCATGTTCGGCCTCAAGACGGGCGGCAACGTCGAGTCGATCCTCAGTTCGATGCCGCCCGTAGTGAAGTGGCCGTGACCAGTCAGATGTAGGGGTTGAACATGACCGTCGCGCAGTTCCGGCCGGTGCAGTACCACCACGCCCCGTCTGCCTGCAGGTAGCTGCCCTCCCCGCCGACATTCTGGGCCCGGCTGGGAGAGGCGTTGAAGGTCAGGCCGATCAGGATGCCGGTCATGATCAGGAACAGGCCGAGAAGCAGGTCGCGGGTGCGGTAGGCAGGGGTCATGGTCGCCTCCTCAGGTGATGGGAGACCGACGATATCAGCGCCCGGGCCGCCACGCCCTGACGGAACCTGTCAACGTGTCAGGCGGGCTCGGGCTCGCGGACCGGTTCCAGCGCCGCGCCGATGGCTGCGAACAGACTGGTCATGGTCACCGGCTTGGTCAGGTGGGCGTCCGCCCCGGCGGCGCGCCCCGCCTCGACGTGCTCGGCCATGGCGTTGGCGGTCAGCATCACCACCGGCGTGCGCGTCAGACCCTGGTCGGCCTCGTGGTCGCGGATGGCGGCGGTGGCGGTGAGACCGTCCATGACCGGCATCTGCATGTCCATCAGGACCAGATCGAAGCCGCCGGCCCTGAAGGCCTCGATCGCCTTGAGCCCGTCCTCGACGGCGACCAGCTCCATCTCGGTCGCGCCCAGCATGATCTCGACAACCTTGCGGTTGGCGGGATGGTCGTCAGCCAGCAGGATGCGCAGCGGCGTGGCCGTCATGTCCCGCGCAGCCTCGGGAACGGCCGCCTCCCGGGGAGCTTGTTCGGCGCGCGGCAGCGGAATGTCGAACCAGAAGCTGGAGCCCGCGCCGGGGGTGCTCTCGCAATCCAGATCGCCGCCCATCAGATCGACAAGGGCGGTGGAGATGGCGAGGCCCAGTCCGGTGCCGCCATACCGGCGGGTGATCGATCCGTCGGCCTGCTGGAAACGATGGAAGATCCGGCTCCGCTGCTCGGTGTCGAAGCCGACGCCGGTGTCGCTGACCCGGAAGCGGACGCGGTCCGCCGCCACCGCCTCGACGATCAGGCGGACCGAGCCCGCGCTGGTGAATTTGAGGGCATTGCTGACGAGATTGGTCAGCACCTGGCGCAGCCGGATCGCGTCGCCCTCGACCAGTCCGGAGAGAGCGGGATCGAAGTCGACCTGGAGGGCCACGCCCTTGTCCTCGGCCTTGACGCGCCACAGGGCGCCGATGTCGCCGACCGCCTGCTCCAGATCGAACGGCGCGGGCTCGATCGCGACCTGGCCCGACTCGATCCGGGCGCTGTCGAGGATGTCCGAGAGCAGGCGCTCCAGGGTCACGCCCGACGTGCGGATCAGCTCAACCATCTCCCGTTCCTGGGCGCCGAGCGATCTGCGGGTCAGGGAATCGGCCATCGAGACCACGCCGTTCAACGGCGTGCGGATCTCGTGGCTCATGTTGGCGAGGAATTCGCTCTTGGCCCGGTTGGCGTCCTCCGCCCGCCGTTGCGCCGTCCGCAGCCGCTCGGCCTGACGCCATTGCCACGCCACGACACCCATGGCGAACAGCAGGAAGACGATGCCGATGGCGATGACGGCCCGTTGCAGATTGGTGTTGGTCCGGGCCGTCTCCAGCTGCCGCCGGCGCTCGGCCAGCTGCTGCTGCATGTCCCCCGTCACCTGATGGATTCCGGCGCTGAAATTTCGGGCCGAGACGATTTCGCTCTCCAGCATGTGCGCCCGCAGGGTCCGGAACGCCTCGCTGGTCCGGCCCTCGGCGAACAGCACCTCGGCCTCGACATGGTCGATCTCGATATTGGGCATGGCCGTCTCCAGCCGCCGCAGGGCCTCGAGATCCCGCCGCGCCGCCCCGGTCTGGCCGGTCCGGGCGCGGGCGATGGCCCTCAGGGGGAGGACATCGAGGGCCAGGAAGGCCGCCGTGCCCAGGTTCTCGCCATAGGGTTCAAGGCAGGCCAGGACTTCGCGAGAGGCGCCGCGCGCACTGGCGACGGTGGCGCACAGGCTGGCGTCGTAGATCGCCAGCGTCCGCAGGTCGGACCGCGCCGCCAGCCGGTGATGGGCCGCGTAGTATTCGGCCGCGTGGGTGAGATCGCCGACCTTCACCGCCATCACCGTCAGATTGTAGAGGCTGTCGAAGTCCGGCCGGGGGTAGGCCGGATTGGAATAGTCGATCTCGAACTTGCGGAAGGCGTCGGCGGCGCCGTCGACGTCGTTCAGGTCCTTCAGACCCATTCCGGCGACTTCCCAGATGCCCGACTGGGCGGTCGCGGCGAAGGGATCGCTCCGGGGGATGTCGGCCTGCGCCTGGGCCAACAGCTCGAGACCTTCGCCGATGCGGCCGTCATCCACGAGGGCGAGAGCCGCCAGCCGCGCGGCGTGCGCCCGCACGAACCAGTCCCGCCCATCCCGCGCGAACCGGCTCATTTCGGCAGCGACCTCGATCTCGCCCTGATCGTACCGGGCGGTGAGGTCATTCAGGTGGGCGATGTCGACATACCGGGCGTCGCCCTGCTGCCGGGCGGCGTCGGCCAGACGCCGGTTCCAGACCGCGGCGCGTTCGAACTCACCCTGGTTCAGGATCGTCCAGGTCACGTGATAGAGCCGGTTCAGACCTTCACGGTCGCCGCGCCGCATGGCGGCCTGGCCGAAATCCTCAAGTGCGCTGAAATTCGTCGACCCCGCGCGGCGCTCCACCACGCGGGCCAGGCTGAGCGCGTCGACGGAGCCCGCAACGCCGGCCGGCGGCATGGCGAATCCCCGGGGCGCACCGGCGAGGGCGGCGAGCACAACGAAACTCGCCGCAATTATACGAAGAAGGGACATGGACTATCCGACGTGAGCTGTCGGTCGTCGCACACATATATTGCCCAAGGTTTAGCGAACCCCGCTACCGGGCGACGCGGGTCCCGATGAACCGCTTCAGCCATTCGCCGACGAGGGCGCGGTCGTTCGGCCGGGTCAGGCTCTCGAGCGCCGGGTCCACGATCGCCGCGCCGATCCGCTCGCGCCGTCCGCCGGTCAGATCGGCGGCGTAGGCGGGGGTGAACTCAGGATGACCCTGGAGGGTGATCGCGTCCTCGTCCCACGCCAGCCCGGCGAATGGGGTGAAGGCGCTGCTCAGGATGACCCGGGCATCCGCGGGCTTCTCGACCACCTGGTCCTGGTGGGACACCGGAATGGCCACGGTCGCCGCCGGCGGCGCCATCCACGGCTCGTTCGACACGACGTCGTAGCGATGCAGGCCGACGCCCCAGCCCCTGTCCGACTTCTCGACCCGGCCGCCCAGCGCCTGCGCCATGGCCTGATGACCGAAACAGATCCCGATCAGCCGGGTCCGCCCCCTGGCCCCGCGGATCCAGTCCAGCAGGTCGCCGATCCAGGCGTCGGTTTCGTACACCCCCGCCGCCGAGCCGGTGATGATGGCCGCGTCGAAGGCCGCGGCGTCCGGCCATTCGCCGGCCCGGATGTTGAAGGTCTCGATCTCGTACCCGTCGCCCAGCAGGGCGCGGAACATGGCGGGATAGTCGCCGTGCCGTTCGGCCAGCGCCGGCGGCGGCGCGCCGGTCTCAACAATGGCGACGCGCGTCATCGGGCTGTCTCCACGCCGGTCATCCAGACCTCGGCCCGGGCCCCGGCGTCGCCCAGCCGGTCCGCCACCCAGCCGCAGATCTCCGACGCCGCCGCCTCGGCGCCGGCGGGGGGATTGAGCACGACGACCGCGCAGCCGTTCATCTTCATCGGATTGGACATGGGGCGCATCCGCGCCTCCGCCACCAGCACCCGCTTCACGCCGGCCTGATCGAGCCGGCGCAGAAAGCCGTCGAAGGTCTCCATGTCCTTGAGCGGGGTCCAGATTGCGACCATGGCCCGCGGATCGGCGCGCACGATCGCCGCCCCGGCGTCGGCGGCGCGATGATAGTCGTCGGGGCGCTCGAACGGCGGATCGATCAGGACGAAGGCCCCCTGGGCCCGCGCGGCCCAGCCCCTGACCTGATCATAGCCGTCGCCACCCATGCCCACGGCCTGTGGAAACGGCTCCAGCGCCTGCTCCAGCAGATCGCGCACCGGCGGATTCAACTCGAAGCCGACGTATCGATCTGTGGGCCGCAGCCGCCCCGCCACGAGCAGCGGCGAGCCGGGATACAGGTTGGCGCCGCCATGCGGATTGAGCCGCGCGACCTCCTTCGCCAGCGCGTCGACCAGCGGCGAACGGTCGGTCGCGGCCATCAGGCGCGCGATGCCGGCCTCGGCTTCCTTCGAGCGGGCGGCGTCGCCGGTCAGGTCATAGACGCCGGCTCCGGCATGGGTGTCGATCACCGTGACCGGGCCGACGGCCTGCCGCCGCTCGAGCAGCCACAGCACGAGGGCGTGCTTGACGAGGTCGGCGAAGTTTCCGGCATGGAAGCTGTGGCGATAGTTCATGGCCGCTGTTCCTCCGCCGCAGGCCCGGGGTCAAGGGCGCAGGAACTGGTGGCCTTGCGCCGTCGTTTGCGCAAGCCAGCCGGAGCCGCCCATGATCGATCACCCCGCCCTGTCCGACGACGACCGCACGCCGCCGACGGCGGTGGCGGAGGCGGCCCGGCGGGGACTCGACCTGCGGGGACAACATGGACGCGGCGGCACGGATGTCGGGGTGCGGCGAGCCGACGGGCTGGTCGGACGCGAGCCGGTCAGCGATCGCGACATCAAGTCGATGTACAGCTATTTCGCCCGCCATGCCGTCGACAGGCGCGGCAGGCGTTGGGCCGATCCCGACCAGCCCTCGGCCGGCTTCATCGCGTGGCATCTATGGGGCGGCGATGCCGGGCGTGACTGGATCAACGATCTGCGCACCCGCCTGCGCGAGGCCCAGGGGTGACGTTCGCCGGTCCCGCCGACATCCCCGCCGGCCTGACCTGGTGCAGCGACGACCAGCCCGGCATCCGGCGGACCGCGGCGGGCGACGGCTTTCACTACCATGACCCGCAGGGCCGGCCGGTGGAGGACGAGAAGGTTCTGGACCGCATCCGGGCGCTGGCGATCCCGCCGGCCTGGACCGACGTATGGATCTGTCCGCGCGCCTCCGGCCACATCCAGGCCGTCGGGCGCGACGTCAAGGGCCGCAAACAGTACCGCTACCATCCCGGCTGGAGCGCTCACGCGGCCGAGACCAAGTTCGAGCGCCTGCCCGATTTCGCCAAGGCCCTGCCGAAGCTCCGCCGCCGGGTCGAAGCGGATCTGGGCCGCCGGGGAATCTCCCGCGAGAAGGTGCTGGCCACGGCCGTGCGGCTGCTGGAGATCACCCTGATCCGGGTCGGCAACGCCCAGTATGCGAAGCAGAACCGATCCTATGGCCTGACCACGCTGCACAAGCGGCATCTAGAGGTCGACGGCGCCGCCCTGACCTTCGCCTTCAAGGGCAAGAGCGGGGTGGAGCACGAGGTCAGGGTCCGCGACCGCCGGCTGGCGGCGGTGGTGCGCAGCCTGCGCGAACTGCCGGGCCAGCAGCTGTTCAAGTATCGCGACGCCGACGGGGAGCTGAGCGCCGTCACCTCGGACGATGTGAACGCCTATATTCGCGAGGCGATGGGAGACCAGTTCTCGGCCAAGGATTTCCGCACCTGGGCGGGGACGGTGTCGGCGGCGCGGGCCCTGCGCGACATGGAGGCGCCGGCCTCACCGACCGAGGCGAAGCGGCGGATCAACGTCTGCGTCAAGGCGGTGGCGGGACTGCTCGGCAATACGCCGACGGTGTGCCGGGCGTCCTACGTCCATCCGCGAGTGTTCGAACTGTTCGAGACCGGCCGCCTCTGCGAGGTCCTGCCCGGGCCGGAAGCGGACGGGTTCGAGCGCGCGCTCGCCAAGGCGTTGGCGGCGTGACGGACGGCCCCGATTGCGCCGTGAGGCTGAATGGGATGTAACTTGCGCCCTTGGGAGAACGACGCTCTACGGAGCGCCGTTCGTTGGAGGGACTGAAGATGATTTCGGTATCGAATAATTTCCTGCGCCTCGGCGTGCTGTCGGCGCTGGTCGGAATGTCGCTGGGCGTGTGGATGGGCGCGAACCAGGACTTCGTCCTGAGGCCCGTGCACGCCCACATCAACCTGTTGGGCTTCGCCTCGATGATGCTGTTCGGCCTGTTCTACCGCGCCTTCCCGGCGGCGGGACGCGGCCGGCTGCCGATGGTGCATTTCGCTCTGGCGGTGCTGGGCTTCCTGATCCTGATGCCGACGCTGGCTCTGGCCGTGATGGGCAAGCCGGTCTTCATGCCGGCGATGATCGCCTCGGAGATCATGCTGGTGCTGTCGATGCTGCTGTTCGTGGTCATCGTCTTCATGGCGACGATGAAGAAGGACGAGGCGACCGTCGCCTGATCTCAGGCGGTCGCCCAGTAGCCGCGGCTGCGGACGCTGACCGGCGCCCGCGTCGCCTCGACGAAGGAGAGGATGGCGTCCCGGAAGGCGTCCGCCTCTCCGTCGCCGCGCAATAGCCGCAGCGAGCGGATGATGCGGGTGATGCGCAGGTGGTTGTGGTCATGCGCCTGCAGCCAGGCGTGGGTGGCGCGATAGAACGCCTCCATCCGGTCGGTCGCCGCGGCCAGGACGCACTGGGCCGGGATCGAGTTGCGGATCGCCTCCACGTCCGCGGCGGTCAGAACCGGGGCGTCCGGCACGGCGCTTGACGGCTCGGGCAGGGGGAACAGCCACTGGATGAAATCGTGGGTCAGCTCCAGCCCGGCGTCATCCATGCCGAGCACGTCGAAAATCGTCCGGCCGCGCCCATCCACGCCCTCGCCTTCGAGGAAGGCCACGATCGGGCCAGCCATGGGAGTCCTAGGCCGCCTTGTCCCAGTCGAGCACCACCTTGCCGGACTGGCCGGAGCGCATGGCTTCGAACCCTTCGCGATAGCGGTCATAGCTCATCTGGTGGGTGATCAGCGGCTGCAGGTCCAGGCCGGCCTTGAGCAGGCCCAGCATCTTGCGCCAGGTGGTGAACATCTCGCGGCCGTAGACGCCCTTGATGGTCAGGGCCTTGAGGATGATGGCGCCCCAGTCGGTCTCCATCGGCTTCGACGGAATACCCAGCATGGCCAGGCCGCCGCCCATGATCAGGGTGTCGACGCACTGTTTGAAGGCGATCGGCGAGCCCGACATCTCCAGCGCGACATCGAAGCCGACCTTCATGCCCAGTTCGGGGATGACGTCGTGCAGATCCTCGCGGGTGGTGTTCACGGTGCGCACGCCGGGCGCGACCTTGTTGGCCAGCTCGAGGCGGAAGTCGTTGATGTCGGTCAGGACCACGGTGCGGGCACCGGCGTGGCGGGCCACGGCGGCGGCCATGATGCCGATCGGGCCGGCCCCGGTGACCAGCACGTCCTCGCCGAGCAGGTCGAACTGCTGGGCCGTGTGCACGGCGTTGCCGAACGGGTCGAGGATCGAGCCGATCTCATAGGGCACGTCGTCGGGCAGCTCGATGACGTTGAAGGCCGGGGCCACGACGTATTCGGCGAAGGCGCCCTGGCGGTTGACGCCGATGCCCTTGGTCGCCGGGTCGAGGTGGAAGTGACCGGCGCGGGCCGCTTCCGAGTTCAGATCGATGACGTGGCCCTCGGCCGAGACCCGCTGGCCGACCTTGAGACGGCGGTCGACGTCCTTGCCGATGGCGACGATCTCGCCGGCGAACTCGTGGCCGGTGATCATCGGCACGGGGACGTTCTTCTGGCTCCACTCGTCCCAGTTCCAGATGTGGATGTCGGTGCCGCAGACGGCGGTGCGATGCACCTTGATCAGCACGTCCTCGTCGCCCGCGACGGGGATCGGGGCGTCGATCAGCTCGAGGCCGACTTCAGGGCGGGTCTTGGCCAGGGCCTTCATGGTGTCGGTCACGCGATCACTCCCAATTCCTTGCCGGCCGTCGTAAACGCCGCGACCGTTTGATCAATCTGTTCGAAGGTGTGCGCCGCAGACATCTGGGTGCGGATGCGGGCCTGACCGCGCGGCACCACCGGGAAGCTGAAGCCGATGACGTAGACGCCGAGCTCCAGCATCCGGGCGGCCAGGTCCTGGGCCAGTTTCGCATCGCCGAGCATGACCGGGATGATCGGGTGTTCGCCGGGCAACAGGGTGAAGCCGGCGTCGGTCATGGCGGCGCGATAGCGGGCGGCGTTGGCGAACAGCTGGGTGCGCAGGGCGTCGCCCTCGGCCCCGCCGGCGATGCGGATCGCCTCGAGGCTGGACCCGCACACGGCAGGCGCGAGGGCGTTCGAGAACAAATACGGCCGGGCGCGCTGCTTGAGCAGGGCGACGACCTCCGAGGTCGCGCAGATGAAGCCGCCCATGGCCCCGCCCAGCGCCTTGCCGAAGGTGCCGGTGACGAAGTCGACCTCGACCCCGTGGTGGGCGTAGGAGCCCTTCCCTTGCGGTCCCAGGAAGCCGGTGGCGTGGCAGTCGTCGACCATGATCAGGGCGTCGTACTTGTCCGCGAGCGCCCGGATGTCCTTCAGCTTCGCGATATAGCCGTCCATCGAGAAGGCGCCGTCGGTGGCGATGACGATCTCTTTCGCGCCATCGGCCCGGGCCTGCTTCAGCTGGGCCTCGAGGTCGTCCATGTCCGAGTTGGCGAACCGGTAGCGCTTCGCCTTGCACAACCGGACGCCGTCGATGATCGAGGCGTGGTTGAGGCTGTCGGAGACGATGGCGTCCTCGGCCCCGAACAGCGGCTCGAAGATCCCGCCGTTGGCGTCGAAGGCGGCCGCGAACAGGATCGTATCCTCGAAGCCGAGATAGTCGGCGATGGCCCGTTCCAGCTGTTTGTGGATTTCGAGGGTGCCGCAGATGAAGCGGACCGAGGCGGTGCCGGCGCCCCATTCCTGCTGGGCCCGAATCCCGGCCTGGACGACACGCTCGTCGCCGGCGAGGCCGAGATAGTTGTTGGCGCAGAAGTTGAGCACGTCGCGGCCGCCGACCTTGATCACCGGCCCCTGTCGGGAGGCGATGACCCGCTCGGGCTTGGTCAGCCCCTGGGCGTCGATGTCGGCGAGTTCCGCGCGCACGCGGTCATGGAAGGTCGCTGTCATGCGCGCTCCGCTACGCCGTTTCGAGCGCGGTTTGAAGCCCCTCGCCCATCAGGGTGTGGGCGCCGCCCCCGGTTCGGCGACGGGGCGGAACGGACTCACCTCGATCCGGCCGCCGCAGGCGGTGAAGGTCTGGGCGAGAGTCACCGGCGAGGCGTCCCCCGGCGGGGTCATGAGGATGTCGGCGGCCGACGGACAGACCTGCTCGCCCTGGGCCTCATTGGGTATGACCGTCCAGGCCAGATCGAAGAAGGCCTTGGCCCGCGGGGCCAGTTCGACAGACGTCGGGGCTTCTCCGCTGCGGAAATAGCTGTCCGGGTGCTGGTCGGTGCGCACCGTCGTCAGGGCGCGACCTGCGGCGTCCTCGAGGCTGACGGAGGGATAGCCGGTCAGGCTGCAGGCCTGGGCTCCGAGGTTCTGCACGCCGATGATCGCCCGCCGATGGCCCATGCCGGCGTCGCCGCCGTCGTTGGACAGTTTCAACTCGGGTCCCTTGCAGGGGGCCGCGACGGGCTGGAGATCCGGGGCGGGCTCCGGCTGCGCGGCGTTCGTCGCCGGCGCGGCCGGCGTCGGCTCTGTCGGCGGCGGGGCCTCGCCTGCGCCGTCGCAGGCGGAGGTCAGGGCGACGATGGACAGGGTGGCGAAAACGGTCCGGAGGCGCATGGTCGTTCCCTTGCTGGTCCCCGGGGGAACGCCGCCCCACCGGGAAGGCTCCGCCTTGCGGCCCGTCCGCTCAGGCGGTCAGGACCCGGGGCAGTTTGAAGGTGACGGTCTCGCGCTCGCCGCCGTCTTCGGTCACCTCGGCGTCGAAACGGGCGCGGACGGCCTCGACCAGCGCCTCGATCAGCGGCTCGGGGGCCGAGGCGCCGGCGGTGATCCCCAGCGTCGAGACGCCGTCCAGCCAGGCCCAGTCGACCTGCGACGCGTCGTCGACCAGCCGGGCGTCGCGGGCCCCGGCCCGCAGCGCCACCTCGACCAGCCGCACCGAGTTGGACGAGTTCTTCGAGCCGACCACCAGCACCAGGTCGCACCCCTCGCCCAGACGCTTGACCGCCTCCTGACGGTTGGTCGTGGCGTAGCAGATGTCTTCCTTGTGCGGATCGGGCAGTTCGGGGAAGCGCCGCTTCAGCACCGCGAGGATTTCGCTGGTGTCATCGACCGACAGGGTCGTCTGGGTCGCATAGGCGAGCGGCGCGGCGCCGGGACGCTCAAAAATCTCCGCGTCCCCGACCGTCTCGACCAGGCTGATGGCGCCCGGCGGCAACTGGCCCATGGTGCCGACGACCTCGGGGTGGCCGGCGTGGCCGATGAGGATGATGTGACGGCCGGCGGCGTGATGGCGCTCGGCCTCGACGTGGACCTTGGAGACCAGCGGGCAGGTCGCGTCGAGATACAGCATCTCGCGCGCCCGGGCGCCCTCCGGCACGGATTTCGGCACGCCGTGGGCGGAGAAGACCACCGGCCGGTCGTCAGGGCACTCGTCCAGCTCGCGCACGAATACGGCGCCGAGCGCCTTGAGCCGGTCGACGACGTGGCGATTGTGGACGATCTCGTGGCGCACATAGACCGGCGCGCCGTATTTTTCGATCGCACGCTCGACGATCTGGATGGCCCGGTCGACGCCGGCGCAGAAGCCGCGCGGGGTGGCCAGCCGGACGGCCAGCGGGCGCTTTTGGGGAGCCGGGATCGGCGCGTGCAGGGTCATGGACGGAACCTAGTCGTTCCACCCCGTCGCCGCCACCATGCATCGCCCGGGGCGGCCTCCCAGCGCGCGTTTGCCGCGCCTCGCTTTAGCCGCTATCAGCAACGAGCGTGCGCTCGGCGTCGGGCTGTCGCGCGCCTCCTCGTTCGTGGAAGAGCTTTCGATGCGTCGCGTCTTCAAGATTTCCCTGGCTCCGGCCCTGGCCGCCGTGGCGCTCGCCTCCATGGCGGTTCCGATGACGGCTGACGCCCAGGTGCGGCCGGGCCAGCAGCGGCCCGGATCCGGATCCGGCGAGAACGCGGACGGCTCGCAGCAGAATCAGCGGGCGCGGACGCCCCGTTTCGCGCCGCTGCGCCGCAACGCCGCGGCGGGCCCCTGCCCGTATGTGAAAATCCTCTACGACGCCGCCCGCTACGTCGAACTGACGGGCGACCGGGTGGCGGCCTCCAATGTCGCCTTCACCGGCGAGATCGAAGGGCTGACGTCGGAGTGCGCCTACCAGGGCGACGAACCGATCACCGTCGAGACCCGGGTGCTGTTCAATCTCGGCCGGGGCCCCCAGGCCGACGGCGACGCCCGCACCTACCGCTACTGGATCGCGGTGACGGAACGGAACAAGGCGGTTCTGGCCAAGGAATATTTCGACCTGCCGGTCGACTTCGACGGGGCCCTGACCACCTCGGTGACCCAGGACCAGACCATCGTCATTCCGCGCGCGGCCGCGACCACCAGCGGGGACAATTTCGAAATTCTGGTCGGCTTCGACGTGACCCCGCAGATGGCCGAGTTCAATCGGACGGGCAGCCGCTTCCGCGTCAATGCGGGGGCGTTGGCTCCCTCGGCCGCCGACCAGTAGATGACCGATCTGAGGACTATCCTGGGCGAAGCGGTCGGGGCCGCCTTCGCCGCCGAAGGCGTGGACCCCGCCCTCGCCCGCGTCACGCCCTCCGACCGGCCCGACCTGGCCGATTTCCAGTCGAACGGCGCCCTGGCCGCGGCCAAGGCGCTGAAGGCCAATCCGCGCGACCTGGCGGGGCGGGTGGCCGAGCGGCTGAAAGATGACTCGCGGCTGGCCTCGGTCGAGGTCGCCGGCCCCGGCTTCATCAACCTGAAGGTCGCCGACGCCACGCTGGCGGCCCGGGCGGCCGAGGTCGCCGGGGACGACGCGCATGCGGGCGCCTCGACCGTCGCCGCGCCGCGCAAGGTGGTGATCGACTACGCCGGGCCGAACGTGGCCAAGCCGATGCACGTCGGCCACCTGCGCAGCTCCATCATCGGCGAGAGCCTGAAGCGGCTGTTCCGCTTCCGGGGCGACACGGTGTGGGGCGACGCGCATTTCGGCGACTGGGGCTTCCAGATGGGGCTGCTGATCGTCGCGGTTGGCGACGAGGGCAAGGCCGACGGCTTCCTCGTTGACGGCCCGGGACCGTTCCCGGCCGAAAGCCCGGTGACGCTGGAGGATCTCGAGCGGCTGTATCCGGCGGCGGCGGCGAAAGCCAAGGAAGACACGGACTTCCGCGACCGGGCCCGCCGCGCGACGGCGGAGCTGCAGGCGGGCCGTGCCGGCTATCGCGCCCTGTGGCGGCACATGCACGACGTCTCGATGGCTGGCCTGCAGCGCGAGTTCGGGGCGCTGGGCGTGACCTTCGACCTGTGGAACGGCGAGAGCGACGCCGACCCGCTGATGCCCGAGATGATTGCGCACCTGGAAACGACGGGCCTGCTGGTCGAGGACGCGGGGGCGCGGGTCGTCCATGTCGCGAAGCCCGGCGAGACCCGCAAGCGCAAGCTGGCCGACGGCTCGGTGATCGAGGCGCCCAGCCCGCCGCCGCTGCTGGTCATCTCGTCGGAAGGGTCGGCCATGTACGGCACGACCGACCTGGCCACCATTCTGGATCGCCGCAAGGCCATCGATCCCGACCTGATCCTCTATGTCGTCGACGAGCGTCAGGCCGAGCATTTCGAGCAGGTGTTCCGGGCCGCGTACCTGGCCGGCTATGCGGCGGAAGGGGCGCTGGAGCACCTCGGCTTCGGCACCATGAACGGACCGGACGGCAAGCCGTTCAAGACCCGCGCCGGCGGGGTGCTGAAGCTGCACGACCTGATCAGCATGGCCACGGACAAGGCGCGCGAGCGGCTGCGCGAGGCGAAGCTGGGCGGCGACCTGCCCGAGGCGGAGTTCGAGGACATCGCCCGCAAGGTGGCGGTGGCGGCGCTGAAATTCGCCGACCTGTCGAACAGCCGGACGACCAGCTACGTCTTCGATCTCGACCGCTTCATGAGCTTCGAGGGCAAGACCGGGCCGTACCTGCTTTACCAGGCGGTGCGGATCAAATCCCTGCTGCGGCGGGCGGCGGAGGCGGGCGCGACGGCCGGGCCGGTGGCGATCGGCGAGCCGGCGGAGCGGGACCTGGCGCTGACGCTGGACGCCTTCTCGCAGGCGGTGGCCGAGGCCTATGACAAGCGGATGCCGCACCTGATCAGCGAGCACGCCTACCGGCTGGCCCAGTCGTTCTCGAAATTCTACGCCGCCTGCCCGGTGATGACGGCGCCGGACGAGGCGACGCGGGGCTCGCGGCTGACCCTGTCGAAGGCCGTGCTGGACCAGCTGGAGAAGGCGCTGGACCTGCTGGGCATCGACACGCCGGAGCGGATGTAGGTTAGACTGGCGCCCTCTGGAGGGAGCCGCCATGTCGCTCGACGCCTATATCGCCGGCCTGCCCAAGGCGGAGCTGCATCTGCATATCGAGGGCAGCCTCGAGCCCGAGCTGATGTTCGAACTGGCGCGGCGCAACGCGGTGGCCATCCCGTTCGACAGCGTCGAGGCGGTGCGGGCGGCGTATGACTTTTCCAACCTGCAGGACTTCCTCGACATCTATTACGCCGGGGCGAACGTCCTCCTGACGGAGGAGGATTTCCACGACCTGGCGCTGGCCTATTTCCGGCGGGCGGCGGCGGACACGGTGCGCCACGCCGAGATCTTCTTCGACCCGCAGACCCACACCGACCGGGGCATCCCGTTCGGCGTCGTCGCCGAGGGCTTGCTGGCCGGGATGAAGCGGGCGGAGCGCGAGCTGGGGGTCACCTCGAAGCTGATCCTGTGCTTCCTGCGCCATCTCGACGAGCACGCGGCCTTCGACGTGCTGCACCAGGCGGATCCGTGGCTGGACCGGATCGTCGGCGTCGGGCTCGACTCATCCGAGGTCGGCCATCCGCCGTCGAAATTCCAGCGCGTGTTCGAGCGCGCCGGGCAGATGGGACTGAAACGGGTGGCTCACGCCGGTGAGGAGGGCCCGCCCGCCTATGTCCATGAGGCGCTGGACCTGCTGCACATCGACCGCATGGACCACGGCAACCGCTCGATGGAGGACGAGGCGTTGATCGAGCGGTTGGCGGCGTCCGGGATGACGCTGACGGTGTGTCCGCTGTCGAACCTGAAGCTCTGCGTGGTCAAGGACCTGAAGGACCACCCCGTGCCGGAGATGCTGCGCCGGGGGCTGCACGTGACGCTGAACTCGGACGATCCGGCGTATTTCGGCGGCTATGTGAACGACAACTACCGGCGGCTGGCGGCGGCGGTGGGGCTGACGCGGGCGCAGGTGACGCAGATGGCGCGGAACAGCTTCGAGGGGTCGTTCCTGGGCGAGGCGGAGAAGGCGGCCCGTATCGCCGAAGTCGAGGCCTACGCCGCCTCCGCTTGACTTCCCACCGGAGTCGGGGCCTAGGTCGCGGCGCTCTCGCGGGAGAGATCGGGGCCGTTTCGGCGGACCCGGAGCCGAAGGCGCAACCGCCCCGGAAACGCTCAGGCAAACGGACCGCGAGGACATACGGACGCTGGAAAGTCGCTCTTTTGGGGCGCGCCGACGGAGCAAGGCGGCCCTCTTGTTTGGGAACCGCCGGAATCTCTCAGGCTTCAGGACAGCGGGGGCGCGAGGACGGCGGAGCCTTCCGCTTCAACACGCGACTCTGAGGCCGACATGACCGACGAAATTCTGAAGACCACGCCCCTCAACGCCGCCCACCGCGCGCTGGGCGCCCGGATGGTCGGGTTCAGCGGCTATGACATGCCGGTGCAGTACGAGGGCGTGCTGGCCGAGCACCGCTGGACGCGCGAGCACGCCGGCCTGTTCGACGTTTCGCACATGGGCCAGTGCAAGATCACCGGCGAGGCCGCCGTCGCCCAGTTCGAACGCTTCGTGCCCGGCGACTATGCGGTCCTCAAGGCCGGACGGCAGAAATACAGCCTGCTGCTCAACGCCGAGGGCGGCATCATGGACGACCTGATGGCCGGCCGTCCCGACCACGACGGCCTGTATGTGGTGGTCAACGCCGGCAACAAGGACGCGGACTTCGCCTTCCTGCAAGCTGAGCTGTCGGGCGACGCGAAGCTGACGGTGCTGGCCGACCGCGCCCTGATCGCGATCCAGGGGCCGGAAGCGGCCGAGGTGATGGCGAAGCATGAGCCGGTGTTGAGCGAGTTCGGCTTCATGGACTGCGCCCGGCTGGTGCTGTTCGGGGTCGACTGCTTCGTCTCGCGCTCGGGTTACACCGGCGAGGACGGCTACGAGATTTCCGTCCCGGCGGACCAGGCGGAACGAGTCTGGAACACCCTGCTGGAGGACGCCCGGGTCAAGCCGATCGGCCTCGGCGCCCGCGACAGCCTGCGCCTCGAGGCCGGCCTGCCGCTGCACGGCCACGACATCGACGCCTCAACCAGCCCGGTCGAGGGGGCCCTGACCTTCGCCCTGTCGAAGTCGCGCAAGGAGCGGGCGGACTTCAACGGCGCCGACCGCGTTCTGAAGGAACTGGCCGAGGGCCCGTCGCGGGTTCGCGTCGGCCTGATCGTCAAGGAAGGCGCCCCGGCCCGCGAAGGCGCCGAGATCGCCGACGTGGACGGGACTGTCATCGGCAAGATCACCTCGGGCGGCCCCTCGCCAACGCTGGGCCGGAACATCGCCATGGGCTATGTGCCGCCGAAATTCGCTGAACTGGGCACGGAGCTGAAGGTGCTGGTGCGCGGCAAGCCCGCCGCCGCCGAGGTCGTCGCCACCCCGTTCGTCGCCAGCCGCTACTATCGCAAACCCAAGGCCGCCTGACGGCTTTCCGGAGAACTGAAATGCGCTTCACCAAGGATCACGAGTGGGTTCGCCTCGACGGCGACGTCGCCACCGTCGGCATCAGCAAGCACGCCGCTGAAGCCCTCGGCGACGTGGTGTTCGTCGAGACCCCGGATGCCGGCAAGACCGTCGCCAAGGGCGACAGCTTCGCCGTCGTCGAGAGCGTCAAGGCGGCCTCGGACGTCTACGCCCCGGTGTCGGGCGAAGTCGTCGAGGGCAACGCCGCCCTGGCCTCGGCCCCCGAGACCGTCAACGCCGATCCGGAAGGCGAAGGCTGGTTCGCGAAGATCAAGGTGTCGGACGCCTCGCAGGTCGACGCCCTGATGGACCGCGCCGCCTACGACGCCTTCCTAGCCACGCTCTAACCTTTCACGCACGGACCTCCCCCCGCCATGCGCTACCTTCCCCTGACGCCCGACGATCGTACGGCGATGCTCGCCGCCATCGGGGCCAAGTCGATCGACGACCTGTTCGTGGACGTGCCGCAGGCGGCGCGGCGGGAGGGCTTCGTCGACCTGCCCCGCGTGGCCGGGGAGCTGGAGGTCGAGCGAGCGCTCGGCGCCATGGCGGCGAAGAGTACGGCGGCCGGATCGGTTCCGTTCTTCTGCGGCGCGGGGGCGTATCGGCACCATGTGCCGGCGACGGTGGATCACGTGATCCAGCGGTCGGAATTCCTGACCAGCTACACCCCCTACCAGCCCGAGATCGCCCAGGGCACGCTGCAGTATCTGTACGAGTTCCAGACCCAGGTCGCGAACCTGACCGGCATGCCGGTCGCCAACGCCTCTCTCTATGACGGCTCGACCGCCATGGCCGAGGGCGTGCTGATGGCCACCCGCGTGACCCGCCGCAACAAGGCGGTGATCTCGGGCGGGGTGCATCCGCACTATGTCGCCGCGACCGAGACCGTGGTCCACGCCGTCGGCGTCGAGACCCAGGTGCTGGCCGCCGCGGTGGACGCCGAGGCCGCCGTGATCGACCAGATCGGACCGGACACCGCCTGCGTGGTGGTCCAGACCCCGAACGTGTTCGGCACGGCCACCGACGTGACCAAGATCGCGGAAGCCGCTCATGCGGCAGGCGCCCTGCTGATCGTGGTGGTGACCGAGGCCGTGTCGATGGGCCTGCTCAAGTCGCCGGGCGAGATGGGGGCCGACATCGTCGCCGCCGAGGGCCAGTCGATCGGCAATGCGCTGAATTTCGGCGGCCCCTACGTCGGCCTGTTCGCCTGCCGCGAGAAGCTGGTGCGCCAGATGCCGGGCCGGCTGACGGGCGAGACGGTGGACGCCGACGGCGAGCGCGGCTTCGTGCTGACCCTGTCGACCCGCGAGCAGCACATCCGCCGCGACAAGGCGACGTCCAACATCTGCACCAACTCAGGCCTGTGCACGCTGGCCTTCACCATCCACATGAGCCTGCTGGGCGAGACGGGGCTGCGCAAGCTGGCCCTGCTGAACCACGAAACGGCCGTGGCGACGCGGGACGCGCTGGCCGCCCTCCCCGGCGTCGAGGTGCTGACGCCGCGCTTCTTCAACGAGTTCGCGGTCAAGCTGCCGAAGAACGCGGCCGGGGTGGTCGACGCCCTGGCCGCCAAGGGCGTGCTGGCCGGCGTGCCCTACGGCCGTCTGGCCCCCGCCGCCGGCATGGACGACGTCCTGCTGGTCGCGGCCACCGAGACCACGACCGAGGCGCACATCGCCGCCCTCAAGACCGCCCTGGCGGAGATCCTCTGATGAGCACCATGAACACCGTCGGCCGCCCGACCACGCCGAACGCCATCGATCACGACTACAAGCATCCGACCCTGACCGGCGGGCGCGGCCTGCTGCAGAACGAGCACCTGATCTTCGAGAGCGACGGCTGGGGCAAAACCGGCGTCGACCTGCCGGAGCCCAAGGGCAATGGCTCTGATCTGGGCGATCTGGTGCGCAAGGATCCGATCGGCCTGCCGGGCCTCTCGGAGCCCGAGGCCATGCGCCACTATGTGCGCCTGTCGCAGAAGAACCACGCCATCGACCTGGCCATCTATCCGCTGGGCTCGTGCACGATGAAGCACAACCCGCGCCTCAACGAGAAGATGGCCCGCCTGCCGGGTTTCTCGGACATCCACCCGCTGCAGCCGCAGTCGACCGTGCAGGGCGCGCTGGAGCTGATGGACCAGCTGGCCCACTGGCTGAAGACCCTGACCGGCATGCCCGCCGTGGCGATGAGCCCCAAGGCGGGCGCGCACGGCGAGCTGTGCGGCCTGATGGCCATCCGCGCCGCCCACGAGGCCTCGGGCGAGCACATGAAGCGCCGCAAGGTGCTGGTGCCGACCTCGGCCCACGGCACCAATCCGGCCACCGCGGCCTTTGTCGGCTACACCGTCGTGGAAGTGGCCCAGACCGAGGACGGCCGGGTCGATGTGGCGGACCTGGCGTCCAAGCTGGGCGACGACGTGGCCGCCATCATGGTGACCAATCCGAACACCTGCGGGCTGTTCGAGCGCGACATTCTGGAGATCAGCCGCCTGACGCATGAGGCGGGCGCGTATTTCTACTGCGACGGAGCCAACTTCAACGCCATCGTCGGCCGGGTGCGCCCCGGCGACCTGGGCGTCGACGCCATGCACATCAACCTGCACAAGACCTTCTCGACGCCGCACGGCGGCGGCGGGCCGGGCGCGGGTCCGGTGGTGCTGTCGGAGGCCCTGGCCCCGTTCGCGCCGGCCCCGTGGGTGGTGTCGGACGAGGACGGCTTCAAACTGGTCGAGCGGGCAGAGGGCGACGCGGCCCAGGCCTTCGGCCGGCTGTGCGCCTTCCAGGGCCAGATGGGCATGTATGTCCGCGCCCTCAGCTACATGATGAGCCACGGTTCGGACGGGCTGCGGCAGGTGGCCGAGGACGCGGTGCTGAACGCGAACTACATCAAGGCGCGCCTGCAGGACCTGATGAGCCCGGCCTTCCCGGAGGGACCGTGCATGCACGAGGCCCTGTTCGACGACGAATGGCTGAAGGGCACCGAGGTGACCACGCTCGACTTCGCCAAGGCGATGATCGACGAGGGTTTCCACCCCATGACCATGTATTTCCCGCTGGTCGTCCACGGAGCCATGCTGATCGAGCCGACCGAGACCGAATCGAAGCAGGAGCTGGACCGCTTCATCGCGGCGATGCGGGCGTTGGCGGAGGCGGCGAAGGCCGGCGACGTCGACCGCTTCAAGGGCGCGCCGTTCCATGCCCCACTGCGCCGTCTCGACGAGACCCGCGCCGCCCGTCAGCCGGTGCTGCGCTGGACGGCCCCGGAAGGCTCGAACATCGCCGCCGCGTAATCCGCGCGGAGGGCCGGGCCCGCGCACGGCTTTGTGAACGACGATCTCCCGCATAGGCGTATGCTCTGGTTTGCGTAGTCAGAACCAGAACGGGCGTTGGGAGGCGCTGAGGTCATGATGTCACGCGTACAAAAGGGCCTGGTGGCGGGTTTGGCGGCCACGGTCGCCGTCTCGATCCTGGAGGCGGCGAATCTGATACTGGGGCCATGGGCGGTCAGCTTCCCGCGACTGCTCTCGGTCATGCTGCAGGCGCCGGACGCCATAATCGTCGGCTGGATCGCCCATTTCCTGGTGGGCACGCTGGTCCTCGGACCGCTCTTCGCGATTCTGTGTCCACGGTTGCCGACGGATACGGCGGAATCCAAGGGCATCCTGTTCGCGGTCGGCGCCTTCGTGGTCATGGGCCTGACCATCGCGCCCATGGCGGGCGTCGTGGGCGAACGGCCCGTGGGCATGTTCTTCATGCAGGCGGGCTTCGGCACCTTCGCCTGGATGATCATCACCCACGCCATCTACGGTCTGGTGCTCGGCAACATCTACGGACGCCTGGCGGGTCGGGGCAAGGAGGCCCATGACCTGATCCACGGCAATCACCACCACCGTCACGGGCCCTATCACGCCTGAGACTGCGGCCCTGAATGGAAAAGGCCCCGCCGGGAAACCGACGGGGCCTTTCTTTTATGCCTGGGGCCGCCTTGTGGCGCCCTAGTTCAGCCGCGTCCCGATCTGGGCGATAGCGGCGTCGAGCAGGGGGTCGGTCTTCTGGCCGGCCACGCGGGCGGTCAGGATTTGTTCGGCGGCGCGGGCGGCGAGGTCGGCGGCGGCGGCCTTGACCTCGGCCGAGGCCTGGGCCTCGGCCTGGGCGATGCGGCGCTCGGCCAGGGCCTGGCGGCGGGCCAGGGTTTCTTCCAGCTTCACCTTGGCTTCGGCCTCCATGACGCGGGCGTCGTCCTCGGCGGCCCTGAGCATGCCGGCGGCCTGGGCCTCGGCCTCGGCCTTCTCGGCGCGGATCTGGGCCAGCAGGGCCTCGGCCTCGGCGCGCAGACGGGTCGCCTCGTCGAGCTCGGCCTGGATTTTGGCGGCCTGGGCGTCGAGCGCTCCGCCGACCAGCTTGAAGGCGCCGGTGAAGACGCAGATGGCCAGGAACAGGAGCAGGCCGATGCCGACCCACAGTTCGGCGCTCTCGAGGCCGAAGAAGCCCTCTTCGAAGAACATGTTCATGTCAGGCGGCTCCCTTGACGGCGGCGGCGGCCTCGGCGGCCGTGGGGGCCTTGCCGGTCAGGCGCTCGACGATGGCGGCGGCCGTGTCGGAGGCGATGGCGCCGACGTTGGTCATGGCGGCGTCGCGGGTCTTGCCGATAGCGGCCTCGGCCTCGGCGATGCGGGCGTTGACCACGGCTTCCTCGGCGGCGGCGCGGGCGTTGGCCTCGTCGGTGACGCGGGCCTTGGCGGCGGCGGCGGTGGCGCGCGAGGAGGCGCGGGCCTGCTCGACCTCGGCCTTGGCGGCCTCGGCCTGGCCGGCGGCCTCGGCCTGGACCTGACGGGCTGTGGCGATGGCGGTGGAGATGGTCTGCTCGCGCTCGTCGAACACCCGGCGCAGGCGCGGGGCGAAGACCTTGGCGATCAGGAAATACAGGAGGGCGAACAGGAAGATCAGGTAGACGATCTGCCCGACCCAGTGCTGGAACTCGAACTGCGGCAGGCCGCCGGACTCGTGCGCGCCGCCGTGGGCGGCTTCGGTCGTGGCGTGCGTGTCCTCGATCGCGACCGGGTGGGCCGCGTCTGCGGGCAGAACGGGATGGGCTGTGGTGGTCATCTGTCGCCTGGTCGTTGGGCTACGGTCGATCGGTCAGCGACGACGGCGCGGCCTGCGCAAGGCAGGCCGCGCCGCAGCCGGAAGGACGAAATCAGGCCGAGTACAGCAGGATGCCGAGCACGAACGACAGGATGCCCAGGGCTTCGGCCAGAGCCGCGCCCACGAACAGGTTGCCGATCTGCGAGCCGGCGGCCGACGGGTTGCGCAGGGCGCCCGTCAGGAACGAGCCGAAGATGTTGCCGACGCCGATGCCGGCGCCGATCATGCCGGTCATCGCGAGGCCGGCGCCGATGAGCTTGGCGGCTTCTGCTTCCATGGTCTTAAGTCCTAGTCTGGGGTTGGTTGGTTAGGGAAGAAACTGGTCCCGGCCTTAGTGGCCGTGGCCCAGGTTGACCACGTCGTTCAGGTAGATCGTGGTCAGAACGGCGAAGACGAAGGCCTGCAGGAAGGCCACGAGGAACTCCAGCGCGGTCAGACCGACCGTCATCCCGAGCGAGAGGAGGAAGACCGGGACGCCGAGCCAGCCGACGGCGCCGCCCACGGCGACGACGACGAAGCCGGCGAAGACCTTCAGGGCGACGTGGCCGCCCATCATGTTGCCGAACAGACGAAGCGTCAGGGTGACGGGCCGCAGCAGGAAGGAGACGAACTCGATAATCACCACGAAGGGCAGCACCGCCCACGGCACGCCCGACGGCACGAACAGGCTGAAGAACTTCAGGCCGTGCTTCATGAAGCCGATGGCCAGCACCATCAGGATGGTGATGACGCCGAAGGTGGCGGTGACGGCGATCTGCGACGTGGCGGTGAAGCTGAGGAACAGGCCCAGGAAGTTCATCGCCAGGATGAAGGTGAAGATCGTGAAGACGAACGGGAACAGCTTGCGGCCGTCATGGCCGATGATCGAATCGACGAGCCCGTCGATCAGGCTGAACAGGGCCTCGCCCGCCGCCTGCATGCGGCCCGGGACGACCTTGGCGCCGGCGGTGACCAGCGTCAGGAACAGCACGACCATGCCGAAGGCCACGGTCATCGCCAGGTGCGAATTGGTGAAGGCGATCGTCTGCGCCCCGACGAGCGGCAGGTTCACCTCGACCGCCGGGGTCAGGGGCACAATCTGGAACTGGTGTAGCGGATCGGCCATCGAGCCCTTGGTCCCTAGTCTTCTTCGTCGTCATCGAAGGGAACCGACTTCGGCTCCACTCCGCTTGCCTTCGCCTGGGCCATCAGGCGTTGCGCCGTCCGCCAGGCCATGAATACCGAGACGGCGAAGCCCAGAAGGACGCCGCCGATCAGACCCCAGGGCTCCGTCCCGGCGAACCGGTCCACGATGAACCCGAGCGCCAGCCCCACGAACACGCCGCCGAACAGGTCGGCGATGATCCGCCACGCCTGCCCCGCCGCCGCCTGCCCCGCCGCCTCGTGCGAGAGCTGGCGCGCATTGCGCGCCTCCATCGCGGATGCGCTTTCGGTGAGGCGTTTGATCGCCTCTTCGCGCGATTCCGGTTCGGTTGACATGGGCGGCCTCAGCACTCCGGCGCGAACGCCGGAGGGGGTCTGAATTCGGCGCGGAACCTATAGGCGGGACCCCCGCAGGTCAAGGCGGCGCCGGCGTGCTTTAGATCGTTGATTTTCCGCACGTTTGTTTCCCGGTTTTCCGGGCGTGGCGAACGGTCGCT
The DNA here is from genome assembly GCF_964253355.1 of Brevundimonas sp. LjRoot202. Classification (NCBI taxonomy): domain Bacteria; kingdom Pseudomonadati; phylum Pseudomonadota; class Alphaproteobacteria; order Caulobacterales; family Caulobacteraceae; genus Brevundimonas; species Brevundimonas sp. LjRoot202. Next base: position 55,280 of record NZ_CAXUQW020000006.1, on the reverse strand, counting down.
GGCGGGATCGGGGATTCGGGGATGAGTCCGCGTTCCCCCTCCCGGGGAGGAGGGAGGGAGAATGAGCGCGCGGCTAGCGGCCGGCGCCCTGCATGCAGTTGTTCGCCGTGTAGAGGCCGTTGAGGTAGTGCCAGCGGTTCTGGTCGGCCTCGCGGCGCTGACGCTCACCCTCGCCGAGGGCGTCGGCTCCGGCGATCAGCAGGCCGGCGCCGGGAATCAGGGCGGCGGCGCCGGCCTTGGCGACGCTGCCGAGAGCGCCGCCGGTGGGGGTTCCGCCCATCCGCGCGCTGAGCGTCGCCGCCTCGTCGGCGATCTGGGTGCAGGAAAGGTTGGCGTCGCCTGCCCGGACCGTCGTCGCGGCCCCCGCGCCGGACGCCTGCTGGGTCGCGCAGCCGCCGCACGCCAAGGCCGCGGCGATAAAGAAATGAGCTTTCACAATCGGTACTCCACCATGTCCTGTCGCCTGACAGAACGGGGGTGGCGGACTCCGGTTGCCGACGACGTCGATCAGGCGCGGACGGCGCGGGTCGCCTCGACTCCCAGGGCGTGCAGGGCCGCCGCGGCTATGTGCTCGGCGTTCAGGCCGGCCGTGGCGTACATGGCGACGGGGTCAGCCTGGTCCTGGAAGACGTCGGGCAGGTGCAGGGTGCGGACCTTGAGGCCGGCGTCGAGCGCGCCCCGTTCAGCAAGCAGCTGCAGCACGAAGCCGCCGAAGCCGCCCATGGCCCCCTCCTCCACCGTGATCAGGCATTCGTGCTCGCGGGCGAGGCGCAGGATCAGCGCCTCGTCGAGCGGCTTGGCGAAGCGGGCGTCGGCGACCGTGGCCGAGACGCCGCGCGCGGCCAGGGCGTCGGCGGCCTTGAGCGATTCCTGCAGGCGCGTGCCCAGCGACAGGATGGCCACGGTCGTGCCCTCGCGCACGACGCGGCCCCTGCCGACCTCGAGCGGGGCGGCCAGTTCGGGAATCTCGACGCCGACGCCGTCGCCGCGTGGATAGCGGAAGGCGGAAGGGCGGTCGTCGATCTCGAGCGAGGTGGCGATCATGGCGGCGAGGTCGGCCTCGTCCGCCGCCGCCATCAGCACCATCCCCGGCAGGGCGCCCATGTAGCCGATGTCGAACGAGCCGGCGTGGGTGGCCCCGTCGGCGCCGACCAGGCCGGCCCGGTCCATGGCGAAACGGACCGGCAGCTTCTGGATGGCGACGTCGTGGACGACCTGGTCGTAACCGCGCTGGAGGAAGGTCGAATAGATGGCGCAGACCGGCTTCATGCCGTCGGCGGCGAGGCCGGCGGCGAAGGTGACGGCGTGCTGTTCGGCGATGCCGACGTCATAGGTGCGCTCGGGGAAGGCCTGGCCGAACAGGTCCAGCCCGGTGCCCGACGGCATGGCGGCGGTGATGGCGACGATGGAGGGGTCGATTGTCGCCCGCTTGATCAGCTCGGTCCCGAACACCTTGGTGTAGCTGGGCGCGTTGGAGACGGACTTCGACTGCTTGCCGGAGACGACGTCGAACTTCGCGACGGCGTGCAGCTTGTCGGCGCTGCTCTCGGCCGGGGCGTAGCCCTTGCCCTTCTGCGTCACGACGTGGACGATCACCGGCCGGTCGGTGATGGCGGCGGCGTTCTTCAGGATGGGGACGAGGTTGTCCATGTCGTGCCCGTCGATCGGGCCGATGTAGTAGAAGCCGAGCTCCTCGAAGAAGGTGCCGCCGACGATCATGCCGCGGGCGTATTCCTCGGCCTTGCGGGCGGCGTTGCGGAACGGGCGCGGCAGATGCTCGGCGACCGACTTCCCGAAGCGGCGGAAATTGCGATAGGCGCCGCCCGAGACCTGCTTGGCCAGGTAGGCGCTCATGCCGCCGACGGGCGGGGCGATCGACATGTCGTTGTCGTTGAGGATGACCATCAGCTGGCCATCGGTGGTCTCGGCGGCGTTGTTCATCGCCTCATAGGCCATGCCGGCGGACATCGAGCCGTCGCCGATGACGGCCACGACGCGGTTGGTCTCGCCCTTCTGGTCGCGCGCGGCGGCGAAGCCGAGGGCGGCGCTGATCGAGGTCGAGGCGTGGGCGGCGCCGAAGGGGTCGTATTCGCTCTCGGAGCGCTTGGTGAAGCCCGACAGGCCGCCGGGCTGGCGCAGGGTGCGGATGCGGTCGCGGCGCCCGGTCAGGATTTTGTGCGGATAGCACTGGTGGCCGACGTCCCAGATCAGGATGTCCTTCGGCGTCTCCAGGACGTGGTGCAGGGCGACGGTCAGCTCGACCACGCCGAGGCCGGCCCCGAGGTGGCCGCCGGTCACCGAAACGGCGTCGATGGTCTCGGCCCGCAATTCGTCGGCCAGCTGGCGCAACTGGGGGATGTCGAAGGCCCGGGTGTCGGCGGGGACGTGGACCTGATCGAGAAGCGGGGTTTCGGGCATGCGGGGTTTTGAACCTGGGCCTTTTGTCTTCCAACACGCTGTAGCGCATTTCGCTGCGCGTCGGGTCAAACGGGTCTGTAAAATCGTCTACCCCGGGGGCGGAGCGGACGCGAGAGTCCATGTCGTCGCTGTGGGCTTTCGTCAGGACCGCCGCTGCAGGACGTAGTCCACGCTGGCCTTGAGGATATCGGCGTCCGGGCCGAACACGTCCAGGTGGGCGCGAGCCTGGTCGGCCAGGTGCGCGACCCTGTGCCGCGCCGCCTCGACGCCCAGCAGGGTGACGAAATTGGTCTTGCCCTGGGCGTGATCCTTGCGCGCGGCCTTGCCGAGGATGTCCTCGTCTCCCTCGACGTCGAGCAGGTCGTCGACGATCTGGTAGGCAAGCCCGATGTCGTGGGCGAAGCTGATGAGGGCCTGGCGGTGGACCTCGCGGGCGTCGGCGATGATCAGCGGGATCTCGAAGGCGTAGGTGAACAGGGCGCCGGTCTTGAGCCGCTGCATGCGGGCGACGCCGCCGAGGTCGTCGCGCACGCCCAGCAGGTCGATCATCTGGCCGCCGGCCATGCCGCGCGCGCCCGAGGCCAGCGACAGGCGGGCCGCGAGTTCGCAGCGCACCGCCGGGTCCTCGTGGGTGTCGGGGTGCAGCAGGATGTCGAAGGCGGCGGTCTGCAGGGCGTCGCCGGCGAGGACGGCGGTGGCCTCGTCATAGGCGCGGTGCACGGTGGGGCGGCCGCGACGGACGTCGTCGTCGTCCATGCACGGCAGGTCGTCGTGGACCAGGCTGTAGGCGTGGACGCATTCGAGGGCGCAGGCGGCGCGCAGGACCGGTCGCTCCTCGATGTCGAACAGGGCGGCGGCCTCAAGGGCGAAGAAGGGGCGCAGCCGCTTGCCGGGGCCCAGGGCGGCGTAGCGCATGGCCTCGGTCAGGCGCGATTCGGGGCCGTCGGCGCGGGGCAGCAGCTCGTCGAGGGCGACGGTGACCAGGTCGGCGCTCTCGGCCACCCGGTCGATGACGTCCTGTTCCGGAGAATTGGCGGCCAGGACGTTCAGAACAGCCTCCCGCCCACGGGGACGTCACGGTCGACGCCGACGAGGACCACCTCGCCCGCCGCGTCGGGAAAGCCGAGGGTCAGGACCTCGGACATGAAGGGGCCGATCTGGCGCGGCGGGAAGTTGACCACCGCGGCGACCTTGCGGCCGACCAGCTGGTCGGGCGCGTAGTGGACGGTGATCTGGGCCGAGGACTTCTTCACCCCGATGTCGGGGCCGAAGTCGATGGCCAGCTTGAAGGCCGGCTTGCGCGCCTCGGGGAAGGGATCGGCGGAGACCACCCGGCCGACGCGGATGTCGACCTTGAGGAAGTCGTCGAACGCGATGGTTGGCGCGGCGCCCGGGTGGGCGGGGCCGGACATCAGTCGAACCCGGCCGGTTCGACGCCCTTCGCCTGGCCGTCCGCGCCGACGACGATCTTCTCGACCCGCAGCTGGGCGGCCTTGAGCCGGTCCTCGCAGTGGGCCTTGAGGCGCGCGCCCTCCTCATAGAGGGCGATCGACTCCTCGAGCGGGGCCTGGCCGGACTCGAGGCGGGAGACGATCTGTTCGAGACGCTGGAGGGCGTCCTCGAAGCTGAGCTCGGCGGGTATGGGGGCGGCGGCGTCTGTCATTGGCGGCGACCCTAGAGGGGCGGACGCGCGGCTTCAACGACAAGGATCAAGGTGATCCGTTTTCCGGCGTCAGCGCCGTTCGTAGCGCCGCTGGGACCAGTATTTGTAGCCCTGGTTCTCGACCAGCTTCCAGCCGTCGGCCTTCAGCCGCTTGCCGACCATGTGATTGAAATAGCCGTGGGCGAGGACCAGCACGTCCTGGCCGGACTCGGCGCGGGCGATCAGGGCCCGGGCGGCGGCCTCGGAACGGGCCTCGGCCTCGCGGCGGGTCTCCTGGCCCTCGTGGTGGTTGAAGGCGTGCCACCAGATGCGGGCCACCGCGCCCCAGTATTTCGGCGGCAGCTTGAACCACGAGGGGAAGTGCGGCGGCGGCAGGGGGGCCTCGATAAACAGGGCGTCGCTCATCACCTCGCGGCCGGCGGCGATGGCGGCGGCGGTTTCCTGGGCGCGCGGGCGGGTCGAGGCGTAGATGGCGCCCGCACCCTCGGCCGTGGCCAGCAGCTCGGGCGGCGGGGTCTGGCCGGCGCGCAGGCCGCCGACTTCGTACTTCGCCCACCAGTCACGATACTGGTCGGAGGTGAGCAGGCATTTGCGCGACAGGGCCGGCTCGCCGTGACGGGCCAGGACGATGGCGCCCGGGCGGACGGCGACGAGCGCCGCCGGCCGGGGAAGCGGCGCCGGGGCGGGGTGATCGGGCAAGGGTTCGCGGGCAGGAGCTGACATGAGCGACGGGCGGAAAAGCATTTTGCGATCCGGCCCCCTAGTCCTCCCCCAAAGCCTGGACATGGGCGACCGCCGAACGGCCGAGCCCTTCTAGGTCGTAACCGCCCTCGAGCGAGGAAACAACCTTGCCGCCGCAGCACGATCGCGCGACCTCGACCACGGCGCGGGTGGCCCAGGCGAAATCCTCGGCCTCGAGGCTCTGGTGGGCGAGCGGATCGCGGCGGTGGGCGTCGAAGCCGGCCGAGACCAGGACCAGGTCGGGACGGAAGGCTTCCAGCGCCGGCATCAGGGCGCCGGAGAAGGTCGCGCGCCACGCCTCGCGGGCGGCGTGGGGCGGCACAGGGGCGTTGACGATGTTGCCGACGCCGGTCTCGGACGCCGCGCCCGAGCCGGGATAGAGCGGCATCTGGTGGATGGAGCCGAGGAACAGGCTGTCGTCGGCCTCGAAGGCGGCCTGGGTGCCGTTGCCGTGGTGGACGTCGAAATCGACCACCGCGACGCGGGCCAGGCCCTCCGACTGGGCCACGCGGGCGGCGATGGCGACGTTGGAGAACAGGCAGAAGCCCATGGCCCGGCCGGGCTCGGCGTGGTGGCCGGGCGGGCGGACGGCGGCGAAGGCGCGAACGGTCTCGCCCCGGGCGACAGCGCGGACCGCGTCGATCACGGCCCCGGCGGCGAGGCGGGCGGCGCGGACGCTGCCCGACGACAGCACGGTGTCGGCGTCGAGCGCATTCAGCCCGTCCATCGGGGCGGCGTTCATCAGGTTGGCGACATAGGCGACCGGGTGCAGGCGCTCGAGGTCGGTGATGGATGCTTCAGCGGCGGCGCGGCGGTCGCCGGACAGGCCGGCGTCGTCGAGCGCGTCGAGCACCGCCTTGAGCCGCTCGGGCCGTTCGGGGTGGCCGGCGCCGGGCCGGTGCCCGATCATGTCGGGGTGGGTGAAGAGGGTGACGGTCACGCCGCTTCCCGGGTCGTGGGGGCGCGCAGGTGGTCCTCGCCCCATGCCTTGAGGGCGATGATGACGGGGGCCAGGGCCGCGCCGCCCATAGTCAGCCGATACTCCACGCGCGGCGGCACCTCGGCGTAGACGGTGCGCGCCACCAGGCCGTCGTCCTCGAGTTCGCGCAACTGCTTGGTCAGCATGCGTTGGGTGATGTCGCCGACCTCACGGCGCAGGGCGTTGAAGCGCAGGGGGCCCGCGTCGAGCAGCTGGTAGACGATCATGCCCTTCCACTTGCCGCCGATCACGTCGAGGGCGGCGTCCACGACGCACTCGCCGCCGCGCACACGGCGACGGATCGGGTTCTGGTGAAGGCGGGAGGCGGTATCCATTTGGGCACTACCTGCACAAAAGTGGCGTACTTGTAGATCGTGAAAGGATGCATCAGCTGGGCGGGACCCACAATGGAGTCCAGACATGAAAGCCATCGTCACCCCGGGTCCGCGTCCAGTCACCGATCCGTCCGCCTTCGTCGAGATCGACGCCCCCGAGCCCGAACTGCGGCCCCGCGACCTGCTGGTCGAGGTCAGGGCCGTCGCCCTGAACCCGGTGGACTACAAGGTCCGGCTCAGCCGCACGCCCGGCGACGGCGCGCCCGACATTCTCGGCTACGACGCCGCCGGCGTCGTCACGGCGGTCGGCCCCGGGGTCAGCCTGTTCAAGGTCGGCGACGAGGTCTTCCATGCCGGGCAGATCAACCGCCCCGGCTCGAACGCCGAACGGCAGGCGGTCGACGAGCGGATCGTCGGCCCGAAGCCTCGATCGCTCGACTTTCCCCAGGCCGCCGCCCTGCCGCTGACGTCGCTGACCGCGTGGGAGCTGCTGTTCGACCGGATGAGGGCGGGCGCGGACGAGGACGAGACGCTGCTGGTCGTCGGCGGCGCCGGCGGGGTCGGCTCGGCCATGATCCAGATCGCCCGGGCGAAGACGCGGCTGCGCGTGGTGGCGACCGCCTCGCGTCCCGAGACGCGGGCGTGGTGTCTCGACCTTGGCGCTCATGCGGTGATCGATCACAGCGGGCCGCTGGACGAGGCGCTGGCCGCCGCCGGCGAGCGCGCCCCGAAATACATCGCCTCCCTGACCCAGACGCCGCGGCATTTCGAGGCCCTGGTCCGGGCCGTCGCCCCGCAGGGCGTGATCGGCATGATCGACGACCTCCCTCCGGGTCCGTTCGACAGCCTGAAATCCAGGTCCGTGGGCCTGGCGCTCGAAAGCATGTTCACGCGGTCGGTGCAGGGCACGCCCGACATGATCCGGCAGCATGAAATCCTGTCCGAGGTGGCGGCGCTGGTCGACGCCGGACGCATCCGCAGCGCCCTGACCGAGGTGCTGGGCCCGCTGTCGGCGGAAACCCTGCGCGAGGGCCACCGGCGGCTGGAGAGCGGGACAACGATCGGCAAGCTCGCCCTGACCGGATTCTGACGTTAAGGGGCGGATCATGACCGACGCCGTGATCCGCCCCGCCACCGAAGCCGACGCCGCCGCGCTGGGCGAGCTGGGACGGCAGACCTTCATCGACACCTTCGTGGCGGGGTTCGGCATCCCCTATCCGGCCGACGATCTGCAAGCCTTTCTCGACGCCAGCTTCAGCCCGGAGACGATCCGGACGAAGCTGAAGGAGCCGGGCGCGGCGTGGTGGGTGGCGGAGCAGGAAGGCGAACTGCTGGCCTTCGCCAACACCGGGCCGAACACCCTCCCGCATCCCGAGGCGCGGGCCAGCCACGCCGAGCTGCGGCGGCTGTATGTGTCGAAGACGGCGCAGGGGCTGGGGCTGGGGACGAACCTGCTGGCGGTGGCGCTGGACTGGATGGACGCCCACAGCGACGGGCCGCTGTGGATCGGCGTCTGGAGCGGCAACCTGAAGGCCCAGAAGCTGTATGCGGCCTACGGGTTCGAGAAGGCCGGGACGTATCAGTATCCGGTCGGGCGGTGGCTGGACGACGAGTTCATTCTGCGGCGCGGCTGACGGAACCGGCCGCGGACCCGACGGTTCGCCCGCCATGCACGACCTTCGGACGCGGAGCAGCAGATCGGGCGGCTCGCGGGCTGACCGGCGTCAGTCGCCTTCGCGGCGGGAGGGGGAATGGGCGTCCAGCGTCTCGAGGAGGGTGGCGACGAGGCCCCGCTCCTCCTCGCTGAGTTCCGGCCGCCAGATGTCGAAGATCAGAACCACGCGGGTGCGGTCGCTCTGGTTGACCGCCTCGTGCTCGATCGTGTCGTCGAACACCCAGGCCTTGCCCCGCTCCCACTCGCGCACCTCGTTGCCGACGCGGAAGCGGCAGCCCGGCGGGACGATCAGGGGCACATGGCAGATCAGCCGGGTGTTCACGAAGCCGTGGTGCGGCTTGATATGGGCGCCGGGCTTCAGCTGCGAGAACATCACCTGGGGCGAGCGCCCCTTCACCCGGCACAGCGGCACGTCGGCCAGCGCCGCCATCGTGCGCGGGCAACGGGCGGCGTTCGGCGTCTCCTCGCCGTCCTTCCACAGGAAGGCGGTGCTCCAGTCCATGCTGTCGATCAGCGGATAGTCCGGCTGGTTCGGAAGGCCCGGCGCGCTCTGCAGATAGGGCGTGAAGCCGGCGTCCTCGTGAAGCAGGGCGTGCAGTTCTTCCGTCATTGCGTCGACGGCGGCCTCCACCTTGTCCAGCCAGGGGAAGTCGGCGCGCGGATAGAACTGGCGGACGGGAAGCTCTGGATAATAGAGGGTCTTGGGCTGCGGCATGTACGGTTTCCGCCTGCCCATCATCAGGTCCAGGGCGTGGGTGAAGCGCGGATCGGACCGTCCAGCCTCGTAGCCGGCCCCCGCCAACGCCTGCTGGAGTATGGCGCCCCGCTCGGCCACCAGCCGCTCGCGGAAGGCGCGGGCCCGCGCGACGCCGGCGGCGAGGTCCTGGGGCATGCCGGCTGCAACGCCCGCCGACGCCCGCTGCAGGACGGCGCCGTAGTACATGTTGGCCTCGCGCGCCGCGCCCTGCGCCGCCAGCACGTCCGCCTTGGTCAGGAGGGCGCGGAGATCCTGCGGGCTTATCTGCAGCGCCCGGTCGACGGCGGCGTGCGCCCCGGCCGCGTCTCCGCCCTGGATGGCGGCCATGGCCTTTGCGGCCAGTTGGTCGATGGTGGTGCGCATATCCGTCATGGCGTCCTTCCTAGACGCCGCGCGTTCGGACCTTCAAGCGCCGATGACGCGCGGCTGCCTGGAAGCGGGGAACGCGCTATGATGGCCTGCGCGCCGCCTCACGTTCCGGAACGACCTGGATGCTCCTGCCCTTCTTCACCGCCCTCCGCGACGCGAAAGTGCCCGTGTCGATGAAGGAATGGCTCCATCTGATGGAGGCCATGGACAAGGACGTGGCGGGGCGGAAGGTCGACGACTTCTACCACCTGTCGCGGGCGGTGCTGGTCAAGGACGAGAAGCATTACGACCGCTTCGACCAGGTGTTCGGCAAGGTGTTCGCCGGGATCGAGACCGTCGGCGCGGGCGACGAACCGGCGCTGGACGTGCCCGAGGACTGGCTTCGGCTGCTCAACGAGAAATACCTGACCGACGAGGAGAAGGCCCAGATCGAGGCGCTGGGCGGGTTCGAGAAGCTGATGGAGACGCTGAAGCAGCGTCTCGAAGAGCAGCAGGGCCGGCACGAGGGCGGCTCGAAATGGATCGGCACCGGCGGAACCAGCCCGTTCGGGCACGGCGGCTACAATCCCGAAGGCGTGCGCGTCGGCGGGCCGGGGCGGCAGGGTCGCGCGGTCAAGGTGTGGGAGAAGCGCGAGTACCGCAATCTGGACGATCAGGTCGAACTCGGCACGCGCAACATCAAGGTCGCCCTGCGCCGCCTGCGCCGTTTCGCGCGGCAGGGCGCGCCGGACGAGCTGGACATGGACGCCACCATCGACGGCACGGCGCGGCAAGGCTGGCTGGACATCCACATGCGGCCCGAGCGACGCAACACCATCAAGGTGCTGCTGTTCCTCGACATCGGCGGCTCGATGGATGCCCATGTGAAGATGTGCGAGGAGCTGTTCTCGGCCGCGAAGACCGAGTTCAAGCACCTGGAGTTCTTCTACTTCCACAACTGCCTCTACGAGGGGGTGTGGAAGGACAACCGGCGCCGGCACACCGAGAAGCTGCCGACCTGGGAGCTGCTGCACAAATACCCGGCCGACTGGCGGGCCATCTTCGTCGGCGACGCGACCATGAGCCCCTACGAGGTGACCATGCCGGGCGGCTCGGTCGAACACTGGAACGAGGAGGCCGGGGCGGTGTGGCTGAAGCGGGCCGCGCAGCAGTGGGACAAGGTGGCGTGGCTGAATCCGTCGCCCGAGCGCTACTGGAGCTATTCGGCCTCGGTCGGGATGATCCGCGAACTGGTCGACGAGCGGATGTATCCGCTGACGCTCGAGGGACTTGAGAAGGCGATGCGGGCGCTCGCCAAATAGGCTAACTTCACGGTGAACGTATCGGGAGGTCCGCCATGCTCGCCCTCGTCGCCGCCGTCATCCTTCAGCAAGCCGCCGCCGGACAAGTAGTGTGGCAGGCGCCCGCCCCGCCTGAGCCGGTCGCCGTCGAGACGCCCGCCGCCGTGCCGGCCATCCCGGACTGGGCGCGATCAGACCCGTACGGCTACGAGCGCTCGGAATGCAGTCCGCTGGTGCGCGGCGCCGACGAGAGCATGGAGACGTGCCAGGCGCGGGTGCGCAGCGCCCTGGCGGCCAATCTGGGCGACGCCCTGCCGGTCGGGCTGGCGGCCGGCGTCGCGGCGGACAACTGCCGCCAGGAGGCGGCGGGCGACCGCTACGCCCTGCAGTGCGGCGCGCCGAGCCGGTCGGGTCCGGCGACGGCCCGGCTGGTGGACCGGACCTGCGAAACCCGGCCGCGGGCGCTGCGCGAGGGCGGTGTGATCTGGACCGAGGAATGCCGGCCCGCCGACGGGAGCGAACCCGCCGAGGACGGGCTGCGCATTCGCCTGGGCGGCGACGACGACTAGCGCCGCCGCCCACGCCGCGCTCAGTGGCGCTTGTCGTCGCGCAGGGTGTCCTTCAGCCCGCCGACGGCGTTCTGGACCTTGCCGGACATCTGATCGGCCTTGCCCTCGGCCTTCAGTTTTTCGTCGCCGGTGACATGTCCGGCCGCCTCCTTGGCCTTGCCGCCCATGTTTCTGGCGGCGCCTTCGATACGATCATGATGGGGCATCGACACTACTCCTGATGAGGCCGCCGGATTGGCGGCCGGGGTCAGGAAAGCGAGCGGGATCAGTCGGATGTTCCGTAAGGCGGCGCTTGGCCGCGCGCCGTCACTTGCGCCGCAGCCACACCGCGACGGCCCAGGCGTGGGCGTCGTGGCGCAACTCGTTCAGCGCCGTGTGCGGGTGCAGCCAGACGAGCTCGTGGTCCGGCTCGACCTTGGCGGCGGGGTCGAGCGAGAGCTGTTCGGCGATCCAGAAGCCGCCGATGTTGTTGATCGGCGTGCCGTCGGACCTGCGGAAATACTGGGCCGCCTCGGCGATGCGGGCGAAGGGCCGGACCGCCATGCCGGTCTCCTCGACGAACTCGCGGACCAGGGCCTGTTCACCGGTCTCGTCGCCGTCGATGGCGCCGCCGGGCAGGTCGTAATAGCTGGCCTCGCCCCGATCGACGCGGACGCAGGCCAGCTTGCCGTCGTGGAAGACCAGGCCGAAGGCGGTGGGCCGGGAGCGGTAGTCTAGGGCCGGATCGCGGTCGCCGAACTGGAGCATGGGCGGGGCCGTATCGCTAGAGGTCGAAGGCGAGCCGGGCGCGGACGCCGGCGTGGGAGGCGTCGTACTCGACCGCCGAGCGCAGGCCCGAAGCCATGGCCGAAATGATCTTGCCGCCGAGGCCGGTGCCGCGCGGCTGGCCGCCGCCGAGGCCGGGGCCGTCGTCCTCGACCGTCAGCAGGGCCCGGCCGCGGCGGGCGTCGGGTGCGAGAATGACGCGGATCTCGCCGGCCTGGCCGGGGCCGTAGGCGTATTTGACGGCGTTGGTGACCAGTTCGGTGACGATCACGCCGATCGATACGGCCTGGTCGGTCGACACGTTCAGGGGCGCCGCCGTCAGCGTCAGGGTCGGGGAGCCGGCGCCGGGGGCCAGCGACTTGCCCAGTTCGGCGACGAGGCCCTCGAGGTATTCGTCCATGGCCACCGAGGTCATGTCGTCGGAGGTGTAGAGGCGGCGGTGCACGTGGGCCACGGCCTCGATCCGGGCCTGCGCCTCCCGGAGCGCCTCGCGGGCGCCCTCGTCGGCGAGGTCGCGCAGTTGCAGCGACATGAAGCTGGAGACCAGCTGCAGGGAGTTGCCGACGCGGTGGTTGACCTCGCGCAGCATGGCCTCGGCCCGGTCGCGGGCGCGGGTCAGCTGGGCGGTGCGGTCGCGGACCTGCCCCTCCAGGCCGGCGTTCATGCGGTCGAGGCTCTCGCGGGCGGCCTGGATTTCGCCGACATATCGGCGGACCAGCCAGACGGTGATGGCCGCCAGGATCACCACCAGCAGACCACCGAGGGCGTTGGCCCCCAGCGTCAGGCGCGAGCCGCGCTCGGACTGGCGGGTCCTCGACGTCAGTCGTTCGTTCTCGATCTCGTCGATGGCGGCGACCTCGGTCCGGATCGCGTCCATCAGCGACTGGCCCTCGCCCGCACGCACCATCTGGACCGCCTGCCCCACCCGGCCGGTGCGCGCCAGGGTGACGGTGCGCTCCTGTTCGACCAGCCTCTCCCGGGCCGCCTCCAGCATGGTCGCGACGTGCGGCCCGAGCTCGGTATCGCCCGCCGTCAGGTGCTCGAGCTCCCGCATTTCCTCGGGCGCCAGGACCTCGGCGCGGATGTAGGGATCGAGGAATTCGGGGCGGCCGGAGAGCAGGAAGCCCCTCTGGCCGGTCTCGGCGTCGACCAGCGACAGCAGCAGGTCATGGGCGGCCCGGCGAACCTGCTGCGACCGCTCGACCTGATCGTTGAACGCCGCCGTGCGCTGAATCATGACGAAGGTGGCGATGTTGACCGTCAGCAGCAGGGCGATGGCCCCGGCCAGCAGGGCCACGATCGTTCGCCCGATGCTCGGCGTCCGCGCGAACTGGAGGAGGGCCGGCAGGGACGGGCGGAAGGCCGAAAACATCAGGCGCGAGCATTAGCGCCGTGTTTGGGCCTGTCCAGTCGCGCGGGGAGGGAAACCGTCCCTCTTTCGCGGATTTAGGCTAAAGATCGGTCCGCAGGGGTGGGAGTAACGACATGGTTTGGTGGTGGTGGATCGCGCCGGCGCTGATCGGACTGATCGGGCTGGTGTTGCTGTTTCGCGGGCTGGGCGGTCTGTTCAGGGGGCGGTTCTTCACCGGGCTGCTCGGCGGGATCGGGGGGGCCGGCTTTATCGCCGCAGCCCTGATCGCGGCCCTGCTGGGACTGGACGTCCAGACCTATGCGCGGCTGACCCATGAGCGGCCGGTGGCGACGATCGAGACCCGCCAGCTGGGTCCGCAGTATTTTGAGGCGACGGTGATGCAGCCGCAGCGGGGCGAGGACGCGCCGGCGGTCAGCAACCTGTATCCGCTGCACGGCGACGAGTGGCGGATCGAGGCCCAGGTGCTGAAGTGGAAGCCGTGGGCCAATGTTCTGGGGCTCGACACGCAATACCGGCTCGACCGGCTGTCGGGCCGCTACCGCTCGATCGAGCAGGAGATCAACGGCGCGCGCAGCGTGCATCCGCTCACGGGCGGCGACGCCCGGCCGGGCTGGCTGCCGTGGACGGTCAGCGCCTGGGACACGGCGCGGAAATACCGGAAATACGTCGACGCGGTCGACACCCTCTACGGCGGCGGCGCCTACATGCCGATGGCCGACGGGGCGCGGTACGAGGTGTGGATCACCCAGTCGGGACTGGTGGCCCGCCCGGCCAACGACGTGGCCCGCAATGCCTCGGCCGGAGGCTGGACCGAGGCGGAATAGGTCACTCGGCCGCGAAGCTGTCCCGCAGCATCTCCAGCGTCTGGCCGTTGCCGCGCAGGAAGAAGCCATAGAGCGTGTCAAAGGCCGGCCCCGGCGCGAAGCCGGTGGCCGTCAGGGTCACCCGGGTCCGATCCTCCCCGACCGGGTCGAGCTCCATGACTGTCGCGGTCTCCGCGAACTCGGCCGCGTGCGGGAAGCCGGGCGGCGCCTGCACATTGCGGATGGCCAGCATCCGCCCGGGCACATAGGCGACGATCTGGTTGCGGATGTTGCCCGCGGCGCCGGCCGCCGCGCCCGGAGCGTAGCCGGTCTCGATCATCCCGCCGGTCCGGAAATCGACCTGGGCGAAGCTGACCCCCAGGCGGCGCCAGCCCTCGGACGTGGTCAGGGCGGACCAGACCTCGGACGGGGGCGCCGGAACCTCGACCGACAGCTGGATGATCCGATGGCCGTTCGCCTCGACGCTGGACGTGTCTTCCAGCGGGCCGGACGCCTGGGCGACGGCGGGACCGCCCGTCAGCACGGTCAGGGCGGCGACAAGGACCACGAGACGCATGGGGCAACCCTCCCTGGGATCTGCGCCCCTTATACCCCCGAGCCGCCGGCTTCCCTAGACCGTCCCGATGGTCCGCAGCCGCGCCTTGGGGTGGACCTCGTTCTGGCTCATCACCACGGTCTGGCCGCGGAAGCGTTCGATGATCGAGCGGACGTAGGGCCGGACCTGCGGGCCGGTCAGCAGGACGGCGGTCTCGCCGGCCATGGCGGCGCGCTCGAACACGTCGCGGACGGCGCGGATGAAGTCCTGCAGCTTCGACGGGGCCATGGCCAGTTGCTTGTCCTCGCCCTGCCCGACCAGGGCCTCGGCGAAGGCCTGCTCCCAGTCCGGCGACAGGGTGACGATGGGCAGGGCGCCGTCGTCGCCCTTGTGCTGCCAGCACAGCTGGCGGGCGAGACGGGCGCGGACGTGCTCGACCAGGGTGGTGACCGAGGAGGTGTGCGGCGCCGCCTCCGCGAGGCCCTCGAGGATGGCGGCCAGGTCGCGGATCGACACCTTCTCGCGCAGCAGCGACTGCAGCACCCGCTGCAGGGTGGTGACGGTGACCACCGAGGGGATCAGTTCGTCGACCAGCTTCTTCTCTTCCGGACCGAGTTCGCGCAGCAGCTTCTGCACCTCGGCGTAGGAGAGCAGCTCGGCCATGTTCTCCTTGAGAATCTCGGTCAGGTGGGTGGTCAGCACCGTCGACGGATCGACGATGGTGTAGCCGCGGAAAGTGGCCTCCTCGCGCAGGCTTTCATCGATCCAGGTGGCCGGCAGGCCGAAGGCGGGCTCGCGCGTGTGCTCGCCGGGCAGTTCGACCTGGCGGCCGGCGGGATCCATGGCCATCAGCGAGCCCAGGCGGACCTCGCCCGAGCCGGCCTCCATCTCCTTGATGCGGATGGCGTAGCCCTGGGTGCCGAGGCGCATGTTGTCGAGGATGCGCACCGACGGCATGACGAAGCCGTACTCCTGGGCCAGCGAGCGGCGCAGGGCGCGGACCTGGTCGGTCAGTCGGCGGCCCTCCAGATCGTTGATCAGCGACAGCAGGGAATAGCCGAGCTCGATCTTGACCTCGTCGATGGTCAGGGCGGTGCCGATCGGCTCCTCGACATCCTCCTTGGGGCTCGAGGCGGCGGCGGCCATCTCGGCCTCGCTCGGCTTGGGCTTGAGCCGCTGACGGCCGAGCCGCCAGGCCATGAAGCCGGCCCCGATGGCCAACGCCGCGAACGGGATCAGCGGCATGCCGGGGATCAGGCCGATCAGACCGGCCGCGCCGGAAACGACGCCGAGGCTGACCGGATTGGTGGCCAGCTGGGCGACCAGCGCCTTGTCCGCGGTGCCTTCGACGCCGGCCTTGGACACCAGAAAGCCGGCGGCGATGGAGATGATGATGGCCGGAACCTGGGTGACCAGACCGTCGCCGACGCTCAGGGCGATATAGCTGTCCGCCGCCCCGCCGATCGGCATCCCATGCTGGATGACCCCGATCAGGATGCCGCCGATGACGTTGATGAAGACGATGATGAGACCGGCGACGGCGTCGCCGCGGACGAATTTCGAGGCGCCGTCCATGGCCCCGAAGAAGGTCGATTCCTGCTCCAGCTCCTTGCGGCGCAGCTTGGCCTGGTCCTCGGTGATCAGGCCGGACGACAGGTCGGCGTCGATGGCCATCTGCTTGCCCGGCATGGAGTCCAGGGTGAAGCGGGCCGAGACCTCGGCGATCCGGGTCGAGCCCTTGGTGATGACCACGAAGTTCACCACCAGAATGATGGCGAAGATGATGATGCCGATGATGAAGCTGCCGCCCATCATCAGGCTGCCGAAGGCCTGGATCACCTGACCGGCGCCGCCGGGCCCCTCATGGCCGTGGCTGAGCACGAGCCGGGTCGAGGCCAGGTTGAGGCCGAGGCGGAACAGGGTCGAGACCAGCAGGACGGTCGGGAAGATGGCGAAGTCCAGCGGCCGCTTCATCATCACCGCGGTCATCAGGATCAGCACGCTGGAGACCAGCGAAATGGCCAGCAGCATGTCCATCAGGAAGGCCGGGATCGGCAGGATCAGCAGCAGGATGACGCCGATGACGCCGACCGCCATGCCGACCTCGCCGCGCGCGACCCAGCCGAGCATGTCGCGCCCGCTGGGACGGGCCATGCCGTCCTTCATCATGGTGGCGGCGGCGTCGCTCATGCGGCGGCGCCGTGGCCGAGGGCCTGAAGGGCCATGCGGGTGGCGTCCGCAATGACGGCCTCCCGTTGCGCCTCGGTGGTGACGCGGGTGGCGTGGAAATAGGCGGCGATGATCACGGGATCGCCGGATGGCGGATACACGAGGCCGATGTCATTGGTCGGACCATAGCCGCCGGTTCCGGTCTTGTGGGCCACGCGCCAGCCGGCCGGCACGCCGGCCTTGATGCGGCCCATGCCGGTGGGCGAGTCGACCATCCAGCGCAGCAGCATCTCGCGGGATCCGGCCGAAAGCGGGGTCGCGGGATCGATGAACAGACGGCGAATATTCGCGGCCGACTGGCGCGGCGTGATGGTGTCCTTGTCGCCGTCGAGGCGGTTCATCTCAGGTTCGAAGCGGTCGACGGTGGTGCTGTCGTCGCCGATGCCCCGGTAGAAGGCGCGCATGGCCTCGATCCCGCCCAACGCCTTCAAGAGCAGATTGGCCGCGGGATTGTCGCTGACCTCGACCACCGCCTGCATGAGCCGCTCGACCGTCAGGGCCGAGCCGATCGCCGGTTCGGTCACCGGGGCGTGGTTGACCATGTCGGCGCGGGTGACCGGGATGGCGCGATCCAGGCGCTCTTCTCCCGCCTGCACGCGCAGCAGGGTCGCGGCGGCGAGGTACATCTTGAACGTCGAACAATAGACGAAACGCTCGTCGCCGCGCCACGCCAGCAGACGGTTCGAGGCCACGTCGTGGGCGGTGAAGCCGAGCCGTCCGCCGTGCCGCGCTTCCAGCGACGACAGGTCGATGGCGCCGGATTGAAGCCCGGGGCTCGCCGGGGGCGGAGCGGCCTGCCGCGAGCAGCCCATGACGCCGAGCGCGCCGAGGCCGGTCAGGACGCTTCTGCGGTCCGTGCGGAGGATCATGCTCAGGCCGCCGCGTAGCCGGCGGCGGCGACGCCCGACTGGGGCGCCGGGATGCTGGTTCCCTCGTCGGCGTATTCGTTGAGCTTGTTGCGCAGGGTGCGGATCGAGATGCCGAGGATGTTGGCCGCGTGGGTGCGGTTGCCGAGGCAGTGCGACAGGGTGTCGAGGATCAGCGTCTTCTCCATCTGCGCCACGGTCTGGCCGACGTGGGCGCGGGTGACGGCGTCGGCCGTGTGCGCCGCGTGGGCGGCGGGGCCGGCGTCGTGAGCCGCGCCGAACGACCCGGCCGTGAGCGGCTGGCCGTCGGGCAGGCGGATGGCGTCCACGTCGATCTCGGGCCCGACCGCCAGCAGCACGGCGCGGTGCATGGCGTTCTCCAGCTCGCGGACGTTGCCGTTCCAGCGGTGCGAGACCAGGGCGCGTTTGGCGTCGACCGAGATCGGGCGGACCGGCACGCCGTTGGCGGCGGCGTATTTCTTGACGAAGTGGTCGGCCAGCACGGCGATGTCGCCCGGCCGCTCGCGCAGGGCCGGCAGGCGCAGGTTCACGACGTTGAGGCGGTAGAGCAGGTCCTCGCGGAAGGTCCCTTCCGCCACCGACTTGGCCAGGTCGCGGTTCGAGGTGGCGATGATGCGGATGTTGACCGGCACCGGCTTGGTCCCGCCGACGCGGTCGATGACCCGCTCCTGGATGGCGCGCAGCAGCTTGGCCTGAAGGCGGACGTCCATCTCACTGATTTCGTCGAGCAGCAGGGTGCCGCCGTCGGCCTCCTCGAACTTGCCGATGCGGCGGGCCATGGCGCCGGTGAAGGCCCCCTTCTCGTGGCCGAACAGCTCGGATTCCAGCAGGTTGTCGGGGATGGCGGCGCAGTTGACGCTGATGAACGGCCGTTCCGACCGCTTCGACCCGGCGTGCAGGTAGCGGGCCATCACCTCCTTGCCGACGCCGCTTTCGCCGGTGATCAGGATCGAGGCTTCCGAGCGGGCCACCTGGTCGGCCAGCTGTATGACGTGCTTCATCGACGGATCGGCCGAGATCAGCGGACGCTCGTCGTCGGCCACGGCCGACAGCACGGCGGCGATCAGGTCGGCCTCGGGCGGCAGGGGGATGAACTCCTTGGCCCCGGCCCGGATGGCGTTGGCGGCGTCGGTGGCGTCCGCGTCGACGCCGCAGGCGACCACCGGCACGTGGATGCGTTCGTTCTCGTTGGCGGCGATCAGGGCGGCGATGTCGACCCGGTAGTCGACCATCAGCAGATCGGCCCCCTGCCCCCGGCGCAGTTGCTCCGTCGCCTGATCGCCGCGCTCGACGTGGCTGACCTTGGCGCCGTGCGCCATGGCCATCTTCACCGCCGTCGCCAGCTGTCCGCTGAGCCTGCCAACCACCAGAAGCCGCATGGGTCTTCTCCCTTAATCTTCTACGCACGAGGGCCCGCGTCCGCGGGCCCGGATCGACGCCGTCAGGCGTTGCTGTCTTCGGTCTTGATGATTTCCGTCATGGTCACGCCCAGCCGGTCCTCGACCACGACCACCTCGCCGCGGGCGACGAGCCGGTTGTTGACGAAGATGTCGATGGCCTCGCCGACCTTGCGGTCCAGCTCGAGCACCGAACCGCGGTTCAGCTTCAGCAGCTGGGCCACGGACATGTGCGCCTTGCCCAGCACCGCCGAGATGTTGACCGGCACGTCGAAGACCGGCGCCAGATCGGTGGCGGTCTTGTCGGTGGCGTCGTCGTGGACGGTGATCGCGGTGGAGTCCGGAAACTCCTCCAGAGCCATGGTGTCGGACGCCATTACGGCCTTCCTTCCAGTGAAGTGTCGGGGGTGAGGGGTTCGGCGTGCCCGGCCTCGGCGGCCAGGGCGGAGGCCAGGGCCTCGCCGATACGGACGAAGGCGGCGTCGGCGTCGAACTCCGCGCGGCCGTCGGCCCATTCCAGCTGGAAGGAGGCGGGCGGCAGGCCCGGCTCCTCGCGGAAGGCGACCACGCCGGAGAAGCCGGAGTCGTCGCACAGCTGGGTGATCCGGGCGCGGTTGGCGTCGTCGAGGTCGCCGGTGCGGATGACCAGCCGGGGCGAGGCGTCGATCTCCTGGCCGAGCGCCTCCAGCGCCGCCTGCAGCGGTCCGGCCGGGAAGCGTTCGAGCGCCGCCGAGGCCACCACGCGGGCGGCGGCCATGGCCAGTTCGGCGGCCTGTTCGCGGTGGGCGCGGGCGATCCGGGCCAGGGCGGGAACGGCGTCGGTCAGGGTCTGGCCGATCGTCGAGAGCGCCATGGCCCGCAGGCTTTCGGTCTCGGCCAGCGCCTCGGTGCGCGCCTCCAGCCGGGCTTGGGCGACCAGGGCCTCCACCTCGTTGGGCGCGAAGGCGCGCTTGACCGGGCGGAAGGCGGACGGCTGGACCACGACGCCCGCGGCGTCGAACTCGGTGTCGAAGGTGAACGGGGTGCTGAGGGGTTGAGCGGTCATGTCAGTAGATCAGCTCGTCGTCGCTGCCCTGGCCGACCAGCATGATCTCGCCCTTGGCGGCGAGATCCTTGGCCACCTGGACCATGGCCATCTGGGCCTGGTCGACGTCCTTGAGCCGGACCGGACCCATGGTCTCCATGTCTTCGCGCATGATCTTGGAGGCGCGTTCGGACATGTTGGAGAAGAACAGCTCGCGCAGGGATTCCGACGCGCCCTTCAGGGCCAGGGCCAGGGAATCCTTCTCGACGGCGCGCAGCAGGGTCTGGATGCCGCCGGGGTCCAGCTTGGCGAGGTCCTCGAACACGAACATCAAGGCCCGGATGCGCTCGGCCGCCTCGCGGTTGCGCTCTTCCAGCGCACCGATGAAGCGGGCCTCGGTCTGGCGGTCGAAGCTGTTGAAGATGTCGGCCATCATCTCGTGGCTGTCGCGCTTGGAGGTGCGGGCCAGGTTGGACATGAACTCGGTGCGCAGGGTCTGCTCGATCTTGTCGAGGATCTCGCGCTGCACCGGCTCCATGCGCAGCATGCGCTGGACGCATTCGAGGGCGAAGTCCTCGGGCAGGCTGGTCAGGACGCGGGCGGCGTGGTCCGGCTTGATCTTGGACAGCACCACCGCGACCGTCTGCGGGTATTCGTTCTTCAGATAGTTGGCGAGGACCGCCTCGTTCACATTGCCGAGCTTGTCCCACATGGTGCGACCGGCCGGGCCGCGGATTTCCTCCATCAGGGCGTCGACGCGGTCGCCGGGCATGAAGGAGGCCAGCAGGCGCTGGGTCTGCTCGTAGCTGCCCATGACCGCGCCCGAGCCGCTCATGCCCGAGACGAACTCGACCATCAGCTCCTCGACCACCGTGGAGGAGACGGTGCCGAGCGAGGCCATCGCCTGGGAGATCTCCTTGATCTCGTCCTCGTCCAGGCTCTGCCACAGGCGGGTGTGATCCTCGCCGAGCGACAGCAGGATGACGGCCGCCTTCTCGGGACCCGTCAGTTTCCTGACGTCCTCGACCGCCGGCTTCTTGGTGACCATCCGGGCGGCCATCAGCCTTCGTGCACCCAGCTGCGGAGGATGGAGGTCGACTCGTCAGGATGCTTCTCGACGAAGTCGGCGACCTTCTTGACCGAGGAGGCCTTCACCTGACCCTCGATGCGGGCGATGTCGAGCCGCTGCTCCATTTCGGAGGGGCCGGCCGGGCCGGTCAGCTGGGCCATCTGCATGCCGCCGGCGGCCATCATCGTGGTCTGCAACGGCGTCACCGGCACGCCGCCCGGCCCGGTCAGCTGGGCCTGTCCGCCGCCGGTGGCGCTCTTCAGCAGGGGGCGCAGGACGAAGAAAATCAGCAGCACGCCGGTGATCAGCAACACCAGCAGCTCGACGCCGCGCATCAGGTCGTTCTTGGTGAAGTTGAACAGGGACGAGCCCGCCTCGACGCCGCCGACCGCCGCCACGTCGCGGTTGAAGCGGACGGCGGTGACCTGGACCACGTCGCCGCGCTCGGCGTCGAAGCCCACGGCCGCCTTGACCAGGGCCTCGATCTTGGCGCGGACCTCTTCGGACACCGGGGTGTAGGTCGGCTCGCCCTCGCCGTTGGCGGGCGGGGCGTAGCTGCCGTCGACGGCGACGGCGACGGCCAGCTTCTTGACCTCGCCGGCCTCCTTGATCGTGGTCGTGGTGGTGTTGGAGATCTCGTAGTTGGTGGTCTCGGTGTTCTGGGTGTCGCGCGAGCCGATCGGGGTGGCGGCCGGGGCCTCGCCGCCGGGAATGTTGTTGATCGCCGTCGCGCCGCCGTCGTTGACGCCGGTGGTGTCAGCGCTTTCCGAACCGTTGATCGAGGTCGAGCGCACGACCTGGCCGTCCGGGTCGAAGCGCTGCTCCTGGGTGGTGGAGCGGCTGTGATCGATGTCGGCGGTGACCTGGACGCGAGCGGCGCCGACACCGACGACGCCCTCGACGATGTCCTTGATGCGGGCCTGCAGCTGGGCTTCGGCCGACGACTTGGCCTCTTCGGCCGAGGCGGCGCTGAAGCCCGCGTCGTCCGAGCCGGCGGCGAGGGTGCGGTTGGCCGTGTCGGTGAGCGTGACCTTCTCGGGCTTCAGATTGGGCACCGATGAGGCGACCACGTTGCGGATGGCCTGGACCTGGGCGCCGGTCAGGGTCCCGCCCGTGACGCCGACGACCACGGCGGCGGTCGGATCGACGGCGGCGGCCTGGAACAGCTGGCGCGACGGCAGGGCGATCATCACCCGGGCCGAGGTGATGCCGCGCATGCTCATGATGGTGCGGGCCAGCTCGCCCTCGAGGGCGCGCTTTTCGTTGAGGTTCTGCTGGAACTCGGTCTGGCCCAGCACCGACTGGTTGTCGAAGATCTCGTAGCCCACCGAACCGGAGGTCACGAGACCCTTGCCGGCGACCAGCAGGCGGGCCTCGCCGACCTCGTCGCGGCTGACGAAGATGGTCGAGCCGTCGCCCTTCGAGGAATATTTGATGCCGGCGCTGTCCAGCGCCGTGGTGATCTCGGAGGCCTCGCGCAGGTCGAGGTTGGAGTACAGCAGGGCGTCGGGGGCCTGGCCGATGCGCAGCATGACGGCGACCAGCACCGCCGCGACGCCGGCGGCGACGCCCAGCACCACGGTCAGTCGACCGATCCCAAATCTCTGCAACGCCGCCGTAAAGCCGCCCACGCGCCCCGCCCCGATACTCGCGGGAGACCGAACACGCCCGCTAGGCAGAAACTGCCGCCTGCTTGGTAAACGCGGCGTTAAGGGGCCGACGTCTTACAGCGCGCCCATGGCCATGAAGGCGCGGCCGGCCGCGAAATCGCCGGCTTCGAAGCGGGCCGCGGCGACGCTGCCGTCGCGAAAATGGAACTCGACCAGGAAGGTCTCGCGCGGATCGAGACGCGCCAGCCGGTCGGCGGCCGAAGCCGGGAAGCGCCAGGCTTCGCCGGCCCGCCGGCCCTCGGGCAGCAGGGCGGGATCGGCTGCCGAGACGCCGGTGGCCCATACGCTGGCGCGCGATGAGGCGGGGGCCAGCCCCTCTCCGGCCAGCCACGCCCGCGGGGCGCTGGCGTCGTCGCGGAAGACGATCCGTGCGGCGTTGGGGCGCGATCGGCCGACGAACGAGACGACGGCGGTGAGGGCCGATCCGTCGTCGCCGTAGCCGAAGGTCACCGGCGAGGCGCCGACGGTCGAAGCCTGCATCAGCCGCCAGCCGGGGCGGGTCCAGGCGGTTCGGTCGGCGACCCAGGGTCGCGCCGCGCCGGGAAAGGTCATGCGGGGCGTGCGAATCCAGCTGGAGAAGGCCCCGTCGACGCGTTCGCGCACCATGGCCAGTTGCGGGTCCCGGCACGACACGGTTTCGGCCCGGGAGCGGGCGCGGACGGCGACGGCGTTGAGGTCGGCCTCGGCCGCGCCGGAGCGGAGGGCGGCGCCCCGCGCCTGGGCCGTGGCGGCGGTCAGGGCCGCGTCTATCTCGGGCGCGAACAGGCTGCAGCGCGCGTCGGCGGCGACCACGAAGGCGCGCTCGTAATAGGTGTCGGCGGGTTCCGCCCGCGCGATCGCCGGCGCCGCCAGCACGGCGGCGGCGAGCAGGATGGCTTTGGTCATGAAGGCTTTCTGCCTTATCGTCATAAGCCGCACCCTACCCGCCATGGGTTCCGGTCCGGTTTCCGAGCAGGGTTAGCGAATTGCTTCTTTCCACCGACCTGTGGGCCGCCGCCCTGATCCGACGCGCCGAACTGGCCGGGGCCTTCGCCACCGTGGCGCGCAAGGGCGACGCCCGGGCGGGGACGGTGATCGTCAAGGCCTTCGACACCTCCACGCGCCGCGCCAGACTCTATAGTGAGGCTTTCGGACCGGACGGCGAGCGGCTGTGGATGCAGCCGGTCGAGAGCGCGTTCGAGAGCGAGTTGGACGACTATCTCCAGCGCCAGATCCGCTACGACCCGGACCTCTGGATCATCGAGATCGAGGACCGGGAGGGGCGGCACTTCATCACGGAGAAGGTGGCGGAGCCCGAGATCAAACCGGAGGGTTAACGCGCCGGCCGCCGGTGCGAAATCCTTAACGACGTTCGGGAACGGAACCGCAAGCGACGGTCGGTAGGGTCATCGATAACGGGTCCAGAACGAGCCCGGTGATGGCGGATGCTTTCGATGCTGTTTCTTCTGAACGATGTGGTCTTCGACCTGGAAGAGACCTGCCCGGTCACGCCCGGCGACGCGCGCCGTTTCGAGAAGCTGGGCTTCGACTATGTGCTGGCCCTGGGCTGCGAGCTGTTCGCCGAGGACCCGCTGCTGCACCACAACGATCCGGAGCGCGCGCGCCGTCTGGCGTGGCTGATCCATGACCGCTCGCCCGACGTCAACGCCGCCCTGTTCGCGGCCCCGGCTGCGGCCTGCGATCCCGATCTGGTCGAGCCGCAGTTCTGCGCCCTGCCCGATCCGGTGATGCGCCAGCTGAAGACCCGCGCCGTCCGGGGCAAGCTGGACGCCGTGGCCGCCGACAAGGCGGTGTGGATGCGCCTGGCGGCCTGAGGCGCACCCGCTCCGGCTTGTCGCCGACTCCTTCCCGACGGTAGGTTGTCCGCGGGGATCGTGGGGGGAGAGAGATGTTCATCAAGGGCAAGCGCGTGCTGGCTGTCGCCGTGGCGCTGTTGGCCGCCTGCGCCGCCGGAGCCGCAAGCGCTGAATGGCGGCGCGCCGAGACCACCCACTTCATCGTCTACGGCGACGTGTCGGAGCGCACCATTCGCACCTACGCCCAGAAGGTGGAGCGGTTCGACGCCCTGCTCAGGGCCTACTATCCCATCGTGGTCGATCACGAGATCCCGAAGCTGGAGATCTTCATCGCCGAGGGCCGCCGCGACATGGAAGAGGCGTATCCGGGCATCGGCGCCTCGGTGGGGGGCTACTACTCCCCCAACAGCGGTCGCATTCACGCCGTGGTCGACACCAGCGCCATCTCCGGCGACGTCGTGCTGTTCCACGAGTACGCCCACCATTTCATGTTCCAGATGGTGTCCAACGCCTACCCGTCGTGGTTCGTGGAGGGCTTCGCGGAATACTACTCCACCGCCGACGTCCGGCCCGATCGCATCCAGTTCGGACGTCACCACCCGGGCCGGATCAATTCGCTGAGCGGCGGCGCCAACACCTGGGCCCGGATGGAGGACGTGCTGACGTGGCGCTACACGGCCTCGGGCCGCTACCGGGCGTCCTCCTACTACGCCCAGGCCTGGGCGATGACGCACTACTTCATGAGCACGCCGGAGCGGACCCGGATGCTGAGCGACTATCTGAACGCCGTGGTCCGGGGCGAGGAGTCGGTGGCGGCCATGCAGGCGGCGACCGGCCGGACGCCGGCCCAGCTGCAGACGGATGTGCGCCTCTACGCCTCGGGCGCGATCGACATGCTGACCCCGCAAATCGACATTGCCGAGCCGGAGGTGACGGTGACCTCATTGTCGCCGGCCGGAAGCCACATGGCCTGGCTGGACCTGCGTCTCGATCGCGAACCCGTGAAACAGGAACCGCCGGACGACGATGGCCAGACGCAGAAGTCCGAAGCGCAAAAGGCGCGTGAGGCGCGCGAGGACGCCGAACATCGCGCCGACCTGATCCGCGACGCCTTCGCGGCGGCGGAGCGCTATCCCGGAGAGCGAATGGCCATGCTGGTCGAAGCCCGGGCCCACCGGCTGTCCGACGACCCGGAGGCGGCGTTCACGGCGCTGGAACCGCTCCTGACCGAAGGCTCAACCGACGCCGACGCCCTGCGTCTGGCCGGCATGGCCCTGCTCGATCTCGCCGAGAAGGAGACCGGGGAAAGCGCCATGGGGCGCCGCCGGGCTGCGTCAGCTTACCTGGCCCGGGCCTACGAGGCCGACCCGCTGGACTTTCGCGTCTACCTGGGCCTGAACCGGGCTCGCCAGGGCCAGGCGCGCTATCCCACTGACAACGACATCTCGACCCTGGAAGTGGCGGTGAAACTGGCCCCGCAGTCCTTCGACGCGCGGCTGAGGCTGGGGCACGCCTACATGGCGCGGTCGCTGAACGCCGAGGCGGTCGCCGTGCTGCTGCCCGTGTCGAACAGTCCCCACCGCAGCAGCTACACGCGCCGCGCCCGCGAAATGATCGCCACGGCGCGCGGCGAGGCGGCGCCTGTGGACGAGGCCCCGCCGGCTGAGGACGAAACGGAGCGGCCGTCTGACGCCGGAGACGACGCCTAGACCAGCACGTTGAAGACCACGTGCACCACGGTCGCGCCGAGGATGATCACTCCGAAGCCGACCACCAGGCTGAGGGCGGGGTGAGGTCCCTCGCGTTTCGACGTTGGATCGACGGTGTGGTTGAGCGCCATGTCCGTTCCTTCGTTTCCAAAGGCGGCGCCCGATTGCGTGACCGGGTCGTCTCGCCTGACAGGACAATGACTCGGAAAGCCCTTCGTTGCGAGGGGGTATTCACATCGGGTGACATCGGGGCCCGCACGCGGTAACTCCCGCCGCCCAACGGATCGAACATGTCGAAGCTCACTCTCGAACAGGAGGCCCTGCGCCGCAGGACCTTCGCCATCATCGCGCACCCCGACGCCGGCAAGACGACGCTGACCGAGCACATCCTGCTGGCCGGCGGAGCCATCCGCGCGGCCGGGGCGGTGCGGGCGCGCGGCGAGAACCGGCGCACCCAGTCCGACTGGATGAAGATCGAAAAGGAGCGCGGCATCTCGGTTTCGGCGTCGGTGATGACGTTCGAGCACGACGGCAAGATGTTCAACCTGCTGGACACGCCGGGCCACGAGGACTTTTCGGAAGACACCTATCGCACCCTGACCGCCGCCGACTGCGCCATCATGGTGCTGGACGCCGCCAAGGGCATCGAGCCGCAGACCCTGAAACTGTTCGAGGTCTGCCGCCTGCGCGACATTCCGATCATCACCTTCATCAACAAGCTGGACCGCGAGGCCCAGGACCCGATGGCCCTGCTGGACGAGATCGCGTCACGGCTGCAGCTCGACCCCGCCCCGATCTGGTGGCCGGCCGAGAGCGGCAACCGCCTGCGCGGCATGGTCGAGATGGGCACGGGCCGGTTCCAGCCCTATGCCAAGAAGCCGGCCGGGTCGGCCGAAGACGTGCCCCACCCCGAAGCCCTGCCGCTGGCCGACGCCGCGCAATATTTCGAGGCGGGCGAGCACGAGGCGCTGATGGAGGCGCAGGAATTGGTCGAGGGCGGCTATCCGGCCTTTGACCGCCAGTCCTTCCTCGAAGGCCATATGACGCCGGTGCTGTGGGGCTCGGCCCTGCGCCATTTCGGCATCGACGAGCTGCTGGCCGCGATCGGCGAATGGGCCCCGCCGCCCAAGGTGATGAAGGCGCACAAGGCCGCCCCCGCCGGCACGCGCAATGCGGCCGAGCCGGTTCCGACCACCGTCGAGCCGGGCGCGGCCGAGGTCACCGGCTTCGTGTTCAAGGTCCAGGCGAACATGGACCCCAACCATCGCGACCGCATCGCCATGTTCCGCATGGCCTCGGGCAAATTCACCCGCGGCATGAAGCTGAAGGTGCAGAACACCGGCAAGCAGCTGAGCGTCAACGCGCCGATCATGTTCTTCGCCTCGGACCGCGAACTGGCCGAGGACGCCTACGCCGGCGACGTCATCGGCATTCCCAACCACGGCGTGCTGCGCGTCGGCGACAGCCTGTCGGAGAGCGGCCTGATCCGCTTCGCCGGCCTGCCCAACTTCGCGCCGGAAATCCTGCAGCGGGTGCGGGTCAAGGATCCGCTCAAGGCCAAGCACCTGAAGAAGGCGCTCGACGGCCTGGCCGAGGAGGGCGTGACCCAGCTGTTCCGGCCCGAGATGGGCTCGGACTTCATCGTCGGCGCCGTCGGCCAGCTGCAGTTCGAGGTCATGGCCGACCGGCTGGGCGAGGAATACGGGCTGGAGGTCATCTTCGAGCCGTCGCCCTTCGCGGAAGCGCGCTGGATCGGCGGGACCAGGGCCGACCTCGAGGACTTCATGGGCAAGTACCGCGGCCAGATGGCCCGCGACATCGACGACGACCCCGTCTTCCTGGCCAAGTCGAGCTGGGAGACCGGCTATGTGATGGAGCGGTTCCCGAACGTGGCCTTCACGAAGACGAAGGAGCGGGGCTGACCTTGAGGGGCGGCGACAGGGTGAACATCGGCAGGAAGAACTGCACCAGCGGCCCCATGGCCACGGCGTAGAGCACCGTTCCGACCCCGACCACGCCGCCCAGCAGCCAGCCGGCCACCAGCACCGTGGCCTCGATGCTGAGGCGGGAAACGCGGATCGACCAGCCCAGTCTCTCGTGCAGGCCGGTCATCAACCCGTCGCGGGGTCCGGGCCCCATGCCCGCGCCGATATAGGCCGCGGACCCAACGGCGTTGAGCACGACGCCGGCCACCATCAGGACGATCCGCAAGGCCAGGCCTTCGAACTCCGGCAGCGCCGCCAGGGAGGCGTCCACCACCAGCCCGATGATGAAGATATTGGCGATGGTGCCGTAGCCCGGCTTCTGGCGCAGCGGAATCCAGGCCAGCATGACGACAATGCCGATGACGATGGAAACTTGGCCGAGGGTCAGCCCCGTCAGACCGACCAGACCCTGCTGGAAGACGTTCCACGGATCGAGGCCCAGGGTCGCGCGCACCATCAGGGCGAGGGCGAAGCCGAACAGGCACAAACCGAGGTGGAGCTGAATCAGGCGACGCATCAACATGATGCAGCGCACAAAGACCGAGGCCTTGGACCTTTGCAAGGCGCCCGGCCCGCCAGCGCCGTGCTTAGCCGAGGACCAGCAGGTCGCAGTCGCCGTATGTCGGTCCTTCGGGCCCGGCGGCGATCTCCGCATCCATGCGCCGGAAGCCCTCGACGATCTCCGCCTCGTCGAGATGCTCGAAGGTGGAGATGGCCCGGGTCCTCAGGCGGCGCGCCGACTCGGCCAGGCTGTCCGAGAAAGTCTCGCGGACGATGTCGAGGGCCATGGGCTGCAAGCCGACCGAACCGAACAGGTCGGTGACCTCGGCGAGGGTCGGGAACATCTTCAACTCCACCGCGCGGGCGGTCGGGAACCAGCGATGCCAGTGGATTTCCGGCATTCTGTCCGAGAAATGACTGCGGATCAGCAGCCGGCCGCCGGGCCTGAGCACGCGGCGGATTTCGCGCGCGGCCGCGGGCCGATCCTGCACATGGTGGAAGGACAGGAACATCAGCACCAGGTCGCAGGCGGCGTCCGGCAAGGGAATGGCCTCGGCCCGCCCGGCCAGATAGCGCACGGCGTCGGCGTGGGGCGCCGCCTCGGCCTGGGCGCGCATCCGTTCAAAGGGTTCGACCCCGTAGACCGGGCCGCCGAAGATCTCGGCCAGCAAGGGGGTGAAGCGGCCGGTCCCCGATCCGAGATCGAGGCAGGTCAACGGACGGGCGACGGGCGCCCGGGCGGCGAACGCCCCCGCCCACAGGTCCCGGCTGGCGGCGGGCAATTCCCGCCCCGCCTGATAGCCCTGGTGCTGGCGTTGACCGTAGTCGACGGCGCGGATCATGTCAGTCTCATCCCGGTTGGCTGGCGAGCGGAATGCCCTGACTTGCCGTCGGCGGCCTAACGACTTATCGGACGCTGTTCGTGAGTTTTCCGCACATGAAGCCACCCGCTCCCGCCCTGCCGCTGAAGGCGCTCCAGGCCTTCGAGGCGACCATGCGGCTGGGCGGCATGGGCCGGGCGGCGGAACGACTCGGCGTGACCCACGGCGCGGTCAGCCGCCAGATCGGCCTGTTGCAGCAGACCCTCGGCCACCCCCTGTTCGAAGGCCCCCGCAACGCCCGCCGGCCGACGGCCGAGGCCGAGCGGCTGTGGAAGGAGATCGCCCCCGCCTTCGCGGCGCTGGAGCAGGCGGTGGCCGGGCGCGGCCGGGCCGGGCGGCGGGTGCGGGTGTCGTGCCTGTCGACCCTGGCGGCGCGCTGGCTGATCCCTCGCCTGCCCGACTTCGCCGCCGCCGCGCCCGGCGTCGTGGTGGAGCTGACCGAGTCCTACGCCGCGCTGGACCGCACCCTCGGCGGCGCCGACCTGGCCATCCGCATGCTCGTGCCGGAGACGGCCTGTCCCGAGGGCGTGGAGGCGACGCCGTTCATGGACAATACGATCGGCATGGTCACGGCCCCCGGCGGCGCGCCGGACATCCGGCTGGTTTCACGTTCGCATCCGTCGGCGTGGGTCAGCTGGACCAGGCTGACGGGACGGTCGGCCCCGGCCGGCGGCCCGATCGAGTTCGATCACCAGCAGACCATGATCGAGGCGGCGGCGGCGGGACTGGGGGCCGCCGTGGCGCAGCGGCCGCTGGTCGAGGCCGACCTCGCCGCCGGACGGCTGTCCGCCCCCCACGGCTTCGTCA
This sequence comes from Brevundimonas sp. LjRoot202, assembly GCF_964253355.1. Lineage (NCBI taxonomy): Bacteria > Pseudomonadati > Pseudomonadota > Alphaproteobacteria > Caulobacterales > Caulobacteraceae > Brevundimonas > Brevundimonas sp. LjRoot202. The sequence continues at coordinate 25,043 of NZ_CAXUQW020000006.1, read as the reverse complement.
GCGACGGGGCGGTGTTCGCCGCCTTTCACCGCCGGGGCGAGGCGGGGCCTTCGGTGCGGCGGTTGCTCGCCTGGCTGGAGAATCAGGGCCGGAACACCTAGGCTCCGCCGACCCAGGCCAACACCCGTACGGCGCAGTCGAACCTCCGGCGCGGCGTTGCGTTTGCAATGGCAGCGAGAGGGACGGCTGTCAGTCCCGAAGCGGGACGGAGCGCGGGTCACCCCATGTTCGAATTCGGCCGGGACCTGAGGAAGCTGTTCGACAAGGCGCGCGAGAGCGACGACCTCGGCTGGCTGGAGTTGATCGGCGCGGACCTGGTCGAGGCCGAGGCGCGCCGCGAAACGGTGGACGCCGGCCGCGTGTCCTGCCCCCGCCCGTTCGAAAGCTGGATGCGGGCCGCGGCGCTGTGGCGCGAGCATGCCCGCCGCACCGGCCGGCGCGAGAGCCTGGAGCGGGCGGCGAAGTGCGCCTCCGATGCGGCGCGGCACACGGCCACCCCCGACCAGACCGCCGCCGCTGCAATCGAGTCCGGCGAAATCCACCTGTTGCGCTTCGACCTGTTCGGCGGCCCGGCCACCCTGACCGCGGCCCTGGCCGACGCCCAGTCCCTGACCGCCGAGCGGCCCTCGACCCGGGCGGCGGCGGCGGCGCTGCACGCCCGGCTGTGCGCCCGGCGCGCCCGCCTGTCGGGTCAGCCGAACAACCTGCTCGACGCGGCGGCCCTGCTGGACGCGGCGCTCCACGGCGCGCGCGCCCTGCCGCCCACGGCGGGCGACGAACTGCGGCTGGACCGGGCGGCGCTGGCGCTGGAAGCCGGAGTGGCGCGGCGCGACGGCCGTTTGCTGGACCAGGCCGGGCGCGACCTGCGCGCCCTGGTCGAGAGCGCTTCGCCCGATTACCGCCCCCTGACCCGGGCGCGGGCCCTGGCCCTGGCCGGAGCCGGCCTGATGGCGCTGGCCACCCTGGCCCGGAACGAGGCGGCGAAGATTCAGGGGCAGGCGCTGTTCGACGCCGCCGTGGACCAGTTCACGCCCGACCACAGCCCGCTGGACTGGGTGGCCGTGCGCATGGTGCAGGCGCAGGCCGAGACGCCGCTGCTGCTGCTGGCCGAGGCCGAGACCCTGACCCGCGAGCCCGGCCTGATCCTCGGGGCGCTGGCGCGTGAGCGGCGGCTGGCCGCCGAGGCGGCGCTCGCCGAGGCCATGGACGACGTGGAGGCCCTGACCAGCCTGGAGGCCATCGTCCGGCGCCGGCTGATGGACGCGACGCGGATCGAGCCGCTCGACTGGGCCGCCGACCAGCTCGGCATGGCGCATCTGGCCATGGCCAAGGGGCGGCTGACCGCGACCGAGCCGCGCGCGGTCGGGCTGATGCTGGCCGAAGCGATGGAGACCGCCCGCGAGTGGGGCGTGTCGTCCCTGATGCAGCGCGCCGTGCTGGCCACGCCGGAGACGGTGGCCTGACGCTGACGTCCGGCAGGGCGTCAGTCGCCGGGGTTGTCGGCATCGCGGCCGCTGGAGGACGCCGGGCCGTTCTTTGAACCGTTCTCGCCGCGCTTGCCGCTCCCGTCCATCGCGATACCGATTGCGACGCCGATGGCGATGCCGACTCCTATGCCCATCGACAGATTGTCCATCGCCACGCCGATGGCGGAGCCGATGGCGACGCCAAGGGCGATGCCGATGCCCAGATAGCTGCGGCCTTCCATATCTGACTCCTGCTTGCCGGGACGAACGGTCGCAGACTAGCATCCGGGCATGATGATCACAGCCCTAGTCCTCGCCGCCGCCCTGCAGACGTATCCCGGCCCGGACGCGCAACCCCAGAAACTCGAAATCGGCTGCGGATACACGCCGGGTGCGGGAATGATGTTCCCGATCCTGATCGGGTATTTCGATCACTATGAGACCGACTTCTACGGCCGCGCCTACGCCACGATGAGCGGCTGGGGCGGACTGGAGGATACGCCGTTCAGCGCCGCCGCGGACCGGGACTGGTACCGCCAGGACGCCCCGCTGACCGTCGCCGGGCGCGACTATGTGAAGTACGGCCTGCCGCGCATTCTGAACCGCACCGACGTCGTCTGGTTCGCCGAGCACGACGGGGTGGTGGTGGCGGCCGAGCCGGGCCAGGCCGAACCGGAGGTGGTCTATGTGCTGGTCACGCCCGAGGACTGCGGCTTCCAGCCCTACCAGCGAGAGCAGTGACACCCTCCCCTTTGACGGAATCAGCGCCTAGATAGGCGTATGAGCACTCCCCGCACCGTTCGCGTCGCCATCATCGGATCCGGCCCCGCCGGCTGGACCGCCGCCATCTACGCCGCCCGCGCCCTGCTGAGCCCCGTCGTCATCGCCGGCCTGCAGCCCGGCGGCCAGCTGACCATCACCACCGACGTCGAGAACTATCCCGGCTTCGCCGACGTGATCCAGGGCCCGTGGCTGATGGAGCAGATGCGCGCCCAGGCCGAGCATGTCGGCACCGAGATCATCGAGGACATCGTGGTCAAGGCCGACCTTTCGCAGCGGCCGTTCCGCCTGACGCTGGACAGCGGAACCGAGATGCTGGCCGAGACGGTGATCATCTCCACCGGCGCCCAGGCCAAGTGGCTGGGCCTCGAGAGCGAGGCGAAATACCAGGGCTTCGGCGTTTCGGCCTGCGCCACCTGCGACGGCTTCTTCTATCGCGGCAAGGACGTCATCGTCGTCGGCGGCGGCAACACCGCCGTCGAGGAGGCGCTGTTCCTGACCAATTTCGCCTCCAAGGTCACCGTCGTGCACCGCCGCGACGAGTTCCGGGCCGAGCGCATCCTGCAGGACCGCCTGTTCTCGAACCCCAAGGTCGAGGTGGTCTGGGACAACGCCATCGACGAGATCCTCGGCGAGACCAACGCCTTCGGCGGCGTCAACGTCACGGGCGCGCGGGTGAAGAACGTCAAGACCGGCGAGACGCGGGAAATCCCCGCGGACGGGGTGTTCATCGCCATCGGCCACGCGCCGTCTTCGGAGTTGTTCGCCGGCCAGCTGGAGACCAAGCAGGGCGGCTACCTGGTGGTGCAGCCGGGAACGGCGGCGACGGCGATCGAGGGCGTCTGGGCCGCCGGCGACGTCACCGACGACATCTATCGCCAGGCGGTCACGGCGGCGGGCATGGGCTGTATGGCGGCGCTGGAGGCGGTGCGCTTCCTGGCCGAGCAGGACCACAAGGCCCAGGGCCACCCGATCTCGCACAAGGAAGCCGAGAAGATCGGCGTCTGGTAAGCCGGCCGGCTCAGCCGAACAGCTGCAGCTCCGGCGGCGCATACAGGACGGGCTGGCCCTGCCGACGACGCAAGGCGTAGTCGACCGATTTCTGCACCGCGCGTTCATCGGTCGGCTTTGACAGCACGCCGATCGTGCCGGCGACGCCCTCGCGCACCATGCCCGGATTGGCGGTCATGAACAGCACCGACACGCCGAGATCCTGGCCCAGTTCGCGGCCCAGGGCGACGCCCGTCGGCCCGTCGGAGAGGTGAATGTCGACCAGCGCCAGGTCGATCTCCGTCTCGCGCACGACCTCGCGGGCCGAGCGCGCGTCGGCGACCGTGGCCACGACGTCGTACCCCAGGTCCTCCAGGACGAAGCGAAGCTCCATGGCCACAAGGGCCTCGTCTTCGATGATCAGGATGCGGGCGGTCATTCAGTCAATCAGGCCAGGGGCGTACGCCGCCGAACATACGGCGAGCTTTCAAAGGAGCGTGCAACGGTCGGGCCAGTTCCGTCATGCGACGTTTTGGGCTGCACGGCGGCGGGAAAGAGCCGTGGCGGGAAGGTCGGCGACGACCTGCAGGCCCTGTGGCAGCCAGTTGCGCTCCAGTCGGCCGCCCAGCTGCCCCTCGACCGACAGGGTGGCCAGCGAGGAGCCGAAACCCTCCTTGCTCGGGGGGCCCTCCACCGGCGGGCCGCCGGTTTCGGTCCAGGTCAGGACGAAGCGGTCGCCCAGGCGGCGGGTGTCGAGGGTGACGCGGCCCCCATCGCATGACAACGCCCCGTATTTGGCCGCGTTGGTGGCCAGTTCGTGGAACAGCAGGGCGACTGAAGTCGCGGCCTGATCGTCGAAGGTGGCGTCATCGCCCGTCAGCGCCACCCGCGTCTTCCCCGAGAGCTCGCTGTAGGCCTTGAACAGGTCGGTCAGAAAGGCGTGCAGCGTCATCGACCCCACCGTCGGCTTCGAGCTCTCGGTATGCGGTCGGACGAACTCATGGGCCCGGGCGAGGGCGTTGATGCGGGTCCGCACCGCCATGGCGAAGTCCTTGGCTTCGGGATGCTGACGGGCCGAAAGGGCGATCAGGGCGGAGACCACGGCGAAGATGTTCTTGATGCGGTGGCTGAGCTCCTGGCTGAGCAGCTCCTTGGCCTGATCCGAACGCTTCAGGTCGTCGATGTCGGTGCAGGTGCCGAACCATCGGGCGATCTCGCCCACCTCGTTGCGGATCGGGCGGGCCCGGCCCAGCGTCCAGCGGTAGACGCCATCGTGGCGGCGCAGGCGGTATTCGATCTCGTAGGGCTCGCCCGTTTCCAGGCAGCGGCGCCAGAGGGCGAAGGCCCTGTCCTGGTCCTCGGGGTGGAACATGCCGTTCCAGCCCTCGCCGTCGGTCGAGCCTTCCGGCACGCCGGTGAACTCGTACCAGCGAGCGTTGTAGTAGTCGTGGAAGCCGTCGGGCAGGGTCGACCAGACCATCTGGGGCATCGAGTCCGCGATGGCGCGGAACTGCGATTCTGACTGACGCTGCCGGGACAGCGACCGGCGCAGTTCCAGCTGGGTCATGACCTGCGCCGCCAGGACCTGCAGGGCGTTCATCTGCAGCGGCGTCGGCCCCTCAGGCCGGGGTTTGTCGTCGAGCACGCACAGGGTGCCGATCGGCAGCCCTTCGGCGGATTTCAACACCTCGCCGGCGTAGAAGCGCAGATACGGCGCTTCGGTCACCAGCGGATTGCAGGCGAACCGCTCGTCCCGGGTGGCGTCCGGCACCACCATCCGGTCCTGCATCAGGATGGCGTGGGCGCAGAACGACGTATCCAGCGGCGTCTCGCGCACGCCCAGACCGGTCTCGGCCTTGAACCACTGTCGACCCTCGTCGATCAGGTTCACGACCGCGATCGGCGCGTCGAAGACCCGCGCGACCAGATTCACGATGTCGTCGAAGGCGGTCTCGCGGGGGGTGTCGAGGATGTCGTACGCCCGCAGGGCGGCGAGACGGTCGGCCTCAGCCCAGCCGGGCTTCTGGTCAAGGGTGACAGTCAAACGGACCTCTGAAGGGGCGCGCCGCGCGCCGGTTCACATCAATGCGAACGACCCGATAGCGTTGCAATGGGCTGAAGATTATCAGGCGCCCGGGCGACCGACTTCTTCGACCGGCATGACCGTGACGCCGGGCGGCGGCGCAGCGGGAGCCGGCGTCGCCGCGGGCCTGGGCGGGGCTTCGAACGCGGCGAGGCGTTGGTTGATCTCGGTGATCTGCTCGGGCGTCGGCTGCTGACGCCCCCCTAGGGACACGATGCCGACGACGCGCGTCTGTCCATCGATCTCGACCGTCCGCATGGCGCTTTCGCCCTTGGCCGCCGCGTCCGCGAGGGCGGCTTCGGCATCCATCGCCGGGACGACCTCGAGGCGGGGTCGGGCGAACCGGGCCTCGTCGATCCGCGGCTCGCGTCCGGAATAGGCCTGCCGGAAGGCGGCCGGCTCGCCGTAGACGCCCTTCCAGCGATAGAAGATGTGCGCCCCGATCTGGGTCAGCTTGTTCAGCGTCGGGGCCCACCAGGGGTGGACGTAGTTGGCGTGGTAGTGGGTGGCGGTGCCGACCTTGACGGCGACGCCGCCGGCCAGGGCGCGCTCGGCGACGCGGGCGGCGCGGTTCCAGGCCCAGGCCACCGGGGCCTGGCCGAGCGAGCCGTCGCAGGTGAAGCTGAACTGGCAGCCGGTGATCCGTTCGGCGCCCTCGAACACCACGCCGCAGACGGAGTCGGCGTAGTTCGGATCGCGCACGCGGTTGAGAACCACCTGCGCCACCGCCTCCTGGCCCTCGGTCGGCTCGAGCGCCGCCTCGTAGTAGACGGCCTGGGTCAGGCAGCGGATCGCCCGGCGACGGTCCTCGGCGGTGGCCGGCTTGAACGCGAACGGCCGGGCCGCCCGCAGCAGGCCCGAGGCGGGCATGGCGGCGTTCAGCTTCTGCGCTTCGAGGCCCGAGGCGCCGAAGTCCAGCGAGGGCTTGCCGCCCAGGGACAGGCTTTCCCAGCCCGGCGTGAGGCCGTACAGGGCCGGGCGGCGCTCGCTCGGATCGTGACGGATGGCCAGGGCCAGCTGCGACGGGGTCATGCGCGCGGTAATCGCGGCCAGGCCCCTGTCGCTCAGGTCACCGTCGGTCAGCTGGCGCACGGCTTCCGCGCGGCGGTCTATCTCGGGACGCACGGTGGAGCCGGCGGCCATGGCCACGCCGACGGCCGCCAGCGCCGCGGGCGCGGCGGCGGCGAGGCGGCGGCTCCTCTTCAGCATCGATGTCCAGTCGATCCCGGCCAAGTTCAGCTCCATGTTCCGACGGCGACGCGGGATAGCCCTCAAGCGAGGCGGTTTTCAGGCCGAAAATCGCCGCTCGGTCAAGGCTCAGCGTCCTCCGAGGGTGGACCGCAACATCCAGGCGAACTTTTCGTGCGCCGCCAGACGCTGGGTCATCAGATCGGCCGAGGCCTCGTCGCCTGCCGCGTCCGCGGCGTCGAAGGCCCGGCGGGCGGTGGCGATCAGGGTCTCGTGGTCCTTGAGCAGTTCCTTGAGCATCGCGGTCGCCTCCTTCTCGGGATCGCCGTCCTTGATGGAGGTCAGGTTGCCGAAGCCCGAAAAGCTCTGGGGCGCCAGGACGCCGAGGGCGCGGATCCGCTCGGCGATCTCGTCCAGCGCCGCCCAGATGTCGCGATACTGCTGCTCCAGCAGATTGTGGAAGCTGAAGAACTCCGGACCGCGCACGTTCCAGTGATAGCCGTGGGTCTTCAGATAGACCGCGAAGCTGTCGGCGAGGACCTTGGTCAGCTCCTGCGCCACGTCGGTGCGCTCGGTTTTCGTAAGGCCTGTATCGATCGTCGCGGTCATGGAGACTCCTTGGGGCGTGAGGCGAGGTCGCCTCTGGAGTTAGGCACGCCGGAGGCCCGCGCAAGTTGGAGCGGCCGTCCAATCCAAACGCCACGCTTGCTGGAACGCAAAGAAGGCCAATACGTTGCGGGAAGTCGCGTGCGCGCGAGCGGGGGCTGAATGGGCGCGGTCGGGGTGCTTCGACGGTTAGTGGACATCGACGGCGGGTTGACGCGGCTCGCCCGCGTGCGGTCCCGCGTCTGGTGGGTGTCCGTGTTGATCGGGATCGGTTGCGCCGTCGTCATGCTGCTGGTGCGCGCGACCCTGTCCGGCTTCTACGCCGACGTCGCGGGCTTCATGATCCTGCTGCCCGCCGTGGTGGTGGCCGCGCTGGCGGGGGGACGCACCGCGGGCGTGGTGGCGGTCTTCGTCTGCCTGTTCGGCGGCTGGGCGGTGGCCGGCGGCGAAGCGGTCGACGTCGGGGTGGACACCCGGCTCGGCTTGATAACCACCACGAATTTCATCGTCGTGGGCCTGTTCGCCACCCTCGTCGCGGCCTCGCTGAGAAAAGTTCTCTGGCGGCTCGACGCCTCGCTCGACGCCCTGCGCCTGTCGGCGGAGCGGGTCAGCGAAAGCGAAAGCCGCTTGCGTCTGGTCAGCGAGCAGGCGCCGGTCATGCTCTGGATGAGCGACGAGCGGGGCCGCTGCGTGCACCTCAACCAGACCCTCAAGCAGTTCTGGGGCGTCACGGACGTGGACGGGACCTTCGACTTCACCGCCTTCGTTCACGACGATGATCGGGAGCGGGTCGCCGGCGTCACGCGCGAGGCGATCGAGCGAGCTGCGCCGTTCGAGGTCGAAGCCCGGTTCCGGCGGGCCGACGGGACCTGGCGAGTGCTGCACACCGGGGCGCGGCCGCGGCTAGACCCCGACGGCCGCTTTATGGGGATGATCGGCGTCAACGTCGACGTTACCGAGGCGCGGGCGGCCGAGGCCGCGTTGCGCGAGCGGGAAGGCCAACTTCAGGCCATGGTCGACCAGGCCTCGGCCGGCATCGCCCGCGTCGCCTTGGACGGAACGATCCTCAGCGCCAACGCGCGCTATGCGGAGATTCTCGGGATTCCTCACGGCGAGGTCGTCGGCCTGACCACCGAGGCCGTCAGCCATCCCGACGATGTCGAACCGACGCGACGGGCGCTCGCCGAGGCGCTCAAGACGGGCGGGGCGCAACTCGAGAAGCGCTACATTCACCAGGACGGCTCGATCGTCTGGGTGGTCATCAGCATCCGGGCCCTGACCGGTCCGGGGGGCTCGGTCGAGGGATTCATCGCTGTCGTGGTGGACATCTCGGGCGCCAAGGCCGCCGAGGCCGCCCTGCGCGAGAGCGAGGCGCGCTTCCGCTTGATGGCGGATACCGCCCCCTCGCCTGTCTGGCTGACCAATACCGAGGGCGCGGTGGAGTTCGTCAACGCCGCGCTGGTCGAATTCTACGGGCGGCCCCCGGATGATATTCTGGGCCACGTCTGGCGCGAGGCGATCCATCCCGACGACGTTCCGGGGGTGAGCGCCATCCAGGCTCGGCACCGACCGCAGCGTCAGCCCTACGGATTCGAGGCGCGGTTCCATCGCGCCGACGGAGCCTGGCGCTGGATGCGCGTCGCGGTGAACCCCCGGTTCGACACCGACGGCGGGTTCATGGGCTATGTCGGCCTGTCGTTCGACGTCACCGACACCCATGAGGCCATCGAGCTGATCGCGCGCCAGGAGCGGCGGCAGTCATTCCTCCTGGCGCTGACCGACTCGCTGCGCGACCTGACCTCTCCCGACGCCATCATGGCCGAGGTGGAACTGGCGCTCGGCGCCGAGCTGCAGGTCCGGCGCGTCGGGTACGGCGAGGTCGACCAGGAGCGGCGACTGGTGTCGATGAGCCGCGACTGGACGGCGGACGTCACCAGCGCCCAAGGCCAGTTTTCGCTGGACGATCTCGCCGCGCCACTGATCTCGGAACTGGCCACCGGGCGGGCCGTCCGTATTTCCGATGTCCGGAAGGATCGTCGCACCAAGGGCGCTGTGGAGATCTTCGACCGTTTGCAAACCCGGTCCCTGATGCGGGCGCCGTTGATCCGGGGCGGACGTCTGAGGGCCTTCCTCTACGTGCACGACTCTAGGGTCAGGGCATGGACGGACGACGAACTGGACCTGCTGCAGGAGGTCGCGGGGCGGACCTGGACCGAGATCGAACGCACCCGGGCCGAGGCGGAGGTACGCGAAAGCGAGGAGCGCTTCCGCGCCATCGCCGACACCGCGCCCGTGTTGATCTGGGTGACCCAGCAGGACCGTACCCGCGCCTTCGTCAACCAGGCGTACGTCGCCTACCACGGCGGCGCCTATGAAGAGGCGCGGCAGCTCGACTGGCGTGAGATCATCCACCCGGACGACCAGGAGCGCGTTCTCGAGGAATCGCTGGCCGGCGAGGCCACCGCCCAGCCGTTCTCGCTGGAGGCGCGCTACCTTCGCCATGATGGCGAATACCGATGGCTGAAATCGTTCTCGCGGCCCCGGTTCGGCCCCAACGGCGAGATCATCGGCTTCGTCGGTGTCGCCTTCGACGTCACCGACATCCGTGAGGCGCAGGCCCGGCTTCAGGAATCGGAGACCCGCTTCCGGACGGTCGCGGACAGCGCTCCGGCGCTGATCTGGATGAGCGACGAGAACGCCAGGGTCACCTTCGCCAACCGCCGCTACAAAAGCTTCTTCGGGATCGAGGGCGAGGAGGCGCTGGACGAGGGCTGGCGGCGTCTGGCCCATCCCGATGACGTGGCCGGGTTCGAAACGGCCTACAGGCGGGCGTTCGACAATCGCGACCGGTTCGAAAGTCTGATCCGCGTCAACCATCCGATGCTCGGGCTGCGCTGGCTGCGTTGCGAGGGCGTGCCGCGCTTTGACGGCGCCGGGCATTTCCAGGGCTACGTCGGCGCCAACATCGACGTCACCGAAGCCAAGCGGGCCGAGGATGACCTCAAACGCATCAACGAACTTCTCGAAGAACGCGTCGGCGAGGCCTTGGCCGAGAAGGCCAAGGCGGAGGCGGACCTGATGCACGCCCAGCGGATGGAGGCGGTGGGACGCCTCACCGGCGGGGTGGCGCACGACTTCAACAACCTGCTGACGGTGGTCATCGGCGCGCTCGACATGATGCTGAGAGCGCCCGACGACGCCGCGCGCCAGAAGAAGCTTGGCGAGGCCGCGCTCTCGGCGGCCCGGCGCGGCGAACGCCTGACGCACCAGTTGCTGGCCTTCTCGCGGCGGCAGGCGCTGCGGCCCGAGCCGACCGACCTGAATGGCCTGATCCGCGAGAGCGAGCCCCTGCTGCGCCGGGCGGTCGGCGAGGCCATAGACTTCAAGCTGAAGCTGCGGCGCGGCGGCGCCCGGGTCAGCGTCGACCCGGCCCAGTTCGAGGCCGCCTTGCTGAACCTGGTGGTCAATGCGCGCGACGCTCTCGGCGACCGGGGCAAGGTCGGCATCCAGACCCTGAACTGTTCGATAGGAACCGGCGAGATCGCCGAGCTTCCGGCCGGCGACTATGTCTGCGTCACCGTTTCGGACAACGGGACGGGCATGACGTCCGAGGTTATGGAGCGGGTCTTCGAGCCCTTCTTCACGACCAAGCCGGTCGGCAAGGGCACGGGGCTGGGCCTGAGCCAGGTGTATGGCTTCGCGCGACAGAGCGGCGGGGGCGTGCGGCTGACGTCAAGCCCCGGCCGCGGCACCGAGGTGCGCCTGTACCTGCCGCCATTGGCGACCCGGGAAGAGGCTGAACCCGCAACGCCGCCGACGGAGGTCCGCGCGGTGACCGCCGGGCGCCGGCTGCTTCTGGTCGAGGATGACCCGGGCGTGGCGACGGTGGCCCAGGAACTGCTGGAAGGCCTGGGGCTCGAGGTCAGGTCCGCCGAGAACGCGCCGGACGCGCTGGAACGGCTCAGGCAGGAGCGGTTCGACGTCATGCTGACTGACGTGGTCATGCCGGGCGGCATGACCGGCATCGAACTGGCGCGGGAATGCGCCCGCACCTGGCCCGAGATGCGGATCGTGCTGACCTCCGGCTATGCCGGCGACGATGTCGACGCGGCCCTGGCGGATGCGCCGTGGCCGTTCATCCGCAAGCCCTATTCCGGGCGGCAGCTGGCGGCGGTGCTGGGCGACGGCGACCCGGCGTAACGCGCGCGAACGGACGCCGCCGGGGGTTCAGCCGTACGCGAGAGCCTTAGCGCTGGCGCGCCTTGCGGGCGGCATAGCGCGCGTCGCGGGCCGCCTTCTGCTCTTCCTTGGAGAGTTGCTTGCGCTCCTTGCGGGCGGCGCGCTTCTCGGCCTCGACCGCATCCTGCGCTTCCTGATCGGCCGCAAGGCGCGCAGCCTCGGCCTCGGCCTTCTGGCGACGGACCTCGGCCTTCTCGAGCTCGCGCTGCTGGCGCAGGGCCTCCTTCTCGGCGGCGCGCTTCTCCTGCAGCTTTTCGAACTCCGGATCGGGGGCGGCGGGCTTGGGCTTGAAGCGGGCGAGCAGGGCCTTCTTGGCTTCCTGCTGGGCGGTGAGGCGGTCGGTGAAGCCGGTTTGTTTCAGATCTCTCATGCGAGCGGTCGTCGATGTCCTTGATTGTTTGTCGGATGCGCAAACGGCGCGGGGCGAGCGGCGCTCAGCCAACGCCGGGTGGGCTAAGCCCATATGGGGACGGAAATCAAGGTTGCGAGGCGGAGATGACGCTCCGCCCCGCAATCGGGTTCACACCTGTGTCAGTTCGGCTTCTGGGCCTGGCCGACGGCCGCGCCCGCCGCGCCGCCCACGGCAGCGCCGACCGGCCCGGCCACGAGGGCCCCCGCGACAGCGCCGGTGGCGGCCTTCTGCTCAATGGTCTGGCCGCAGGCCGCCACGCTGGCGGCGGCGAGGCCCGAGGCGAGGATCAGGACGATACGTTTCATGGGGAGGCTCCTGTGAGGTTCAGCCAGAACGCCGCCACGGCCAAGGTGTTCCGGGCCGCGCCCCTCAAGCAACCGTCACGGTTCCCGTCGCCGTAAAGACAATATTTCCGACGAAACTCAATCCTGCAAGACGGCCCCGAAGCCTGATGAGGTCAAATGATGGTCATCAAATACAGCATTGGGCGCAGTACCTTTGACCTCTTTCTGAATTTAAAAGCACATTAACCAATGTGTACCTGCAAACCCACAAACTGTGTTGGAATGGCCGGTAATCTTGCGAATCAACCACATTGCCGCCATAAACGGCTGGCTTAAGGCGCGTCCTCGACGGCTGGCCCATTTCGCCGACCGCCGATCTACCGCAGCCGGGCCGCGACCGAAGCGTCGCCCCCGCCGCGAGACTACCCGGGGGCGGCGCTGCGCCCTGCTGAACAGGATTGAGCCCTTGCCTAACCCCTCGCATTCGCGTGCGACCTCCCCTGCCGAGCGCAAGGCCGTAATCCGGCCCGGCGCGGCGGCGGCGACGTTCGGCGCGATGGTGGGGCTGGCGATCGGCTGCGCCTATCTGGGCGGCGCGGCGGCGAAGGCGACGACGGTGCGAGCCCAGGCCGAGCGAATCGAGAGCGCCACCGCCGCCGGATTCACCGAAGAGGCGCTGGCCGCCGCGGCCGGCGGTCTGGACGAAAGCGCCCTGGCCATCGCCCGGCGCCATGACCCCTATACCGTCGCGGGCTCAGCCCAGCGCGACCGGCAGGCGGAACTGCTGACCGCCCGGCTGGAGCAACTGCGCGGCCAGCCCGTCGAAGCCGGCCTGCGGCACGTCAGCCTGACGGGCCCGTTGCCGGCCCAGCCGTTCCGGCTCGGCGGCGCGCTGGACGCCTCGCGCGATCTCGAATGCCTGACCCAGGCCGCCTACTACGAAGCCCGCGGCGAAGGCCGCGAGGGCATGAAGGCGGTGGCCCAGGTGGTGCTGAACCGGGTTCGCCACCGGGCCTTCCCCAACAGCGTCTGCGGCGTGGTGTTTCAGGGCGCCGGACGCCGCACCGGCTGCCAGTTCAGCTTCACCTGCGACGGCTCGATGCGCGGGCGCGTCAACACCGCGGCCTGGAACCGGGCCCGCGACATCGCCTCGGCCGCCCTGTCCGGGACCGTCTACGCCGGCGTCGGCAACGCCACCCATTTCCACACCACCGGCGTCTCGCCGCGCTGGCGCTCGTCGCTCGTGCGGGTCAGCCAGGTCGGCGACCACCTGTTCTACCGCTTCGGCGGCCGCTCCGGCTCGGGCGCGGCCTTCACCTACGCCGCCCGGCCCTCGACCGACGCCGATGCGCCGCGCCTGATCCAGGCCAGCCTGGACCCGACCAATGCGGTCCGGGACGCCGGCGCGGTGGCCTACACCCTGCTGCTGGCCCAGGAAGGCCGTGCGGCCCCCGCCTCCGCGGAGCCCGCCGCCCCGGTCGCGCCCCCTGCGCCGAAGGCGGCGCCGACGGTCACGGTGGCGGCTCCCGCCGCCGTCGCCGGCGCTCCGGCCGCCCCGGCGCCCGCCGCCGCAATCCCGACCGCCTGAGGCGTCAGGCGTCCCGGTCGCCCTTCGACGACCGATGAGCGTCGTCGTGGCTGTGCTTCAGGTCGCGTTCGCCGCCACCGCCCGAAACCTTGCTGTTGCGGGGATTGGTGGGGCCGCCCTCGCGCGGGTCCTCGAAAGTCGGCGGTTCCCGGTCCGCGTTCTGGTGGCTGGAGCCGGGGCCGCCCCAGCGCTTCTCGTCGACCGGTTCGGGGGTGTGGGGATTGTTGTCGGCCATGATCAGCGGTCCTGCACCTTCCATTGAGTGGTCAGGTTCTGGCGCAGGTTGCCGAACCGGCCCTGGGTGTCGAGGTTGACGTCGGCGTCGCCGGGCTGATCGGACTGCGCGCCGGTCGACAGGTCCCGGCGGTCCGAATTCATCGCTTCCTTGACGGAACGGGCGCCGTGGTCGCCGAAGCTGCGCTGCTCTTTCGGAACCTTGGGTCGATGGGTCATGGAAATCTCCTTCCGTGCCCGGTCAAACCCGTCCCGGGGGTCGCCTGTTCCGTAGCGGCGTTCGGTCTTCCCGCTCAGATGACGTCCAGACCCACGTCCAGCGCCGGCGCGGAATGGGTCAGGGCGCCGACGGAGATCACGTCGACGCCGCTCTCGGCGATCGCCCGCACGGTCTGCAGGTTGACGCCGCCCGACGCCTCCAGCACCGGGCGGCCGAAGGGCGAGGCCCCGGCCCTAGCCACCGCTTCGCGCAGCATCTCCGGTGTGAAATTGTCCAGCATGACGACATCGGGCCGCTCGGCCAGCGCCTCGTCGAACTGGTCCAGCCCGTCGACCTCGATCTCCAGCTTGACCAGATGGCCTGCGGCCGCCCGTGCGCGACGGATGGCCTCGCCGACGCCGCCGCAGAGGGCTACGTGGTTGTCCTTGATCAGGATGGCGTCGTCCAGGCCGAAGCGGTGATTGACGCCGCCGCCGCAGACCACCGCGTGCTTCTCCAGCGCGCGCAGGCCCGGCGTGGTCTTGCGGGTGTCGGCGATGCGCGCCCCCGTGCCGGAGACCGCCTCGACATAGGCGCGGGTCAGGGTGGCGATTCCGCATAGCCGGCCGAGCAGGTTCAGCGCCGTCCGCTCGGCGGCGAGGAAGGCCCGCGCGTCGGCGTCCGCCTCGACCAGCACCGCGCCGGCCTCGAAAGCGTCGCCGTCACGGAGTCGCGGGTTGAGCGTCGCCGAAGGATCGAGGGCCAGCAGGCCGAGCCGGACGCAATCGACCCCGGCCAGCACGCCGGGCCTGCGCGCCGCGAACACCGCCCGCATGCGCGCGCCCTCGGGGATGCAGGCCTGGGCCGTGATGTCGCCGGCCCGACCGAGGTCCTCGGCCAGGGCCCTGCGCACCACCGGTTCGATCAGCAGGTCGGGCAGTCGCCGGATCATGGTCGCCTCGCTCATTCGGCCATCGCCGGAGTTCTCGCCCGCAGACGGGTATGCCGGGCCTCGGGCGCGGCGGCGGGGAAGTCCGTGCGGTAATGGCCGCCGCGGCTTTCGCGACGCGCCAGCGCGGCCTCGACGATCAGCCGGGCGGCGACCAGGGGCGACGCGCCCGGGGTCCGCGCCTCCAGCCGATCCAGCACGGCGACCGCCCGGGTCAGGCCGTGGGCGTCGCGCACCACGCCCGCCTCGTCGCTCATGGTCCGGCGCAGGGTCGCGAGGTCGGCCGGCGACAGGTCGACGGACGGACGGGCGGCGAGGGTCGGCCCCTGAAGGGTCCGCGCCCGCGCGGCCGCCCGGCCCGTGCGCCGTCCGAAGGCGGCGGCCTCGAGCAGGGAGTTCGAGGCCAGGCGGTTGGCGCCATGCACGCCGGTGGCGGCGCACTCGCCGACGGCGAACAGGCCCTCCAACGTGGTGCGGCCGTCCGGCCCGGCGGCGATCCCGCCCATGTGATAGTGGGCCGCCGCCGCAACCGGGATCGGCGACTCGCGCGGATCCAGCCCGGCTCGCATGCAGGCGGCGAAGACGGCCGGGAAATCGTGCTTGAAAGCTGGACCGATGGCGGCGCGGGCGTCGAGGTAAGCCCCCCGCCCGTCGGCCCGCGCGGCGTGCACCGCCCGGGCCACGACATCGCGGGACTGCAGGTCGGCGTCGTCGGCGTCACCCAGCAGGAAGCGCCCCGCCCCGTCGATCAGACGCGCCCCCTCGCCCCGCAGCGCCTCGGTGGCCAGCGGCATTGGGTCGAGGCCGACATCGATCGCGGTGGGGTGGAACTGGACGAATTCGGGATCGAGGATCTCGGCGCCTGCCCGATAGGCCAGCGCCATCCCCTCGCCCAGCAGCGAGGCCGGGGTGGTGGTCCGCGCGTAGAGGCCGCCGGCGCCGCCGGTCGCCAGCACCACGGCCGGCGCGAGCACCTCGATCAGCCGTCCGTCGCGTTCGATCAGGGCGCCGCGGACGCGGCCGCTCGCGTCCTGGATCAGGCCGCGCAGGCGACCGTCCTCCCAGACCTCGATGTGAGGGGCGGCGCGCGTGGCCGCGACCAGCGCCGACAGGATGGCGCGGCCGGCGCCGTCGCCGCCGACCCGCGCCACCCGGGCCCGCGAGTGGGCCGCTTCGAGGCTAACGGCGAACCCGCCGGCGGCGTCGCGGTCGAACGGCGCGCCCAGCGCGGCCAGCCACTCCACCGTGGCGCGGCCGTCGGCGGTCAGCAGACGCGTGGCCTCGGCCTCGACCAGGCCCGCGCCGGCGGCCTGGGTGTCGGCGGCGTGGAGCGCCGGGGCGTCGGTTTCCGACAAGGCGGCGGCGACGCCGCCCTGGGCCCAGGCCGAGGAGCAGGCCTGCAGCAGCGGCGCCGGGGTGACCACGAGGACCTTGCGCGGCGCGGCCTCCAGGGCGGCTGAAAGCCCCGCCAGTCCGCCGCCGATGATCAGCGGTCCGTCATGGTCGATCCGGCTCAACGGCCGATACCCAGATAACTGCCCGCGATGGTCATGGCGTTGGGCAGGGAGCCTTCCGCCAGCGGCATCAGGGCGGCGACGCCGACCCCCGCGCAGGCCGCCGCCGTGGCGAGGAACAGGCCCACGCTGAACACGGACTCGCGCCGGCTGAGCGGCCGGCCGTCCGGACGCCATGCGCCGCGTCGCAGATGGCCGATCAGGGCGATCGCCAGGAAGGCGGCGAGAACCCACCGTCCGGTGGTGAAGCCCCACCAGACCACCAGCGCGCCTATGGCGATCATGGCCAGGCGCTCAAGCATCGGATGAATGTGCGCCAGCACCGGCCCAAGCGCCTTGGAGCCGTCGAGCGGCGGCGCCGGAGCGAGGTTGACCAGGTTGATCAGGGCGATGACCGCGGCTCCGAGAAGCCACAGCCCCTGCCCCGTGCCCAGGAACAGGGCGAAGAACGGAATGGCCGCCAGCAGGCCGAACGCCGGTCCCGCCAGCGACACGAGCACGCCATGCCATTCGCTCTGCGGCAGGCGCTGGCTCTTGGCCACGCCGCCGAGGAACGGGATGATGTAGATCTTCGCCGGCCCCATGCCGAGGCGGTTCATGGCCAGCACGTGGCCGTATTCGTGCACCAGCAGGCCCCAGATCGCGGCGATGGCGATCACCCAGCTCCCCGACACGAACCAGATGAAGCCGCCCAGCAGCAGCGTCGAAAGAACGGCCCAGACCGGGTTCTGACCCTTGTCCAGCGGCGGCTCGGCGGCGCGGACGGGATCGGCGGCGGTCAGGGCCGGGGCCGGGGCGACGTCCTCGGGGCGCGGGTCCCAAGGACCCGGCGGGCGGGGGGCGTTGGTTTCGGTCATGCCCGTGAGGTGGCCTTTTCCGACCTGAGCCACAAGGCCAGGACGGCGAGAAGCCGCAGGGTTCTGCGATCGACCGTGGCGACCGCGCGGACCGGCGGAACGTAGTGCATCAGATCAGCTCCACCGCCACATGATGGCGCGCCTTGACCAGATCATAGCGCGCCGGGATCGCCGGCGGCGGCAGGTCGATCATGCGCTGCACCGCCAGCCGGGCGCGCTCGGCCATGTCGTCCGGCACCATCACCTCGAACTGCATGTTGAGCAGGCAGTCGCGGATGTTCTCCAGCGTGATCCGCTTCATGTGCGGGCAGAGGTTGCAGGGGCCGATGAACTGGACGCCGGGCAGGTCGCCGGCGACGTTGGAGGCCATCGAGCATTCGGTGATCATCACCACCTGCTTCGGCTTGCGGGCCGTGACGTGGTCGATCATCGCCGCCGTCGAGCCGGCGAAGTCCGACGCCGCCAGCACATCTTCCGGGCATTCGGGGTGGGCGAGGATTTCCGCGCCCGGATAGGCCGCGCGCATGTCGGCGATGTCCCGGGCGGTGAAGCGCTCGTGCACCTCGCAGCGGCCCTTCCAGGCGATGATGCCGACGGTGGTCTGGGCCGCAACGTTGCGGGCCAGGTATTCGTCCGGGATCAGGATGACGCGATCGACGCCCCATTCCCGCGCCGCCCATTCGACCACCTGCACGGCGTTGGCGCTGGTGCAGCAGATGTCGGTCTCGGCCTTCACGTCGGCCGTGGTGTTGACGTAGGTGACCACCGGCAAACCCGGATAGCGCTGCTTGATCAGCCGCACGTCGGCGCCGGTGATCGAGGCGGCCAGCGAGCAGCCGGCGCGCAGGTCGGGGATCAGCACGGTCTTCTCGGGCGACAGGATCTTCGAGGTCTCGGCCATGAAGTGCACGCCCGCCTGGACGATCACCTTCGCCTTTGACTTCGCCGCCTCCTTCGCCAGCCCGAGGCTGTCGCCGACGTAGTCGCCGACGCCGTGGAAGATTTCCGGCGTCATGTAGTTGTGCGCCAGAATGACCGCGTCGCGCTCCCGCTTGAGCTGGTTGATCTCATGGATCAGCGCGGCCTGGGCCGGCCACTCGATGGGCGTGACGTGGTCCTTGACCTTGGCCCAGACCGGGGCGGTGGCCCGCTCCAGTTCCTTTGACAATCCGAACGCGCCGTCAGCCATATCCGCCTCCTCGCGGCACTTATGCTCAAAATTAGCATAAGTCGGAATGAATGTAGTCGCGCGCGGGAAAAACACAAGCGCAACCCGGACGGCCGTCGCGGATTGACTCAGGGCGCCACAGGAGGACGACGTCATGCGCTGGCCCACCCTCGCACCACTGATCGGCCCCCTCGCTTTGATCGCCTGCGGAGATGCAGGCGATCGGCCTCAGACTCCAGCCGAACCGCCTCCCGCCCCGGTGGCGAGCGGGACGACCGCCGACCCCGCCGCCGATACGCAGGTCGCTGCCGACGCCGACGGTGTCCGCGCCGAAATCCTGTCCGTTCTCGCCGCCCATCCCGCGGGGCTTGGGGCGGACACGGCGGAAGGCCGCGCCGTCCTGGGCCGCTTCCGTCCGGCCGACTGCCTCGCGTCGGAAGAGATGGACGGAATGCCGTTCGAGCGCATTTGCGCCTGGTGGTCTCAGCCCGGGGCGGACAGGGGGTCGGACGTCTCCCTGATCATCGACGACGGCATGATCCTTGGGGCCGTCGTGCGGGAGCAACCCGACGGGGTCGAAGGCTGGGATTGCCAGCCCGCCGCTGCGCCGCCGGACTACACCATCTGCATGGCGACCCGCGTCGCGTCGGCCCAGTCGGTGGCGTGGACCGGCTACTGGAACGATCTGGCGCGGAGCTGACCCGGCTCAGGCCGTCCGCGCGCCCTCGTGGGCCAGAAGCCATTGCTTGCGTTCGATCCCGCCGGCGTAGCCGGTCAGGGCCCCGTTGGCGCCGATCACGCGGTGGCAGGGCACGATGACGGCGATGGGGTTCTGGCCGTTGGCCAGGCCCGCCGCGCGCACGGCCTTCGGCGAGCCGATCGCCGCCGCCAGCTGGCCATAGGTGCGCGTCTCGCCCACCGGAATGGTGCGCAGGGCGGCCCAGACGGCGTGCTGGAAGTCGGTGCCGTTGGTCTTGACCTTCAGGCCGTCGAGGGCGGCCAGGTCGCCGCCGAACCAGGCCTCGACCGCCGATCGGATCGCCGCCGGCGCGCGGCCTTCGACCAGTTCGGCCTCGCCCCAGTGACGGCGCAGCAGGCGCATCATGCGGTCCTCGTAGCCGGCGAAGTCGAGCGCGCGCACGGCGCCGTCGGCGTCGACGACCAGCAGGACCTCGCCTGTCGGGGTGGCGACCCGGTCGAGGGTCAGGGTTTCAGGCTGCACGTTTCGCATCGGTCTTCTCCATCAGGTCCGCGCCCGTGATCCCGGCCACAGCCAGATGCAGGGCGCCATAGGCTCGCCACGGCCGCCAGGACTCGGCGCGCGGGGCGAGGATTTCATCGTCGAGGCGGTCGTTCGGCGGTTCGGCGCCGTCGTCGATCCAGTCACCAGGCAAGCGCAGCCCCGGACGCGCCGCGACCAGCGGCTTCAGCACCGGATCGGTCGCCAGGTCGCGGCCGATGGCGTCCGGGTCGGCCGACAGGTCGAACACCCGCCGCACCCGCGCCAGCACCCCGGGCAAGGCCTTCAGGTCGACGGCCTCGATGCAGACCGAGACGCGGCCCGGTTCCGCGGGCTCGACCGAGACGGAGCCGTCGGCGCCGTCGATCGCTGTCGTCAGCACCCGCGACCATGTCCGGCCCTCGACGGTGTCGCCCCGCGCCGACAGGGCCGCGAACATGGCGTCCCAGTCATAGGGGGTGCGGTACGACAGGCTCAGTCGGACGCCGCCCTCGTGGACCTTCTCGCCGCGCCGGCGCAGCGCCGAGGGCGGGCGGTCGTACAGGGCCTGGAAGGTTTCGTTGAAACGGCGAACGCTGCCGAAGCCGGAGGCCAGGGCCACCTGCGCCATCGACAGGTCGGTCTGGTGGATCAGGGCCTTGGCCAGCAGCACCCGGCGGGTCTGAGCCACGCTGACCGGGGCGGCGCCGAGGTGCTGGCGGAACAGCCGGCGCAGGTGGCGCTCGCCGACGCCGAGGCGGCCGGCCAGTCCATCCACATCGCCCTCGTCCAGCGCCCCGGCCTCGATCAGGGCCAAGGCCCGGCTGACGGTGTTGGAGGTGCCGCGCCAGGCGCCCATGTCGGGCGCCGTCTCGGGCCGGCAGCGCAGGCAGGCGCGGAAGCCGGCCTCCTCGGCGGCGGCGGCGGAGACAACGAAGACCATGTTCTCACGCTTGGGCGTCCGCGCCGGACAGACCGGGCGACAGTAGATGCCGGTGGTCTTCACACAGCCGAAGAAGCGGCCGTCGAAGCGCGCGTCCCGCGTCAGCACGGCGCGATAGCAGGCCTCCTGATCGAGTTCGCGAGCGTTTTCCATGGCCGCAAGATGGGCCCTCCCGCCGCCGGAGTCTCGCGGTTTTCGGACACAGGCGTGGTCAGCCGGTCAGGCGGACGGCCGCCGGTCCGGCTGGGCCAGCCGCCACAGGTTGGCGACGATCTGGAACACCAGGCTGATCGCTGAGATGGCCAGCACCCAGACCATGATCACCGACAGGGTGCTGGCCACGCCGACCAGATCCCGCGCGCCGTCGCCCAGCGTCCTCAGCGTGTCGAAGTCCAGCATGACCCAGTCGCCCGCGATCCGCGCCTCTTCGCCGTCACGCGTCAGGGTGAACCAGTGGCCGGCCTCAAAGATCGTCCACGTCAGCCACAGGCCGGCGCCGGCGATCACCACCTGGGCCGCGGCGCGCATCCGCACAGCATACGGCCGGACCAAGCTGGCCAGGTCGACCGCCATCTGGGCCACCGCATAGAGCAGGATGGCGCCGAACAGCGTCGTCCAGATCGGCGCGCCGGTCACGGTCGCCTCTTCGCCCCCCAGACCGACATGCACCAGGCCCGGGAAGTGGACCACGCCGATCCACCAGAGCACGAAGAGGCCGACGGCGAGGAACGAGAACAGGTGTTCTCCGCCCGGCCAGCGCAGCCGCCGGACCCGCGGCGTCCACGTCGCCTTCGCCGCCCGGGTTCCGCCCATGGCCGCCCCCCAGGTCGCGGGATCGGACAGGCCGAACGCCGACAGTTCGCTGACCCGCCATTTGCTCATCCAGCCCGGTCGATAGCCGACATGCTCCATCACCGCCCCGATCACGGTGACGATGCCGATCAGGGTCAGGCCCGAGCTGATGAAGCCGTTGACGGCCTGGCCGATCGACTGGCCGGCGTCGGCCGGGCCGCTGAGCAGATTGACGAACAGGACGATCGCCTGCACCGCCAGCATGAGCAGCAGGCCGGCCTTCACGGCGAACAGCCAGTAGGGGAACAGTTCGGGCCCGATCAGCGAGTCCGGGCCCTTGCGATAGCGGGCGGCGACCACGAGCGGATGGCCGATCTCGTGCAGGATGGCCTCCTTCTCGTCGTCGGTGAGGGCGCGGCCCAGTTCCTCCTCCTTCGCCTCGAAGCGGCTGAGGATCAGGTCGCGCAGTTCGGCGATGATGTCGGCGCGCTCGTCCTGCCCCAGTTGGGCGGCGACGGCGTTCAGGTAGCGATCGATCAGGTCCATCTCGGTTTCCCCTCAGAGCAGCTTGTCGAGCGAGGCGTTGATCCCCCGCCATTCGTCGGCCAGCGCGGCCAGCATTTCGGTTCCAGCGGCGGACAGGACGTAGAAGCGCTTCCTGCGCTTCTCCTCCTCGCGCCATTCGCTATCGAGCAGCCCCTGGCTCTCGAGCCGGCGGAGCAGCGGGTAGAGGGTGGATTCCTCCATCTCCAGCCCGTCGGCGGCCAGGGCCTGGCGCAGGGTGTAGCCGTAGCGCTCGGTCCGGAGGCAGGCGAGCACGGCCAGCACCAGCGAGCCGCGCCGCAGCTCCAGCCGCATGGATTCGAAAAGGTCCGGATCGACGCTCATGCCGCTTCCTGTCCGCCACATAGTGTGTGCCATACAGTGTATGCCGCATACTGTGCGACGCTGTCAACCCGTGTTCGTCAAGCATGGATTTCAGCCCTTGGCGCGGCGGCGGAAGGCGTGGAGCAGCGGCTCGGTGTAGCCGTTGGGCTCGGCGGTTCCCTCGAACACCAGCGCCCGGGCGGCCTGGAAGGCGAGGCTGGCGGCGGGGTCGGGAGCCATGGGACGGTAGAGCGGGTCGGCGGCGTTCTGGGCGTCGACCTTCGCGGCCATGCGCAGCAAGGCGGCGTCGACCTGTTCGGCGGTGCAGACGCCGTGCAGCAGCCAGTTGGCCATGTGCTGGGACGAGATGCGCAGGGTGGCGCGGTCCTCCATCAGGCCGACGTCGTGGATGTCGGGCACCTTGGAGCAGCCCACGCCCTGGTCGATCCAGCGGACGACATAGCCGAGCAGGCCCTGGGCGTTGTTGTCGAGCTCCTCGGCGATCTCGACGTCCGACCAGTTGCGCCCCTGCGCCAGCGGCGGGGTCAGCAAGGGTTCGAGACCCGGCGTCGGGCGGGCGGCGATCCTGTCCCTGAGGGCGAAGACATCGGTCTGGTGATAGTGCAGCGCGTGCAGGGTGGCGGCGGTCGGGCTGGGCACCCAGGCCGTGTTGGCGCCGGTCTTCGGATGGGCCGCCTTCTGGTCGAGCATCTCGGCCATGCGGTCGGGCGCGGCCCACATGCCCTTGCCGATCTGGGCCTTGCCGTCGAAGCCGCAGGCGAGGCCGATGGCGACGTTGCGGGCTTCATAGGCGGTGATCCAGTCCGATGACTTGATGTCGCCCTTGCGGACCACGGGCCCGGCCTGCATCGCCGTGTGGATCTCGTCGCCGGTGCGGTCGAGGAAGCCGGTGTTGATGAAGACGATCCGGTCCTTCACGGCGTGGATGCAGGCGGCGAGGTTGGCCGAGGTGCGGCGCTCCTCATCCATGACGCCGACCTTGAGGGTGTGGCGCGGCAGGCCCAGCAGATCCTCGACCGCGTCGAACAGGGCGTCGGTGAAGGCGCACTCGTCGGGACCGTGCATCTTGGGTTTGACGATATAGACCGAACCGGCCCGGCTGTTGGCGAACGCCCCCCGCCCTTTCAGGTCGTGCATCGCGATCAGCGACGTGACGATGGCGTCGAGGACGCCCTCGGGCGCTTCCGAGCCGTCCGGCAGCTGGATCGCCGGGGTGGTCATCAGGTGGCCGACATTGCGGACGAACAGCAGCGCGCGCCCCGGCAGGCTGATCGTCGAGTCGCCGGGGGCGGTGAACGTGCGATCGGGCGCAAGGGTGCGGGTCAGGCGCTCGCCGCCCTTGTCGAAGGTTTCGACCAGGTCGCCCTTCATCAGGCCGAGCCAGTTGCGGTAGGCGGCGACCTTGTCCGCGGCGTCGACGGCGGCGACCGAGTCCTCGAGGTCGACGATGGTGGAGAGGGCGGCTTCCAGCACGACGTCGGAGATGCCGGCAGGGTCGGTACGGCCGATCGGGTGCTCTGGGTCGAAGACGACCTCGATGTGCAGGCCGTGGTGGCGGAACAGGCGCGTGCGGTCGGTGCGGCCGACGGACTGGCCGGGATCGCGGAGCGCGATGCCGTTGCGGGGGTCGGTCAGGTCGGCCCAGGAACCCTCGGCCAGGGGCACGGCCTCGTCGAGGAAGGCCTTGGCGCGGGCGACGACGCGAGCGCCGCGCTCGGGGTCGTAGCCACCGCCCCGGGGCAGGTCGCCCAGCGCGTCCGTGCCGTAGAGGGCGTCGTAGAGGCTGCCCCAACGGGCGTTGGCGGCGTTGAGCACGAAGCGGGCGTTGAGGATGGGCACGACCAGCTGGGGACCGGCGAGAGTGGCGACCTCGGCGTCGACGTTGCGCGTGCGGATGGCGAAGGGGGCGGGCTCGGGGGCCAGATAGCCGATGTCGCGCAGGAAGGCGGTCGTGGCGACGGGGTCGTGGGGCTGGCCGCGGCGGTCGGCGTGCCAGGCGTCGATGCGGGCCTGAAGCGCGTCGCGGACGGCGAGCAGGCGGCGGTTCTCGGGCGCGAAGCGGGCGAAGACCCCGGCGGCCGCGGTCCAGAAGGCGTCCGCGTCGAGGTCGAGGCCGGGCAGGACCTCGGTCTCGATGAAGGCGGCGAGGTCATCAGCGACCTGCAGTCCGGCGCGCGGCGTCATCGGCATGGGCGTCTCCCGTGGGGCGAGGCCGTAACATTCCGTGATGACCTCGGGGAAGTCGAGCGGGAATTTTGCAGTGCAGCAGGCAGCCCTGTTCGCCGCCTGCGGAACAGGCGGTATGGGGAGGGTGCGGGGCGGCCGGGCCTCGCCCGGTGCTGTTGTAGTGTTACCGTTTCGACGAGACTGCCGCCCCGCGTGGTCGTTATCCACTCGCCCCGCCGGCTGGCGGCCCTTCTCGGGCCTCACCGGCGTCCCGGACCGCCCGTTGCCGGGAGGCCGGAAGGCGGAACGTGCTGACCGTGTTCAGTCATGTAGCGGTTCCATCCGAAGGCGCGCGGCGAGCAAGCGGAGGCCATCCATCGACCTCCGACGAGGACCCCCGGGCTCTCCTCCGCCCGGGCTTCATCGCTCGACCACAGCCCGCCGTCATCGAGAACGTGGATCCGACGCCCTCCCCGTC
>NZ_CAXUQW020000005.1:0-167248 GCF_964253355.1 Brevundimonas sp. LjRoot202 | reverse complement strand
TGCCACCATCGGCATCAACTTCTAGGTTGAGGTCGAAGCCGCTCCGGCCTTCGGGCCGGATCGGACGGCACGGAAAGACAGAGCCGCCGGTCCCTCGCGGGCCGGCGGTTTTGCTTTGGTCCCTCGCGCGGCGCGGGGTGGCCAAACTCCGGCCCGACCGCTATCTCCCGGCCACTGTTGAAGGGGGCGAACCCGAATGCGCGTCGCGATGATCGGAACCGGCTACGTGGGCCTGGTGTCAGGGGCCTGTTTCGCCGACTTCGGCCATGAGGTGACCTGCGTCGACAAGGATGCGTCCAAGATCGAGCGGCTGGAGCGGGGCGTGATCCCGATCTTCGAGCCGGGGCTGGACGATCTGGTCGCCGCCAACGTGCGCGACGGCCGTCTGTCCTTCGCCCTGGACGGGGCCGAGGCCATCCGCGCCGCCGACGCGGTGTTCATCGCGGTCGGGACGCCGTCACGGCGTGGCGACGGCCATGCGGACCTGTCCTACGTCCACGCCGCGGCCGAAGAGATCGCCGGACTGATCGAGGGTTTCACGGTCATCGTCACCAAGTCGACGGTGCCGGTCGGCACCGGCGACGAGATCGAGGCCATCATCCGGGCGCGGCGGCCGGACGCCGACTTCG
Organism: Brevundimonas sp. LjRoot202; assembly: GCF_964253355.1. Classification (NCBI taxonomy): domain Bacteria; kingdom Pseudomonadati; phylum Pseudomonadota; class Alphaproteobacteria; order Caulobacterales; family Caulobacteraceae; genus Brevundimonas; species Brevundimonas sp. LjRoot202. The sequence goes on along the minus strand of NZ_CAXUQW020000005.1, from coordinate 166,619 downwards.
CCGTGGTCTCCAATCCGGAGTTCCTGCGCGAGGGCGCCGCGATCGAGGACTTCAAGCGGCCGGACCGGATCGTGGTCGGGGCCGAGGATCCGCGCGCCCAGGCGGTGATGCGCGAACTCTATCGCCCGCTGAACCTGAACGAGACGCCGATCCTGTTCACCGGCCGGCGCACCTCGGAGCTGATCAAATACGCCGCCAACGCCTTCCTGGCGATGAAGATCACCTTCATCAACGAGATGGCCGACCTGTGCGAGAAGGTCGGGGCGGATGTGCAACAGGTCGCCCGCGGCATCGGCCTGGACAACCGCATCGGCTCCAAGTTCCTGCATGCCGGGCCCGGCTACGGCGGCTCCTGCTTCCCCAAGGACACCATCGCCCTGGTGCGCACCGCCGTCGATGCGGGCTCGCCGGTGCGGCTGATCGAGACCACGGTCGAGGTCAACGACGCCCGCAAGAAGGCCATGGCCGGCAAGGTGGCCGCGGCGCTGGACGGCGAACTGGCGGGCAAGACGGTCGCCCTGCTGGGCCTGACCTTCAAGCCCAACACCGACGACATGCGCGACGCCCCGTCGCTGGACGTGGCCCCGGCCCTGATCGCCATGGGCGCGACGGTCCAGGCCTTCGATCCCGAGGGCATGGCCGAGGCCGCACAGCTGCTGCCGGACGTCGTGTTCAAGGACGGGCCCTACGAGGCCGTCGAGGGGGCCGACGTGGTCGTCATCCTGACCGAATGGGACCAGTTCCGCGCGCTGGATCTGAACCGGGTCAAGCGGCTGCTGCGCCAGCCGGTGATGGTCGATCTGCGCAACGTCTACCGGCCCGAGGACATGCGCGCCCGCGGCTTCCGCTACGCCTCCATCGGACGCGCCTAGGGCAGCGAGGCCCGGATCAGTTCGGGCTGGCCCTTGGCCTGCGCTTCCGGCTGCGGGAGCAGGGTCCGGCCGGCGCCGATCACGAGCATCGCCGTCACCACCGCCGACACGACCGCGATCGCGCCCAGCCTGACGCCGTCGGTGAGTTCATGGTCCGGACGCACGCGCTTCCCCCGAGTCGGAACGACATTTGCTATCCAGCACCTGCGCTCCGCCGCCGCAAGTCACGGAACGGTGTCCGATAAGAAAAAAGGCGGGGCCGCGGCCCCGCCTTCCTCGTCTGTGCGCGGCTCACCGCGCGGCGCTTGCCGGGCGCTAGCCGCGGAACGGCCGGATCAGAATCTCGACGCGGCGGTTCTGGGCCTTGCCCTCGGCGGTGGCGTTCGAGGCCACCGGCTGGCTTTCGCCGCGACCATCCACATAGAGGCGATCGGCCAGCACATTGCGGCTGACCAGGTACTGGGCGACCGACGAGGCCCGCTGGCGCGACAGGTTCAGATTATAGTCCTCGGCGCCGTCGGAATCGGCATGGCCGATGATGTCCACGACCGACTGGTCGTATCGGTTCAGCACCGCCGCGACGTCGTCCAAGGTGGCGTGGAAGCCCGGATTGATCGACGACTGGTTCGACGCGAAGGTCACGTCCGAGGGCATACGCAGCACCAGGTTGTCGCCCTGACGGGCCACCCCCACGCCGCTGCCGGAGAGCTGGGCTTCCAGTTCGCGCTGCTGGCGGTCCATGTAGGCGCCGACGGCGGCGCCGCCGAGCGCGCCGATGCCCGCCCCGATCAGGGCGTTCTTGCGGCCTTCCTCGGAGTTCGAGGTGTTGGTCAGGTAGCCGAGCACGGCGCCGCCAATGGCGCCCGCGATCGCGCCCGTGCCCGTGTTGTTGCGGCGCGGCGTGGAGCTGTAGGGGTCCGTCGTGGTGCAGGCGCCGAGCAGGGCGACGACGCTGATGCCGGTGACGATGAGTTTGGCGTGCATGGTGAGATGATCCTTCAGTTCCTGGTTGACGGCGGAACGCGGCCTTACGGTCAAGGTTCCAACCTGTACCGCCGCTGAACAGCGCGCGAGCGCGGATTGATCCCGCCGCGCGGAGGCAGCGCCCTCGCTTTGCCAAGATCGGCTCACAGGGCGTATGGAAACGCCCGAATATGGAATTGAGGTCCCGTCCATGGCTGACAGCCTGACCACCCCCGTCGCCGGCCGCTCCATCGAGCCAGTCTCGATGACGCTGTATGACACCGACTTCCAGGCCTTCGCCGACAAGCTCGGGACGTCGTTCAAGCGCTATGGGTTCGCGGTCATCGCCGACCACGGACTGGACGAGCCGGTGATCGACCGGGCCCTGGACGACGCCAAGGCCTTCTTCGCCCTGCCCGAGGACGTGAAGCGCAAATACCATCAGCCGGGCACCGGCGGCGCGCGCGGCCTGACCCCCTTCGGGGTCGAGGCGGCCAAGGGCGCCGCGACGGTCGACCTGAAGGAGTTCTGGCACGTCGGGCGGGAGCTGCCGGAGGGGCACCCCTATCGCAAATACATGCGCGACAATGTCTGGCCGACCGAGGTCGAGGGCTTCCGCGAGCACCTGTACGGGATGTTCACGGCCATGGACGACCTCGGCCGCAAGATCCTGAGGGCCATCGCCCGTCACCTCGAACTCGGCGACGACTTCTTCGAGGACAAGGTTCAGCTGGGCAACAGCATCCTGCGCATGCTGCACTATCCGCCGGTCCCGGCCGACGCGCCGGGCGTGCGCGCCGGCGCCCACGAGGACATCAACGTCATCACCCTGCTGCTCGGCGCCGAAGAGGCGGGCCTGCAGTTGAAGGACGCCGACGGCGAATGGCTGGACATCGCCCCGCCGCCGAACGCGCTGGTGGTCAACATCGGCGACATGCTGCAGCGGCTGACCAACCACGTCCTGCCGTCGACGACGCACCGGGTGGTCAATCCGGCCCCGGAGCGGCGCGGCTTCGCCCGCTATTCGACGCCCTTCTTCCTGCACTTCAACCCGGACTTCGTGATCGAGACCCTGCCGGCCATGGTCTCCGCGGAGAACCCCGACCGCTACGCCGGCAAGGCGATCATGGCCGAGGACTTCCTGACCGAACGGCTGAAGGAAATCCGGTTGATTTGAGCCGGCTGACGATCGCGATCCGGGCCACCGTCCGGGGCGTCGCCCGCGCTATTTGGATATCCGCAACTGGGTGATGTCCCGGCCGATGGCGGCGAACGCTTCGGACAGGTCCCCGCCACTGGCCGGCAAATAGAAGTTGGCCGGGGTCGAGGCGCAGGCCTCGAGCATGTTGGCGGCCTCGCCGCCGGCGGTGATCTGGAAGCCGACAGTGTAGACCAGCACGCCCTGGGCCTTCATCGCCGTGCACATGGCCCGGCCCTGGTCGAACGGGCTGCCGTTGTCGGCGGCGCAGTCGATCCGGCTGCTGGCGCTGACCGCGCCGTAGCCGGCGTCGTTCGAGACGACGCCCGAGCAATAGGGGGTGTTGAATTCCCCGTCGGTCATGATGATCACGGCCTTAAGGGTGTCGGCGGTGTTGTAGACGCCCGCGCCGCTCGACGGCCACAGGTAGTTGAAGTTCGGCGAGACCATGTACCAGCCCCAGCCGATGCCGATCTGGCCGGCGGTCGACCCCTCCACAACGTAGCCGGCGATGTCCGACTTCAGCACGGTCTTGTCGCTGGACAGGGGCCGGATGCCGGCGCTCAGGCAGTAGCCTCCGGGAGGATAGTTCCGGCCCACCAGGGCGGTCGAGGGGGCGGCGTCGGTGTAGGCCTGTGCGCCTGTGCGCTCGGTCACGCAGCTGCTGATCCGATGCGTCCGCAGGTTGCCGTACATGTTGTCGAAGGCGAAGTAGGTGCAGCCCTGCTGGGCGCACCAGGCGTTGCCGCCCGAGGTGTAGGGGGTCAGCGCCGACATGTTCGGATCGATGGTGAAGGTGTTCGCCGTAGCGTTGCCGACCAGGAAGGTCCTGTCATTGATCTCGGTCATTCCGCCCACGCCGGTGATGTGGACGTACTGGTTGTTCGACATGCCGTGACCGTTCGAGGTGATGGTGATCGAGCAGTCGTTGTTCTGACACTTCCGGACCGTGGCGCTGCCCGTGTAGGTGTCGTACCGGTTTCCATTCACCTCGCCGCCGCCGAGGCTATAGAGCTGGAAGGTGTCATTGGTCTTGTTCTTGACCAGGTAGGCCTTGTTGTTCAGCTGGGTCATGCCCGCCGCGCCGGCGATCCAGACAACGTCGTTGTTGCTGAAGCCGTGACCTGCCGAGGTGATTACGACGGGCTTCGCGGCGGTCGCCGCGCTGATGGGTTTGCCGGCGGTCCCCTCGAGGTTGATCACCGCGCCGGTGATCGGGGTCGAACCGATGGGCGTGCCGCGGATCGCAGCGGCGTTGGAGCCGACGTTCACGGCCATTGAATAGGGCACCAGGGCCAGCTTCGAATAATAGGGCGTCTGGATCGGCTGGACGATGATGTCGACCAGCTCCGTGGCGGCGGCCTTCAGGTCGATGATGCGCTGGCCGGCCATCGAGCCGGTGACGTCGAGCACCAGGGCCACCTCGATGTTGCGCGACGACCGGTCGACTTCCGAATGGCCGCCGACCGGCAGGTAGTCGTCCATCATCTGGCCGTAGGGCGGCAGGAAGATGTTGGCGACGAGGGTCTTCACCTGCACCCGGGCGTCGGCGATGACCACGTCGTCGTCGCTCAGGGTGAAGGTGGTCTGGTCCTCTTCGAGGGTGACGTTCGAATAGGCCTGCAGATTGGCTTTCAGGGCCGCGAGGCCGACCCGCCGCAGGTCCTCGTCCGCCGTATAGGGCGACCGCGCCGCCGCCAGGGTTGCGGCATCGAGGGCATCCTGCAGGTTCACCTTGACGGTCGACAGCCTGTGGACGTCGATCCCGCCGAAGGTCATCAGAATCAGCACCGGCAGGCTGAGGCCGAACAGCATCGCCACATTGCCGCGCTTGTCCCCGGCCACGCGCCGCGCAAGGCTGCGCGCGCCGCCGCAAACACCGTCAATCCAGGCCTTCAGCCCCATAGCCGTCCCAGCCGCGGTCCGTCGCGGGCGCAATCCACCCGCGATCATCCGCACAACTGTGACGCAACCCGGTTAAGAGAAGGTCCAACGCCGACGGTTAACCGTCGTCATTCGAATGACCCTGCGAGCAATCGCCGCTCACGCCTCCCAGCCGCAGGTCTTGCCGCGGTTCCGTTCGGTCAGCCAGACGTTCAGCGGCGCGAAATAGTCGGCGATCGCCGAGGCGTCGTTCTCGCGCTGGCCGGTGAAGGCCTGCATCGCCTCGGGCCATGGGCGCGACTGGCCCATCTCCATCATGGCGTTGAAGCGCTCGCCCACTTCCTTGTTTCCGTAGATCGAGCAGCGGTGAAGCGGACCGGTCCAGCCGGCCTGCTCGCAGGCGGCGCGGTGGAACTGGAACTGGTAGATGTGGGCCAGGAAGTAGCGGGTGTACGGAGTGTTGCCCGGGATGTGGTATTTGGCGCCCGGATCGAAGGCGTTGTCCGGCCGCGGCCCGGGCGGAACCAGCCCCTGATAACGCAGCATGTTGGCGGTCCAGGCGTCATTATATTCCGCCGGCGTGGTCTCACCGTCGAACACGTCCCAGCGCCAGCGGTCGACCATCAGGCCGAAGGGCAGGAAGGCGATCTTGTCGAGCGCCATCTTGAGCAGGAAGGGAATGTCCTCCTCCTCGCCCGGCACCGTGTCCAGCAGGCCGATCTGGTTCAGGTAGGTGGGGGTCAGGGCCGACAGGCCGACGAAGTCGCCGATGGCCTCGTGGAAGCCGTCGTTCGCGCCGTTCTTGAACAGGAAGGGCTGATCCTTGTAGGCGCGCTGGTAGTAGTTGTGCCCGAGCTCGTGGTGGACGGTGTAGAAGTCGTCGCCGTTCACCTGGGTGCACATCTTGATGCGGATGTCCTCGGCGTTGTCGAGGTCCCAGGCCGAGGCGTGGCAGACCACCTCGCGATCCTGCGGCCGGGTGATCATCGACCGCTCCCAGAAGGTCTGCGGCAGCGGGTCGAGGCCCAGCGAGACGTAGAAATTCTCGCCGGTCCTGACCATCTTCTCGGCGTCGTAGTCGGCGGCCTCAAGCAATTTGGTCAGGTCGTAGCTGGACTCGCCGCCCGAGGTCGGGGCCACGACGTCGTAGATGTTGCCCCACTGCTGCGACCACATGTTGCCGAGCAGGTCGGCGCGGATCGGGCCGGTCTCGGGCTGCACCGCGTCGCCGTATTTGGCGTTGAGCCGGTCGCGCACATAGCAGTGCAGGTTCTCGTAGAAGGGCTTCACCTGTTCCCACAGCCGGTCGGTCTCGGCCGCGAAGGCGTCCGGGTCCATGTCGTAGCCGGCCCGCCACATCGCGCCGGTGTCGGCGAAGCCGAGCTCGCGCGAGCCCTCGTTGGCGATCTCGACCATGCGGGCGTAGTCGGCGGCCATGACCGGGGAAACGGTGCGCCAACCCTCATAGAGCGCCTCCAGTTCGGCGGGGTCGCGCGACTCGGCCATCAGGATGGAGGCCTCGTCGAGGGTGATCTGTTCGCCCTTGAACTCGAATTTGCCGGTCGCATAGGTCGAGTCGAGACGAGTGGTGATCTCGGCCAGTTCGGTGGCCGCGCCGGGGCGGTTGGGCGCCGGCAGGACGATGCCGAGGCGCAGCAGGTTCAGCTTGCGCCGGACATCGGCGGGGACCTCGACGTCGTTGAAGCGGGCCGCGCCGTTGGCCAGCTCGACCTGCAGCTCGGTGTATTCGGCGTTGATCCGGCTCTCCAGCCACATGGTGTCGTGGGTGATGTTGGTGGCCCGGGTCCACTGGATGCGGGCGGCCTCCTCGCTGAGGTCGGCGAGGCGCTTCTCGGCGTCGGCGACGAAGGCGGTGGCGGCTTCCGCGGTGGCGGCCGGAACGGCGGCGGCCGGGGCGCCCGGGTTCTGCGCGTCGTTCCAGACATGGGGCTCGTGAGCCGCATAGGCGGCGCAGCCAGCCGTGGTCATGAGAGCGCAAACGGCGGCGGCCGTCATCAGGGTGCGTTTCATCGAAATCCTCCCGGGGCGTCGTATCAGGCGGTTGCTCCGCCTTGTCGACGCGCAGGTGAGGCGAGCGGAGCCGTTGCGTCAAGCGTGACGGCTAGTCGAGTACGCAGGCGGCGAGCCCGTCGTTGCGCACCGTGCCCATCGCCGCCTGCACCCGCGACGCGCGACGGCGGACGTAGGGACCGGGCGATGACGCGTTGTATCGCCGGGGCGAGGGCAGGATGGCGGCCAGCCGGGCCGCCTCGCGGGCGCTCAGGTCCGAGGCGGACTTGCCGAACCAGTGCCGCGCGGCCGCCTCGGCCCCGTAGACGCCCGGTGCCCACTCCGCCACGTTCAGATAGACCTCGACGATCCGGCGCTTGCCCCAGAGGGTCTCGATCAGGACCGTATAGCCGGCCTCCAGCCCCTTGCGGACCCAGTCACGGCCCGGCCACAGGAAGACGTTCTTGGCGGTCTGCTGGCTGATGGTGGAACCGCCGCGTAGACGGCCGGCGCCGCGTTTCTCCGCCCGGGCGTTGGCCTTCAACGCCTTCTCGATCGCCTTCATGTCGAAGCCGCGGTGCGCGCAGAAGGTCGAGTCCTCGGAGGCGATGACCGCCTCGACGAGGCGCGGCGAAATCTCGTCGAGCGACCGCCAGCGGTATGACAGGCCCTCCCCCTCCAGCGACCGGCTGACCATCAGGAAGGTCGTGGGCGGGGGAACGAAGCGATGGATGCCGACGCTGGCGAGCAGCAACAGAACGAGTGTCAGCAGCACCGTCAGTACTGGCCGCTTGCGCTTTCGTTTCGGGGGCCCCGCCATGGACGGATGGTGGCGCGGACAAGGGGGCCGACGCAAGGCCGATCCGGTCAGAGGTCGGCCACGCCCGCCTCGCCATCCTCGTCGGCCCAGGCGACGCGGCGGGCGTCGGGGCTCATGGCCAGGGCGGTGATCGGCGCGCTCTTTTCCGCCTTGAGGAAATTCAGGCCCTGCCCGGCCGGATCGGCCAGCCAGACCCGTCCGTCGCTGAGACCGGCGGCGAGAATCCCATGCCTGGGCTGCGACGCGACCAGCGCGACCAGGCTGCCCTCGTCGAAGCCGATCTCGGTGGCCTCGCGGCCCATCGGTCCGTTCGAGCCGATGAAGGGCCACAGCACCGCGCCCTGCGCCCCGGAGGTGGCCAGCAGCTGGCCGTTGGACAGGAAGCTCATCGAGCGAACCTTGGACGGATAGCCGCCCATGCGCAGGTTCTTCTGGTCCTTGACGCGCCAGCCGTGCAGCTGGCTGTCCTGCATGGCGGTGATGACGAAGGCGCCGTCGGGCGACCACGTCACCGCCGTGTGCGAGCCGGCCCACTTGAGGAAGGTCGGCTTCTGCTCGGCGATGCGGGCGAACCACAGGGCCGCGCCGCCGTAGGTCGAGGTCGCGATGCGCCGGCCCTTGGGCTCGAACGCCACGCCCGAGACGGTGCGTTCATGCGCGAAGTCACGGCGGAAGCCGGCGTCCTTCGCGTCGATCACCGACAGGGTCTTGCCGGCCGAGAAGGCGATCAGGCCGCTCTCGGCCGAGGCGTCGATGGCGTCGATCCACTGGCCCCTGGCCGTGGCCAGCACCCCGGCCTCGCCGCGCCGGTGCCAGATCACCCGGCCGTCGTCGCCGCCGGTGACGACGCCGTCGCCGGAGGGGTGGACGGCGGCGCACAATATGGCCCCGTCATGGGCGGCGCTGAACTCGCCGCCCTCGAAGCGCACCGAGCCGTCGCCGAGCGCGAACACCGCGCTGGCGTTGTCGAACAGGGCGGCGGTGACCTGGGCGTCGAAGGTGTTGGTCTTCATGAGGTCCGTTTAGAGGCCGCGGGCGGCGCGTCAACGCGCAACGGAGCGTCAGGCGCGAGGATGCGTCTCGACCCAGCGGCGGGTCATCAGGTCCGCATTGGCGTAGGCTTCCTGCAGCTCGACGTTCCAGTACGTCAGGCGGTCGAGCGGGATCGGCTTTCCGGACACGGCGCAGACCACATAGTCGCCGGTCTGCAGCACGTCGAAGTCCGGTGTGCCGTAATGCAGGATCGCCTGACGGGTCTCGACGGAGAGGGGTTTCGGCGGAGGGTTCACCAGGGCAGCTCCCGACCATTCCAGCCGACGAAGCGGTGTTCGCCGCTCCCGGCGTGGGCTTCGATCTGGTCGGCGATGCCGCGGGCGCTGGTCGGCACGTCGATGGTTGCGCCCCGGCCGCCCATGGCCGTCTTGACCCAGCCCGGATTGACCGACAGCACCGTCAGCTCCCGCGCCCGGCCCGGCCCGACCCAGAGGCTGCGGACCAGCATGTTCTGCGCCGCCTTCGAGGCGCGGTAGATGTCGTAGCCGCCGGAGGTGTTGTCGGCGATCGAGGCCATGCCGGTGGACATCAGGGCGATGACTCCGGTCTTCGGCCGCACCCGGTCCACCAGCGCCCAGGCGAGGCGCGCCGGGCCGAAGGCGTTTGTCTGCATGACCTGGTCGATCTCCCCGTGCGAGGCCGTGGTCATCTCCTCGGGCCCCATGATCCCGGCGTTGACGAACAGCAGGTCCAGCGGCCCTTCGATCCGGCTGGCGAGCGCCTGGATGTCGCTGTCACGGGTGACGTCGGCGCGGGCGGCGGTGAGCCGGCCCGCCCGGTCCATGGCGGTGAGTTCAGCCTCGGCCGCCGCGTCGCGGACGGTGGCGATGACGGACCAGCCGCGGGCCAGATACTCCTCGACCAGGCCGAGCCCTATGCCGCGCGAGGCGCCGACGATGAGGGCGGTCTTTGCATCGGCCATGGCCGGGCTCCTTCAGGTCCTCAGGCGGCGCAAGCCTCGAAACCCTTGCGCAGTTCCGCCTCGTCCAGGTCGCGGCCGATGAAGACGGCGCGGGACCAGCGGCGCTCGATCGTCCCCCACGGCTTCTGCAGTTCGCCCTCGAGGATCATGTGCACGGCCTGGAAGACCAGGCGGCGGTCCTCGCCGGCCACGTCGATGATGCCCTTGGCGCGCAGGATGTTCTGGCCCTGCTCGCCCAGCAGCCGGTCGAGCCAGGCGGTGAATTTGGTCCCGTCCATGGGCCGGTCCAGCGACAGGGAGATGCCCTTGATGTCGTCCTCGTGGGCGTGGCCGCGCGCGCCGTGGGCGTGCCCATGGTCGTGGTCGTGGTCGTGGTCATGGTCATGGTGATCATGACCGCAGTGTTCGTCGTGAACGTGGCCTTCCTCGCCGTGCGCGGGGTTGGCGAACTCGGGATTGATGTCGAGGATGCGCTCGAGATCGAAGCCGCCGAGGCCCAGCACCTGGTCCAGCGGCACATTGGCGCGTTCGGCGCGAGTGATGGGGGCGAGCGGGTTGAGTTTGCGCAGCCGCCGCTCGACCTCGGCCAGCTCCGCTTCCGAGGCGAGATCGACCTTGTTGAGGATGATGCGGTCGGCGAAGGCGACCTGCTCGCGCGCCTCCTTCGAGTCGTCGAGGCGGGCCATGACGTGTTTGGCGTCGACCAGGGCCGTGACGCTGTCGAGCTGGGTCTTGGCCTTGACGTCCTCGTCGACGAAGAAGGTCTGGGCCACCGGGCCGGGGTCGGCCAGGCCCGTGGTCTCGACGATGATGGCGTCGAAGGCGGGCTTGCCCGGGCGCTGGCGCTTCATCAGGCCGGCGACGACGCGGATCAGGTCGCCGCGCACGGTGCAGCAGACGCAGCCGTTGTTCATCTCGAACACGTCCTCGTCGGCGCCGACGACCAGGTCGTTGTCGATGCCGATCTCACCGAACTCGTTGACGATGACGGCGTAGCGCTTGCCGTGGTCCTCGGTGAGGATGCGGTTGAGCAGGGTGGTCTTGCCGGCGCCGAGGTAGCCGGTGAGGACGGTGACGGGGATCTTGTCTGACATGGGCCGCTAGATGGCGGCTGCGAGGCCGCTTGTGAAGGTCAGCAGTCGGGACAATCCGGCAGGGGGCCGGCTTCCAGCTGCAGGGTGGTGTGGCCGATGGCGAAGCGGGCGCGGGCCATGGCGTGCGCCTCGGCCAGCAAAGCTTCCGGATCGGACCGGTCGTGGACCAGATGGGCGGTCAGGGCCGTGTCTGTCGTAGACATCCCCCAGATGTGCAGGTCGTGCACGGAACTCACGCCCGGCAGCGCCAGAAACGCGCCGCGGATCGCCTCGACGTCGACGCCGCGCGGCGCCGCATCCATCGCCAGGTTGACCGAGTCCTTGAGCAAGCCCCAGGTGCCGAACAGGATCACCGCGACGATGACCAGGCTGACGATCGGGTCGATGATCGACCAGCCTGTGAACAGGATGATCGCTCCGGCGATGACCACGCCGATCGACACCGCCGCGTCGGCGAGCATGTGCAGATAGGCCCCGCGGGCGTTGAGATCCGAATGCTGGTCGCGCATGAACAGCAGGGCGGTGCCCAGGTTGATGACGAAGCCGATGCCGGCGACGATCATGACGATGCCCGACTGGACCTCCGCGTCGCCGTCGAGCCGCTGCGCCGCCTCGACCGCGATGGCGCCGCAGGCGAAGATCAGCAGGATGGCGTTGGCCAGCGCGGCCAGCACGGTCGCCTTGCCGTAGCCGTAGGTCTTCTGGGGCCCGCCCGCGCGCCGCGCCAGCCAAGCCGCTCCGCCGGCCATGGCCAGGCCCAGCACGTCCGACAGATTGTGGCCCGCGTCGGCCAGCAGGGCGGTCGACCCGCTCCACAGTCCGGCCCCGACCTCGCAGCCGACGAAGGCGAGATTGACGATCAGCCCGACGGCGTAGCGCCAGTCCCCGGTGTCGACGGGACCGTGGTGATGACCGTGCGCATGGCCATGATCGTGATGATCGTGGTCATGGTCGTGTGAGTGGGCGTTCGCCATCCGCAGAGCTTTAGTGCTGATGCATGACGACGAGAAGGCCGATCGCGATCAGGGCCAGGCCCAGCACCGCGCCTTCGTACCGGGCCCAGCGCTCGAGCCGCAGCACCGACCATCCGGTCCGGGCCAGCAGGGTGAACGCGGCCATGCCCAGCACCGTCCCCGCGGCGAACACGAGGGTCAGCGCCGTCAGCACGCCCACCCCGCCCTGCGCCTGATTCAGATAGAACGGCAGCAACACCTCGCCGGGCGACACCGCCATCATCACCACCAGCCCCCAGAAGGCGGCGGCGTGCGACACGGCCGGCTCGGGCAGGTCCAGCGGCGGACCGCCGGCCAGTTGCGGCCGCCGGATCAGCGCGCGGCCGAGATAGAAGACGCCGAACAGGAACAGCAGGATCGCCGACAGGTGGGGCAGCACGCCGCCGATCCACGGGTCGAGCGCCAGCCCGGCGACGACGATCAGGCTGCCCACCAGGGCGGTGGCGGCGATATGGGCGAGGCCCGCCGCGGTCACGGCCGCCAGCACCCGGCCCAGGCTCCAGCGCTGGGCCCGGCCGACCAGCACGAACGGCAGCCAGTGCGTCGGCAGGGCCGCGTGCAGGAAGGCGGTCGCGAAACCGCCGCCCAGCAGGGACAGAAGGATCATCTGATCGGAGGCGGGCGGCGTCATCACCGCTCTCTAGCGTGTTACTTTATAACAGTCGAGGCCGCGGCCGAGAATTCCGTTTCCGCCGCCTGGTTTCCGGGTTTTTCGGCCCGTCCGCGTTGACTCCGAGGGCGCCTTCCGTATATGTCGCCGCTCTTCGCCCGAGGGGAACCCCCGTCGGGCTTATTCTTTTTGCGTTTCGCTGAGGCTTCAACATGTACGCGGTGATCAAGACCGGCGGCAAGCAGTACCGGGTTCAGCCGGGCGACGTCATCGTGGTCGAGAAGCTCGACGGCGAGGCCGGCTCCAACGTGTCGTTCGGCGACGTGCTGATGCTGGGCGGCGACAAGGGCGTGACCCTGGGCGCCCCGATGATCGCCGGCGCGACCGTCGCCGCGACGCTGGTCGAAACCCGCAAGGGCGAGAAGATCAAGATCTTCAAGAAGATCCGTCGTCAGGGCTATCGCCGCACCAACGGCCATCGCCAGATGGAATCGGTCCTGCGCATCACCGGCATCGAAGGCGCCGGCGAAAAGGCCAAGTGGGACGGCGAAGCGTCGCTGATGACCAAGGCCGAGATGAACCTGCGCGCTCGCGGCCTGGCCCCGCGCGTTGAAGAAACCGAAGCCAAGCCGGCGAAGAAGGCCGCGGCTCCGAAGGCCGCCAAGGCCGAAGCCCCGAAGGCCGAAGCCGCCGCTGAAAAGCCGGCCGCCGCCAAGAAGGCTCCGGCCAAGAAGGCCGCGCCCAAGGCGAAGCCCGCCTCCACCGACGAAGCGTAAGAACGAAGAGACAGGAGCAAACCCATGGCTCACAAGAAATCCGGTGGTTCGTCGCGCAACGGTCGCGACTCCGAGTCGAAGCGCCTCGGCGTGAAGAAGTTCGGCGGCGAGCGCGTGCTGGCCGGCAACATCCTCGTGCGTCAGCGCGGCACCACCTTCCATCCGGGTGAGAACGTCGGCCTTGGCCGCGACCACACCCTGTTCGCCACCGTGCACGGCGCCGTGAAGTTCACCAAAAAGGCGAACGGCCGATGCTACGTGTCGATTCTTCCGACCACCGAGCAGGCTATGGCCGCCGAGTAAGCGCGAACGGAACATCTCCCGGATCGCGCAAGGCTCAAGAGCCGCGATCCGGACCAAGGGAATTATTTCCGCGGGGAGTCTGGATCACCAGGCTCCCCGTTTTCGTTCCCCGCCTCGAAGCCGCCCGAGCCCTCCAAGGAGGCGGCAGATCGAACGAGGCCGCATCATGTGCGTGATCGAACCCTCTCCCGTCGTCGAGACGCGGCGCCTGGCCCTGCGCGCGCCGGGCCCGCAGGACATCGGCCGTCTGGCCACCCTCGCCAACGATCCGGACATCGCACGCATGACCCTGCGCATGCCGCACCCCTATTCGGCGGACGACGCCGAGGCCTTCGTGCTGGCCGTGGCGGGGCAGGATCCGGCCCGCGCCGCGACCTTCCTGATCGAACATGAGGACCATGGCCCGGTCGGCGTCATCGGCCTGTTCGAGGACGGCGATCCCGCGCCCGAGGTCGGCTACTGGATCGGCCGGCCGTTCTGGGGTCGGGGCTATGCGACCGAGGCGCTGGAAGGCGCTCTGGTCTGGGCGTCACGCCGCTGGCGTCGCCGCGCCCTGGTCGCCGGCCACTTCACCGACAACCCCGCGTCGGGACGGGTGCTGGAGAAGGCCGGCTTCCTCTACACGGGCGAGGTTCGCCGCGGCTTCAGCAAGGCGCGCGGCGGCGACGCGCGGACGCGGCGGATGGTCTGGCTGGCTTGATGCGGGGGGCGCTATCGTTCGCCGCGCGGCGGCTCACTGCCTGAGCGCGACAGCCATACCGCCAGGCCGTCGGGTCGGGAGGCCCCCGGAGGGCCGACGACCGCGGCTAACCGAAAAGAGTCGGGCCGAACACCGCGGCCATGACGACCGCTCCGGCGCCGACGGCGACGATCGCGCCGGCGATGAAGGCCATCCATGTCCGCGCCGCGCGCTGGCGGCGCAGGCCGCTGGTCTTGACCGACCTCAGCATGACGCCGGGCTTGGGCCCGAAAACTTCCGAGCCTGAAATGTTGTGCTGGGACATGAACGCGCTCCCTGATCCACCGCCCCTTGCGGGTCAGGAGGACCGAAGCGGTGCGGACAAGGCGAAACAATGGCGAACGGCGCTCGCCCACCGATCCGTGATCGGGTGAACCCCGTTCGATCCGGCGCTCAGCCGCAGAATACCAGGCGGCCGCCCCAGGTCCGGTAGTAGCCGCTGCCCGGGTCGTAGGAGCGGTAGGTCGCGCGGCACCAGTCGACGCGGTCGGGGTCGCGGCCCTGGCCGTAGCGGCCCTGACCGCCCGGATAGACGACGTCGGGCCGCCCGTAGGCTCCGTGGTAAGCCGTCCCCGCCGACTGTCCGTGGCCATAGCTGTAGCTGTAGCCATGGCCGTAGCCGCGCCGCCGGGTCGCGTACCGGCTGTCGTGGCCATGGCCGTAAGCCCGGGCGTAGCGGCCGTCGTTGTGGCCGTAGCCCGCCAGCGTCCGATAATCGCGCCGCGCCTGGGCGCTGACGCGATGGCGCTGGTCGCGCCAGCGGGCGTCGCAATCGGTGCGGCTGGCGTCCCAGAAGGCGTCGCAGCGATAGTCCCCCGGCCGGTCCAGCTGGCTGCGCCAGTCGAAGGCGGACGGGGCCTGACCGCCCCGGTGGTGACCATGGCCGCTGTGGCCCCACGACTGGGCCGAGGCGGAGCCGGCCGCCAAGGCGCAGCCAGCGGTCAGGATCAGGGTGGTCAGGAACGGGCGGCGCATGGTTAATCCTCCAGAGCGGCCCGTTACGCGGCCTGAAAAGACAAACTGACGAACGCTACAGGGTGACGGAAACGCGCCCGCCCCGCGTATCGACGTGGCGCATCAGCACGACCCGCTCCTCGCCGTCGGCGCTGACCGGGGCGATGATGAACCAGCCGCCGTCCGGCAGGCCGGAGAAGCTGAAGCGGCCGTCCTCGCAGGTGGTCGAGCGGACGTAGGAGCGATAGTCGGCGTTGGGATCCGCCACGGTCCGGGCGCGGACGATGGCCTCGGGCACCGCGGCCCGGTCGGTCGAGCCGTAGAGGGTGCGGAAGCGGGCGCGGGTGTAGGGCGTGTCCGGGGTCAGGCCGATCGAACCGGTGCAGTCGAAGGCCTGTCCGTTGCGGCGATAGTCGATCCGTCCGTCGATCGAGGCGCGTCCGGCGGCCGTCGACCAGGCGAAGTCGTCGGCGCGGAACACGCCCGGGGCGCCGCCCGGCGCCGGCCCCGGACCGAAGCCGCCGCCCATCGGAACGGTCTCGCAAGCCGCCAGCAGGCCGCCGGCGGCCACGGCGGCGAGCAACGGAAGGATGAGTTTGCGGGATGTCGTCTGGGCGGCCATGGGCTCTCTCCGTCACGGGTGCGGGTCGAACATCCGATGAGACGATCAACGCCGCGGCAAGGTCAAGGTTGCGAGCCCCGGGACGCTGGTCCAAAAGCTCGGGCAACCCGGCGCAGACCGGGTATAGGGAATCCCCATGACAGTCACGTTTGACGACATTCTGGCGGCGCGGGACCGCATCGCCGGCCAGGTGGATCGCACCCCCGTGCGCTATTCCCGCAAGCTGTCGCAGCTGACCGGCGCCGAGGTCTGGATCAAGTACGACAACCTGCACTTCACCGGCAGCTTCAAGGAGCGCGGCGCCCTCAACCGGCTGCTGCAGCTGACGCCGGACGAGCGCAGGCGCGGCGTGGTGGCGGCCTCGGCCGGCAATCACGCCCAGGCGCTGGCCTATCACGGCGCCCGGCTGGGCGTGCCGGTGACCATCGTCATGCCCGAGGGCACGCCCTTCGTGAAGGCGGACGGCACCCGGGCCCACGGCGCCACGGTGGTGATCAAGGGCGCCGACTTCTCGGGCTCGACCGAGGAGGCCCACCGTTTCCGGGACGAGGAGGGCATGGTCTTCATCTCGGCCTTCGACGACGCGGGCATCGTCGCCGGCCAGGGGGTCTGCGGCCTGGAGTTCATGGAGGACGCGCCCGACCTCGACGTGCTGATCATCCCCGTCGGCGGCGGCGGGCTGATCGCCGGCTCGGCCATCGCCGCCAAGGGGATCAAGCCCTCGATCCGCATCTTCGGCGTCGAGGCGGCCATGTACCCGTCCTTCAATGCGAGACGCCGCGGCGAGACGGCGAAATGCAGCGGCCAGACCATCGCCGAGGGCATCGCCATCAAGGCGGTCGGCGACATCCCCTTCGCCCTGGCCGATCCGCTGGTCGAGGAGGTGCTGGTCGTCGACGAGGCGGACTTCGAGAAGGGCGTCGCCTTCCTCGCCACGCTGGAGAAGACGGTCGCCGAGGGCGCGGGCGCCGGCGGGCTGGCGGCCATGCTGGCCTACCCCGACAAATTCCGCGGCTTGAAGGTCGGCCTCGAGCTGACCGGCGGCAATATCGACTCCCGCATGCTGGCGGTGGTGCTGAACCGCGAACTGGTGCGCGAGAAGCGGCTGGTCGTGTACCGCATCCTCGGTGACGACCGCCCCGGCATGCTGTCGAAGATGAGCGCGGTGATCGGTGGTCTCGGCGGCAACATCATCGACGTGGTGCACAACCGCCTGGCGCTGGACGTCCCGGCCAAGGGCGCGGAGTTCGACATCATGGTCGAGACGCGCGGCGAGGCGCACGCCGACGAGATCAGACACGGACTGGAAGAGGCAGGCTATGCGCTACGGATGGGCTAGGACGGCGGCCGCGCTGGCCATGATGGCGGCGCTGGCGGCGTGCGGGCGCGGGGCTCCGGCCGGCGATCCGCAGGCCGCCGAGAACCTGCGCGAGGCCGAGTTCTTCATGACCTCGAACGCCCGGGCCAAGGACGTCCAGACCCTGCCGTCGGGCGTGCAGTACAAGGTGCTGCAGGCGGGACCGCCCGGGGGCGAGCGCCCGGACGGCAACGATCTGGTTCGCGTGGACTACGAGGGCTCGCTGACCGACGGCACGGTGTTCGACAGCTCGTTCGAGCGTGGCCAGCCGGCGGTGTTCACGGTCGAGGAGGGCATCTCCGGCTCGGTCATCCCCGGCATGCGCGATGCGCTCCAGCATATGAGCGTCGGCGACGAGTGGCTGGTCTACATCCCGCCCGCGATCGGCTACGGCGAGACGGCCGCGGGCGACATCCCGCCCAACAGCGTGCTGATCTTCCGGCTCAAGCTGCTCGACATCGCCCGGGCCCCCGGCGGTTCGACCGCCGTCGCCACGGCCCACGGCTGATCTAGTCGACGGCGGGCGGCGCCGGCATCAGGTCACCGAACGGCGCGGCGTCTTCCAGCGCCCGCCGGAACGACGGCCGCGCCATCAGCCGCCCGTGCCACGCCTTCAGCCGCGGCCGGTCGCCGAACGGGACCAGCCGCCGGGCGTAGGTCAGGATCGGCGCCGCGGCGCAGTCGGCCAGGGTGAAGGTCTCGCCCGCGCCCCAGGTCCGCCCGTCCGACAGCCGCTGCTCCAGCAGGTTCCACGCCGTGACGATCTCGCGTTCGTCGAGGGTCATCACCGCCTCGGGCGGCGGACCCGCGCGGCCGAGGCGGTGGAAAATGATCCGGTTCATCGGGCCGCCGACATAGGTGTCGATGATGCGGTCCACCCAGCGCGCCTCCATCGCCGTCTCCGGATCGGTCGGGATCAACCGTCCGCCGCCGGCCAGCCGGTCGAGATATTCGATCACGATGCTGGACTCGAGGATCGTCCGGCCCGCCGCCGGATCGACCAGCACCGGCATCTTGGCGAAGGGCGAGATCGCAAGGAAGGCGGCCATGACGGCCTCGTCCGCGTAGTCGACCAGCTTCGGCTCAAACGCCAGGCCCAGCTCGTAGAGGGCGACAAGGCCCTTCTGGCCATAGGCGGAATAGGGATGGGACCACAGCACCAGGGTCATCAGGCGGCTTCCTTTTGCGCATCCAGCCAGGCGGCGAGTTGAGCCATGCCGACGGCGGTGCCCTCCTCGCGCTCGGCCCACCCGTCCTCGCCGAAATAGACGCCCTGCTCGTTGAAGATCAGCCGCGCGCCATCGCGGTCCGGAAGCACCTCCACCGAGGCGATCGAAGCGGACAGTTTCCGCCCGCCCACGTGCATCACGAAGGCGAAGACGAACCGGCGGCCCGGAACGATATCGAGATAGGTCCCCTCGAACAGGTGTTCGGCGCCGTCGGCGCCGCCGCCCCGGCTGATCTCACGACCGTCGACGCGAAAGTCGAGCGTCTCGATAACGGGCGCGCGGACATCCTCGCATCCCATCCAGCGCTGTTTGACGTCGCGATCGGTGAAGGCGCGGAACACCCGCTCGGGCGCGGCGTCGTAGCGCCGCTCGATCGTGAAGGACCCGAAGAAGAGACGGTCGGCCGTCATCGCCCGCCTCCGTGTCCGTTGCGGCCGATGCGCAGGTGCGTCGCGCGTTCGCCGACGGTGCTTTCGATCAGCTCATAGCCCAGGGCCGGCAGATCGAGACCGGCCCAGAACGGCTCGCCCCGACCCAGCAGGACAGGCGAGACGGCCACGTGCATCTCGTCGATCAGGCCGGCGCGCAGGTACTGGCGGATCGTCTCCGCCCCGCCGCCGATGCGGATGTCCCGGTCGCCGGCTGCCGCGCGCGCCCGCTTCAGCGCCGCCTCGATTCCGCCGGTCTCGAAATGGAAGACCGTGCCGCCCTTCATCTCGAACGAGGCGCGGGGGTGATGCGTCAGGACGAAGACGGGACAGCGATACGGCGGCTCCTCGCCCCACCAGCCCTTCCATCCGTCGTCGGGCCAGGGCCCGCGCGAGGGGGCGAACATGTTGCGCCCGAGGATCCAGGCGCCGATCCCGTCCATGCCGCGTCTGGCGAACCCCTCGTCCACGCCGGTCTGTCCGTGACCCTTGCCGTACATCTTCTGAAAGGTGTCGGTCGGGAAGAACCATTCGTGCAGTTCCTCGCCGCCCACGCCCAACGGATCCTGCAGGCTCTGGTCGGGCCCGGCGCCGAAGCCGTCGACGGACACCGCGAAGCTGCTGACGCGAACCTTGCCGGCCATCACGAATGCTCCTTCAGTTCGCGGGCGAGCTTGTCGAGCATCTCGCCGCAGCCGTGCTCGCGCATGGCGATTTCCTGACGCGGGTCGCCACCGAAATAGGCGCCCTGTTCCGTATAGATCAGCCGCGTGCCCGAGCCGTCGGCGACCAGTTCGGTCGTGGCCAGCGAAGCCGAGGCGCGTTCCTTGCCCGCCGCGGTCACCCGGCCCATCACATAGCTGACGATGATGCGTCGGTTATCGACGATATCCAGGTGCTCGGTGTCGTTGAACCAGGTCTCGTTGCTCTCGTCGCCGAACCGGAAACTGCCGCCGGCATAGCCCCCGACGCGGAAGTCGTACGTCCAGTCGTGGATGGTCCAGTTCTCGCCCTCCACGAACCAGCGGCGGAAGGCGACGGGGTCCGAGTACGCTCGGAACACGCGCTCGGGCGAGGCGTCGTAGCGGCGCTCGATGGTGAAGGTCCCATGAGCGATCTCGGGATTGGGGATGGTCATGACCCTGGCTCCTCGTCGGGCTTCGTTTCGTCCAGAAAGGCGCCGAGCCGGTCGAGGCTGCGCTCGACGGACCGGCGGCGGTCGTTGATCCAGCGCTCGGCGGCGCTGAGTGTTCGGGGATCGACGCGGCAGGTGCGGACGCGGCCGACCTTCTCCGAAACCACCAGGCCCGCGCCCTCCAGGATCTTCAGGTGCTGCATCACCGCCGACACGGACATCGGCAGGGGTTCGGCCAATTGGCTGACCGTGGCCGGGCCGGCGGACAGCCGTTCGACCATGCGCCGCCGGGTCGGATCCGACAGGGCCTGGAAGGCGAGATCGAGCGGCTCCTGATACTGAAGCATTCACTTAAGTATCATGACGCACGCCGCCGCCGCAAGCCCCTGCGCCGCAACCCCTCGTTAATCGGCGCAGCGCACGCTTGAGCTTGTCCACCTCCGGAGCGGCGTGATGTCGACCATCCAGACCTCCACCTATCGCCGTCAGCGCGATCATTTCGAGCCGCAGGACGCCGACCCGCAGGAGCAGCGGCGGCTGCGCGGCCTGCTCGAGCAGATCGACTATTCGGCCTTCGTGGCCAATCGTGAGGTGATCGCCGCCGCCCTTCCCGGACTGGACGCCCAGGTGTTCCAGCGGCTGGCGGTCCAGACGGCGGCCGCCCGCGCCAAATGGGTCGGCGAAGCCCTGCGCCAGAGCGAATCGGGCGCGCCCTCGACGGTCGACCAGATCGCCCGGCTGACCTCGGCCCGCACGGCCTATGAGGAATTGGCCGAGGCCTATGAGGGCCTGCGCCGCATGGTCGAGCGCGGCTATCTGGCGATCAAGACCGCCTAGGCTCCGGGCGTCAGCGGCTGCGGCCGGGTCGCGATCGGCGCGTCCGGATCGGCCGGTGGGCGTTCGGCCGTGGTCGGCGGCGGGCCGGCCGGCGCGGCCGGAACGATCTCGATCCGCGGCGCGGTCGCCGCCGGCGCCACGGCCGGCGTCGTGGCGGCGGGCGTCGGCGCTTCGTACGGAACAGGGGCGGACGGCTGCACCGACGCGGGCTGGAGCGCGGGGCGGGTCGCGGCCGGACGCTCGGCCGTCGGGGGCGCGGCGCGGACCGGAGAGGGAGCCGCCACGGAAACCGCCTCGACGAGCGGCTGTTCAGGGAGGGGGACAGCCTCGACGGCGGAGGCGATCTCGATTGGCGCGGGAGTCGGGACGGACGCCTCCGTAGACGGGGCCGGCGGGGGCGAAGCGGCGGGCGGCTGCGTCAGCATCCATCCGCCGACGGCGAGGGCCGCGAGCACCACCGCGGCCGCTCCGGCATAGAGGGGCGCGCGGCCGACGGAGCGCCGGCGCGTGGCGGCCGGAGCCGGCGTCGGAGCCGTCGCCGGACGGGCGGGGGCCTCGACCGAGGCCGCGGTCGGGCGCCGGGGTTCGGCGATATCCGGAAGCGGCGCGAGCGGCCGCACAGCCAGATCGGGCTCGGAGGCCGGGCGACGGGCGGGCGGCTCCGCCAGGGGTGCGGCGGGCTTGGGCGTCGGTGCGCGCTCGGGGGCCGGGCCCGCGCGCGGGATCAACGACCCGCTCAGAATGGCGCCCCGGGGCGAGGGGGCCGGGGCGGCCTTCGGCGGCTCCGGCAGCGGCGGGAGACGCTCGCCCTTCGGCAGCGGGCCGGCCCGGAACACGGTCGCCGGGGGGCGGCCCCAGGTCACCGGGCGGCGGGCGAAGGGGGCGGGCGAACCGTTCGGGGACTGGTTGTCGTCGGTGGGCATGAACTCTCCCGCGCCGGCGAGGCGCGCTTCAGAAACGCGAAGACCGGGCCAGATTGCGGAGCGATCTGGCCCGTTTCGTGACGCCAGCCTGACGATCAGGGTTCTTCAATACTAGTTTTTCAGCCGATATCCGGTCCGGAACATCCAGCCGACCACCCCCAGGCAGATCAGGAAGAAGCCCAGCGTCGCCGCGAGGCTGATCCCGATGCCCACGTCGCCGCTGCCGAAGAAGGTCCAGCGGAATCCGGAGATCAGATAGACGACCGGATTGAACAGGGTCACGGTCCGCCACGCCTCCGGCAGCATGTCGATCGAATAGAACGACCCGCCGAGGAAGGTCAGCGGCGTCACCACCAGCATCGGGATCATCTGCAGCTGTTCGAAACCGTTGGCCCAGATGCCGATGATGAAGCCGAACAGGCTGAAGGTCGTCGAGATCAGGATCAGGAAGGCCAGCATCTCGACCGGATGCAGGATGTTCAGGGGCACGAACAGCGCCGCCGTGGCGAGGATGATCAGCCCCAGCACCGCCGACTTGGTCGCCGCCGCCCCGACATAGGCGATGACGATCTCGAGCGGCGACACCGGCGCCGACAGCAGCTCGTAGATGGTGCCGGTGAATTTGGGGAAGTAGATGCCGAACGAGGCGTTGAAGATCGACTGGGTGAACAGGCTCAGCATGATCAGGCCCGGCACGATGAAGGCGCCGTAGGGCACCCCGTCGATCTCGGTCATGCGGCTGCCGATGGCCGAGCCGAAGACCACGAAATACAGGGCCGTGGTGATCACCGGGGTGACGATGCTCTGCCACACCGTCCGCAGGGCGCGCGCCATCTCAAATTTGTAGATGGCCCAGACGCCATAGCCGTTGAAGGTCAGGCTGTTCATGCGGCCGCTCCCTTGTCGCGGTGGACCAGGCTGACGAAGATATCCTCCAGTGAGCTCTGGCTGGTGTTCAGGTCCTTGAAGGCGATCCCCAGGTCGCTGAGCTTGCGCAGCAGCGACGGCACGCCCGTCTTCTCCTGATTGGAATCGAAGACGTATTCGAGTTCGTGTCCCTCGGCCTTGAGCGTCACGTTCCATTCGACCAGGTCCGCCGGCACGGCGTCCAGCGGGTCCTGCAGGTTCAGGGTCAGGGTCTTCTTGCCCAGCTTCTTCATCAGGGCGGTCTTCTCCTCGACCAGGATCAGTTCGCCCTTGAGGATCACCCCGACCCGGTCGGCCATCTCCTCGGCCTCCTCGATGTAGTGGGTGGTCAGGATGATGGTGACGCCGCTCTCGCGCAGGCGGCGGACCAGGTTCCACATGTCGCGGCGCAGCTCGACGTCGACGCCGGCGGTCGGCTCGTCGAGGAACAGGATGTCGGGCTCGTGGCTCAGCGCCTTGGCGATCATCACCCGACGCTTCATGCCCCCGGACAGGGTCATGATCTTGTCGTTGCGCTTCTCCCACAGCGACAGCTCGCGCAGGACGCTCTCGATATGGGCGGGATTCGGCGCCTTGCCGAACAGGCCGCGGCTGAAGGTCACCGTGGCCATCACCGTCTCGAAGGCGTCGGTGGTCAGCTCCTGCGGCACCAGGCCGATCTTTTCGCGCGCCCGGCGGTAGTCGGACTGGATGTCATGGCCGTCGGCGATGATCGTGCCCGTGGTCGGGGTGACGATGCCGCACACCACCGAGATCAGCGTGGTCTTGCCCGCGCCGTTCGGACCCAGAAGCGCGAAGATCTCGCCCTTGCCGATGGTCAGATTGATGGGTTTGAGGGCCTGGAGGCCCGACTTGTAGGTCTTGGTCAGACCGTCGATGGAGATCACAGGCTGCATGCGCGCCCTCCCTGAGCGCGCAGCAGATATGCGTCCGCCTGCCGCACCTCAAGGCCGGAGCGAAGATAGCGGAGCCATATTTCACTCCAGGGGTTACGCACGCCGTGCCGAACGCCCTCGCCTCCCTCCGTCACAGTCTCGCGCGTCTCGGCGACATGGGGCGTCGACGGTCGCCCTTGCTGCGGCGCGTTCCGCCGCTGCACGACCTGGTCGAACTGGCGGCGCGGATCGGCTACGGCGCCCGGGGCTTCGTCTATCTGTCGGTCGGCGTGCTGATCCTGCTGGCGGCGGTCGATCTGATCGGCGACGCGGTCGGCACGAAGGGCGCGCTGGCCTGGCTGGCGCAGAGGCCGCTCGGCCGGTTGTGGGCCTTCCTGATCGGGCTGGGCCTCGCCGCCTTCGTGATGTGGCGGGTCCTGCAGGCCGTGTTCGACGCCGATCATGAAGGCGTGTCATGGCGAGCGCTGGGCACGCGCCTGAGCCAGATGTTCAGCGGCCTGAGCTACGCCGCCCTGGCCGTCGCCGCCTTCGGCCTCATGGCGGGGACGCCGGCCGATCCCGCCAGCGAGGGAGTGACCCGGAGCCAGAGCCAAGCCGCGGCCGTCCTCGACCTGCCGCTGGGCCAGTGGCTGCTCGTCGCCGGCGGCCTGACGATCTTCGGCATCGGCGTGAGCAATATCGTCAAGGCCTGGCGGGAGGATTTCACCGAGTACCTGGCCTGTTCGGCCCGGCTGTGCCGGCGCGTCGCACCGCTGGCGCGGGCGGGACACGTCGCCCGCGGCCTGGCCTATCTGCCGCTCGCGAGTCTCGTCGTCCTCGCCGGTCTCGACGCGCGCGCGTCCGAAGTCACCAGTTTCGGATCGGCGCTGGACGCGGTGGAACGCCAGCCGGCCGGACCGTGGATTCTGGCCCTGGCGGCGTTGGGGTTCGTCGCTTTCGGGGCCTTCTCATTCGTCGAGGCGCGGTTCCGGCGCATCCGACCGCCGCGCGAACTCAAGGCCCCTCTCTGAGCCGCAGGGCTGCACGGGCCGGTCGCGTCGTCGGTCGGGGAGGCGTAGACTGATCCGTCCGCCGTTTCCCGCGTTCTGATCTCCGTCATCTTGTGGAGGCCGCCATGGCGCGCCTGAAGCCGATCACCGCAACCCTCGTCCTGCTTACGCTTGCCGGGTGCGGCGGCGGCGAGGCCCTCGATCCCATGGCCGGCTTCGGGCCCAACCCGGTGCTGCCGGAGCCGCAGCGCTCCCTCATCCCGGTGGTCCATGTCGCCGAGGCCGTGGGCTGGCCGGCGGGGCGGACCCCGACACCCGCTGCCGGATTCAGGGTGCAGGCCTTCGCGTCCGGACTGGATCATCCCCGCTGGCTCCACCGCCTGCCCAACGGCGACATCCTGGTGGCCGAGACCAACGCCCCGCCCAAGCCGGAGGGCACGGAGGACGGCGGCATCCGCGCCTTCTTCCAGAACCTTTTCATGAAGAAGGCGGGGGCCGAGGTCCCCAGCGCCAACCGCATCACCCTGCTGCGCGACGCCGACGGCGACGGCGTGGCCGAGACGAAGACGGCGTTTCTCGAGAACCTGATGTCGCCGTTCGGCATGGCCCTGGTGGGAGACACCCTCTACGTCGCCAATGCCGACGCCGTCGTCGCCTTCCCCTACCGGACCGGCGAGACCCGGATCACGGCCGCGCCGCGCCGGGTCGCCGACCTGCCCGCCGGCCGCAACCACCACTGGACGAAGAGCCTGGTGGCCAGCCCGGACGGGTCGCGCCTCTATGTCGGGGTCGGCTCGAACTCCAACGTCGGCGAGAACGGGCTGGACGAGGAGGTCGACCGGGCCGCGATCCTCGAGATCGACCCGGCGACGGGCGCGCGCCGCGTCTTCGCCTCGGGCCTGCGCAACCCCGTCGGCCTGGCCTGGCAGCCGGACAGCGGCCGGCTCTGGGTCTCCGTCAATGAACGGGACGAGCTCGGCAACGACCTGGTTCCCGACTACATGACCTCGGTGACGCCGGGCGGCTTCTACGGCTGGCCGTGGAGCTATTACGGCCAGATCGTCGACGACCGGGTCGAGCCGCCCAACCCGGCCATGGTGGCCCGGGCCATAAAGCCGGACTACGCCCTGGGCGCCCACACCGCCTCGCTGGGGCTGACCTTCGGCGAGGGCGAGCTGTTTCCGGCCCGCTATCGGGGCGGGGCCTTCGTCGGCCAGCACGGCTCGTGGAACCGCAATCCGCGCAACGGCTATGAGGTCATCTTCGTGCCGTTCGTGAACGGCGTCCCGGCCGGACCGCCGGAGGATATCCTGTCCGGCTTTCTCGACGACCAGGATCAGGCCATGGGCCGGCCGGTCGGCGTCCAGTTCGACGCGCGCGGGGCCCTGCTGGTGGCGGACGACGTGGGCAACGTCATCTGGCGGGTGTCGCCCGCCTGACAGGCGAAGCCCCGGCGAAGCGATCCGCCGGGGCTCGTCCATTCAGGCTTCGGATCAGTCCGCCGGCTGGATCACGATGACCGGCGTCTGACCGGGCGCCGGCGTGGTGTTCAGGGTCGCCGTATAGGGCTGCGGGCTCACCGGTTCGACCGGGGCCACGACGCGGGGCGTGGGCGCCCGCGCCGGGGTGGCGGTCCGGACCGGAGCGACCCGGCGGGTGGGAGCTGGCGCGGTGCGGCGGACCACGGGCGCCGGCGCGGGCGGGGTCTCGGCCGCCGGGGCGGCTTCGACGGGGGCGACTTCGGCCGCCAGGGGCTGGGGCGGCAGCACGGGCGCGGTCGCGGCGGGTTCGGCCAGCGGGGCGGGAGCGGGGGCGTTGCGATCACCCATCACAAGCGCCGCGGCTGCGACGCCCAGCACCAGCACGCTGACCGGGGCGAGGATCATCCACGTCTTGACCCCGCTCTTGCGGTTCCGGACGCCGCGGCGGTTACGCGCGTAGACGGGAACGAAGGGCTCCTCGCGAACGCCTTCGATGGGAGCGTGCGGCGGCTGGGGCCGGTCATGAGGGTAGGTCAGGGTCATCACGTTCCTCCAATTCAGTGATTACCGAACCCTCTCGCCAGATCACGGTTCCGCGAACCCGTGAACGCCCCGAAGAAACACTGTTGTCGACACAGTTTCGCCCGCCAGGGTCCAGCTTTGTGGCGAACCTCTACTCTTCGCATTCAGCCAGATGCTCTCGGCAGCGGGCGTCGCCTCCCGAAATGACCTTCCGGTGCTTGACGTTACGGAATAGCCGCTTCGGCGCCACGGCCCGACGTAAACCGGCGTTCGACGCCTCGCAAAGCCGCTCAGCATTCCCCCGCCGGTTGACCCGGACCGGCGGCTTGTTCATCACCATCAGAAGCGTCTTTTGGCGGAGTGGATGGGACTATGGGGCTGGTGGCGAACATCCGGCGCGACATGCGGTTCGCGAAGGGGCTGCGCCGACTGCTCAAGCGCATCAAGCCGATCGACCTCGACAGCCCGGATCTGGTCTGTGACGACTGGGAAGAGGCGGTCGACAAGTTCCCGGACCACGTGGCCATCCAGGACGATCGGGTCGCCCTGACCTATCGCGAGCTGGACGCCATGGCCAACCGGTTCGGCCACTGGGCCCAGAGCCGGCGGCTGAAGCGCGGCGACACCATCGCCCTGGTGATGCTGAACCGGGCCGAATACATCGCCGCCTGGATGGGCTTCTCCAAGGTCGGAGTGGCCACCGCCCTGATCAACACCAACCTGACCGGCCACGCCCTGGCCCACTGCCTGTCGATTTCCAACGCCTCCCAGGTGGTCACCGACGTCGAGTCGTGGCGCAAGGTCGAGGAGGCCCGCCCCTTCGCCGGCCGCAACCTGATGCTCTGGGTGCTCGGGCTCGCCGACGCCGACGAGGCCGACGAGCGCCGCGGCCTCGACAAGCCGGTCCGGGGCGGATCGTCGGTGCGCCCGGCCCGCTCGGTGCGTTCGGGTCTGACCAACCGCGACACGGCCCTGTACATCTACACCTCGGGCACCACCGGCATGCCCAAGGCCGCCAAGGTCACCCACGCCCGCGCCCGCACCTATATACGCGCCTTCGCCGGGGCCACGGCGGCGACGGACAAGGACGTCACCTTCAACGTTCTGCCGCTCTATCACTCCACCGGCGGTCTCGTCGGCATCGGTCCGGCCCTGCTCAACGGCGGCAAGCTGGTGCTGCGCAAGCGCTTCTCGGCCTCGAACTTCTGGCCAGACGTGAAGGCGTCGGGCGCGACCCTGTTCGTCTACATCGGCGAGCTGTGCCGCTATCTGGTCAATTGTCCGGAGAATCCCGATGAGCGGGCGCACAAGCTGCGGCTGGCCTTCGGCAACGGCCTGCGCCCCGATGTGTGGGCCGACTTCCAGACCCGCTTCGCCGTCCCCGAAATCCTCGAGTTCTACGGCTCGACCGAAGGCAACGTCTCGCTGTTCAATTTCGACGGCAAGCCGGGGGCCATCGGCCGCGCGCCCGGCTTCCTGAAGAAGCAGATCAATTTCCGCCTCGTGCGCTTCGATATCGACAGCGAGGAGCCGGTGCGCGGTCCCGACGGCCTGTGCCAGCCGGTCAGGGCGGGCGAGGTCGGCGAGGCCATCGGCCGGATCGGCGACGACACCCGCCACGCCTTCACCGGCTACGCCGACAAGACCGCCTCGGAAAAGAAGATCCTGCGCGACGTCTTCGTGCGCGGCGACCGCTGGTTCCGCACCGGAGACCTGATGAAGCAGGACTCCGAGGGCTACGTCTATTTCATCGACCGGATCGGCGACACCTATCGCTGGAAGGGCGAGAACGTCTCAACGGCCGAGGTCGAACAGCGGCTGGCCGACGCACCCGGCGTCCGGGAGGTCATCGCCTACGGCGTGCCGGTGCCGGGCCACGACGGCAAGGCCGGCATGGCCGCCCTGGTCATCGACGGCCGCTTCGGGGCCCGGGCCTTCGCCGACTGGGTTGACCAGGAACTGCCGGTCTACGCCCGGCCGGCCTTCCTGCGCATCATCAAGTCCGCCGACACCACCGGCACCTTCAAATACCGCAAGATGGACCTTGTCGCCGACGGCTTCGATCCCGCCCGGGTGGACGGGCCGATCTACGTGCGGGGCGGCAAGAGCGGCTACACCAAGCTGAGCGACGCGGCGCGGCAAGCGATTCTGGGCGGCGAGACGCGACTCTAGGCGCGGATGCAACCGGGCCTTAATGTTTAACGGCGAAGGTCTGCGTCTCGCGCGCAGGACTACCGCCCCTCCATGTTCCAGATAATCGGCATCGTGCTGCTGTTCGGCCTCGTGTTCGGCAGCTACATCATCTCCGGCGGCAAGTTCGAGGTGATCCTGCACGCCCTGCCGCACGAGATGATGGCCATCGGCGGCGCGGGCCTCGCCGCCTTCCTGATCTCCAACAGCGTCCCGGTGCTGAAGTCGACGATGAGCGGCCTGGGCAAGACCTTCGCGGGCCCGAAGTGGAAGAAGCAGGACTATACCGACCTGCTCTCTTTGCTGTTCCAACTGACCAAGACGATGAAGTCCAAGGGCGTCATCGCCCTGGAGAGCCACATCGAGAAGCCGGCCGAAAGCCCCATCTTCCAGAAATACCCCAAGGTGCTGAAGGACCATTTCGCCACCGACTTCATCTGCGACACCCTGCGCATGATGACCATGAACCTCGAGGATCCGCACCAGATCGAGAGCGCCATGGAAAAGCAGCTGGAGAAGCATCACCACGAGGCGCTCGGCGCCCCGCATGCCCTGCAGCAGCTGGCCGACGCCCTGCCGGCGCTGGGCATCGTCGCCGCCGTGCTGGGGGTCATCAAGACCATGGGCGCAATCACCGAGCCGCCCGCCATCCTCGGCGGCATGATCGGCGGCGCCCTGGTCGGCACCTTCCTCGGCGTCTTCCTGGCCTATGGCCTGGTCGGCCCTCTGGCGGCGCGGCTGAAGGCGATCGTCGACGAGGAGTCCGCCTTCTACAAGATCATCCAGTCGGTGCTCGTCGCCCACCTGCACGGCAATGCGGCGCAGATCTCGGTCGAAATCGGCCGCGGCGACATCCCGTCCTCGGCCCAGCCGTCCTTCCTCGAGCTGGAAGAGTCGCTGCAGGGCGCGCCCAGCGAGGCCTGACGACCCGCGGGTCACGGGACCATCACGCGCCCTCACCAACCATCACGGTTTCGGGAACAGCGGATGGCCCCGCCGGTTACCCGCGCGACCGATCGTGGGAGCGGGCGGCTGTTTCGCCCGGCGATCGCTCGGAGGAACACGCATGAAGCTGATGATCATCACCGCCGCAGCCCTCGGGGCCCTGACGCTGACCGCCTGCACCCAGGCGGAGGACACCACCGCCGAGGACGCCACGATGGCGGGCGAGGCCGCTACAACGACCGCGCCCGCGACCGATGGGGCCATGGCTCCGGCGGACGGCGCGACGCCAGACGCGACGACCTATCCCGACGCCACGACTCCGCCGGGCGAGACGCCGCCGACCCTCCCGCCCGAGAACGCCACCACCTCGCCGGCGACGACATCGCCGCCGCCGATGTAGGCTTTCAGGCGATGGATCACGAAAGGGGACTGTCGCCGCAGTCCCCTTTTTCGTGCGACATGACGACAGTTCACGAACGCGTGAGAATTTCGCTTGCGTATCGGCTCACGAACCCGTTATCTCGGACCTGCGAGGATTCATGACCTCGTTGACCCTTCTGAAGGAAGAAACACCATGCGCATCGTTGCTCTGATCGCCGCCTCGGCCGCCGCTCTGGCCCTGGCCGCCTGCCAACCCGCCGAGAAGACCGAAGAAGCCCCGGCTGCCGAAGCCACCGTCGAAGCCCCGGCTGCTGACGCCGCGATGGCCCCGGCCGCCGACGCGACCGCCCCGGCCGCCGACGCCGCCGCCACCACCGAGGCCCCGGCTGCCGAAGCCGCCGCCGAAGCTCCGGCCGCTCAGTAATATCTGGGTTGCGGACCTTCGGGTCCGTTCGGAAAGGGTCGCCCTCACGGGCGGCCCTTTTTCGTTGCGCGGCGCGGACCGTGGAGCTTGCGCCAAATTCACTTGCGGCTTCGGTCCGACCGTCGGTATCTCGGAGCGTCGGGACACTGTCGTCCGTTCGAACGAAGGATCTCCCCATGCGCATCGTCGCCCTGATCGCCGCCTCGGCCGCCGCCCTGGCCCTGGCCGCCTGTAACAACAACGCCGAAGAGAAGGCCCCGGAAGCCGCGTCCGAAGCCGCCGAGGCGTCCGGCATCGCCGACCAGTCCGCCGTCACGGTGACCGAGGAACAGGCCGCCGCCGACGCCAAGGCCGCCGCCGACGCCGCCGCGGCGTCGGAAATGGCGCAGGCCGAGCCTGCCCCGGCCACGCCTGTCGAAGGTCACTGACGCCGTCCGGCGATCGAAGCCGAACACGGGGGCCGTTCGAAAGGACGGCCCCTTTTCGTCGCTCCCTTCCCGGGCTACGGCCCGCGGCATGACTGACGACCGTTCGCCCCGACTGGTCTGGACCGAGGACGGCGCGCCGCGCTCAGGCCGCTTCGACGACGTCTATTTCTCGCGCGAGGACGGCTTGGCCGAGAGCCGGGCGGTCTTTCTCGCCGGCTGCGGCCTGCCCGAGGCATGGCGCGGCCGCGGGCGCTTCACCGTCGCCGAACTGGGCTTCGGCACCGGCCTCAACATCGCCGCCCTGCTGGATCTGTGGCGCCGCGAAGGCCCGGCGGAGGGCCGGCTGCACATCTTTTCCGTCGAAGGTTTCCCGCTCGGTCACGACGAGGCGGCCCGGGCGCTGGAAGCCTGGCCGGAACTGGCCGAGCCCGTTCGGGCCCTGCTGGACGTGTGGCCGCCCCCGACCCCGGGCTTTCACCGCATCGACCTGCCCGGGTTCAACGCCACGCTCGATCTCGCGGTCGGCGAGGCCGCCTGGGCCCTGTCGCAGTGGTCGGGCCGCGCCGACGCCTGGTTCCTCGACGGCTTTGCGCCCTCGACCAATCCGGAGATGTGGTCGGACGCGGTGCTGGACGGCGTGGCGGCCCGCTCGGCGGCGGGCGCCCGGGTCGCAACCTTCACCGTGGCCGGCGCGGTGCGGCGGGGTCTGTCGGAGCGGGGCTTCGCCGTCGAGAAACGGCCCGGTCACGGAAGGAAGCGCGAGCGGCTGGAGGCGCGCCTGCCGGGCGCCCGCGAGGCCGAAGCCGCGCCCGCCGTGGCGATCATCGGCGCGGGTATCGCCGGAGCCGCCCTGGCCAAGGCGTTCGCCGCCCTTGGCCTGACCTGCACGGTTGTCGAGGAAAGCCGCCCCGGCGCCGGCGGCTCGGGCTTTCCGTCGGCCCTGGTCACGCCCCGGCTGGACGCGGGAGACACAGGCATCGCGACCCTCTACGCCCAGGCCCTGTCCCGCGCTCGCGCCCTCTACGCGGCGGTTCCTCGCGCCATTCTCGCGGAGGGGGTGCTGCAGCTGGAACAGACGGCGCGGGACGTCGGCCGCTTCGCCAAGATCGCCGCCCAGGACATCTGGCCGGACGGGGCGATGGCGCCGCTGGACGACTCCGCCTGCGCCGGGCGGTTGGGCGAGCCCGTGGAAACCGGCGGCCTGCTCATGCGCGACGCCCTCGCCCTTGATCCACGTCCGGTGCTCGATATCTGGCTCGCCGAAGCCAATCGGACGACGGCGAGCGTGGCGCGGCTGGAGCCGGCCCCCGGCGGCTGGCGGCTGCTCGACCGGTCCGGCGAGCCAATCCTCGAGGCCGCGATCGTGGTGGTCGCCGCCGGCTGGGGCGCCGCCGCCCTCGTCCCCGACCTGCCGCTAGGCCCGGTGCGCGGCCAGGCCGACTGGGTCGAAGGGGTCGCGAGCGCGCCCGCCGCCTGGGGCGGCTATGCGACGCCGACCGCCACGGGCTTGCTGTTCGGGGCGACCCATGATCGGGGCGACACGTCGGTAGAGGCCGATTCCGGGTCGGCGGCGCGCAATCTCCGGACCCTCGGCGCGCGCCTGCCGCAGTTGGCCGCGCGGGTCGCCGCCGCGGGGCCGGCCCGCGGCCGCGCCGCCGTCCGGGCCACGACGCCGGACCGGCTGCCCTTGGCGGGCGCGCTGGCTCCGGGCCTGTTCGTCCTGAGCGGACTCGGCTCGCGCGGCTTCTGCGCCGCGCCCCTGCTGGCCGAGCACGTCGCCGCCCTGACGATCGACATTCCCTCGCCGCTCCCGGCGGCTCTGGCGAAGCGCGTCGAGCCGAACCGATTCGTGATGTCCACCCCTCTTGCGAAACCTTCGCAGGGGGTGGACGCTGACGGCGCGGCAGGCGTGCGCGCCGCGCCGAACGGAGATCGATCATGACCCGTCTCGTTTCATCCGCCGCCGTCGCGGCCATAACCGCCCTGGCTGCCTCCTGCGCCCCCGTCGACGGCGCCGCGTCCGGCGCCGGCGCTTCCGCCCGAGCGGAACGCCAGTGCTTCAACACCGAGCAGGTGCGTAACTTCCGGCAGGGCGAGACCGGCCGACTCTACGTCCGGGCCTTGCAGGACCAGGTCTTCGAACTGAACACGTCCGGCGGCTGCATGGATCTGGACATCGCCCACCGGTTGACCATCACGGCCGACCCGCCCTTGGGCGGAAGCCGCATCTGCACGGGCGACTGGGCGCGGATCACCCTGCCCGGCTCGGCGGCGCCCAGCGTCATGTGCCGCGCGCGGGTGGATCGTGCGCTGACCGCCGAAGAGGTCGCGGCCCTGCCTGACGCCCACAGGCCGTGAGGCCGGGGAGTCCCAGGTCCCGATCGATCGCCGTCGTCGCCGTCGCCGCGCTGGCGCTCGGCGCCGTCGCGCCCGCGCCGCCGACCACGCCGGCCGACGAAGGATCGACGGAGCGGCAGTGCTTCCGGCCGCAGACGGTGCGCAACTATCGGACCGACCACGACACGACAGTCTATGTCCGCGACCTGCGGGGCCAGGTGTTCGAGTTGCAGACGACCGGATGCCGCGGCCTGTCGGCCTCGCGAACCCTCGGAATTTTGGCGCAGACCGGCGGCAGGGCCTGCGTCGGCGATTCCGTGACCGTGTCCACGGCCGGTCCCTCGCTTATGGGCGAGAACAACTCGGTCTGCTCGGCGCGGGTCACCCGCAAGCTCAGCGAAGCCGGGGTCGAGGCCCTGCCGTCGCGCCTGCGCCCCTGACTCAGGCTTTCTGGGCGTAGCCGAGGCGCTGGTTCAGCTTTTCGATCAGGTCGATGGCGGTGTCGGCGATGATCGAGCCGGGCGGGTAGACCGCCGCCGCGCCCATGTTGATCAGGGTCTGGACGTCCGACGGCGGTATCACCCCGCCGACCACGATCATGATGTCCGGGCGGCCGAGCTTCTCCAGCTCGGCCTTCAGCTCGGGCACGAGGGTCAGGTGGCCCGCCGCCAGCGATGACGCGCCCACCGCATGCACGCCGCGCGTCACCGCCTCCTTCGCGGCCTCGGCCGGGGTCTGGAACAGCGAACCCGCCGTGGCCTCGAAGCCGAGATCGCCATAGGCGGTGGCGATGACCTTCTGGCCCCGGTCGTGGCCGTCCTGGCCCAGCTTGGCGATCAGGATGCGGGGCGGTCCGCCGTCGTTCTCCACGAAGGCGGCGACCATGCCGCGGGCGCGGGCGATCTTCGGATCGTCGCCGGCCTCCTTCGCATAGACGCCCGAGACCGTCTTCACCGTGGCCACGTGGCGGCCGAAGGCGGCTTCCAGCGCGTCGGAGATCTCGCCGACGGTGGCGTAGGCGCGGGCGGCCTCGACCGACAGCTGCAGCAGGTTGGCGTTCCCGCGCGCGCCTTCGGTCAGGGCGTCGAGCGCGGCCTGCGTCCTCGCCTCGTCGCGCTCGGCGCGGAGGCGCTTCAGCTTGTCCAGCTGGGACGCCAGCACGGCGGCGTTGTCGACCTTGAGCACCGGGATGTCGTCGACGTGGTCGGCGAGGTAGCGGTTCACACCGACCACGGTCTGCTGGCCGGTGTCGATGCGGGCCTGGGTCTTCGCCGCCGACTCTTCGATGCGCAGCTTGGGCACGCCGGCCTCGATGGCCTTGGCCATGCCGCCCAGCGCCTCGACCTCGGCCATGTGGGCGCGGGCGCGTTCGGCCAGTTCGTGGGTCAGGCGCTCGACATAGTAGCTGCCGCCCCACGGATCGATCACCTTCGTCAGCCCGGTCTCCATCTGCAGCAGCAGCTGGGTGTTGCGGGCGATGCGGGCCGAGAAGTCGGTCGGCAGGGCCAGCGCCTCGTCGAGGCTGTTGGTGTGCAGGCTCTGGGTCTGGCCGCCCGCCGCCGCCATGGCCTCGACCATGGTGCGGGAGACGTTGTTGAACACGTCCTGCGCCGCCAGCGACCAGCCGGAGGTCTGGCAGTGCGCCCGCAGCGACAGGGAGCGCGGGTCCTTGGCGCCGAATTTCGACACCGCCTCGGCCCACAGCAGGCGACCGGCGCGCAGCTTGGCCACCTCCATGAAATAGTTCATGCCGACGGCCCAGAAGAACGACAGGCGCGGCGCGAACCGGTCGATGGCCATGCCGGCCTCGACCCCGGCCTTCATGTATTCGATGCCGTCCGCCAGCGTGTAGGCCAGCTCCAGATCGGCCGAAGCCCCGGCCTCCTGCATGTGGTAGCCGCTGATCGAAATCGAGTTGAATTTCGGCGCGTGCTCGGCGGTCCAGGCGAAGATGTCCGAGATGATCCGCATGCTCGGTTCGGGCGGGTAGATGTAGGTGTTGCGGACCATGAACTCCTTGAGGATGTCGTTCTGGATGGTCCCGGTCAGGTCCTTGTGCGCGACGCCCTGCTCCTCGGCCGCCACGATATAGAGCGCCAGCACGGGCAGGACCGCGCCGTTCATGGTCATCGACACGCTCATTTTGTCGAGCGGAATGCCGTCGAACAGGGTGCGCATGTCGTAGATTGAGTCGATGGCCACGCCGGCCATGCCGACGTCGCCCTTCACCCGCGGATGGTCGCTGTCGTAGCCGCGGTGGGTGGCCAGGTCGAAGGCGATCGACAACCCCTTCTGACCCGCCTCGAGGTTGCGACGGTAGAAGGCGTTCGACGCCTCGGCGGTGGAAAAGCCGGCGTACTGGCGGATGGTCCACGGGTTGGACGCATACATCGTCGGGTACGGACCGCGGTGATAGGGCGCGATGCCGGGCAGGCCGTCGATGAAGTCCAGCCCCTCCACGGTCGAGCCGTCGTAGGCGGTCGGGACTGTCAGGCCCTCGGGGGTCTTCCATGGGTCGCGGGCCGGGCCGGCGCCGACGGGGCCGAGGTCCAGGTCGATCTTCGCGAAATCGGGGAAGCTCATCGGCCGGCCTCCTGCGCTTCGAAGGGGGCGGCGAGGCGGATCGGAGTCAGGGGCACGCAGGCGTCGCCGCCGCCTTCCGGGACGGCGAGGCGGTCGGGCTCGACCGGGGCCGGGCGGGGGTGCTGGTCGACGAATTTGGTCACCCCGACCATCTGGGCCGCGCCGCTTTGGAGCGCCGCCTCGAGCGACTGCCGGGCGCGGGCCACGCGGGGCTGGAGCAGGTGGCCGCGCAGGGCCTCGACGATGCCGCCCTCGGCTTCGATGATCCGGAACTCGGCCCAGCCGGCCTCGGCCAGTTCGCGGGTGCGGTGGTCGAGGAACCAGGACCCCGCCGCCGGATCGTCAACCCGGCCGACGTGGGCCTCTTCCATCAGCACCAGCTGGGTGTTGCGGGCCTGCCGCCGGGCGAAGGCGTCGGGGCGGCCGCTTGCCCGCGAGAAGCCGTCCAGCACAACGGCGTCCGCGCCGCCGACCGCGCCCGCGAACCCGGCGGCCGTCAGCCGGAGCAGGTTCGGCCACGGATCGCGCGCCGACAGCATCCGCCGCGAGGACCGCGCCTCAATGACGGCGGGCGTCTCCGCCCCGAAGGCCCGGCTGAGCGAACGCCACATCAGGCGCAGGGCCCGGACCTTGGCGAGGCTGTCGAAATATTCCTGGTCGGCCGCGACGCCGAGCACCACGCCCTTCAGCGCCTGTTCCGCCGTCATGCCGACCTCGACGGCGGCCTTGACCAGCGCCACGGCGTTGGCCGCCGCGAAGGCCAGTTCCTGGCCGATCGAGCCGCCCGCCTCATGGACCACACGGCCGCTGGCGAGGAAGAAGCTCGCCTCCGGATAGGCGCCGGCATGCCGGGCCGCCGTGTTGGCGGCCAGCGTCAGGTGCTCCTCCAGCGAGCGTGGAGCCTCGCCGGTTTCCGCGAAGGCCGAAACGGGATCCATGTGGAACATCAGCCGGGCCCGGGGCGAGCCCTTGGCCGCCACCGCCAGCGCATTGGCCGCTTCGGGACCGTCGAGCCCGGCGTCGAGCCCGACCGCCGCCAGTTCCAGCGCCACGCCGTCAAGCGCGCGCGCCAGCGGCTCGCTGTCGGCCAGCGCCGCGCCCTTCAGCACCACCGACGCGGCCCCGCCCTCGAGGTCGGTCAACACCGCCGCGTTGACGGTCGCCGGATCGTCGCCCTCGACGAGGCTGCGCAGGTCCCAGGGCCGGCCCTCGGCGTCCGAGGGCCTCGGCGCGAACAGCGGTTCGACGCCCGTCGCCGCCGCGTACAGCGGCCGGACCACGAGTTGGTCTGCGTCGAGGTGCAGCAGGCTTTCGAGCGGACGGTCCTTCAGCGCCTTCTCGGCGAGCGTCTTCCAGTCGGCAGGGGACGGGGTCGGAAAGGTCATGGCGTCTCCATTGCCCTCACGGGCGCGCCGGGTCCAGATCAGGAGTCCACACATCGCCGGCAGGATTGATGCGCCACCGCGACGGTTGCGGTTCAGCTTGCCTGACCTACATCGGTCAGAACCACAGCAGGAGCTTCAGATGGCCGACCTTTCCGCCTTTCCGATCACCCAGCGCTGGCCGGCGCAACATCCCGACCGGCTGCAGCTGTATTCGCTGAACACGCCCAACGGGGTGAAGGCCTCGATCATGCTGGAGGAAACCGGCCTGCCGTATGAGGCGCACCTGGTCGACATCACGAAGAACGAGACGTGGGGCCCCGAATTCCTGTCGCTGAACCCGAACGGCAAGATCCCGGCCATCATCGATCCCGACGGCCCGGGCGGAAAGCCGCTGGCCCTGTTCGAGTCGGGCGCCATCCTGTTCTATCTGGCCGAGAAGACCGGCCAGTTCCTGCCCGCCGATCCGGCGCGGCGCTACGAGACCCTGCAGTGGGTCATGTTCCAGATGGGCGGCATGGGGCCGATCTTCGGACAGGTCGGCTATTTCAACAAGTTCGCCGGCAAGGCCATCGAGGACAAGCGGCCGCTGGAGCGCTACGTCGCGGAATCGAAGCGGGTTCTCGGCGTTCTCGACGGGCGGCTGGAAGGCCGCGACTGGGTCATGGACGAGTACACCATCGCCGACATCTCGATGCTCGGCTGGGTGCGCAACCTGATCGGCTTCTACGAGGCCCGGGACCTGGTCGGGTTCGACACGCTGACGAATGTCCCGGCGTGGCTGGAGCGCGGCCTCGCCCGCCCGGCGGTGCAGCGCGGGCTGGAGATCCCGAAGAAGCCCTGATTCAGTAGCCGATGACGGTGGGCAGCGCCTGCCAGACGATGGCCACCGTCGCCACGCCGCCGCCGAGCAGGGCCAACTGATCCCCGAACCGGGTGGACGGGTCGGCGCCCCGGCGGCGGCGCGCGGCCCATCCGGTGATGGCCAGCGCCGCGAGCAGGCAGACCCCGCTGAACGCGAGGCCGGCCATCCGCCACGCCGGATCGTCGGCCCGGCTGACCACATCGGCCAGGCTGGCGATGGCGTAGACGCCCATGAAATGGACGGTCCAGACGATCAGTCCGCCCAGCATCCACGCCCAGCGCCGCATCGCTCAACCCCCCGGAAACAGCCGGGTCAGCAGGGTGACGAACGCCCCCTGCCCGGCCGAGAAGACGATGAACAGGGCGATCAGGTCGTAGGTGGAGGGCCGGTCGGTCCGCACGTGGCCGGCCAGCCAGCGCAGCACGGCGTACAGGCCCATCAACGCCACGACGGCGGCGAAGACTCCCTGCCACGCCAGGAAGGCGTAGACAGTCGCGCCCTGGGTGTTGACCTCGGGCCGCAGCCCGGTCGCCCGCCACGCCGCAAGGTCCCAGAACCAGGCGGCGACGATCAGGGCGGCGGCGGCGGCCATCATCAGCGCCGCGAGGACGGCGCTCCGCCGCCGGTTCAGCCGCAGTGACCGGCACGCCAACCCTGCCAGCAGGGCCGCCCCGACGTTCGCCGCCAATACGCCGGCCATCGACATCAGCCCCGGCGGCGGGCCCCAGACCTCGGGATGGCGGCTCCACAGGAAGACGTAGCTGAAGCCCATCAGGCCCGCGACCATGCCGGCGACCACCAGGGTGATGACCATGGCCCACCAGCCGTGGCTGGACGGCCCGCTGGCGTAGGTCGGCACGGTGATCCCGGCTCCGATGTCGACCGTCTTTTCCGCCAGCGGACGATCGAGGAACCAGCACCACTGCAGGATGCAGTAGATCCCCAGCACGCCGCTGATCCCCGCCGGCCAATACGCCTTGACCGTCAGCAGCAGGAAGAAGCCGGCTGTGAACACCGCCGCCCAGACGTGCCAGGCCGAGGGCCTGGGCATCCGCTGCAGATACTGCGGCTCGGCGTTGAGGGTGGAGGTGACGATGGTCTCGCGCTCGCCCGTCGCCGTACCGGGCAGGAAGTAGCGACCGGCCTCGATATCGCGCGCCAGACCCTTCTGGTCCCACAGCGGATACAGGCTCTTCACCACCGGGATCGAGCGGACCGAATAGAGGCCGGTCGGGGCCCATTCGAGGCCCGGGCCGTCGAACACATTGCCCGCGTCGCGCCCCCCGAATGGGCGGAAATTGCGGATCATGTCGACGACCCAGACCAGCACCGCCAGTGCGAACAGGAAGGACCCGGCCGTCGAGATCAGGTTGGGCCATTCCCAGCCCCGGTCCGGCAGGTAAGTGTAGACCCGCCGCGGCATGCCCATCAGCCCGGTCAGGTGCATCGGCAGGAAGGTCAGGTGCATGCCGGCGAACATCAGCCAGAACACCCATTTGCCCAGCCGCTCGCTGAGCGGCCGGCTGCTCGTCATCGGCAGCCAGTAGTAGATGGCCGCGAACATGGGGAAGACCATCCCGCCGATCAGCACATAGTGCAGGTGGGCGACGATGAAGTAGCTGTCGTGGGCCTGCCAGTCGAACGGGACCATGGCGACCATGACCCCGGTCAACCCGCCCATGACAAAGATGATCAGCCCGCCGACGACGAACAGGCCGGGGGTGCTGAAGCGCATCCGGCCCGCCGCGATGGTGGCGATCCAGGCGAAGACCTGCACCCCGGCCGGGATCGAGACGGCCATCGACGCCGCCGAGAAGAAGCTGGTCGATATGGTCGGCATGCCGGTGGTGAACATGTGGTGGGCCCACACGCCGAAGCTGATGAAGCCCGTGGCCAGCATGGCCAGCACCACCAGCCGGTGGCCGACCAGCGGCGTCCTCGCCATGGCCGGGATGATGGTCGACATGGCCCCGGCCGCCGGCAGGAAGATGATGTAGACCTCGGGGTGGCCGAAGAACCAGAACAGGTGCTGCCACAGCAGCGGATCGCCGCCCTTGAGCGGATCGAAGAAGGGCCAGTTCAGGGCGCGCTCGACCTCCAGCAACAGCGTCGAGAGGATGATCGACGGGAAGGCGATGATGATCATCCCGGCGAAGATCAGCATGGCCCAGGCGAAGATCGGCAGCTTGTCGAGGGTCATGCCGGGGGCGCGGGTGCGCAGCACGCCGACGATGATCTCGATGGCTCCGGCGATGGCCGAGATTTCGATGAAGCCGATGCCCAGCAGCCAGAAGTCGGCGTTGATCCCGGGCGACCACGCGGTGCTGGTCAGGGGCGGATACATGAACCAGCCGCCGTTCGGGGCGAGGCCGAAGAACAACGAGGCGAAGAAGGCCAGGCCGCCGATCAGATAGGCCCAGAAGGCGTAGGCGCTGAGCCTCGGGAAGGGCAGGTCGCGCGCCCCGAGCATCTGCGGCAGCAGCAGCACGCCAAGCGCCTCGACCGCCGGCACGGCGAACAGGAACATCATCGTCGTGCCGTGGACGGTGAAGAACTGGTTGTAGGTCTCCTGCGGCAGGAAGCCGTTCATCGGCAGGGCGAGCTGGGTGCGCATCAGCACCGCGAGGATGCCCGCCAGCACGAAGAACAGCATGGCCGCGCCGACGTAGTAGACGCCGACGAAATTGTTGTTGATGGCGGTGATCCACTGCCACACTTTCGGGCCGCACCAGACCTCCTCGAGCGCCTCAAGCTCCCCGGCGGGCCGCTCCCCCGCGGTGGGGAAGCGCTCGTAGAGGGCCGGGTCGAAGCCGGTTTCGCTCTTCACTTCAGGCTCTCGAGCCAGGCCGAGACGTCACGCAGCTCCTGACCGGTCAGCACCGGATAGGCCGGCATGCGGTTGCCCGGCTTGATGGCCTGGCTGTCGGAGATCCAGCCGGCCATGGTCCCGTGGTTGTTGGGCAGGATGCCCGCGCCGAGGGTGCGGCGCGAACCGACGTGGCTGAGGTCCGGCCCGGCCAGTCCGTTGAAGGCCGTCCCCGCCACCGTGTGGCAGGCCCCGCAGCCGGCGCGGGCGAACACCGCGGCGCCGGGGCCCGGCAGACCGGCCGTGGGGGCGGGCGCCCCCTGCCGGGCGCGCCACGCCGCGAACTCGCGCGGCTCATGGGCGACCACCACCAGCCCCATCAGCGCATGGGGGCCGCCGCAGTATTCGGCGCACTGGCCGCCGTAGGCGCCGGGGGCGTCGGCCTGCACCCGCATCAGGTTGCGGCGACCGGGGATCATGTCGACCTTGCCGCTGAGGCGGGGGATCCAGAGGCTGTGGATGACGTCCGCGGAGTCGAGTTCGAGCACCACCGGGCGGCCCACCGGGATGTGCACTTCGTTGGCGTCCTGCAGCACCTCGCGGCCGGGGCCGTCCAGATAGGCGACCCGCCACCACCACATCTCGCCGGTGACCCGCACCCGCATCTCGCCGGCCGCCGGCTCCTGCGTCAGGTGCGAGGTCAGGCCGAGGCCGTAGACCAGCAGGGCGCTGAGCACCACGACAGGAAAGGCCAGCCCGCCGATCCACACCAGCCGCTCGCCGCCCAGCCGCGCTCGCCAGCGGCGGGGGCCGAACAGGGCGAGGCCAAGGGCGGCCAGAACCACCAGCAGCACCGCCGCGCCCATGGCGAACAACACCCACGCCAGCACGTTCAGCGGCCCCGCGAACGGCCCGGCCGGGTCCAGCGCCGGCGGCGGCCAGCCGGCGATCCCCTCCGGCGCCAGGTCAGCGGTCATCGAGCGTATAGAGATAGGCCGCGACGTCGCGGGCTTCGGCCTCGCTGATCGCCGACGGCGGCATGGCCGTGCCCGGCGCCAGCGACGGAGGGTCGAGCAGCCAGGCGGTCAGCAGGTCGGGCCGGTTGGGCAGGCGGCCGGCGATCAGCGGGCTGGCCCCGAACCCGTCCAGCGACGGTCCGGCCCGGCCCCGGGGCCAGTCGACGCCCGGAATGGCGTGGCAGGCCGCGCAACCGACCCGCTCGATCACGGCCAGGCCGCGCGCCGGGTCGGCCCCGGCGATGGTCCGGGGCGGCAGGGTCTTCTCCCCACAGGCGGCCAGCAGGACCACCGCCAGCGGCGCCCATCGCGTCATTCCCGTCCTGCCCGATGAACTGGTCAGCCATCCTGCCCCTTTCGGGGATCAAACCCGTGCTCAGCGTCACGGTTCCGGCGGCGGAACCGCAAAGGTCGGCGGTTGTTGGTTTCGGGTGCGCCTGATCCCTGCCGTCCTTGCCCTCGCGACCGCCGCCGCGGCCTGCACGCCGGCGACCAACCGGACCGGCGAAGCCTTCAGCGCGGACGGCGAAATCATCGCCCTGGGCGGCGGCGAGGGCGGCGCGGCCAACGCCTGTTTCGTCTGCCACGGGCTGGACGGCGCCGGAGACGGCGTCAGCGTGCCCCGTCTCGCCGGGCTCGACGCCGGCTATCTGCAGAAGCAGCTCGAGGACTACGCCAACGAGACCCGGGCGGACGCGGTGATGGGCCCGGTCGCCCAATGGCTGGACGACGGCGACCGGCGCGCGGTGGCGGCCTGGTACGCGGCCCTGCCGCCGCCCTCGGGTGAGACGGGCCCGGCGACGCCTGCGCCGCCCGTCTATCTCTCTGGCGCGCCCGATCGCGGCGTCATCGCCTGCGCCAGTTGCCACGGAGCCGGCGGTCAGGGAGTCGGTCGGGGCAACCCGGCCATCGCCGGCCAGCCCGCCGCCTATACGCTGGAGCAGCTGCGGCGCTGGAAGAAGGCCGAGCGCCGCAACGACCCGCGCGGGGTCATGGCCGACGCGGTAGCGGGACTGACCGACGCCGAAATGCGGACCATAGCCGCCTGGCTCGAGACCTTGCCCAATGTTCCGCCGCCAGCCAGCGACGCTGCCAGCGCGTCCGCCGCCGCGGCAGTTGCGGCACGACCGGAAGCATCCCGTGGAACACGTCGTCCCGGTCGATGAAATGGTGCTTCAGCGCCGCCCCGACGTGGATCGGGATCAGCATCAACAGGGTGACGACCAGCCCCCAGTGCATCCATTCCGAGACCGCCTCGATCCGCCAGCGCTGGACGAAGCTCAGGTCTCCGAACGGCATCAGCGGCCACGGCGTTAAGCCGATCAGGGTCAGCTCCTGCTCACGCGCCGTGGCCGAGATCATCGCCCAGCCGGTCAGGGGCAGACCGAAGAGGCAGGTGTAGAAGACGTAGTGGGTCACATGCGCCGCGGTGCTTTCCCAGCCGGGCTTGTCGGCGTCGTTGATCGGCCCGGGGGCCAGGGCGCGCCACAGGCCCCGCCCCATGGCCAGCACCAGCATCAGCACCCCGACCAGATAGTGCAGGTCGTGCGCCGCCACCTTGTCGCCGCCGACCGGCAACCGGCCCATCCACCAGCCCCAGAACAGCTGGAAGATGACCAGAGCCGCCATGGTCCAATGGAAGACGATGGCCACCGGCGAATAACGGCCCTCGTCGTGGTGGCCGGCCGCCCATTCGAGGATGTTGACGATCAGCCGGTCGATCATGCGGGGCTGGCCCTCCGGGCGTCGGGCCCGAGCCAGCGGCCCAGCATCCATAGCGCCGCCGCCAGATAGACCGCCGCAGCCGGGGCCCACATGATCAGCCCGGCCGCCTGCTGGTCCTCGAGCGGGCTCAGCCCCCAGGCGGCGGTGGT
Organism: Brevundimonas sp. LjRoot202; assembly: GCF_964253355.1. Lineage (NCBI taxonomy): Bacteria > Pseudomonadati > Pseudomonadota > Alphaproteobacteria > Caulobacterales > Caulobacteraceae > Brevundimonas > Brevundimonas sp. LjRoot202. Next base: position 122,831 of record NZ_CAXUQW020000005.1, on the reverse strand, counting down.
CAGGAAGTGCGGCGCATAGACCGGCTGGCCGGTGAAGGTCAGCAGCGCCCCCAGCAGGCCCATGGCCACCATGGCCAGCAGCAGGGCGGCCACCGCCGCCGGCGCCGACGCGCGGCGCACGGCGCTCCAGAACCAGACGGCGGAGCCGAGCAGGCTGAGCTGCATCAGCCAGTAGGCGGCGTCGTTCGACAGGGCCCAGCCATAGGCCGTGGGCGCGTGCCAGCCCCAGAACACCGCCGCCTGCGCCGCCGTCGCCAGCGCCAGCGGACCGACCGGGCGTCGCGGCGACGCGACGGCGATCAGGGGGGCGGCGACGGCGACCAGCAGGACGTGGTGCACCGTCCGCGCCGCGAACAGGGCCGAGCTCAGCGCGCACAGCGGCGAGACGAAGACCACGGCGAGGACCAGGACGGCGGCGGCGCCCGAAACCCGCGCCCGCCCGGACGTCCGCCACAGCACCAGCGCCAGCCCGGCCGCCAGCGCCGCGATCAGCACCGGGTCGAGATTCCAGCGGGTCAGCCACTCGCCCGGCCCCGGACCGGGCCCGCAATAGGGCGCCCAGATCGCCGGGGCGCCGGGGCTCATCGCTCCGGCAGGGCGTAGGCGATCACATAGTCCCCGGGCGGCGTCTCCATGAAGTGGTGGCCGCCCGCCATGATCACCAGATATTGCCGCCCGTCCTGCTCATAGACCATGGGATTGGCCTGGCCGCCGGCCGGCAGGACGTCCGACCAGACCGTCTCGCCGGTCTCGATGTCGATGGCGCGGATCAGGTCGTCGGTGGCGGCGGCGACGAAGATCAGCCCCCCCGCCGTGACCACGGAGCCGCCGTTGTTGGGCGTGCCGATGTCGATCGGCAGCATCGAGGGAATGCCGAACGGCCCATTCTTGCGCGCCGTGCCGAGCGGACGGTCCCAGACGGTCTGGCCGGTGCGGATGTCGATGGCCCGGATGCCGCCGTAGGGCGGTTGCTTGCACAGCATGCCGGTCGACTTCATGCGCCAGCCGGCGTTGACGTCGATGGCGTAGGGCACGCCGGCCTGCGGATCGCCCGCGCCTTCCGCGCCCGCCCCGCCCTTCTCCGCGCGCGGGTCGCCGCGCGGGAACCAGCCCTTCTCGTCGGCCTCGGCGCGCGGCACCAGCCGGTTGTAGTTGGGCATGTCGTTGTAGTTGGCGATGATCCAGCCGCGCCGCGGATCGACCGCGACCCCGCCCCAGTCCGAGCCGCCGTTGTAGCCGGGATACTGGATCCAGCGCCGGTCGCTGGTCGGCGGCGTGTACATGCCGTCGTAGGCGGCCTGGCGGAAGCCGATGCGGCAGATCATCTGGTCGATCGGCGACATGCCCCACATGTCGCGCTCGGTCAGATCGCGCTTCGCCAGGGTGTGGAACAGCGAGAAGGGCTGGGTCGGGGTGCGGTCCTGCGCCTCGACCCCGCCCTGCGGCACGCGGCGCTCCTCGACCTGGGTCAGGGGCCGCCCGGTGCGTCGGTCGAGGATGTAGAGGTCGCCCTGCTTGCTGGGCAGGACCAGGGCCGGGATCATGGCGCCGCCCGCGGGATAGTCGATCAGCGTCGCCTGCGAGCCGAGATCGTAGTCCCAGACGTCCTTGTGCACGGTCTGGAAGGTCCAGGACGGCCGTCCGGTGGTCACGTCCAGCGCCACCAGCGCGGTGGCGTAGCGGTTTTCCTCCGGGGTGCGGTTGCCGCCCCAGTAGTCCGCGGCGGAATTGCCCATCGGCAGATAGACCAGCCCCAGCTGCTCGTCGCCGGACGCCGTGGTCCACATGTTCGGGGTGCCCAGGGTGTAGGTCTGGCCTTCCGGGGGACGACCGGTCAGCGCGGGCTGCCCCAGGTCCCAGGCCCAGCGCAGCGCGCCGGTGACGGCGTCGAAGCCCTGGATCACGCCCGAGGGCGCCTTGTCGTACTGGCCGTCCAGCACCTGATGGCCGGTGACGACGACGCCGCGCACGATGGTCGGAGCCGAGGTGATCGACACCATGCCCGGGATGACCCTTCCCATGCCGACCTTGATGTCGACTGAGCCGTTGGTCCCGAAGTCGGCGCAGGGCCGGCCCGTGCGGGCGTCCACCGCGACCAGCCGGCCGTCCAGCGTGCCCTCGATGATCCGGGCGGCGCAGGGAGCGGCCGCAGCCGTCGCGGCGGGGCGGGCCGGCGCGGGCGCCGGTTGCGCCGCGGGGGTGGCCGGAGCCGGAGCCGCGGCCGGCGTCGCCGTCACGGGAGCGGCGGGTGCGGGGGCGCTCGTATCGTAATAGGCCAGGCCCCGGCAGGCGGTCGTATAGGGAATCCAGTCCTCTGAAACCTGCGGGTCGTAGCGCCAGCGCTGCTCGCCGGTGCGGGCGTCCAGCGCGATCAGCACGTTCATGGCGGAGCACAGGTAGACCGTGTCGCCGACCTTCAGCGGCGTGGTCTCGGCGCCCCATTTCTCGTCGGGGACGTCGCCGGTGCGGAAGGTCCAGGCGCGCTCGAGCTGGTCGACGTTCTCGCGGTTGATCTGGGTCAGCGGCGAGAAGCGCCGGGCGCTGTAGGTGCCGCCATAGGCCGGCCAGTCGGCGCCGACGTCGCGAAGGGACGGCTCCGACATCGCCGCCAGCGCGACCGACTGCGCGCCCGCCGGGGCCGCCGGCCGGTTGGCCTGGGCCACCACCACGCCGGCGATCAGGGCGCCGACGACGAACACCGCGGCCCCGCCCAGCGCCAGCCGCCCGCCCCGACGCCCGTCGAGGACTGGAAACGATGCGATGACGAAGGCCAGCAGCACCGCCGGCGCGATCACGCGCGGGACCAGGGCCCAGCCGTTCAGCCCCACCTCCCACAGCGCCCACAGCACCGTCAGGACGAAGACGCCGATGTAGATCCACGCCCCGAGCAGGCTGAGCCGGAACAGCAGGACGCCCGAGGCGATCAGCCCCAGGCCGGCCAGCAGATAGTAGAAGGAGCCGCCCAGCGACAGGAGCCATCCGCCGCCGATCGCCAGCACCAGTCCAATCAGGATCAGAAGGATCGCGAGTATGCGCACCGCGACGCCGCCCAGGCCCACACCCTTCTCGATCCGCGCCATGTCAGACCCCGCTGTTCAGCTTCCCTGCAGGGGCAAACCGCCGGAACGCGGCGCGGTTCCGGTTTTTCCGCGCAGCGCGCGGCCCCGTCAGCGCTCCCGCTCGCTTTCGGCGTTGGTTTCGGCGTCGTCGCCCGAGCCGGAGCCCGGCCCTCCAGCCGAGGGGGGATAGGGCTGCTTCTGCTTCGCTCCCGCCCCGGCCTCTCCGACCCTCTGCTGACCCAGACTCTGGTTCTGATGGACCGTCCGGCCCTTGTCGGTGGGGTTTCGCGCGCCCATCAACGTCGGCCTCCGAGTTCGCGTTGCACCTGGCGAAAGTCGGTTCCGACCCGCGCCACCGCCAGCCGGACCGCCTCGGGCGTCACGGCGAAGGTCTCGGCGAGACGCCGCACGTCCGGCTCGGGCAGGGTGTCCGCGGCGCCGGAGCCGGGCGCCAGCCGTGCGGTCGACTCCGGCGGCATGAATGTCCTGGAAGCCGCTCCCATCTGATCCTCCACCGTGGCCCTGCGCCGAAAACGCGTTACGCCCGCCAATGGCTCCTGTGTCGGCCATCCGACGTTATCCGGCGGTGGCGCGGAGGGAACCCGCCTCACGGTCGTCCCGTTGGCTGGTCATGGACAAGACTGACGACAAGCCCCCGTCAAAAGTCTCCGGCCTCGTGGTCGGCGGCCTCGGCGGGTCCGAAGACGAACTGCTTGAGGCCGGGCAGGAGGAGGTTTTTTCGCGGACCGAGGTCGAGAGCGGCCGGATCGAACATCATACCGAGGCCGGCGGGCCCGGCGTCGATCAGGGCGGCGACCGCAAGCCCGGGGCCTGAGCCGGGGCCACGCCTGTATTTTGCGGCTCCGCTCGAACTTCCGCGCCCGCCGCCGGTTGGACTGCCGAAACCCCAGGCGGGAGCCGCCCCATGCACGCGCAACAGATGATCGCCGCCCACCCGCACGTCCGCGGCGAGGTGAACACCGCCCTCGCCCGCTGCATCGAAGCCTGTTTCGACTGCGCCCAGGTCTGCGTCTCCTGCGCCGACGCCTGCCTCGGCGAGGCCAATGTCGCCTTTCTGGTCCAGTGCATCCGGCTCAACATGGACTGCGCCGACGTCTGCCTGACCAGCGGTCTGATCGCCACCCGCCGTTCGGGCGGCGATGTGCCCCTGATCGAGGCCCAGCTGAAGGCCTGCGAACTCGCCTGCGGCCGGTGCGCGGCCGAATGCGAGCGTCACGCGGCCGAGCATGAGCACTGCCGTATCTGCGCCGAAACCTGCCGCCACTGCGAACGGGCCTGCCGCGAGGCGATCGCGAGCCTGCCCGGCGGCGACGCGCCCCGCCACTGAACCGGATCAGGCCGCGCGGCGCGCCCGGTCAGCCGCGGCGGCCAGCGGCTCGAACAGATGTCGCGCCAGGTGGCGCACCACCGGGGCCGCCACGCCGTCGCCGGTCACGTGGTAGGCGTCGTTGTAATTGCGGGGCAGCACATAGTCGTCCGGCAGGCCCATCAGCCGCGCCGTCTCCCGCGCCGAGATCAGCCGCGACCGCACCCGCGCCCCGTCGACCACGAGGATAATCTGGCGGCTCGACCCGCCGGAGGGGGTCCTCAGGCAGCCGGCCACGTCGTCGAAACGCACTTCGGCCCGCTGCACCCGCTCACCCGCCGCGTCGATCCGCGTGCGGCGATAGACGCCGCCGACCATGCGCCGTCCGGCCCGCCGGGCCGCCTCGACCTTGGCGGCGTTGACCGGCGACATCATGTCCAGCAGCCGCTTCGTCTCGGCCTGATTGTGCCACGGCACGCTGTCCGGCTCGTCCTCGATCAGGTCCGCGAAGGTGGCGGCGCGCCGACCCGGAGTCGGCGCGTTCCACCACAGCAGCGTGTCCCGAAGGGCCTCCGGCAGCGCCGCCACGGCCCGCTTCAGGGCGGGGGTGTGGAACGGCTCGAGCGGCCCGGGAGCCAGCAGTTCCGGGGCGATCTCCACCCCCTCGCGCACCCCGATCACGAACAGCCGGGGCCGGCTTTGCGGCACGAACAGGTCGGCGTTGATGACCAGGGCGCCGCAGCGGTAGCCGGCCCCGGCGAAGGTCCGGCAGATCGCTGCGAAATCCCGCCCGCCGTGCGAGGTCAAGGCCCCGCAGACGTTCTCGACCGCCACCATCCGGGGCGCCCGTCCCTGTCCGGCCAGCCCGCGGATCACGTCCCAGAAGGCGTAGAAGGTCCCGGACCGCTCGCCGCCGAGCCCGGCCCCCACCCCGGCCAGCGACAAGTCCTGGCAGGGAAAGCTGCCCCAGACCAGATCGGGCGCGCCCGGCAGGTCGGCCGCGTCCAGCCCGCGGATGTCGCCGACCGTCAGCTCGCCGCCCGTGCCCCAGTTTGCCTGGTAGGCGAAGCCCTTCTTGGCGTCGAAGTCGTTGGCGAACAGGCAGGTCCAGCCCTCGCCCAGCCCGGCGCGGGCCATGCCGCCGCCGGCGAAGAACTCATAGAAGGCTGGCAAGCGTCGTCCTCCCGTCTGAAGCGGCCCGAGGGCGTGCGCCGACTATGGAGGAGGAAAATGGTGGACGCGACAGGGATTGAACCTGTGACCCCTTCGATGTCAACGAAGTGCTCTCCCGCTGAGCTACGCGTCCGCCGAGACGGCCCCGGGTCACCCCGGGGGCAGGAAGGCGCGGTCTATAACCCGACGCCCTCGCTGACCGCAAGGGCCATATTGGCGGGCCGCGCTCACAAGGCTCAGCCTTGTCGACCCGACGCGGCCCGGCGCTTCGCGGCGCCCAAGCAGCGATACGCCGCGCGTATCGCGTTAGCGCCCAAAAATGCTCACGCCGCCACCATCCGCTCGACTTCGCCGACCAGGTCGCGCAGATGCACGGGCTTGGACAGCACCTTGGCCTGCGGCGTGGCCTGGGCCGCCGACAGGGCGACGGCGGCGAAGCCGGTGATGAACATGATACGGATGCCCGGCTGCCGGGCGGCGGCCACGCGGGCGACCTCGATGCCGTCGGCTCCGGGCATGACGATGTCGGTCAGCAGCAGGTCCCACGGGCCCTGATCGAGGGCGTCGATGGCGTCGTCGCCGTTCTCGCAGTCGACCACGGAATGGCCGGCCCGCTCGAGCGCCCGCGTCAGGAAGCCCCGAAGCGAATGGTCGTCCTCGGCCAGAAGAATGCGCGCCATGAAGTGTTTTCGCCTCGTGTTGTCAGCGGACGCTACGACCGGATCGGTAAACCCGTCATGAAAATCCCCGTTCGGGCGAACCGGTCCGGCGCCGCGAACCTGTGGATCAATGCGCGAAACACGGTATGGGATCGGGCATGGCGGACAGTCCCGAACACACGGCAGGCGAGGCGGCGTTCAGCGTCGTCACGCCCGAAACGCCCGGCCGGTTCGTGTTCGCCTCGCCGCACTCCGGCGACCTCTATCCAGCCGACATGGACGCCGCGCCGGACTTGGCCGCGACCAGTCTGCGCAGCGCCGAGGACGCCCTCGTCGACCGGCTGATCGCACCGGGCGTGAAGCGCGGCGCGGCCCTGCTGCTGGGGCGGGTCGGCCGCGCCTACGTCGACCTGAACCGCGACCCGGACGATCTCGACCCCGCCCTGGTCGAGGGGCTGGAGGGACGAACCGCCTCGCCGCGGACCGTCGCCGGCTACGGCGTCATTCCGCGCCTGACCGGCGACGGCCGCCCGCTCTATGACCGGCGGCTGGGGGTGGACGAGGCGCGGGCCCGGATCGGCCGCGCCCACGCGCCCTATCACGCCGCCCTCGACGACCTGATGCACGCCGCCCGGGCCCGCCACGGCGAGGCGGTGCTGGTCGACTGGCATTCGATGCCGGCGCGGGCGACGCAGGGGGTCGGCGGCGCGCGCGGGCCCGACGTGGTGCTCGGCGACCGCCACGGCGCCTCGTGCGCGACGGCGCTGACGCGGCGGCTGCGGCGGGCGTTCGAGGCGCTGGGCTGGCGGGTGGCGCTGAACCAGCCCTATTCCGGCGGCTGGACCACCCAGGCCTGGGGCCGTCCGGCGGAAGGGTTCCACGCCGTCCAGATCGAGCTGAACCGCGCCCTCTATCTGGATGAGGCGACGCTGGAGCCGGGGCCGGGCTGGTCGCGCTGCGCCACGGGCGTGGCCCGGGTCATCGACGACCTGCTGGCCGACCAGACTCCCCTCGCCCGGACATAAAAAAAGCCGCGCCCGAAGGCGCGGCATTGAAGTCTTTAGGGAGGAAACGCCCAGGAAGGGCATGACGCCTCGCGGCGTCGAAAACCAAGCTAGTGTGCAGTGCACAATACGTCAACGGGTTAGTTCACGCCTGACTTCACGCTGTGTAACGGCAGGCTTCACCGCAAATTGCGCGCCGTAACCGTTTTCTGCGGTGAAAATCGCCCCACCGCCAGCGCGCATGCGAAACAGCTTCACTGTGGCGGCAGATGCCGCTCCAGCAACCGCCGGGCCGTGCGCACCGCTCGCGCCGCCGGCGACCCGGCCTGACGCCAGACCAGCAGGCAGAACACCGCCGCCACCCCGAGCGCCAGCCACAGCGCCCCGAACAGCCAGGCCGCCGCCGCCAGCGCGAAATAATAGCCCCGCACCCCCTGGCTGAAGGCGCTCAGCGCCGGGTTCAGCAGATTGGCCGCCGCCTCGCCCAAGGCCACGCGGTCGCCCTCGGTGTGGACCTCGGGCGCGGCCCCGATCACCGCGAGGGTGTAGTTCATCTGACGGATCGACCAGATGAAATCGAGCAGGCCGCGCGCCAGGCAGAGCAGCACCAGCGCCAGCTTGACCTCCAGCAACCGGATCGGCATGGCCTCGCCCCCGACCGAGGCCACGCCCATCAGCGCCTGGTCCCCGCCGAACAATATCCCCGCCACCGCCGCGATCAGCAGCAGGTTGGTCGAGGCGAAGAAGCCCGCCGAGTTGATGGTGTGGCCCATCAGCTGGCTGTCGACGATCCGCACCTCGCGGTGGGTCATGACCATCATCCAGGCCCGCCGCACCACCAGCATGTCGTCGTTGAGCGAGCCGCTGCGCCGCGCCAGCAGCGCCAGAAGCGGGCCGTAGCCCAGCCAGCACAGGAAGAAGAGCGCCAGCGCCAGACTGTCCGTGATCGTCATCACCGCTCCATCTCCACCGCCCGCCCCGTCGTGCCGCGTGGAACCTCCGGAGGCAAGTCCGGCTTGCGTCGGGCAGGCTGCGCGCCTATCACGCCCGCCTCCCCGCTACCGCACTGCACCATAGACGAGTCCCGTCATGAATATCGACGCCATTCCCGCCGGCCCCAACCCGCCCTGGGACGTCAACGTCATTATCGAGATCCCGCAGGGCGGCCTGCCGGTCAAATACGAGATGGACAAGGCCTCCGGCGCCCTGTTCGTCGACCGCTTCCTGCACACGGCCATGTACTATCCGGGCAACTACGGCTTCATTCCGCACACCCTGTCGGACGACGGCGATCCCTGCGATGTGATCGTGCTGAACCCGACGCCGGTCGTGCCGGGCTGCATCATCCGCTCGCGGCCGATCGGCGTGCTGAAGATGGAAGACGAGGCCGGCGGCGACGAGAAGATCCTGGCCGTGCCGGTCGACAAGCTGAACCCCTACTACACCGACATCGCCAGCTACCGGCAGCTGCCGGCCATCCTGGTCGAGCAGATCGAGCACTTCTTCACCCGCTACAAGGACCTGGAAAAGGGCAAGTCGGTCACGGTCAAGGGCTGGGGTGACGCGGGCGAGGCCGCCGAACTGATCGTCGCCGGCATGCGGGCGCACCAGGAGAAGCTGAAATCCGCCGGCAAGGCCGCCAACGCCGCCTGAGGCGTTGCTGGCCTCCGGGCCCGCGGAGGCGTAGGATCGCGTCGATACAGGGCCAACGCCTCGATCCGGCTAAGTCGATTTCCGGCGGACGGATCATTCCGCTTTCCCCTAATCGGCGAAGATGCCTCCGGCCACGCTTCGCAACCATCTGCTCGATCGTCTGTCCGCGGACGACCGCAAGGCGATTCTCGCCGCCACGACCTCGTTCGAGTTTGAATTGGGCCATGTTTTCTCCGAGGCGGGAGACGCAGTGGGCCATGTCCACTTCGTCCTCAGCGGCATTATCTCGGCCGTCGCCGGCATGCAGGACGGCCGCACCGTCGAGACCTTCATGGTCGGTCGCGAGGGGGTCACCGCGCCCGGAGCGGTCAATGTCCCGGTGCGCACCTATTCCCGCCTGGTCGGCCAGTCCGCCGGCCAGTCGCTGCGGATCGAGATCGCCCGTCTAAGGGCTCTGTGCGACGAACGCCCGGACCTGCGCATGGTGGTCGCGCTCTACGCCGCCGGCCTGCAGGGCGAGCTCGAACAGTCGGGCGCCTGCAACGCCCTGCATCGTTCGGATCAGCGCTTCTCGAAATGGCTGCTGCGCTGCCATGACCGGCTGGACGGCGACACCCTTCACCTGACCCAGGAGTATCTGGCCAGCCTGCTCGGCTCGCAGCGGACCACCGTCAACGAGGCCGCCCAGGGCCTGCAAAAGGCCGGAGCGATCACCTATTCCCGCGGGCGAGTGACCATCGTCGACCGGGCCGCGCTCGAGCGGGCGGCGTGCGAATGCTACCGCCACGGCCAGCGCTCCAGCCTCGACATTCCCCAGCCGCAGTAGCCCCGCCGGCCCGGTTCAGGGCCGCTCGACGCACATGGCCACGCCCATGCCGCCGCCGATGCACAGAGTCGCCAGGCCCTTCTTCGCGCCCGACCGCTTCAGCTCGTGCAGCAGGGTGGTCAGGATACGCGCGCCCGACGCCCCGATCGGATGGCCGATGGCGATGGCCCCGCCGTTGACGTTCACCCTGGCCGGATCCAGCCCCAGTTCCTTCAGCACGCACAGCGACTGCGCCGCGAAGGCCTCGTTCGACTCGACCAGATCGAGGTCGGCGACCGTCCAGCCGGCCTTCTCCAGCGCCTTGCGCGAGGCCGGGATCGGACCCGTCCCCATCAGCGCCGGATCGACGCCGGCGGTGGCCGAGGAGACGATCCGGGCCAGCGGCTCCAGCCCCCGCGCCTTGGCGTCGTCCGCGCTCATCAGCACCAGCGCCGCCGCGCCGTCGTTGAGCCCCGAAGCGTTGGCGGCCGTGACCGTGCCCTCCTTCGAGAAGGCCGGGCGCAGCGACGCCATCGCCTCCAGCGTGGCGCCGTGGCGGATGTACTCGTCCTTGTCGACAACGACCTCGCCCTTGCGCGAGGCGATGGTCACCGGCGCGATCTCGGCGTCGAAGCGGCCGGCCTTCTGGGCCGCCTCGGCCTTGTGCTGGCTGGCCACGGCGAAGGCGTCCTGATCGGGGCGGCTGATGCCGAAGCGGTCGGCGATGTTCTCGGCCGTCTGGCCCATGTGATAGCCGTTGAAGGCGTCCCACAGCCCGTCCTTGATCATGGTGTCGACGAAGGACAGGTCGCCCATCTTCTGGCCGGCGCGCAGCTGCTGGGCGTGCGGGGCCTGGCTCATGCTCTCCTGGCCGCCTGCGACGACGATGCGGGCGTCGCCGAGGGCGATCTGCTGGGCGGCGATGGCCACGGCGCGCAGGCCCGAGCCGCAGATCTGGTTCAGGCTCCAGGCCGGAACCTCCTTCGGGATCCCCGCGCCCATGGCCGCCTGCCGGGCCGGGCCCTGACCGGCCGCGGCCTGCAGCACATGACCCAGGATCACCTCGTCGACCTCGTCCGCGCCGACTCCCGCCCGCTCCAGCGCCGCCCGGATGGCGACCTCGCCCAGTTTCGACGCCGGCAGGCTCGACAGCGCGCCCAGGAAGGAGCCGACCGGCGTGCGGGCGGCGGAGACGATGACGACGTCGGTCATGGCGGAGACTCGGATTGGACTTCGGGGAGGCGCTGCAATTAGCCCCAAGCTCACCGCGCCGCCACTCCCCGGGCGCGTGACCGGCTGTGGCGTTTGTGCCGCACAGGATCGCTTTCCACGCCCGAAGCCCGGCTGTTCAGCGCCGGGTCATCGGCCAGACCCATATTGACGGGAACGAATGACGGGCGAACGCCTTGAAAGGCCAATGCTCATGCGGCTGAAGACCATATTCGACCGGGTCTGCATTCCAGACGAACTCGACATGATCGAGCACTATCGCACGCCGGCCGAAAAGACCGCCGACCTGGTGGTGCACGTGGTGGGCCTGACCCTGGCCGCGGTCGGCGGCGTCGTGCTGGCGGTGATGGCCGCGTTCTATTCCGGCGTCGGGACCGTGGTCGCCACCGCCGCCTACGCCCTGTGCCTGGTCGTGATGCTGACCGTTTCGACGATCTACAACCAGACCCGCCCCTGCGCGGCGCGTCCGATCCTGCGACGCATGGACGAGGCGGCGATCTTTCTGATGATCGCGGGCAGCTACACCCCTTTCACCACCCAGCGGTTCGAGGGGGCGTGGTCGATCGGCTTCACCGTGCTGGTCTGGTCCGTGGCCCTGGCCGGCGTATTCGCCAAACTGGTGGCGCCGCGACTCTCCGACGCCTTCTGGAGCGGCGTGTACATGATGTTCGGCTGGCTGGCCGTCATCGCGCTGAAGCCGATGATGGACACCGTCCACCCCATCGCCCTGGGCCTGCTGGTGCTCGGCGGCCTGATCTACACCGCCGGCGTCTTCGTCTTCATCAGCCCGAAGGTGAAGTTCCGGAGGGCGATCTGGCACGGCTTCGTGGTCACCGGCGCGACGGTCCACTGGGCGGCGGTGCTGGTCGGCGTCGTCCTCGCCCCCGGCGCGGCGGGCATCGGCTAGACTTTCTCCTCCGCAACGCAGCATAGTGCGGCGTTGCAACAGGATCGGGGACTGCGCGTGGCCGACAAGAAGCCCGGAGCCGGCGAGACCGTCGTCATCAAGAAATACGCCAACCGGCGGCTCTACAACACCGCGACCTCGGCCTATGTCACCCTCGAGGACCTGGCCCGCATGGTCCGCGAGGGCACGGAGTTCGTGGTCTACGACGCCAAGACCAACGACGACCTGACCCGCCAGATCCTGACCCAGATCATCTTCGAGGAAGAAAGCCGTGGCGAGGCCCTGCTGCCCGTCCAGTTCCTGCGCCAGCTGATCGGCTTCTACGGCGGCCAGATGCAGGGCGTCCTGCCGAGCTATCTGGAGATGTCGCTCGACAGCTTCAGCCGCCAGCAGGAGCAGATGCGCGGCCAGTTCTCCAAGGCGTTCGGAGCCGCCCCCGGCGCCGGCCTACTGGACGAGGCGGTCAAGCGCAACATGGCCATGTTCGCCGAGGCCATGAAGATGTGGCCCGGCTTCAACGCCGCCGGCGCCGCCCGCCCCGCCGCTGCTGCTGCGCCCGAACCGGCCGCCGCCGATCCGCTGGCCGAGATGCGCCGCCAGATGGACGAGATGCGCGCCCAGCTCGACAAGCTGTCCCAGCCCCCCGGCAAGGGCGGCTGACGGTGTCCGACGAAATCCGGCCCGTCGGTCCGGTGCGGCGCCGCGACGAGCGCCGCGAGGCGGACCGCCGCGCCGCCGAGCGCCGCGCCCCCCCGGGTCCGGGCTCGACCTCCCGCGCGCTTGTGCCCACCGACTTCCCGGCGGACCCTGCCGCCCCCCCGGCAAGACCTGCCCCGACCGCCCCGACCGACGCCACCCCCGCCGCCTTCGCCGCCCAGGTCATGGGCCAAACCGGCCAGCGGCGCGGCCTGAGAGGCGGCCCGCCCGTGCTGGACGCGGCCCGCTCCACCTACCTCGGCGCCAACTACTCGGGCGCCGCCGAGCGCCGCCCGAAGCCCGGCAAGGCGACCGACACGGACGTCTGACCCAGCGGCACGGTCCTTGCTGACGACAGGCCTGAACGCCTCCGTCCGGGACCGCCGCCCATGCTGACCTTCCTCGCCCGCACCGTCGACCTCACCGTCGTGGCCCTGATCTTCGTCGCCTTCAGCTGACCTTGCGCCGACGCGCGCGCGCGGCTAGTCACTCGGCCGTCATCGGGGAGTAGCCGCCCGCATCTCCAGCGGGGTTCGCGTCAACATACTTCCTCTTCCCGGAGAGGATGGCGCTTACAGCTTCGGGGGCCTCAAGCAGTTCCGCGCCGCGCGCGGAACGGTAGGCCCCACGAAACATGGCAAGACCGCTGGCATTCGCAGGGGATTTCCACGCGGAGCCCGGCTGCGAACGCCACAGGTCTGTCCGCCGAGGCTCCGCGCACGAAGACGATTTGAACGCCTTCCTGATCTCCACCGGCCTCGTCTCCATCGCGGAGATCGGGGACAAGACCATGCTGCTGGCCATCGTGCTGGCGGCGGCGTGGCGCCGGCCGCTGCCGATCCTGCTCGGCATTTTCGTCGCCACCCTGGGCAACCACGCCTTCGCCGCCCTGGCCGGGACGGTGCTGGGCCATTTCATGCAGGGCGACTGGGTGCGCTGGGTCGTCGGCCTCGCCTTCCTCGGCTTCGCGGCGTGGGCCCTGATCCCCGACCGGTTCGACGAGGCGCCCGACACCACCGAAAAGACCTTCTCCGGCGTGTTCTGGACCACGACCGCGGCCTTCTTCGTCATCGAGATGGGCGACAAGACCCAGATCGCCACCGTCGTCCTCGCCGCCCAGTTCCAGTCGCTGCCGCTGGTGGTGGCCGGCTCCACCCTCGGCATGATGCTGGTCAACGCCCCGGCGGTGCTGCTCGGCGAGGCCGCGGCCCGCAAGCTGCCGCTGAAATGGATCCGCGCCGCCGCCGCCGCCGGTTTCGCGGCGACGGGGGTTTGGGTCCTGCTCGCCGGCTGATACAGAAGCCTCCTCCCCGAGAAAGCCCCTGTTCCGAATGCGTCTTTTCCTACGCCTCGCCGGCGCCGTTGTGCTCACGGTCTTGCTGACCCTGATGCTCGCGCCGAGCGGGACCATCGAAACCGCCGAGCAGGTCTGGGACAAGGCGGCCCATTTCGTCGCCTTCGGGCTGATCCTGTGGAGCCTGGGCGTGATGTTCCGGCGGCTGCCCCGGGCCTGGGCGGCGCTGCTGGCGGTGGCGATCGGCGCGGCGGTGGAGGTGCTGCAGCGCTTCACCGGCCGGGATCCCAGCTGGGGCGACCTGCTCGCCGACATCCTCGGCGTCGCCGCGGCCCTGGCCCTGTGGGCTCTGTGGCGCGGCTTCCGCCCGCGCGAGGCGTTTCAGACCTCGAACACGCGATAGGGCGTCTCGCCCAGGGTCCGCAGCACCGGCAGGGCCACGTTGTAGACCGGCGTGCCCTTGTTGGTGCGCCCCTCCGGCTGGCCCCGGTGCGCATGTCCGTGCACCACCAGGCTGATGTTGTCGTAGCGGTCGATGGTCTCGCCCAGCCGCGACGAGCCGAGAAAGGCGTGGATCTCCGGCGGCTCGCCCATCACCGTGTCGACCACCGGCGAATAGTGCAGCAGCACCACCGACCGCTCGGTCCTCAGCATGCGGATCGAATTCTCGATATGGTTGGCGTCGTCGACCGCCTCCTGCACGAAGGTCTTGATCGCCGCCTCGCCGAACGGGCTCAGCATGTAGCGGCCGAAGCCGCCGATGAAGCCCTTGCCCCCCGCGAAGCCGACGCCGTCGATCTCGTAGGCCTGGCCGGTGAGCATCTTCACCCCCGCGTCGCACAGCATCTCGGTCACCTCCTCGGGATGACCGCACTCGTGCTCGTGGTTGCCCAGCACTCCGACCATCGGAATCTGGCAGCCGCGCAGGTCCTCCAGCAGTATCTCGACCTCGCGCGGCTTGCCGAAATTGGTCAGGTCGCCGCACAGGCACAGAACGTCGGCGTCCTCGTGGACCCGGTCGAACAGTTCGCGGTGCGGCCGGTCGTGGGCCTCGCCGACGTGCAGGTCGCCGACGGCGGCCACCCTCAGCTTCTTCGGCGGCCCGGGCTCCAGCCCCGGCTGCGGCGTCTGCGGATCCGGATGGACCTCGGTCATGACGCCGACCCCGCGCTCAGGCCGCGGGCATGGCGCCCAACGTCAATGCGTGGATTCATGCCGCTCCTCCAATCCCTTGCCGACGACGTCGCCGAATCCCCACTCGGTGATGTCGGCGATATAGTCGCGCGGACTGAACAGTCGGCCGCGGCAGACCTTGACCCGCGGCGACGGCAGGTCGACCTGGGCGTGCAGCCGCCCCGTCAGTTCGCTCATCAGCCAGGTCGGCACCCGGCCCCGCTCCGTCGGATAGGCGAAGCGGAAATTGAGCAGGTGCGCCATCAGCACCTCCCAGTAGAGGTCCATCTGGTCGAGCAGGAATTTCCAGTCGATGGCGTCCGACTGCTTCAGGATCACGTGGTTCACGTCCGCTCCGTCGAAGCGGTAGCGGTCCTGGATGAACACCTTGGACAGGATCAGCGCCGTCGGCGGAGTGATGCCGACCTTGTGCCCGTAGACATCGATCGCGTCGTCGCCGAACCAGCTGTCGTTGACCGCGATCGTGCCGTTGGACATGGCGAAGATGACGTCGAAGAAGAACCGCTCGTCCTTCCACACCTTGGCGATCCAACGCTCGTCCTCGACATCGGTGCGGTAGCCGCGGGCCTGGAAGAAGGCGAGGATGCGCGGGTAGTCGCCCGGCTTGCAGAACACGTCCAGATCCTTGGTCGGCCGCCGGATGCCGGTATAGGCCGTCACCGCATAGGTCCCCGACAGCAGGAAGGGGATGCCGCTCTCCTTCAGCAGGCCGAGCGCCTCCTCGTAGAAGGCCACGGCCTCTTCCGGCGGATGGAAGCTCGGGTCGGTGACGGTGTCTGACATGGTCCTGGCCCTGGGGCGAGGGTTTGGAAACGGTCGCGGTTGGCGCGGAGTTCCTTGGCCATAGCTCGCCATGCATCTGATTTGTTTACGGGTCGGCTCTAGACGTGGGACTCAGATGGTGGCCGGGGAGGGTCCGCTTGAAAGGTCGTTGGCGTCTGTTCAGGCACGACGCGGGTCGGGTCGCCGGTCCGCCCGCCCTGGCCTATGTGGTGATGTACGCCGCCGCCCTGGCGGTGGGCTACTGGACCATGGCCCGGTTCGGCACGGCCACGATCTGGCTCGCCAACGGGGTCGTGACCGCGGCCCTGCTGCAATTGCACCGCCGCCCGGCCCTCGCGGTGCTGGCGTCCTGCGCGGCGCTCGACATCCTGATCAACGGCGTGCGCGGAACCTCCGCCCTGTATCTGGGCGCCAATGTCGTGCTCAACCTCGGCATGGCCGTGGCCGCCGCCGTGCTGGCGCGGCGGGTGTGCGGCGCGGCCCTCGATCTGCGCCGCCCGGGCCGGTTGACCCGGTTCACGGCGTTGGCCGTGGCGCCCGCCACGGTCGTCGCCGGCCTGTTCAGCATGGGTCTGCTCGCGCTGATCACCACGAAACCGTGGGCGATCTGGCTCTTCAAGTTGCAGAGCTACATCGCCGTCGAGGCGCTGGGCCTGCTCCTGGTCACCCCGATCCTGCTGCTGCTGGCCCGCCGCCACCGCTTCCTCGGCGCCGCCCGCGCGTCCCGCGCCGAGGCCGCGAGCCTGATCGCCCTGATGCTGGCGGTGACGGTCGGCGTCTTCTGGCAGGACGAAGCGCCGCTGATGTTCCTCGTCTTCCTGCCGATGATGCTGATCGGCCTGCGTCTGTCCCCCGCCTGGTCCGCCGGGGCCCTGATCGGCCTGGCCGCGATCAGCGGCGCGGCCACCCTGATAGGTCATGGACCGGTCCACCTGACCCGGCTGGCCGACCTGCCCGGGCTCGAGGGCGTGCCGCCGATGGTTCGCAGCCTCGGCGTCTACAACCTGTTCCTGCTGGCCATGGTGGTCACCGTCCTGCCGATCTCGACGGTGATGACCGAGCGGCGCCGGCTTGAGGCCCGGCTGCGGGCCCGCACCGCCGCCGCCCAGGAGGCGCGCCGCGTGGCCGAGGACGCCGCCGCCGCCCGGTCCCGCTTCCTGGCCATGATGAGCCACGAGATGCGCACGCCGCTGAACGGCGTGGCCGGCTTCGCCGATCTCCTCGCGGGGCGTACGGACCTTGACGCCGAGGCCGTGCGCCAGGCGCGCCAAATCCGCGAGTCCAGCGACGGCTTGCTGATGCTGGTCGAGGACATCCTCGACTTCGCCCGCGGCGAGGACGCCGTCTCGCTGGAACCGCTGGACCTGGCCGCCGTCGCCCGCGAGGCCATGGCGCCCAGCCGCGCCGCCGCCGACGCCCTGGGACTCAGCCTGGGCGTCGACGACCGCCTGCCGATCCGCGCCCGCTTCCTCTGCGACCGCCGCGCCCTGCGTCAGGCCCTGCATCCGCTGATCGCCAACGCGGTCAAGTTCACCACCGAGGGGGGCGTCTCCGTCCGCCTCGACCGGGCCGGCGAGGGCGTCGCCATCCGCGTCTCCGACACCGGCTGCGGCATCGCGCCCGACCACCACACCGAACTGTTCCAGGCCTTCTGCCAGGCCGACGCCTCGACCACCCGGCTTCACGACGGCGTGGGCCTCGGCCTCGCCCTGGTGGCCCGTCACGTGAGCCGGCTCGGGGGTCGGGTCGAGGTCGACAGCCGCCCCGGCGAAGGCTCGACCTTCACCCTGCATCTGCCCCTCACCCGGGCTCCTGACGCCGCCGGGGACGCGCCCCTCCCGGCCCCCGCCCTCGCCGCCGGGCCCGAGGCCAGAGCCCCGGCCGGCGCGTCGACGGCCGCCAGCACCCCGCGCGTGCTGGTCGTCGACGATCATCCGGTCAATCGCGAAGTCGCCCGCATCATGCTGCAGGCCTTCGGCTGCGAGGTGATCGAGACCTGCGACGGCCACGAGGCTGTGCAGGCCGCCGCCGCCCACGCCTTCGACCTCGTGCTGATGGACGTGCGCATGCCGCGCATGGACGGGCTCGAGGCCACCGGCCGCATCCGCGCCCTGCCGGACGCCGCCCGGGGCGCCGTCCCGATCGTCGCCATGACTGCCGACGCCATGCCTGAGGACGTGACCCGCTGCCTCGCCGCCGGCATGAACGCCCATCTGGCCAAGCCGGTCAGCCAGGCCGCCCTGTTCGCCATCGTCTCGCGCGCGCTGTCCGGCGACCTGCCCGTCGCCAACGTGGTCGAGGCGGCTTAAGCCGGGGATGAGGGATGACGGGTCGATGGGCGGTCCCTGGACCCCGTCCCTGACCCCTACCCCTGATAATTCCCCTTGAACGGAAACCGCCGCGCCCAGAACTCGCGCAGCTCGGGCAGGGCGTCGACCCGCCGCATGACCTCGCCCATGCGCGGCGCCACCTGATGGAAGCGGGCCCGGTGCGGCGTCCAGCGGCTGGCCGTGGCCACATACAGATCCAGCACGGTCAACTCCGGCCCCAGCAGGAAGCGGTCGGGCGTAATCTGGCTCTCCATCCGGCCCCAGCACTCGGCGATCCGTTCCGCCGTCCGCGCCTTGACCGTCGCCTGCGCCGCCGCATCCTCGCCCGCCAGTCGGCTCGGGTCGTCGCGGACCCAGTACATCGAATAGATCGAGGCGGGGATGAAGGTCATCCAGCGCAGGAACTGGGCCCGGCGCGGGTCGCACGGCTCCGGTCCCAGCGCCGCCTCCGGATGCTGCTCGGTCAGCCAGATCAGGATCGCCGCGCTCTCGGTGATCGTCTCCCCGTCCGGCGTGACCAGCGCCGGTATCTGCCGCATGGGATTGACCGGCGCCACCTTGTCGCGCTCGGTCTCGCCCTCCCAGGTCACCGCCTCGACGACCTCGAAGGGCGCCCCGATCAGGGTCAGCGCCGCCTCCACCGGAACCGAGCCGGACCCGGCCGCGCCGTAGACTGTGTAGGTCATGCGTCCTCCTGCTTCGGAGGTCGACCCCCGGATCAGCCCAGGGCGATCAGCAGGCCCATGACGGTGGCGACCTCGACGAAATTCCCTACGCCATGCGCGACGATCGGGGCCACGAGACTCTTCGACCGCTCCATAAGCCAGACGTATGTCAGGCCCCATACGAAGGCGTAGATCTGCTGGGCGATGGCGATGTTCAGCGGACCACGCAGGAAGCTGTCGTAGTGGGCCACGCCGAACAGCAGGGCCACCAGCACCCCCGCCACCGGGATCTCGAACCGGCCGAGGCGGACGCGGCCCGGCGTCAGCACCACCAGCATGCCGACCAGCAGGCCGCGGAAGATGGTCTCCTCGCCGAGACCGGTGGTGACCATGGCCAGCAGCCATTCCGCCGCCGGCACGGGGGCTGTCGGATAGTCCCCCGGCGCCACGCCGCCGAGCAGCTGCGGCCAGTAGTCGGCGACCAGCATGATCAGGCCCATGCCGACGCCGATCAGCGCCGCCAGCCCGATGTAGCTTCGCCCCGGCGGCCATCTGACATGCCCGTCCGCCTGCGGCAGGACCTTTTTCATGACGCCGATGCCGATGAGGCCGACGAGGCCCTGCAGCATGATGGCGACGAAGACGAACAGGCCGACGTGGTCGCTCCAGCCCTCGCCGCCGTTGCGGAAGATCCATCGGGCGGCCTCCCGCGCCGGCACGAGACAGACCTGCATCACCACGGCCGCGAGCAGCAGCGACAGGACGGTGCGGACCGGTCCCGCCGTGAAGCCGGTGATCTGGAAGAACGGGCGCGGGGCGGAGGGGAGGACGGTGCTCATTCGACGAGCGTGGCGGCTCAGCCTGCTCCGGTCTTGAACGAATGGTGCAGGGCGCGCCACTGGCCGGGCGTACGGCCGGTCAGCGCCCGCACGTCCCGGGTCATATGGGCCTGGTCGGCGAAGCCCTCCGCGGCGGCGATGTCGCTCAGCTCTTCCCGGCCGACGATCAGGCGGCTCCACGCCCGGCGCGTCCGCGCCTCGACCCGATAGCGCGCCGGCCCTACCCCATAGGCCGCGGTGAATCTCCGCCAGGCGGTCTGCCGGACCACGTCCCATTGGCGGGACCATGCCGAAGCGGCCGGCGCCGTTGCCTCGGACAGGGCTTTGGCGAGGACATCGACGTCATCCTGGAGTCCGCCCGGACCGGGCGTCAGCGCCTCCAGCAGCAAGGCCTGCCCATCGCGAAGATCCCGCTCCGCCAGCCGCGCCAACCTGTCCGCGTCGTCGATGCGCATCCGGCTCGACGTGCGGGCCCACAGCGTCGGCAGGGGCAGGTTCAGCACCGTCGTCCGCCGCAGGGGCGCCCGATCCAGATGCGCCGAGAACGCCGCGTGGATGAGCACGTCGCCAGGCCCCGCCCGATAGCGCCCGCCGTCTCCCGCCTCCTCGTAGCCGCCGGACAGGACTATGGCCGCGTAGGGCGTGTCGTGCCGATGCCGCGGAATGGCCGCGCCGGGCTGGAGCAGGTCGATGGGAGCGGCGGTCATCACGAAGGCCACCTTACATCCCCAGGCTCATCCCCAACAGAATGGGCCGCCCTACCATATCTAGCGGTCGTGGAAAAAGTGATCGCAATATAGCCGCATTTTGGCTTGGCGAACGGTCCCCGGAGTCGCATGGTTACGATCCACCTTCCGGATTCGCCGACAGAGTAGCTTCGATGAACGCGCACGTCCCCATCACCGCTTCCACCCCCGGCCTCCTGACCGCCTCGGCGGCCTACAAGCCGTTCCGCTACCCGTGGGCGTTCGACATGTGGAAGAAGCAGCAGCAGGTCCACTGGATGCCCGAGGAGGTGCCGCTGGGCGAGGACTGCAAGGACTGGGCAGCCAATCTGACCGACAGCGAGCGCAACCTGCTGACGCAGATCTTCCGCTTCTTCACCCAGGCCGACATCGAGGTCCAGGACAACTACATGGAGCGGTACGGTCGGGTGTTCAAACCGACCGAGGTCAAGATGATGCTGGCGAGCTTCGCCAACATGGAGACCATCCACATCGCGGCCTACGCCCTGCTGCTCGAGACCATCGGCATGCCCGAGAGCGAGTTCGGGGCCTTCATGGAATACGAGGCCATGCGCGACAAGCATGACTTCATGGGCAAGTTCGGGGTCGAGACCGACGGCGACATCGCCCGCACCCTGGCCATGTTCGGCGGCTTCTCCGAAGGCCTGCAGCTGTTCGCGTCGTTCGCCATGCTGATGAACTTCCCGCGCCAGAACAAGATGAAGGGCATGGGCCAGATCGTCTCGTGGTCGGTGCGCGACGAAAGCCTGCACTGCGAGGGCATCATCAAGCTGTACCACGCCTTCAACAAGGAGACCGGCGCGGTCACCAAGGCCGTGGCCGACGACATCGTCGAATGCTGCCGCACCGTGGTCGAGATGGAGGACCGCTTCATCGACCTGGCCTTCGAGATGGGGCCGGTCAACGGCATGACCCCCTCGGACATCAAGGCCTATATTCGCTTCATCGCCGACTGGCGCCTGCGTCAGCTGCACCTGCCCGAACTGTTCGGGGTCAAGGAAAACCCGCTGCCGTGGCTGCAGTCGATGCTGTCGGGCGTCGAGCACGCCAACTTCTTCGAGGCCCGCGCCACCGAATACTCCAAGGCCGCGACCAAGGGCTCGTGGCACGGCGCCGCCGGCGTCTGGGACAGTTTCGACGCCATGATGCAGAAGCGCCGGATCGAGGGCGTCGACGCCTGAACCGGGCCCGGGTCAACGTCGCCCTCGTCGGCTTCGGCTATGCCGGACGCACCTTCCACGCGCCGCTGATCTCGGCCTGCGCCGGGCTTGAACTGCATACGGTGGTGACAAGCCAGGCCGGGGCGCTCGCCGCCGCCGGGCCTTCGGCCCGGCCGGTCGCCACACTCGACGAAGCTCTCGCCGACCCGGACATCGGCCTGGTGGTCATCGCCACGCCCAACGCCCTGCACGCCCCGCAGGCCCGGGCCGCGCTTGAGGCGGGCAAGGCGGTGGTCATCGACAAGCCCTTCGCCCTCGACCTCGCCGAAGCGCGGCAGGTCGCCGACCTGGCGGAAGCGCGCGGCCTCCTCCTGTCGGTCTTCCACAATCGCCGCTGGGACGCGGATTTCCTCGCCCTCAGGGCCGAGCTCGACAGCGGCCGCCCAGGGCCGATCCATACCTTCGAGAGCCATTTCGACCGCTACCGGCCGCTGGTGCGGGACCGCTGGCGTGAACGGGACGAACCGGGCGGCGGCATCTGGCATGACCTCGGCCCCCACCTGATCGACCAGGCCCTCGTCCTGTTCGGCCGCCCCCTCGGCGTGACCTGCGACCTCGCCGTGCTGCGCGAGGGCGGCCGCGCCGCCGACTGGGCCCACGCCGTCCTCCGCTACGCCGACAAGCGGATCATCCTGCACGCCGACATGACCAGCCCCGCGCCCGGCCCCCGGTTCGCCGTCCACGGGGCCCGCGCCAGCTGGCTCAAGTCCGGACTCGACGCGCAGGAGGAACAGCTCAAGGCGGGCCTGTCCGTCGGCGGCCCCGGCTGGGGCGCCGATCCCTCGCCCGCCGTTCGGGTCGATGGAGCCACCGGCGCGCGGGAGACCGTCCCCGGCCCGCCCGGCGACTACCGCGCCTATTACCAGGCGGTCGCCGCGGCCCTGTCAGACGGCGCGCCAAACCCGGTCCCGCCGGACCAGGCGCTGGCGGTCATGGAGGTGCTGGAGGCGGGGATCGAAAGCGACCGGCGGCGGGCGGAGGTTCAGATGCCCGCGTACCATTCGTAGCCCCGGTCCTCCCAGTAGCCGCCCTTGCCGCCGCCGATGTGGGCGAAGCTCTCCACCGCCTCGATGCGGCGGATGTATTTGGCGTGCTTGTAGCCCAGCTGCCGCTCGACCCTGAGCCGCAGCGGCGCCCCGTGCGGCACCGGCAGGACCTCGCCGTTCATGTCGTAGGCCAGGATGGTCTGGGGGTGGCGGGCGTCGATCAGGTCGATGCTCTCGTAATAGCGCTCGCCATCCTCGCGCTGGTCGAGGGCGTCGAAGCAGTGGAAGACGATATAGCGCGCCTCGGGCTTCATCCCCGCCTCGTCCAGCAGGGTCTCCAGTCGCACCCCGGTCCATTCGCCGATCGAGGTCCAGCCCTCGACGCAGTCGTGCTTGGTGATCTGGGTCCGCGCCGGCCGCGACCTCAGATCGGCGAGGCTGAGCGACAACGGCCGCTCCACCAGGCCGTCGACGACCAGCCGGTAGCCGGCGAAGCCGTCCGCCTTCAGCGCCTGATAGTCCGCCGCCGCCGGGTCGATCGAGCCGTTGGGGCGGAAGTCCGGCGAGATCTCGGCCCGGCTGTAGGTCGGGGCCAGGGCGTCGCGGGGAATGATCAGGCGCTGCACCCGGCGGGTCAGTCCCTCGCCCATGCGACGCGCCTGCTCGGACAGCCGCCAGCTCGCCTCGCCGCAGGCGGAGACAAAGCCCGCGGCGGCGGCCGCCAGCGCGCCGGTCAGCCAGCGGCGGCGGTTCATGGCGCCTCTCCCTCGTCACGTCGCCGCCGAAGCTTCGGCCCCGCCGTCGAGCCCGGCGGCCCGATCACGAACCAGCCGGTGATCATCGACCGCATGTTGTTGAAGAAGCCGGTCCAGATCACCAGCCCGACGTGGACGACGATAAAGGCGACGATCAGGCCCGCCGAGATGAAATGCAGCGTCCGCGCCGACTGCCGCCCGCCCATGATCTCCAGCAGCACCGTCCCGATGGCGTTGAAGCCCGGCGACATCGACAGGCCGGTGATCAGCATCATCGGCAGGATGACCAGCACCATGGCCACATAGGTCAGCTTCTGGATGACGTTGTAGGTGCGGACATGGTCGTCCGCGGGGAAATGCAGCCGGGCGTGCTCCTTCACCGCCGGCCAGAATCCGCGGATTTCGCGTCCCGTCGGCCAAAGCCGCCGCCGGAAGCGTCCGGTGGCCAGCGACCAGACCAGATAGACCAGGCCGTTGATGACGAAGATCCAGGCGAACAGGAAATGCCAGTTGCGCGCCTCCGCCAGATTGCGGCCCTGCGGGATCAGCAGCCAGTCCGGAACCGTCGGCGTGCTCAGCCATGGATCGGCGAAGGTCGAGCGCAGGCCCCAGTAGAGGTGCGGATGCGCCGCCAGGATGTTCAGCCCGCTCATCAGCAGGACCACCACGGCGACGACGTTGAGCCAGTGGGTGATCCGCACGACGGCCGGATGCCGCCAGACGTCGACGCGGCCTCCGGACCGCGGCCGGTCCGCGCGCCGGTCTTCGGCGGGCTCGGCGGGCGGATCGGCGACGGCCTCGGTCACGGCGGCGTTCCCTTCCAGGTCGCCGCAACGGTGTCACGAGCCTCGGCCGACCGCAACGCCGCCGTCGGTCCCGGGCGTCACTCCACGGGCGGGACAGGCATCGCCGGCGGCGGCGGCAGGTCCGGCGGCGGTGGCGGCGCCGGGATCGTACACACCCGGCCGGCGGCCCTGCAGGCGGCCATTTCAGCCTCCCAGGCGGCGTGGTCGCGTTCCCACTGGGCGCGGGCGGCGGCGGCGGCCGAGTTGCGGGCCTCCCACTGGGATCGCTCGGCCTCAAGCCGGGCGGTCTCTTCGCGCCAGTTCGCGTTCCGCTGCTCGAAGGCGGCCCCCGCCTCGGCCTCGGCCTCGGCGGCGGCGGCGTTGCGGGCGGCGACCTCGGCGTTCAGCCGCGCGGTCGCGGCGACTTCGGCGGGAATCTGCTTCGAGTCTGGCGCCCGGTGGTACGTCTCGCCGCGCAGGCGCAGCCATTCCTCCGAGCCGGGTGTGGGGCTGGCGGACTGGGGCGGCGGAGGCTGGGCGATGGCGGGGGCGGCGAGCGCCAGGGCGGCGGCGGCGGTCAGGGTCAAACGGATCATCACGAGGCTCCTCGGAACTGCGCGGCGGCCGGTCCGGCCGTCTTGTGGCGATCGCGACAGATAACGCCGATCAGGCGATTTGGCGCCGCGCCTTCACCAGTCCGGCAGGCGGAGCTCGAACGTGGTGCCCTCCGGGCCCGTGTCGACCAGCGCGAGATCCCCGCCGTGACTGACCGCCAATTCGCGTGAGATGGTCAGGCCGAGGCCGGTGCCGTCGGAAGCGCGGCCGCTGACGAACGGTTCGAACAACCGCTCGGACAGGCGCGGCGGAATGCCCGGCCCGTTGTCGGCGACGCGGATGATCACCGTCCCGCTCTCGTCGACGGCGCTGACCCTGATCACGCCCTTGCGGCCGACCCGGGTGGCGTCGCCCTCGATAGCCTGGCGGGCGTTGCGCATCAGATTGACGAGAATCCGGTGCAGCTGGTCCGGGTCGGCATGGACGGTGAACCGGGCCGGGACCGCCTTCATCAGCCGCACCCCCGCGTCGGACAGGCCGGCGTCCTCGGCCGCCGCCGCCACTGCGGGCCCCAGGGCGAAGCGACTGCGCTGCGGCTCGGGCTCCTCGCTGCGGCCGTACTCCAGCACGTTGCGCGACAGGGCCGCCGCCCGGCCGAGCGCCCGCTCCAGCCGGGGCAGCGCCTTGGCCACCTGAGGATCGGGTGAGTCGGCCAGCCTCTCCGAGGCGATCTGGGCCGAGGTCAGCATGTTGCGCAGGTCGTGGTTGATCTTGGCCACCGCCTCGCCCAGCGCCACCAGCCGGGCCCGGGACCGCAACGACTGGCGGACCTCGTCCTGCATCCGCGCCAGCTCGCG
Source organism: Brevundimonas sp. LjRoot202 (assembly GCF_964253355.1). NCBI lineage: Bacteria > Pseudomonadati > Pseudomonadota > Alphaproteobacteria > Caulobacterales > Caulobacteraceae > Brevundimonas > Brevundimonas sp. LjRoot202. The sequence goes on along the minus strand of NZ_CAXUQW020000005.1, from coordinate 97,309 downwards.
CTCGACCCGCCCGATCTCGTCGTGGCGGTCGCTGGGCGGATCGCCTTCCGCCTCGGGGTCGAGGGCGAACCGCTCGATCGAGCGGGTCACCCGCCGCAACGGCTGCAGCACCAAGAAGGCCAGGCCGCCATACAGCAGGCCGCCCGCGACGAGGGAGATCAGCAGCGACGTCAGCAGGCTGTTGACCAGGAAGGTCCGCAGCTCGAGCTTCAGCGGCTGGGCGGGGGCGAGGACCTCGATGAAGTCGCCCGAGCGATAGCGGGGCCGCGCCTGCACCCGGACCGACCGGTCGGGGTGGCCGAACAGGGTCCGCCAAGGGTCGAAGATGCGGGCCGCCGGCCGGTCCTCGCGCAGGTCGATCAGGTCCGGCGTGCGCGGCAGGTTCGGGGCCTGCAGCAGCAGACGGCGCACGCCCTGGTCCCCGACGACCACGGCCTGCACGCCGCCGATGGCCAGCAGTTGTTCGGCGACGTCGTCCTCGACGGCGGAATAGGGCAGGGCCTCGACCCCCACCGAGGCCAGTTCGGCCGACTGCAGCCGATCCAGCAGCCAGCGCTCGTGGAAGCTGGCGGCGCTCGGAGCGATGATCAGCACCTCGACCACCACGGTGAAGATGAAGGTCAGCAGCAGCAGCCGCCACGCCAGCGCGTCAGGCCGGTGGACGCCCAGCCGGTCGCGCCAGTCGGCCGGCAGGCGCAGGCGCCGTCCGACATCGCTCAGCAGGGGCCGCTCCGCGCTCATGCGGTTCCTAACGCAAAGCTTGGACCAATGGCTGCGTCGTTCACGCCGGGCCCCGTCGCCGCAGCGCCGCCTGCACGGCCTTCATCGCGAACGGCAGCACCACCGCCAGCACGAAGACACCCGCCATCGGGGCCCAGAACTGGTTGAACAGGGCCTGGACGTCCGGATCGGGATCGGCGACCAGCAGGGTGTTCAGCCGCGCCCCGATCCAGCAGTAGATGATGTGCGCCGGCAACAGGCCGATGACCGTGGCCACCGTATAGGGAAGGAGCCGTACGGCCATCATGCCGGCCGCGATATTGATCATGTGGAACGGCACCACCACCGCCAGCCGCGAGGCCAGCACGTACCAGAACGTGTCCTTGTCTATGGCGCCGCAGACCTTCTGCATCAGACCCTTGTCGCGCTCGGCCTTGCGCCGCAACGCCTCGCCCAGGGCCGATCGGGTGACCGCATAGACCACCAGGGCCCCGGCCGTGGCGGCGATCGAGGTCGCGACGCCCCCGACCCACGGCCCGAACAGATAACCGGCGGTGATGGTGACGAAGAAGACGCCCGGCACCACGCTGGCGGTCAGGACCGCGAACAGGACCATCAGGATCAGCAGGCTGAACAGATAGTTCTCGGCGGTGAAGGCGCGAAACGTCTGGCCGTGGTCGCGCAGGGTGTCCAGCGACAGGTAGCGGTTCCAGCCCATGGCGAAGATAAGGACGATCACGCATCCCAGCGCGATCAGGGGCAGGAAGCGTTTGACCCGATGCATCGTCTCTCCGCTGACCGCTCGCGGCGTTGACACCACGGGCTTCCCCGCTTATACGCCCGCCCTTCCCGCGACGGACCTCTTTCCGCCGCCCACCTTGTTTTCAGTCCCAGGAGCCGACCGTGAAGCGGACCTATCAGCCGTCGCGACTCGTGCGCAAGCGCCGTCACGGCTTCCGTTCGCGGATGGCCACCAAGAACGGACAGAAGATCGTTCAGCGCCGCCGCGCCAAGGGCCGCAAGCGCCTGACGGCCTGATCGCGTTCCGCTCATGGCCTGAGCGGTTGATGGATCAGTCTTTCAAAATCGAACGCCTGAAATCGCGGCCCCAGTTCCTGGCGGCCGCGAAAGGCGTTTCAGAGGCCCGCGGCGCCGTGGTCGTACAGCGGCTGGACCGGGGCGACGGCGATCCGGTGGTGCGGCTGGGCTTCACCGCCACGCGCAAGGTCGGCAACGCCGTCATCCGCAACCGCGCCAAGCGCCGCCTCCGGGAGGCCGCGCGGGCGCTGGCGCCGCAGCTGGCGGTCCCCGGCAGCGACTATGTCTTCATCGCCCGCATGGGCACGGCGAACCGTCCTTGGGACCGTTTGCTTGACGATGTGAAATCGGTGCTTACAAGGCTCGCGACCCCGCGGCCGGCGCCCCATGTCGCGCCCCAAGCCCCCTCTTCGCCCGCCGGCCAGGACCGCTGATCTCCATGCCCCCCCAGAATAACAGCCGCAACACGATCGTCTTCATCGTGATCGCGGGCCTCATGCTGCTGGCCTACAACTTCTTCGTCATGGAGCCGCAGACGCAGCAGCGTCGCGCGGCGCAGCAGGCGGCGGCTGAATCCACGGCCGGCCCGGTCACCGCTCCGGCGACCAGCGCCGCCGTCTTCACCGAGGACCGCACCGTCGCCCTGGGCCGCAACGGCGCCGTGCGGGTGCCGATCCAGACCGGCAACCTGACCGGCTCGCTGTCGTTGACTGGCGGCCGCATCGACGACCTGTTCCTGACCCGCTACCGCGAGACCATCGACAAGGACTCGCCGGCCGTCGAACTGTTCCGGCCCGAGGGCATGAAGCACGCCTTCTTCGCCCAGTTCGGCTGGGTCGGACCCAATGTTCCCGGCGGGGTTCCCGGACCGGCGACGCCGTGGCGACTGACCCAGGGATCGACCCTGACGCCGACGACCCCGATCGTGCTGACCTGGGATAACGGCGCCGGCCTGCGCTTCACCCGCCGGATCAGCATCGATGATCTGTACATGTTCACGATCACCGACACCGTGGCCAACTTCAGCGCCCAGGCGGTGACCATCACGCCGGCGAGCAGCATCCAGCGCCAGGGCGTGCCCGACACCCTCGGCCGGAACCAGGTGTTGCACGAAGGCGCCATCGGCACCTTCGGCGACGGCGAGGCCTATTCGACCACCCAGCTCAAGTACAAAGGCTGGGCCAAGAAGCCCTCCGTCAAGCACGAGTCGACCGGCGGCTGGCTGGGCATCACCGACAAATACTGGCTCGCCGCCCTTGTCCCCACGCAGGACGAGAAGATCGACGCCGAGTTCCGCGTCACCGACGCCGGAGGCCTGGACATCCACGCCGCCGGAATGCTGGGCGAGCCGGTCACCATCCAGCCCAACACCCAGATCAACGAGACCCAGCGCCTGTTCGCCGGCGCCAAGCGCAACGAAATCCTCGCCGGCTACGAGAAGTCGCAGGACCTGCCGCGCTTCGTCTACGCCATCGATTGGGGGTTCCTGTTCTTCCTGACCCGCCCGATCTTCTGGCTGATCGAATTCTTCTACAGCTTCCTGGGCAACTTCGGCCTCGCCATCCTGGCCCTGACCCTGTTTGTCCGCCTGCTCATGTTCCCGCTCGCCAACAAGAGCTACGAGAGCATGTCGAAGATGCGGAACCTCCAGCCCAGGATGGAGGAGATCAAGAAGAAGCACCCTGACGAGCCGCAGAAGCAGCAGCAGGAGCTGATGGCCCTGTACCAGAAGGAGAAGATCAATCCCCTGGCCGGCTGCCTGCCGCTGCTGCTCCAGATCCCGGTCTTCTACGCCGTCTACAAGATGCTGTTCGTGACCATCGAGATGCGTCACCAGCCCTTCTTCGGCTGGATCCGCGACCTCTCGGCGCCGGACCCCACCACCATCTGGAACCTGTTCGGCCTGATTCCCTGGGACCCCACCTCGGCGCCGCTGGTCGGCACGCTGCTGGGCGGCACCTTCGCGCTCAGCATCCTGGCCATCTTCTACGGCCTGACGATGTGGCTGCAGATGTCGATGAGCCCGCAAGCGCCCGATCCGATGCAGCGCCGCATCTTCCAGTTCATGCCGATCGTGTTCACCTTCATCATGGCCACCTTCCCGGCCGGCCTGCTGATCTACTGGGCGTGGTCGAACATCCTGACCATCTTCCAGCAGTACGTCATCATGCACCGCCTGAAGGCCGAGAACCCGATCGACACCTTCCTCGCCCGCTTCAAGAAAGCCTGAGTTGGACGATTTCACCCCCGAGGAACTGGAGCAGGCGCGCATCCTGTTCGCGCGCCCGGCCACCTTCGTCATGGGGGCGGCGAAGATCGAGCAACTGCCCGAGCCGGACCTGCCCGAGATCGCCTTCGCCGGCCGCTCCAACGTCGGCAAGTCCAGCCTGATCAACGGCCTGGTGGGGATGCACAAGCTGGCCCGGGCGTCGAACGAGCCGGGGCGGACGCGCGAGGTCAATTTCTTCGACCTCGACGGCCGCATGCGGCTGGTCGACCTGCCCGGATACGGCTGGGCCAAGGCGTCGAAGGCGACGGTGAAGAAATTCCAGGACCTGGGCCGGGACTACCTGCGCGGCCGGGTCACGCTGAAGCGGGTCTACCTGCTGATCGACGCCCGTCACGGCCTCAAGAAGGTCGACGACGAGGCCCTCGACGCGCTCGATCTCGCCGCGGTCAGCTACCAGATCGTCCTGACCAAGGCCGACAAGCTGAAGAAGGGCGAGGCCGAAAAGGTCCAGGCCGCCACCCTGAAGGCCATATCCAAACGGCCCGCCGCCTATCCGGCGGTGATCGTCACCTCGGCCGAGAAGGGCGACGGCCTGCCGGAACTGCGCGCCGAGATCATGCGCACCACGGGCGTGACGCTCTAATCCGCTTGCGCGGCCCCCCGCCCGGTGATCGGGTGGAGCCATGCAGACCCGCCACATCCAGACCGATCGCCTCAACCAGCAGGTCCTCGAGGCCGGCTCGGGGCCGCTGGTCCTGCTGATCCACGGCTTCCCCGAACTCGGCGTCAGCTGGCGGGCCCAGGTCGAGGCGCTCGCCGCGGCCGGCTACCACGCCGTCGCCCCGGACATGCGCGGCTACGGCGGAACCGACAAGCCCGCCGACACCACCGGCTACGGCATCCTCGACCTCGTCGGCGACATGGTCGATCTGGTCCGGGCGTTGGGCGAGACGTCCTGCGTGGCGGTCGGTCACGACTGGGGCGCGCCGGTCGCCTGGCATTGCGCCCTGACCCGGCCCGACCTGTTCCGCGCCGTCTTCGCCCTGTCCGTGCCGTTCCAGCCGCGCCGGCCAACGGGCCCGCCCACCGCCGCCATGGCCGCGCTGTCGAAGCGCGCGGGGCTGGGCCAGCTCTACATCAGCCAATTCCAGGCGGCCGACGCGCACGAAGCCTTCGAGGCCGATCCCGCCGCCGCCCTGCGCAAGGCCTTCTACGCCTATGACGGCGCGACGCCGGACGGCCGCCAGTCGACCGGCTTCTTTCCCGAGGGCGAGACCTTCATCTCCACGATCCCCAACGACGCCACCCTGCCGCCGTGGATGAGCGAGGCGCATTTCCGGGAGTACGTCGCCGCCTTCTCCGCCGGCGGCTTCAAGGGACCGGTCGACTGGTACCGCAATCTCGACCGCAATTGGGCCGGCACGGCCTTCCTGCAGGACGCCCGCGTCCGCGTTCCCGCCGCTTTCGTGGTCGGCGAGCGCGACCCGGTCCGCCACTACGCCGGCGCCCACGAGGCTGGCCTGAAGGACTGGGCCCCCGACCTGCGGACGCAGGTCGTCGTCCCCGGCGCGGGCCACTGGATTCAGCAGGAGCGGCCGGACGAGGTGAACCGGCTGCTGCTCGACTTCCTGCGACAGCCCGGCGTGGGCGCCTAGGCCGCTTCGGCCCTCAGTCCGGCCACGGCGTCGGCGGTGATTTCCAGACTGTGAAGGCGCGCTTCGAGGTCGTGGATCATGCCGGTGACCATGACCTCGTCCACGCCGGTCAGGGCGATGAACTCCGCCAGCCTGGCCCGCACCGTGTCGCGGCCTCCGATGGCGGAGTATTTGAGCCGGCCCTGCACCGCCGCCTGCTGGCGCGCGTCCAGCACCGCGTCGATGTCATCCACCGGCGGCTTCAGCTTGCCCGGCTTGCCGGTGACCACGGCGGCGAACGACTGCTGCATCGAGGTGGACAGCCGGCGGGCCTCCGTGTCGGTCTCGGCGGCGAAGACGTTGATCACGGCCATGGCGTACGGCCGGTCCAGCGCCGCCGAGGGCCGGAAGCCGGAGCGATAGGTCTGCAGCGCCTGCAGCAGCAGCTCGGGCGCGAAATGGCTGGCGAAGGCGTAGGGCAGGCCCAGATGGGCGGCCAGTTCGGCGCTGAACAGGCTGGAGCCGAGCAACCAGATCGGCACGTTCGAGCCCTGTCCGGGATAGGCCGCCACCCGCTGGCCCGGGGCCGCCGGAGCGAGGAAGGCCTGCAGTTCCATCACATCGCGCGGGAACTGGTCGGCGGCCTCGAAATAGCGGCGCAGGGCCCGGGCGGTCTCGCCGTCAGTCCCCGGCGCCCGGCCGAGGCCCAGATCGATGCGGCCCGGGTGCAACGCCTCCAGCGTGCCGAACTGCTCGGCCACCACCAGGGGCGCGTGGTTGGGCAGCATGACCCCGCCCGATCCGACCCGGATGGTCTCCGTCGCCGCCGCCACATGGGCCAGCACGACGGCGGTCGCGGCGCTGGCGATGCCCGGCATGTTGTGGTGCTCGGCCAGCCAGAAGCGAGTGTAGCCCAACCGCTCCGCGGCCCGGGCCAGTTCGGTGGTCTCCAGCAGGGCGCGGCGGGCGTCCCCACCCTCCAGGATCGGCGACAGGTCGAGAACGGAGAATGCGGTCATGCCGCCTAGATCGGCGCGCCGCGGCCAAATTCAAGCGAGTGGTCCTCCCGGGCTCGCAAATCCTCCGGTTGCATGCCGCGCGGTTTTGGCGGAGAGTGATGGCGCGTTTGGAGGAACCGCTGTGCGCTTTTCATCCTGCATCGCCGCTGTCGTACTCGCCGCCTCGGCCCTTCCCGCCGCCGCGCAGCAGCCGCCGCCGCCGAACCACAACGGGCCGCCGCCGTCGGGGCAGGCGAGAATGATAATGAACCGGTCCTACACGGGGATGATGCCGGCCATGCGGGCCAGTTACGAGACCTTCCTCGACTCCGCCTCCGGCAACAATATCGGGCCGCAACCCCTCGCGCGGATCGACCTCGCCAATCGGGTCAGCACCCTCATCGACCTCGGGCGTTGCACCGACGCGCGCAACGAAGCCCGCGAAGCCGGCGACCGCCTGATGGCGCTGCGGGCGCGGCGACTCTGCCCCAGGGACCGCTCACCGACCTAGTCTCTCGCATTGGAGGAGATCGTATGAAACGCCTGTCGTCCTGCCTGATCGCCGCCTCGCTTCTCGCCGCCGCCGGCCCGGTCGCGGCCCAGCAATCGCCGGGGGCCACCGCGCGGTCGCCGATGCAGGCCACCCGCGCGCCCTCCATGGCCCAGTCCGCATGGACGCGGGCAGGCCATGAGGCCGCCGCCCTGCCGGCCCAGTCGCTCCAACGCGTCGATCTCGCCAACCGGGTCAGCGCCCTGATCGAGCTCGGCCGCTGCACCGAGGCCCGCGACGAGGCGCGCGAGGCGGGCGATCGTCAGATGGCGATCAAGGTCCGGCAGCTCTGCCGCGCCGATCGCGCCGCCACCAGCTGAGCGCCTAGACCGGGTGCGTCGGTTCCGGCTTGACCCCGGCCGGCGCCGGCTCGGGAGTCGAAGGCACGTCCGGCAACGGGATGAACTCGACGTCGTCCTCCGCCGGCAGGGCCATGCGCCCGGCCTTCCAGTCCGCCTTGGCCGCGTCGATCTTGTCCTGTGAGGACGAGACGAAATTCCACCAGATCAACCGCGGCCCCACCGGCTCGCCGCCCAGCACCATGACCGAGGACGGCTTCAGCGCCCGCACGGTCGGCTCGGCGGTCGGCTCCAGCACGATCATCTGGCCCTCGTGGAAGGACCGGTCGCCGACCTCGATCTCGCCTTTGGCCACATACAGCGCCCGTTCGCTGTAGCCGCCCGCCCCGCGCCCCGGCGGCGGCGTGGTGCGCACCCCCTCGGCCAGCTCCCAGTGCACGTAGAACAGCGGCGACGAGGTCGGCACGGCCGCCTTGGCCCCATAGGCCTCGCCGGCGACCAGCCGCGCGAACAGGCCGCCGTTCTCATAGGCCGGCTGATCGGCCTCGCCGTGATGATGGAACGACGGGTCGATGTCCTCGGCCTCGTCCGGCAGGGCGATCCATGCCTGCATGCCGTGCATCGGCCCGCCCTGGCTCTTCTTCAGCGGATCGGTGCGCTCGGAGTGGACGATGCCCTTGCCCGCGGTCATCCAGTTGACCTCGCCCGGGCGGATGGCCTGCACCGCCCCGGTGTTGTCCCGGTGCATGATCTCGCCCTCGAACAGATAGGTCAGGGTCGACAGGCCGATGTGGGGGTGCGGCCGCACATTGATCGATTCCGCGCCGGGCGCGAACTCGGCGGGCCCCATCTGGTCCAGGAAGATGAACGGTCCGACCATGCGCCGCGCGTGGAACGGCAGCACCCGCCCGACCTCGAACCCGCCCAGGTCCTTGCGGCGGGCGTCGATCACCATCTCGATCATCTGCGTCTCTCCGGCGCCGTGTGCGCCGAACCGGACTATCCGACGTGCGGGGTGACTATGCCAAGAGGCAGGGCCGTCACATTCTTCACGCCGCGGGTGACGATATGGCTCTCGCAGTCGGAGACGATGCCGAGGCTGAGCAGCTTCTCGCGCAGGAACTGGTCGAAGGCGTGCATGTCGGAGGTGATGATCCGCAGCACATAGTCCTCGCGCCCGGTAATGGTGGCGCACTGCACCACTTCCGGCCACCGGGCCACGGCGGCCTCGAACACGTCGAGATTCTCGGTCGACGGCAGGCTCAGCTTGACGATGGCGTAGACCTCGAAGTCGAGCCCCAGCTTGGTGGCGTCGAGCAGGGTCACCCGCTTGCGGATGAAGCCCGTATCCTCCAGTCTCTTGATCCGGCGCCAGCACGGCGAGGCCGACAGACCGACCCGCTCGGCCACCTCGGCCACGGACAGTCCGGCGTCCTGTTGCAGGATGTCCAGAATTCGGGCGTCCACGGGATCCAGATCGTCGGCCAAGGCGTTTCTCCGGTTCTTGTTATGGCGCAATAAAATACCCGTGAACCGGCATATGCAAGGTCAAAATCGAGCGAGCCTTGACTGAAGGACCATGCTACAGGGCGCCGGAGGAAACGCGGTCGGATCAACCGGACAGCAGGACGGAATGAAAAAGCCAAACACCCAGCCCCTGTCGCTGCGCGTGCCCGAACCTTCGGGCCGCCCCGGCGACACGCCCGACTTCAGCCATCTCAAGCTCGACGCGCCCGGCGCGGTCGACCGGCCGTCGGTCTCGACCGCTCCGTTCGACATGCGCGACCACGCCTTCCGGCTGGTGCGCGTGCTGGACGACGCCGGCCAGGCGGTCGGTCCGTGGAATCCGAAGCTGGACGCCGAGACCCTGCGGCGCGGCCTCAAGGCCATGATCCTGACCCGCGCCTTCGACGACCGGATGCATCGCGCCCACCGCCAGGGCAAGACCAGCTTCTACATGAAGTGCACGGGGGAAGAGGCCATCGCGGTGGCGCAGGGCATGATCCTGTCCCGCGAGGACATGGGCTTCCCGACCTATCGCCAGCAGGGCCTGTTGATCGCGCGCGGCTATCCGCTCGCGACGATGATGAACCAGATCTATTCCAACGCCTCCGACCCGATCAAAGGCCGCCAGCTGCCGATCATGTATTCGGCGAAGGACTTCGGCTTCTTCACCATCTCGGGCAACCTCGGCACCCAGGTGCCGCAGGCCGTCGGCTGGGCCATGGCCAGCGCCTACAAGGGCGACGACAAGATCGCCATCACCTGGATCGGCGACGGCGCCACCGCCGAGGGCGACTTCCACAACGCCCTGACCTTCGCCAGCGTCTACCGCGCGCCGGTGATCCTCAACATCGTCAACAACCAGTGGGCCATCAGCTCCTTCCAGGGCATCGCCGGCGGGCTTGAGACCACCTTCGCCTCCAAGGCCATCGGCTACGGCCTGCCGGCCCTGCGGGTCGACGGCAACGACTTCCTCGCCGTCTGGGCCGCGACCCAGTGGGCCGAAGAGCGCGCCCGCACCAATCAGGGCGCGACGGTGATCGAACTGTTCACCTACCGCGGCGCCCCGCACTCGACCTCGGACGATCCCAGCCGCTACCGGCCGGGCGATGAACACGAGAAATGGCCGCTGGGCGACCCGATCGCCCGCCTGAAGCAGCACCTGATCGCGCTGGGCGAATGGTCTGACGAGCAGCAGACGGCCGCCGAGGCCGACGCCGTCGAACAGGTCCGCGCCGCCGGCAAGGAATCCGAAGCTATCGGCACCCTCGGCCAGTCGCGCCCCTCGGTGAAGACCATGTTCGAGGAGGTCTACGCCACGGACGACTGGCGCATCACCGAACAGCGCCGCGAGGTGGGAGTCTGACCATGAGCCAGCAAACCACCTTCACCGAAGCCGACCGCACCGACGGCGTCGAGCCCGACATGGTCGACCAGAACCACGCCCCGAAGTCGGAGGCGCCCGCCAACGGCGTCCAGCCGATGAACATGATCCAGGCGCTGAACTCGGCCCTGCACGTCAAGATGGCCGAGGACCCCAACGTGCTCAGCTTCGGCGAGGACGCCGGCTATTTCGGGGGCGTCTTCCGCGTCACCGACCAGCTGCAGCAGAAGCACGGCCTGACCCGCAGCTTCGACGCCCCGATCAGCGAATGCGGCATCGTCGCCGCCGCCATCGGCATGGGCGCCTACGGCCTGCGCCCGGTCGTCGAGATCCAGTTCGCCGACTACATCTATCCGGCCTACGACCAGATCGTCTCCGAGGCGGCCAAGCTGCGCTACCGCTCGGCCGGCCAGTTCACCTCGCCCATCGTGGTGCGTTCGCCCTACGGCGGCGGCATCTTCGGCGGCCAGACCCACAGCCAGTCGCCGGAAAGCCTGTTCACCCACATCGCCGGCCTCAAGGTCGTCATCCCGTCCAACCCCTATGACGCCAAGGGCCTGCTCATGGCGGCGATCGAGGACGACGACCCGGTCATCTTCTTCGAGCCGAAGCGCCTCTACAACGGCCCCTTCGACGGCTGGCACCAGAAGCCTGTTAGCCCGTGGAAGGCGCAGGACCTGGCCCAGGTCCCGACCGGCAAATACGTCGAGCCGATCGGCAAGGCCCGGGTCATGCGCGAGGGCGCCGACGTCACCATCCTCTGCTACGGCACCATGGTCTGGGTCTCGCTGGCCGGGGCCGAACACGCCGGCGTCGACGCCGAGGTCATCGACCTGCGCACCCTCGTGCCGCTAGACATCGAGACCATCGAGGCCAGCGTGAAGAAGACCGGCCGCTGCGTCATCGTCCACGAGGCGCCGAAAACCTCCGGGTTCGGCGCCGAGTTGTCGGCGCTGGTGCAGGAGCGCTGCTTCTATCATCTGGAGGCGCCGATCGGGCGGGTGACCGGCTGGGACACCCCCTATCCCCACGCCTTCGAGTGGGAGTATTTCCCCGGCCCCGAGCGGGTCGCGGACGCCCTGAAAGCCGTCATGTCGGGAGGCCGCTGAGATGGGTCGCTTCGTCTTCAAACTGCCCGACGTGGGCGAAGGCACCGCCGAGGCCGAACTGGTCGGCTGGCACGTCAAGGTCGGCGACGTGGTCGCCGAAGACCAGATCATCGCCGACGTCATGACCGACAAGGCGACGGTGGAGCTGACCAGCCCGGTCGCCGGCAAGGTGCTGGCCGCCCATGGGGAACCGGGCCAGCAGCTGGCCGTGGGTTCGCCGCTGATCGAGTTCGAGGTCGAGGGCGCGGGAAACGCGTCGGCTGAAGCCGCTCCGGCGCCGGCCAAGGCTGAACCGGCGCCCGCTCCGAAGGTTGAAGCGCCCAGGACTGAGGCTGCGCCCGCCGCCGCGCCGGCCTCCGCGGGCGGCAATTTCGTCTTCAAACTCCCCGACGTCGGCGAAGGCACGGCCGAGGCCGAACTGGTCGGCTGGCACGTCAAGGTTGGCGACGCTGTGACCGAGGACCAGCTCCTCGCCGAAGTCATGACCGACAAGGCCACCGTCGAACTGACCTCCCCTGTCGCCGGAACCGTCGTCGCCCTGCACGGCGAGCCGGGCCGGCAACTCGCCGTCGGTGGACCGCTGGTGTCGTTCGATGTCGAGGGGAGGGGCAATCAGGCGGTTGCGTCCGCTCCGGCCGCCGCGCCTCCGCCGAAGGCCGAGGCCGCTCCAGCTGCTGTGACGAAGGCCCCCGCCCCTGCGTCGCCCGCCAAGGCTCCAGCCAGGGCTGTCGCCGAAGCCTTCACCACTCGCGCCGCCGGCCAACGCCCGCTGGCCTCGCCCGCGGTCCGCAACCGCGCCCGCGACCTCGGGATCGAGCTCCAGTTCGTTCCCGGCTCCGGCCCCGCCGGCCGCATCGAGCACGCCGACCTCGACGCATACGTTTCCTCTGGCGGCCGCGGATCGTCCGCCTCCGGATCATCCAACGCCTCGACCTACGCCCAGGCCGAGGGAACCACCGAGACCCGCATCATCGGCCTGCGCCGCAAGATCGCGGAGAAGATGGCCGAGAGCGTCCGCCGCATCCCCCACATCACCTACGTCGAGGAGATCGACGTCACCGCGCTGGAGGAGCTGCGCGCCCACCTCAACGCGGCGAACAAGGGCAGCGACAAACCGAAGCTCAACGTCCTGCCCTTCATCGCCCGCGCCATCGTCGTGGCCCTGCGCGACCAGCCGACCATCAACTCGCACTACGACGACGAGGCCGGCGTCCTGACCAGCCACGCCGCCGTCCACCTCGGCATCGCCGCCCAGACGCCGAACGGCCTGATGGTCCCGGTCGTCCGCCACGCCGAGGCGCGCGACCCCTACGACACCGCCCTCGAGATCGCCCGCGTCTCCGCAGCCGCCAAGTCCGGCAAGGCCAGCCGCGAGGAACTGTCGGGCTCGACCATCACCATCACCTCGCTGGGCACATTGGGCGGCGTGGTCCACACCCCGATCATCAACCACCCCGAGGTCGCCATCGTCGGCCCCAACAAGATCCAGGAGCGGGTCGTGGTGAAGGACGGCCAGATGGTCGTGCGCAAGATGATGAACCTGTCCTCCAGCTTCGATCACCGGATCGTGGATGGGCATGACGCGGCGGTCTTCGTGCAGCGGATCAAGGGGCTTCTGGAGCATCCGGCGACGCTGTGGATGGGGTGAGGGCGGTGAGAGCGATCTTTCTCGCCGCGACGATCGGGCTGCTGGCCATGGCCACGCCCGTTCTCGCCTGCGAAGTAGTCCTTACTCTCGGACCTGTCGGGCCGCCTCCAGCGAGTTTGACGTGGGCCGCGGGTCGCGTTTCATCCGTTGAATTAGCGGGCGAGGAGCGTGCCGAACAAGGTGCCCGTCGGCAATGGACGATTAGCGTCGCCTTGGATCGCGTCATTTTCGGGCTGCCGTCCGCCAACGACCAGACCATTGCCTACACGCTGTTTACCGGGGGCGACATGTGCGAGCCCCGGGACCCTCCTGCGGTGGGGGATCGCATTGCTCTGAGTCTCATTTCTCAGGGCGGTGCGTGGACGGCCGCCGACGCGATGGACGAGCAGATCGCCGATGAAATGGCCGCTGAGATGCGCCTCTCCGATCAGGACTAGCAGCAAGCTGATGACCCAGACCCTCACAACCAAAGTCCTCATCATCGGCGCCGGCACCGGCGGCTATGTCGCCGGCATCCGTTGCGGCCAGCTGGGCCTCGACACCATCCTCGTCGACGCCTCCGACGGGCTCGGCGGCACCTGCCTGAACGTCGGCTGCATTCCGTCCAAGGCCATCATCCACGCCGCCTCGAAATTCGAGACGGTGTCCAAGGCCGCCGACGGCGGCACCCTCGGCATCACCGCCGCCAAACCCGCCATCGACCTGTCGCAGACGGTCGCGTGGAAGGACGGCATCGTCAAAAAACTCAACAACGGCGTCGCGGCCCTGCTGAAGAAGTCGAAGGTCAAGGTCATCAAGGGCTGGGCGACCTTCACCGACGCCAAGACCTGCACGGTGAAGACCGCCGACGGCGACGTCACCATCAGCGCCGAACACGTCATCCTGGCCACCGGCTCGGACCCGGTCGAACTGCCCTTCCTCAAGTTCGGCGGCGACGTCATCTCCTCGACCGAGGCCCTGTCGCTGGACAAGGTGCCCGGCAAGCTGGTCGTCGTTGGCGGCGGCTACATCGGGCTCGAACTCGGCATCGCCTTCCGCAAGCTGGGCGCCGAGGTCGCCATCGTCGAAATGGCCGACCGCCTGCTGCCGCTCTACGACAAGGCCCTGACCGATCCCGTCGCCAAATGGCTGGAGAAGCACGGCGTCGAACTGCACCTCGGCGCCAGGGCCGGGTCGTTCGAAAAGGGCCAGCTCAGCGTCACGACCAAGGACGGCGCCGCCATCAAGCTCAAGGCCGACAAGGTCCTCGTCACCGTCGGCCGCAAGCCCCGCACCCAAGGCTGGGGGCTGGAGAACATGGGCGTGGCCATGGCCGGGCCGTTCGTCAAGATCGACGCCCGCTGCGCGACCAGCATGACGAACGTCTGGGCCGTCGGCGACCTGACCGGCGAACCCATGCTGGCCCACAAGGGTTCGGCCCAGGGCGAGGTCGTCGCCGAGATCATCGCCGGCCACGACCGCCGCTTCGACCCGGTGACCATCGCCGCCGTCTGCTTCACCGAGCCCGAGATCGTCTCCGCCGGGCTCGGTCCGCAGGACGTCGAAGGTCGCGACGACGTCATCCAGGCCGTGTTCCCGCTGGCCGCCATCGGCCGCGCCCTGGCCATCGAGGCCGGCGAGGACGGCGGCTTCGTCCGCGTGCTGGCTTCGAAGACCGACCACCGCCTGCTCGGCGTTCAGGCCGTCGGCCAGCATGTCTCCGAACTCAGCAACAGCTTCGCCCAGATGCTCGAGATGGGCGCGGTGCTGGAAGACGTCGCCGGCGTCATCCACGTCCACCCGACCCTCGGCGAGGCCTTCCACGAGGCGTCCCTGCGCGCGCTCGGCCACGCGATCCACATCTAGGGATTAGGGAATGGGGAATGGGGATTAGGGAAGAAGACCGCGTCGGCGCACGACTCCCCCCTTGCTCTAATCCCTAATCCCTAATCCCTAATCCCCATTCCCCATTCCCTAATCCCTCCGCCCCGTCGCCGAACCGTCATCGGACCGTCGGCGCTCCCGTCACAAACCTGTGGTCCAAGCGCCCTCGACCTCAACCGTTGTCGGAGCTGAATCCATGAACCGCACCCTGTTCGCCGCCGTCTCGGCGATCGCCCTCGTCGGGCTGACCGCCTGCGGCGAGAACCAGAAGGCGGGCGCGCCGGGCGGAACCTCGGGCATCCTCGCGGTCGGCTCGTCGACCGTCTTCCCGTTCGCCAGCCGCGTGGCCGAGAATTTCTCCCGCACCTCGGACGGCGCCGCGCCCCGGGTTGAGTCGCTGGGCACCGGCGGCGGCATCCAGCGCTTCTGCGAAGGCGTCGGCCAGGGTACGCCGGACATCGCCAACGCCTCGCGGCCGATGAAGAAGTCCGAGTTCGAGCTGTGCCAGAAGAACGGCGTCACCGACATCGTCGAGATCAAGATCGGCTTCGACGGCATCGTCATCGCCACGGCCCGAACCGGCGAGAGCATGAACTTCCGCCTGCAGGATCTCTACCTCGGCCTCGCCAAGGAAACGCCCGGCGCCGGCGGCGCATTCGTCGCCAACCCGGCCACGACCTGGAACCAGGTCAATCCGGGCCTGCCCGGCCAGCGCATCCAGGTCTACGGCCCGCCGCCGACCTCGGGCACCCGCGACGCCTTCCTCGAACTGGGCATGGCCCCCGGCGCCAAGCTGATCCCGGCCCTGGCGGCCGTGGACGAGGCCGATGGCGACCGCTTCGAGACGCTGGCCCACACCCTGCGCGAGGACAACGGCTGGATCGACTCGGGCGAGAACGACAACGCCATCGTCCAGACCCTGACCCGCACGCCGGGTTCGCTGGGCGTGTTCGGCTTCTCCTTCCTCGAGCAGAACATGGACACGGTGAAGCCGCTGACCATCGACGGCATCGCCCCCTCGGCGGACACCATCGCCGACGGCTCCTATCCGCTGGCCCGCAGCCTCTACATCTACGTCAAGAAGCAGCACGTCGGCGTCACCCCGGGCCTGAAGGAGTTCGTGATGGAGTTCATGTCGGACGCCTCGGCCGGCCGCGGCGGCTATCTGCAGGACCGCGGCCTGGTGCCGCTGCCGGCGGACGAACTGGCCGCCCAGCGGGCCATCGTCACGGCCATGACCCCGATGGCCAGCCCGCAGTAGACGCGAGCCCCACCGTCGAAGGCAGAACGCCGCGGGTCCGCAAGGCCCGCGGCGTTTCGCTGTCGGGCTCCAGGAGGCGTCGTCACAAAACCGGCGGCGAACCGTCATCAGGCTGAGTCCGGGCGGTCGAATTAGCGTCACCGCAACCTCACTGGACCGTCGCCGGACTGGAGCAAAAGCGTCGCGGCATGGCGATAATTCGGGGCCTGACCTGACGACATCCGGTCGGGCGGGGCAAACCGAAGGACTACATCCGTGCGACATCAATCCCTGCTGGCGGGCGCCGCGCTCGCCGTCGTTTCCATGCTGGCGGCCGGCGCCGTCCAGGCCCAGGAGGCCGAACCCACCACCATCACCTGGAAGGGCGCGCCCGAGCTGAAGTGGGGCGAGTTCACCTTCAAGCCGCGCGGCCGGGTCTATTTCGACTATGTGGACCAGGACGTCGACCGCGCCACGGGCCTCGACTTCGGCGCCTCGGAAAGCCGCATCCGCACCGCCCGCCTCGGCTTCCAGGGCAGCTGGGCCGACCAGTGGTCCTGGGTCGCCGAGGCCTCGATCGCCAACGGCGAGGCCAACTGGGAAGACCTGCTGCTCGAGTATTCGCCGACCGACAACACGGCCATCACCCTCGGCAACTTCAAGAGCCTGTCGCTCGAGAACCTGACCTCGTCGCGCTACACCACCTTCATGGAGCGGGGCCCGTTCAACGACCTGATCGACGCCGGCCGGGTGATGACGCTGGCGGCGCGCACCGGCGGCGACAACTGGTCGATCGCGGGCGGCGTGCACGGCGACTCGATCAATGACTCGTCCTCGGGCGGCGACGAACAGCGCGGCGTCTTCGTCCGCGCCCACCTCGCCCCGATCGTCACCGACGACATGAAGCTGCACATCGGCGCCTGGGCCCGCGACCGCGATCGCGGCGACGACTCCGCCTTCCGCTACCGGGTGCGCAACAACACCAACTACGGCGACCGCTACACCGACGCCGGCTCCTCGCCCTTGGGCGCGGGCGAGAGCGACACCGCCATCGGCCTGGAAGCCGCCGCGGTCTGGCGCTCCTTCTCGGTGCAGGGCGAATGGGCGACCGTCGACGCCGACCTGACCGGCGGCGGCGAGGCCGGCGCCGACGCCTACTACGTCTTCGCCTCCTTCTTCCCGACGGGCGAACAGCGCAAATACGACGCCGGGTCCGGCGAGTTCGGCCGGGTCAGCATCCGCGAGCCCGTGACCAAGGGCGGCATGGGCGCGGTCGAGCTGGCGGTCCGCTACGACGCCGCCGACCTGACCGAGTTCGCCGGCGTGGCCACGGCCGGCGAATATTCGGCCGTCACCGTGGGGGCCACCTGGTACCCGTTCCCCTATGTGCGGTTCCTGGCCAACTACACCGACGCCGAGAACAAGGCCCAGGTCGCCGCCTCGGACGTCGACGTCCAGACCCTGCAGGTCCGGGCGCAGTTCGACTTCTAGGGGCAACGGCGACGGCGCTTGTCATCCCGGCCGAAGCGAAGCGAAGAGCCGGGACGCCCCAGCCACAGACCTCCCCCTCCCGGAAGCTGCGTCAGCAGCTATCCGGGAGACAGGTCAGGGCAAGCGCAGGACCAACCCGTCCCCCGGATAATCGCGCCGCGATTTCCGGGAGTAGGGGATTCACGCGCACCTCGTCCCGGCTCACCGCTTCGCGGTGTCCGGGATGACAAACGTCATATTCTCGCTGTCCGATAGGGCCTCTACGCCGCCGCCTTCTTCCGCAGCCGCGCGATCCTGCGCAGCCGGCGCCAGAAGCGCCCGCGTTCCGGCTCCGGATACGGCTGCAGATTCTCGACGAACTGCTCCGCCGAGGCCCGCCAGCTGAACTTTTCGGCATAGGCCCGCACCGCCGCCCGGTCGCTTTTCAGCGCTTCGAGGCAGGCGACGCGCAGGTCCTTGTCGATGGCCCCCGCGTTCGAATTCGGGATGATGTCGATCGGCCCGTGCGCCGGATAGGCCGCCACCGGCGTGCCCGTGGCCATGGCCTCCAGGATCACCAGGCCGAAGGTGTCGGTCCAGCTCGGGAAGACGAACACGTCGGCGTCGCGGAAACAGCGCGCCAGCTCCTCGCCGAACCGGGCTCCGAGGAATTTGGCCTCCGGATATTTCTCCTGCAGCTCGGCCCGCGCCGGGCCGTCGCCGACGACGATCTTGGTGCCCGGCAGGTCGGTCTTGAGGAAGGCCTCGATGTTCTTCTCGACCGCCACCCGGCCGACGTTGAGCCAGAACGGCCGCGGCCAGTCCTTGCCCCCCAGCTCGTCATAGATGCGCTCGAGGTCGGGGTTGAACTGTTCGGTGTCGACGCCCCGCGACCACGGCGAGACGTTCCTGAACCCATGCGCCAGCAGTTCGTCGCGCAGCGTCGGCGTGGCCACCATCAGCCGCCCCGACGGCTTGTGGAACCATTTCATGTAGGCGTAGCCGACCTGCACCGGGATCGGGAACCGGGCCGAGACATATTCGGGGAATTTGGTGTGGTAGCTGGTCGTGAAGGGCAGCTTCCATTCGACGCAGATGCGCCGGGTGGCGATGCCGATCGGCCCCTCGGTGGCGATGTGCACCGCCTCAGGCTCGAAGGCGCGCAGACGTTCGCGGATCTCCTCCTCGGCCCCCAGCGCCAGCCGGATCTCCGGATAGGTCGGGCACGGGATGGTCTTGAACTGGCTCGGCTCGATGACCTCGACCTCGTGGCCCATGCCGCGGCATTCGGCGATGGTCCGGGTCAGGGTGCGGACGACGCCGTTGACCTGGGGCTCCCAGGCGTCGGTGGCCAGAACGATGCGCATGTGGGCCGGGAGGCTCCGCCGTTGATCGGGGGAACGGTCTAGCGCCTCAAGTTCCGGTTGGCGAGACGTCGCAGCCTCTCCCGCTCGCTTCAAAAAGGCGATAGAGGCCGCTCATGACCGCACATGTTTCCGCGCCGGTGGCGCTTTCTCAGGATTGGGACACGCTGGACCGGGGCAAGTTCGCCGACGAGACGGCGGCCGTCCGCGCCCTGCTGGAGCAGATTCCGCTGTCGCCCGAGGGCCGCCAGGCGGTGGTCGACGAGGCCATCGACCTGGTCGAGCGGGCCCGCCGCAGCAACGAGCGCCAGGGCGTGGTCGAGAGCTTCCTGCAGCAGTTCAGCCTCGGCACCCGCGAGGGTCTGGCGCTGATGTGCATGGCCGAGGCCCTGCTGCGCATCCCCGACGAGGACACCCGCGACGCGCTGATCGCCGAAAAGATCAAGTCCGCCGACTGGGCCAAACACCTCGGCCAATCCGACAGCCTGTTCGTCAACGCCTCGACCTGGGGCCTGATGCTGACCGGCAAGCTGGTCGACGTCGACGAGGACGCCAAGCGCGACCTGCCCGGCTTCGTGCGCCGCGTCGCCGGCCGCATCGGCGAGCCGGTGATCCGCCAGGCCGTGGCCGCCGCCGTGCGCATGATGGGCGAGCAATTCGTGGTCGGCCGCACCATCAACGGCGCCCTCAAGCGCTCGGCCCGCGAGGGCTGGCTGTGCAGCTTCGACATGCTGGGCGAGGGCGCCCGCACCACCGCCGACGCCGAACGCTACGAGGTCGTCTACGCCCGCGCCATCGAGGCGGTCGGCAAGGTGCGCCGCGACGACCCCGGCATGCGCGGTCCCCAGACCGGCCACGGCGTCTCGGTCAAGCTGTCGGCCCTGTCGCCGCGCTATGAGGCCACCCATGAGCCGCGCGTCTGGGCCGAGCTCTATCCGCGCGTGAAGCGGCTGGCCCTGATCGCCGCCAAATACGACATCAACTTCTGCATGGACGCCGAGGAGGCCGACCGCCTCGCCCTGTCGCTGAAGCTGCTCGACGCCCTCGCCCACGACGCCGACTTCGGCGAATGGAAGGGTCTCGGCCTCGCCGTCCAGGCCTATCAGAAGCGCGCCCCCGAGGTCGTCGCCCGCATCGCCGAACTGGCCCGCGTCTCCGGCCGCCGCATCATGGTGCGTCTGGTCAAGGGCGCCTATTGGGACACCGAGATCAAGCGCGCCCAGATCATGGGCCGGCCCGACTATCCGGTGTTCACCACCAAGGTCGCCACCGACGTCAACTACCTGGTCTGCGCCCGCGCCATCATCGATGCGGCCCCGCACCTGTACGGCCAGTTCGCCACCCACAATGCCGTCTCGCTCGCCGCCGTGCACCGGATGGCCAAGGAGTCCGGCGTCGCCATCGAGTTCCAGCGCCTGCACGGCATGGGCGAACCGCTCTACGACGCCGCTGAGGCCGCCTGGTCCGACGAGCAGCTCACCATCCGCGCCTACGCCCCGGTCGGCGGCCATGAGGAGCTGCTGCCCTACCTCGTCCGCCGCCTGCTCGAAAACGGGGCCAACTCCTCCTTCGTCCACGCCCTGCTCGACGAGCGCGTCCCCGCCTCGACCGTCGCCTTCGATCCCGTCGCCGTCCTCGAAAGCCAGCCCGGCCCCCACCCCAAGATTCCGGTCCCCCAGCACATGTACGGAAATCGCCTCAACTCCCTCGGCCGCGACTATTCCCAGCAGGAAGAGCGCGAGCGCCACGCCGTCGCCCTGGAGCTGATCGACCGCGAGAAGCTCAACTCGGGCCCGATCGTCAGCGGCATTCTGCGCGCCGGCCAGAACCCGACCGATGTGACCAGCCCGTCGGACCGCGACGACGTGCTCGGCTACGTCTCCGAGGCCACCGAGTCGGAAATCCACCAGGCCATCGAGATCGGCGCCCGGGCCCACTTCGTCTGGGACGAGGCCGGCGGCGCCGCCCGCGCCATCGTGCTGCGCAACATGGCCGACGCGCTCGAGGCGGACATGGACCGCTTCGTCGCCCTGCTGGCCCGCGAGGCCGGCAAGACCCTCAACGACGGCGTGGCCGAGGTGCGCGAGGCGGCCGATTTCTGCCGCTACTACGCCCTGCTCGCCGAGCAGCAATTCGGCGGCCCCGAGGTCCTGACCGGCCCGGTCGGCGAGACCAACCAGCTGGTCCTGCACGGCCGCGGCGTCTTCGCCTGCATCAGCCCGTGGAATTTCCCGCTGGCCATCTTCACCGGCCAGATCGCCGCCGCCCTCGCCGCCGGCAACGCCGTGCTGGCCAAGCCGGCCGAACAGACCCCGCTGGTCGCCGCCGAGGCGGTGCGCCTGTTCCACAAGGCCGGCCTCAAGCCCGACCTGCTGGCCCTCGTCCCGGGCCGGGGCGAGACCGTCGGCGCGGCCCTGGTCTCGCACCCGGGCATCGACGGCGTCGCCTTCACCGGCGGCACCGACACCGCGCGCGCCATCAACGCCGCCATCGCCAGGCGGGAAGGCGCGATCATCCCCTTCATCGCCGAGACCGGCGGCCTCAACGCCATGTTCGTCGACACCACCGCCCTGCGCGAGCAGGTGCTGGACGACGTGGTGCTCTCCGCCTTCGGCAGCGCCGGCCAACGCTGCTCGGCCCTGCGCGTCCTCTATGTGCCGAAGGACTCGGCCGAGGTGCTGATCGAAGGCCTCAAGGGCGCCCTCGCCGCCCAGAGGGTCGGCGACCCCGCCGATCCGTCCACCGACATCGGCCCCGTCATCGACACCGAGTCGCGTCAGGCGCTGGAGGCCCATCTGGCCCGGCTTGAGAAGGAGGCGAAGATCATCGCCCGCGCCGAACTGGCCGAAAGCGCCAACGCCGGGGCCGGCTCGGGCGACTATTTCGCCCCGACCATCGCCGAGATCCCGACCCCGGACTTCCTCGAGCGCGAGGTCTTCGGCCCGATCCTGCACATCTACCGCTACGACCCCGCCGATCTGCGTCAAGTGGCCGAGAAGCTGGCCGCCCGCGGCTACGGCCTGACCCTGGGCGTGCACAGCCGCATCGAGGCCTTCGCCGCCAAGGTCATCCGCCTCGTCCCGGCCGGCAACGTCTACATCAACCGCTCGATCACCGGCGCCGTGGTCGGCGTCCAGCCCTTCGGCGGCGAGGGCCTCAGCGGCACCGGTCCCAAGGCCGGCGGCCCCAACAGCCTGATCCGCTACGCCTCCGAAAAGGCCATCAGCAACAACATCGCCGCCCAGGGCGGCGACCCGGCGTTGTTGAACCTGTAGCGATCTCAGGGGGAGCGATACCTTGTCATCCCGGAAAGCGCGCAGCGCTTATCCGGGACGGGACCGGCATCCCATCAGCCCCTCCCGGAAACCGCGCAGCGGTTATCCGGGAGCCAGCCGGCCGCCGCTCCGGCCGGTGATCTCGCACAGGATCCCGTCCGCCCAACCTGTCTTCCGGCTCAGCCCTGCGGGCAGTCCGGAAGGATGGAACAGGGAGCGCACCCCGTCCCGGCTCTCCGCTTCGCTTCGGCCGGGATGACAAGAGCTTCGCTATTCCGACGCTCCCCGCTCCCCCCGCGCCGCCTCCCGGAACAGCCACGCCGCCAGCAGCCAGCCCAGCGCGAACACGCCGACGATGCCGAACACGATGTGCTCATAGGCCAGGGCGAGGAAGGCGGTGGCGAACTGGGCCACGGCCGTCACCAGCATGGCGACCGCCATCCCCTTCGGCCGGAACCGCGCCACGAACGCCCCGACGAGGGCGATGGCGATGACGCCGAAGAAGATCTGGTTCAGCGGATTGTTCTCATTGCCGATGATGCCGACGGCCAGGTTCGACCAGGTGATCAGGAAGCTGGTTCCCACCGCCACGATCATGCCGGCGCGGTAGGCCAGCTGGCCGGACAGCCTCAGCCCCGCCTCGGCCAAGCCGGCGGCGACCAGCAGCATCACGGCCCAGACGATGAAGTCGAACGGCGTCCACGGCAGGCCCGCAAACAGCCGGGCCGCCAGCGGCACGAGCCAGGCGACCGCCGCCCCGCCCCAGACCACCGCCCGCAGCCAGCGGGTCAGCCGCGCGTCGCGCAGCGCTTCGTTCGTCACAGTCATTTCGTCTCTCCCGTCGTCATCGACGTCCGGATTGCGCCACAGCCGGCCCGGCAAGGCATGAGCGAATTGTGAGCCCGCGCTGAAAAGCGCCCCGCCGCGTCCCTCACCCGGAGTCCCCCGGCCGCCACGGCGCATAGGGCCCGCGCTCGATCCGGTCACCCCCGGTCGTCCAGCGCAGCGACTGGATCTGCAGCCCCGTCGCCCCGGCCGGCAGGCGCGACTGCAGCTCCAGCCCGCCGCCCGGCGCCAGCCGCTCGATGCGGCCGCTGAATCCGCCCATCGCCCGGCCGTTGCGGTCGAGGAAGCGGATCTCGATCGCCACCGCCGCGCACAGGCCGTCGCCATGATTGGTCAGGGCGCCGCGCCAGGTCCGGCCGCCCAGCGGCTCGCGCACCAACTGGTCCCGGCTCAGCGCCAGCTCGTCCCTGCGCCGGCCGATGATCGGGGCGCAGGCCGCCCAGGCCGCAGTGCTCGCCATCGCCGCACCTCCATCGATGATGGCGGCCACACTGACCCGCGCGGCGGGTGAGCGGCATGAGCGAGTCCTGAGCTTTTGCTGAAACCGGCGGGGAGAGCGGCGACGGGCGGCGCCCGCCGGTCTGTCGTTCCCGGGGTAGTTGGAAGGTGGGCACGAAACAGTTTCGTTCAAGAATTGCCGCGCCGCGATTTATGCGCAGTGTGTCGAACCCTCGAAACCGGACGGGAGGGTTCCATGCGCGTGCTGTTGTCGACCTTTGGATCGCGTGGAGACGTCGAGCCGATGGCGGCCCTCGGGGCGGCTTTGCAAGCTCTCGGCGCGGAGGCGGTCGTGTGCGCCCCGCCGGACCCGGAGTTCGCGGCCCTGCTGACCCGCGCCGGCGTGCCGCTGGCCCCGGCCTTCACCCCGGTGCGCCAGTGGGCGGCCGACGCCATGGCCAACCGTCCGCCCATGAGCCTGCCGGAACGCGCGGCGATCGTGATGGCCGCCCAGTTCGAGGCCATCTCCACGGCGGCCGAGGGCTGCGACGTGGTGCTGACGACCGGCCTGTTCCCGTCCACGGCCGCCGCCCGCTGCGTCGCCGAAATCCGGGGCCTCCCCTACATCTACACGGCCTACTGCCCGCTGTTCGTGCCGTCGGAACACCAGCGGCCCTTCGCCTATCCGGCCCATCCCCATCCGCCGGGGGAGACCGACAACCGGGTGCTGTGGGCGCGCGACATCCAGTCGATGAACGCGCTGTTCGGCGGGGCCTACGCCGGCCTGCGCGCCTCGCTCGGCCTGCCGCCGGTCGACAACGTCCGCGACCACGTCTTCACCGACCGCCCGTGGCTGGCCTCGGACCCGATGCTGAGTCCGTGGGAGCCGACGGACCTGCGCGAGGTGGTGCAGACGGGCGCATGGATCCTGCCCGACGACCGCCCCCTGCCGACGGGGCTGGAAACCTTCCTGAACGCCGGCCCGCCCCCGGTCTATGTGGGCTTCGGCAGCATGCCCCTGCACGCCTTCCAGGACGCCGCCCGGACCGCCATCGGGGCGGCGCGTGCACAGGGCCGCCGCGTGATCCTCGCCCACGGCTGGGCCGACCTGGCCCTGATCGACGACCGGGATGACTGTTTCGCCGTCGGCGACGTCAACCAGCAGACGCTGTTCAGCCGCGTCGCCGCCGTCGTGCATCACGGCGGCGCGGGAACCACGACCACGGCCGCCCGGGCCGGCGCGCCCCAGGTGGTGGTCCCCCAGATCGCGGACCAGCCGTACTGGGCCGGACGGGTCGCCGCCCTGGGCGTCGGCGCCGCCCACGATGGTCCGACTGCGACGGTGGAGTCCCTGTCGGCGGTGCTGGGGACGGCCCTCGAGCCCGAGGTTCGCGCCCGGGCGGCCGCCGTCGCCGGGACGATTCGCGCGGACGGGGCGAGGGTGGCGGCGAGCTTGCTGCTGGAGAGCGTCCGCTCCGGGTGACCGGCGCGCTCCCCTGTCCTCCCGCAAGGCGGGGAGGAAACCGCCTACCCCTTCGGCCATCCTCCGGCCCGGCTCAGCGCGCTGGGCGTCGGGCGGCCGATCTTCTCGCCGATCCAGCGCGCCGCGCCGATCAGGGCGTCGAGGTCGTATCCGGTCTCGAACCCCGCCCGCTCCAGCATGTAGACCAGGTCCTCGGTGGCGATGTTGCCGGTGGCCCCCGGCGCGAACGGACAGCCGCCGATGCCGCCGACCGAGGCGTCCAGCACGTCGATCCCCGCCTCGACCCCCGCGTAGGCGTTGGCCAGTCCGGTGTTGCGCGTGTCGTGAAAATGCAGCCGCAGCACCGCGTCGGGCGCCGCCCTGCGCGCCGCCTCGACCTTCCGCGTCACCGCCCACGGATCGGCGACGCCGATGGTGTCGGCCAGGGCGATCTCGGCCACGCCGAGCGCGCCGATCCGCCCGACCAGGTCCTCGACCTGCCCCACCGAAACCTCGCCGTCGAACGGGCAGCCCCAGACGCAGGACAGGGTGGCCGACAGCGACGGCGCCGCCCCCGGCGCGCCCGCCGCATTGGCCCGGCCCGCCATGATGTCCGACAGCATCGAGACCTGCTGGTCGACGCCCATGCCCTGGTTCTTCAGCCCGAAGCCGTCGGTCGCCGACATGGCCACATTGACCTCGTCGACGCTGGTGCCCAGCGCCCGGTCGTAGCCCTTGCCGTTCAGCACCAGGCCGATGCGGCTGCGCCCCACCTCGTGCGGCAGGGCGGCCATGACCTCTTCGGCCCCGGCCATCTGCGGCACGTATTTCGGATGCACGAAACTGACCGCCTCGATGCGCCGCGCCCCCGCCGCCTCGAGCCGCCGCACCAGTTCGGCGCGGACGGCGGGCTCGAGCACCGCCTTCTCGTTCTGCAGCCCGTCGCGCGGACCGACCTCGACGATGGTGATCGGCCGGCTCACGGTGCGGTCCCGCTTCCCGCCGGGGCGTAGACGGTCAGGCTGACGTCGTCGCCGCGCGAATAGTTGTGGCCGTTGACCACGCCCACCGCCCGCCCGGTCACGCCCAGCCGGGCCGAGGCGGCGCGGAAGGCGTCCGCGTCGCGGGCCTCGACGATCACCGGCCGGCCCTCGGCCAGCGCCCTGGCCGCGCCCGCCGCATCGGTCAGCTCGGTCGCGCGGCCGGTCAGGAAGACGAAGCTGGGCTCGTGGAAGCCGGTGATGGCCACCGGCCCCGGCCGGCCCTGGCGCGGATGCAGGTCGGCCCGCATCAGCACCTTCTGCAGCTGCGGCGCGACAGCCAGCGGCCGCAGCTGGCGGATGGTCCCGGCCAGCCCGGCGTGGGCCACCAGCCCCAGGGCGATGGAGACCAGCACCGCCGCCGTCGCGGCGCGGTGCAACAGCAGGAAGGCCCCGATCAGCGCCGCCAGCGCCGCGAACACAATGGTCAGGGTCGCCCAGGTCTGGGCCGTCGACCGCCCGAACTCGGTCAGGCCGAAGACGGTGATCAGCACGATCGCCAGTCCGCTGATCAACGACAGGGCCGCGCCCGAATAGCGCGACACGGGCCCGATCGGCCGGGTCAGCGCCGCCGCCGCCAGCAGGGCGATCGCCCCGAACGTCGGCAGGGTGTAGTGGGCCAGCTTGGTCGGGGTCAGCTCGAAGATCAGCCAGGCGGGGACCAGCCAGCAGACCAGAAAGCGCACCGCCGGCTCCGCCCGCCTCCGCCAGCCGGTCGACAGCGCCGCGGGCAGCAGCAGGGCGGCCGGGAACATCAGCACCGGCGCGAGCAGCAGGAAATACCCCGGCGGGGCGCCGTGGCTCTCATGCCCGCCCGACAGCTTGGGCGCCAGGTCGCCCATGATCGCCTCGCGCCAGAAGCCGCCGTCGGTGGCGATGGTGATGGCGATGGCCCACGGTCCGACGATCAGGACCATCAGCGGCAGGCCCCAGCCCCAGCCAAGCCGCGCCAGCCACTTCACGTCCCGGTCCCACAGCGACAGCAGCAGGATGGCGGGGACGACGACGATCAGCCCGATCGGCCCCTTGATCAGGATCGACAGGCCCAGCCCCAGCCAGAACAGCAGCTTGTGCGGTCTTCGCGGCTTCTCGCCGGCCCGGGTGGCCAGGTAGATCCGCGCCAGCCCGGCCATGGCCATGGTCACCGAGGCGCACAGCATGGCGTCGGTCTTGGCGATGCCCGCCTCGGTCGACAGCAGGAAGCTGGCCCCCATGATGGCCCCGGCCAGGAAGCCCGCCCTCTGGCCGAACATCGCCGCCCCGGCCCAGGCCACCGCCGCCGCGGCTAGCATGGCCCCGAGCAGAGACGGCAGACGGTAGGGCTGGATGTCCCGGTTCTCGACGCTTGAGGTGGCCGCCACCGCCACGGCCTGCATCCAGTAGATGCCGACCGGCTTCTTCCAGCGCGGGTCGTCCTGGAAGCGGATGTCGATATAGTCGCCGCTCTCCAGCATCTGCGACGTGGCCTGGGCGTAGCGGCTCTCGTCGCGGTCCAGCGGCGGCAGCAACGCAAGCACCGGCAGACCGGCCAGCAGGGCGATCAGGGCCGCCAGCAGCGGGCCCCGCCAGCCGGCGATGAATCGGTCGAGATCGGGGCGCATCATGTTCATCTTCCTAACACGCCGTTTCGCGCCGCGTCATCGTCCAGGCAAACGCGACCCGCGCGGCGGGCCGCTGCTTGAGCGCGGGTCCCTCCCGCTGCCGCCCGAACTCCGCTAGACAACCCCCATGATCGAACAGACCCCCGACATCTCCGTCGTCGTTCCCGTGCATGACGAGGAAGGCGCCGCCGGCCCGCTGGCCCGCGAGATCGCCGCCGCCTTCGCCGGGCGCTCGTACGAGATGCTGTTCGTCGACGACGCCTCGAAGGACGGCACCCTCGCCGAGCTGCGCGCCCTGATGGCCGAGCTGCCGGCCCTGCGCGTGCTCAGCCACGGCTCGAACGCGGGCCAGAGCCGGGCCGTGCGCACCGGCGTGCTGGCCGCCCGGGGTCCCATCGTCGTGACCCTCGACGGCGACGGACAGAACCCGCCCGCCGACGCGCCCCGGCTGGTCGACCTGCTGGCCGCCTCGCCGCCCGAGGTGGCCCTGGTCGGCGGCGTCCGCGCCCGCCGCCAGGATTCCGCAGCCAAGCGCCAGGCCTCTCTCTGGGCCAACCGCATCCGCAAGAAGCTGCTCTCGGACGACGCCGACGACACCGGCTGCGGCCTCAAGGCCTTCCGCCGCGAGGTCTTCCTGCGCCTGCCCTACTTCGATCACATCCACCGCTACCTGCCGGCGCTGATGATCCGCGAGGGCTACCGGAACCGCTATCTCGACGTCGATCACCGCCACCGCGAGACCGGCCGTTCGAAATACACCAACTGGGGCCGCCTGGTCGCCTCGCTGTCGGACCTGCTCGGAGTGGTGTGGCTCAAGTCGCGCTCGCGGCGGCCGGGGACGATCGCGGAACTCTGACGGTTCGCGCGGCAGGCGAGCGGCCGTAGCGGTGCGTGTCGAACAGCGCTATTCATCGTTAACAAGCTCGGCCGTCGAGATTGGAGCCAGACCCATGCTGATCGCCATCCCGCTTCTGTTCATTCCGGTCGCCTTCTACGCCATCGTCGTCCTGTCGGGCTGGATGGGAACCGGCGGCGGCGTCGCCGCGGCGGAACAGGCGCTGCGCGATCCGCTGTTCTCGATCCCGATGGTCTCCGGCAGCGGCTGGAACGTCGGCACCGGCGACCTGATCCTGTTCCTGGGCCTGATCCTGCTGTTCTTCGAACTGCTCAAGTCGACCTCCAGCCAGAAGGTGGCCATCGTCAACCACGCCCTGTCGATGATCCTGTTCGTCTTCTGCCTGGTGGCCTTCCTGCTGTTCCCCGGCTTCGCCACCTCGACCTTCTTCCTGATCCTGACCATGGTCATGCTCGATGTGCTGGCCGGCTTCATCGTCACCATCATCTCGGCCCGCAAGGACCTCGAGTTCGGGGCGGGCTGAAGCGGCAAGGACAGGGATTGGGATTAGGGATTAGGGATTAGAGCCGGGCTTGTGCCGGGCATCATGCGTTCCTCTGAAGCACGACCAGACCCTTCCGTCGCCCAGGTCCCCAATCCCTAATCCCTAATCCCTAATCCCCCTCATCCACCGGCAGGACGTGCGGCGCCTGCGGCCGCGCCGCCTGGCGCCGCTGGATGGCGTAGGCGACCAGCCACAGCGCCATGGCCCAGGCCGCGCCGACGCTCCAGCCCGCCAGCACGTCGGTGGCCCAGTGCGCCGCCAGATAGACCCGGGTCAGCCCGACGATCAGGGTCAGCAACACCGCCACCCCGATGACATAGGCCTTGAAATGGCGCTCCGGGAACGCCCGGGTCAGCATCACGCCGATGCTCAGGTAGAAGACCGCCGACAGCAGGCTGTGCCCAGACGGGAAGCTGGCGCTCATCGTCTCCACCGCCCGCAACGCCTCCGGCGGCCGGTCGCGCCCGAACAGCGCCTTCAGCCCCTCGCTCAGCCCCACCCCGCCGATCAGGCTCAGGGTCAGAAGCAGCGCCGACAGCCGCTTGCGCTGCAGGATCAGGAAGCCCAGCACGATCATCGCGAACAGGGTCAGCACCGCCGTGCCGCCGAGGGCCGTCAGGTCCAGCGCCGCCGTCTCCAGCCAGCCCGGACCCCAGGGGTCCGCCGGCGTCGCCCCCGGGCGCATCGCCTCCAGCACCGCCTCGTCAAAAGCGCGGCCGTCCGCCTCGGTCATGTCGTCGGCCAGTTCGACGAAGGTCATCACCCCGAGCGTCGCGATGAACAGGGCGCTGATCGCGGCGATTTCCGCGCGGGCGATGCGCGCGGCGCGGCGGGCGAAGGCGGCGATCTGGTCGGGGGTCATCGGGCCGAAACGGTCCCGCTTGCGGGACGTTCCCCTCACGCGTTCGTGATCAAAAATTCGCCGCCTCCGTCATGCCTCTGTCATGCCGTCCTCACGGCCTGTCCACAGGCTCATCCCCCGCCTTGAAGGCGATTCGGATAGAAAGTGATCGTCAACCCCGTTGACGGTTGGTTAGCCATCTGCGCCCCATATGTGGGCTTGGGGAGCGCTTCGGCCACAAGATGATGTGGTCAGCGGCGCGAGCAACTTTGTTCGATCCAGTTCAGGGCAGTGACGATTATGGCCGGCGGCGAAGCGTTGAAGACAGTGGATTTCCAGTCGGTTGCGGCCGCGGACGCCGCTGACCGACCCCAGCTCAAGGTGGTCCCCTCGATCCAGATCGACCGGTCGCGCGACGACCTGCTGACCGACTTCGGCAAGAAGACGCTGGAGGACCGCTACCTGCTCGCCGGCGAGAGCTACCAGGACATGTTCGCCCGGGTCGCCAACGCCTACGCCGACGACGCCGATCACGCCCAGCGCGTCTACGACTACATGTCGAAGCTGTGGTTCATGCCGGCCACCCCGGTGCTGTCCAACGGCGGCGCCGACCGCGGCCTGCCGATCTCCTGCTTCCTCAACGCCGTCGGCGACAGCCTCGACGGCATCCAGTCGGTGTGGAACGAGAACGTCGCCCTGGCCTCGAACGGCGGCGGCATCGGCACCTACTGGGGCGGCGTCCGCTCCATCGGCGAGAAGGTCAAGGGCGCCGGCCAGACCTCGGGCATCATCCCCTTCATCCGCGTCATGGACTCCCTGACCCTGGCGATTTCGCAGGGCTCGCTGCGCCGCGGTTCGGCCGCGGTCTACCTCGACGTCCACCATCCGGAGATCGAGGAGTTCCTCGAGATCCGCAAACCGTCGGGCGACTTCAACCGCAAGTCCCTGAACCTGCACCACGGCATCAACATCACCGACGAATTCATGGAGGCGGTTCGCGACGGCAAGCCGTTCAACCTGCTGTCGCCGAAGTCGAAGGACGTGATGAAGACCGTCGACGCCCGCGCCCTGTGGCAGAAGATCCTCGAGATCCGCCTGCAGACCGGCGAGCCCTATCTGATCTTCTCCGACACCGTGAACCGCCAGATGCCGCAGCATCAGCGCGACCTCGGCCTGTCGGTCAAACAGTCCAACCTGTGCTCGGAAATCACCCTGCACACCGGACGCGACCACCTCGGCGTCGACCGCACCGCGGTCTGCTGCCTGTCCTCGGTCAACGCCGAGACCTTCCTGGAATGGCGCGAGGAGCCGCAGTTCATCGAGGACGTCATGCGTTTCCTCGACAATGTGCTGGAAGACTTCATCCGCCGCGCCCCGCCGGCCATGGCCGCGGCCGTCTATTCGGCCAAGCGCGAGCGGTCGGTCGGCCTCGGCCTGATGGGCTTCCATTCCTTCCTGCAGGCCCAGGGCGTGGCTTTCGAAAGCGCCATGGCCAAGTCGTGGAACATGCGGCTGTTCAAGCATCTGCGCCGCGAGGCCGACAAGGCCAGCCGCCTGCTGGCCGAAGAGAAGGGCGCCTGCGAGGACGCCGCCGAGCGCGGCGTCATGGAGCGCTTCAGCCACAAGCTGGCCATCGCCCCGACCGCCTCGATCTCGATCATCTGCGGCGGAACCAGCGCCGGCATCGAGCCGATCCCGGCCAACATCTACACCCACAAGACCCTGTCGGGCTCGTTCGCGGTCAAGAACCCCTATCTGGAGAAGGTGCTCGGCCAGAAGGGCATCGACACCAGCGAGGTGTGGAACTCGATCCTCGAGCACGAAGGCTCGGTTCAGCATCTCGACCAGCTGACCGACGACGAGAAGGCCATCTTCAAGACCGCCTTCGAACTCGACCAGCGCTGGATCGTCGAACTGTCCGCCGACCGCGCCCCCGAGATCTGCCAGGCCCAGTCGATCAACCTGTTCATCCCGGGCGACGTCGATAAATGGGACCTGCACATGCTGCACTGGCGCGCGTGGGAGACCGGCGTGAAGTCGCTCTACTACCTGCGCTCCAAATCGGTTCAGCGCGCCGCCTTCGCCGGCGCCGAGGACAAGGCCGAGGCCGAGATCGACCCCAACCAGCCCGACCTCTTCAGCGCCGCCCGCACCGACTACGACGAGTGCCTCGCCTGCCAGTGAGGCGCGCGCCACCGTCTCCCTCTGTTCGCGCCGCGAAGGGGGAGGAGCCGGCGCAGCCCTGACGCCGTGCCGGCGGTTCGCGGATCCATGGTCGGGTTCAGCGGATAACCAGGGTTGAACGCCGCGATAAGGTCGGTGGGAACACCACATGCCCCGCGGGCCGCGCCACGGTTCCGGGCCGAACGCCCGCAATCCGCCGACCTCCCCGACCTTTCCCTTCGTTCCTTCTCCATTCTGTACTTTACAATACAAAGTACTTGATGCAGGATCATCCGACACCTGACACTCTTTCGCGGGACCGGAACCATGATGACCGAGAAGATCGAAGACCCCGCCGCCGACATCGCCTGGATGCGCCGCCTCGCCGAGGAAGGTCGCGAGGCGCCGATGCAGGGCGCCTCCATCCTGTTTATGGCCGGCGTGCTCTATGGCCTCGCCAGCCTGTTCCAGTGGGCCGTCATGGCGAACCTGCTGCCGTTCGCCACCCAGGATGCGCTGTCGATCGGCTGGATCGCGGCCACCCTTCTGTTCTTCGTCGTCCTGGCGGTCGTGATCACCCGCCTGAAGCGCCAGCCCGGCGTCGTCACCACCGCCAACCGCGCCTCGGGCATCGCCTGGAGCGCCATGGGCTGGGGCATCTTCGCCCTTTTCACCTCCTTCGCCGTCGTCGGCTACCGCCTGGGTGAAGAGGCGTCGCTGGCGATGGTCGGCCTGGTCCCGTCGATCATCATGGTCTTTTACGGCATCGGCTGGTCGGTCAGCGCCGTGATGCAGAAATCGCGGCCCCTGTGGGTCCTGTCCCTAGGCTCCTTCGTCGCCGCGCCCGTGCTTGCCGCCTTCACCGGCGAGTCGATCCAGTACCTGGCCTACGCCGTCGCCCTGTTCCTGCTCATGGCCCTGCCGGGCTTCCTGCTGATGCGGGCGGCGAGGGGCTGAGCGTGGCGGACGATTTCGACATCAACCGCCTCGACGAGGTCATCCACGGTCGCGTCCGCCTCGGCATCATGGCCGTCCTCGCCGGGGTGGAGAGCGCCGACTTCAACACCCTCAAGGCCAGGCTCCAGACCACCGACGGCAACCTGTCGGTCCACCTGAGAAAGCTCGAGGACGCCGGCTTCGTCGCCGTCACCAAGCGGTTCGAGGGCCGCAAGCCGCTGACCGAGGCGACGATGACGGCCAAGGGCCGGCGCGCCTTCGTGGCCTATCTCGACGCCATGCAGGGTCTCGTCGGCCAGGGAGGATTGAAGCCCGGATGACGACGGTGGGAAGCGCCGCGGGGCTGGGCTAGAGAGGCGGCATGACCGGCCGCATCCATCGCTTCGACGCCCTCGATAATTTCCGTGACTACGGCGACTACGCTTCGGCGGCCGGCCGGCGGGTCGCCGCCGGACGGCTGTTCCGTTCAGCCCATCACGCCCGCGCCACCGACGCCGATCTCGAACGGCTGGCCGAATTCGGCCTCGCCGCCGTGGTCGACCTGCGCCGCCCCGGCGAGCGCCGCGACCAGCCCTCGCGCCGCCCGCCCGGCTTCGCGGGCCAGGTCATCGAGAGCGCCCGCGACGACGGCGGCGAGGCCCCGCACATCACCTTCCTGAAGACCGCCGACCTGACCATCGACGCCGGCCGCCGCTTCATGACCGGCGTCTACCGCCACCTGGCGTTCGAGCCCGCTCACCTCGACCTGTTCGGTCGCTATTTCCGCGCCCTCGGCGACGCCGACGGGCCGGTGCTGATCCACTGCGCGGCCGGCAAGGACCGCACCGGCCTGCTCGCGGCCCTGACCCACCACCTGCTCGGCGTCCACCGCGACGACATGGTCGAGGACTTCCTGCTGACCAACACCGCCGTCGACCTGCCCGGCCGCGCCCCGGCCATCGCCCGCCAGCTCGAGGCCATGACCGGACGCCCCGCCGCTCACGACGCCGTGGTCGCCTTCCTCGGCGTCGAACCGGTCTATCTGGACACCGCCCTGGCCGAAATCGCCGCCCGCCACGGCTCGGTCGACGCCTATCTGGAACAGGCGCTGGGCGTCGACGCGGCCCTGCGCGACCGCATCGGCGAGCGGCTGGCGGCGTGATCCAGCCCCTGCCCGCCGGCGAGACCCGCGTCCGTCCGTGGCGCGACCCTCTCGCCGTGGCGACAGGTCTGCGGGATCGCGACGGCGCCCTGGCCCTGCTCTCGGACGGCGGGCCGCTCGGCCGCTGGTCGTTCGTCGCGGCCGATCCCGACTGGAGCGGCGGCGAGGACGGACTCGACCTGTTGCGCGACCCGGCCCTGTCGCACAACGTGGTCGGCCTGGTCGCCTACGACGCCGGAGCCCGCCCGGCCACCGGCCGCCGGCCCCAGGTCTGGCCCGACCTGATGCTGGCCCGCTACCCAGCCATGCTCGCCTTCGACCATGAAACGCGGACCGTCACCGCCGCCGGACGCGGCCTCGACCCCGCCGCCGCCGGGCGGGCGGCGGACCGGGCCGACGGCTGGCTGACCCGTGCGGTTGACGTCCCCACACCGCTCCCGCCGGCTTCGATCATGGACGCCGAAGCCCCGCCCGAAACCTACCTCGCCGCCGTCGCCGACGTCGTCGCCCGCATCGCCGCCGGGGAGCTGTTCCAGGCCAATATCGCCCGCGCCTGGTCCGGCGAGCTGAAGGCCGACGCCGATCCCTTCGACGTCATGCTGCGGCTGGCCGGGCGCGCGGCGGCCTACGGCGCCTTCTGGCGTCTGGGCGAGCGGGCCCTCGTCTCCAACTCGCCCGAGCTGTTCCTGACCTTCGATCCCGCCAGTCGCCGCATCGAGACCCGGCCGATCAAGGGCACCCGCCCCCGCGACGCCGATCCCGCCCGTGACGCCGCCCTCGCCGCCGAGCTCCGGGCCAGCGCCAAGGACCGCGCCGAAAACCTGATGATCGTCGA
This sequence comes from Brevundimonas sp. LjRoot202, assembly GCF_964253355.1. NCBI lineage: Bacteria > Pseudomonadati > Pseudomonadota > Alphaproteobacteria > Caulobacterales > Caulobacteraceae > Brevundimonas > Brevundimonas sp. LjRoot202. The sequence continues at coordinate 62,260 of NZ_CAXUQW020000005.1, read as the reverse complement.
CCTGATGCGCAACGACCTGTCGCGCGTGGCCGAGCCCGGCACGGTGACCGCGGAGCGCCTGTTCGAGATCGAGACCCACCCGACCGTGCACCACCTCGTCTCGACCGTGACCGGCGTCGCCCGGGCGGAGACCGGCGTCGCCGACCTGCTGGCCGCGTCCTTCCCTCCCGGCTCGATCACCGGCGCGCCCAAGCATCAGGCCATGAAGGTGATCGCCGCCCACGAACCGCCGCGCGGTCCCTGGTGCGGCAGCCTGTTCCATATCGGCGGCGACGGAGCCCTGACCGCCTCGGTGCTGATCCGCACGGCCTCGTTCGAGCGATCGGAGGACGGTTGGCGCTTCCGGGCCCTGGCCGGCGCCGGCATCGTCGCCGACAGCGACCCCCGCTCCGAACTGGCCGAGACCGAGGTCAAGATCCTCGCCCTGCGCGAGGCGCTAGGCGGCCGGGGGTAGGCAGTCGGTGCAGAGCGTCTTGTCCGCCGTCCGCGGCCGCAGATAATAGGTGTGCGAGAACCGTGTCAGCCCCGGCATCACATAGTCGGCGGCCGAGTCGTAGTCATAGGTCGCCTCGGCCACGATCACGCTCTCGCCCTCGGTGATCAGATCGGCCGGCAGGGTCATGGTCGAATCGACGGCGCGGGGCGCCAGGCCCTCCGCCCGGCTCCAGCCCACCGTGGCCACGCCGCCGATCATGCTGACGCTGGACACCCGCTGCTGCAGCGTCGTCGTCGGGAACGGCTTCATGACCAGCCCGCCGATATCGAAGATGTCGTCGATGGTGGCGGCCGAGATCGACTCTTCCTGCGCCACCAGGTCGGCGACCATGGCCGAGACGTGGCCCATGCGCTTCTGCGCCATGAAGCCTTGGCAGATCTCCGTCATGCTCATGTAGAAGGCGATCAGGATCGGCGCGATCATCGCGAACTCGATTGCCGAGACTCCGCGTTCGTCGCCCGTCAGCCGTCGGATGAGACTCCGCTTCTTCATCCCGCCGGCTCGTTCCGGAAGGCGGTGGTGGCGGTCAGCACAGCCGTGCCGCTGCCTATCTGCGACAGGCCCTGGGACAGAAAGGCGGTCAGCAACGGGTGCCGGTACCAGGCCCGCACCAGGACGAGGTCGCCGGGGTTGCCGTTGGCGTAGGTCAGGCCGCTGGGATCGAAACCCTCTTCCGCCAGCGGATCAGGCGGCGTGATGTTGAACTGCGGAATGACCCGGACATCGATCGTGACCCGCTCGTCGCAGGTGTCAGAGAAGATGCTCATGCGGCTGCACAGGTTGTCCTTGAACTGCGCCGCGGTCATGCCCTGGGCGCTGGCCTGGCCCGTCCGGACCAGGCGGCCCGTGTCGATGGCGGCGTTCTCCAGCACGGAATCGAGCGTGAAGATCAACGCCACTTCGAGAATGGCGAAGATCATGAAGCAGAAGGGCAGAGCCACAAAGGCGAACTCGACCGCCGTTGAACCGTCGCGGTTGCCCAGCAGGCCGCGCCGCAGAGGGCGGGCTCCGGCCGGCCGGGAGCGGCGGGTGATCACGGCGTCTATTGGCCTGCGGCTGCGGGACCGCTGGTGCCCCGCATGGACGGCGAGCAGGAGGTGGCGCAGGCCATTTCGGTGGACTGGGCGCCGCGCCACACCCGGACCCGGCCCGCGCCGTCTCCGGCCGTCACGACGACCTGACTCTGGAACACGGTGCGCCCGATCGGATCGACGGCGACCACCTCGGTCACGCCATAGCCCTTGCCCGTGATGTACAGGGTGTTGGCGTCGACCACGGTGACGTCGGCGATCTCCGGGTTGCCGACAATGACGGAACTGGCCGGGCCGCTCAGCTGCACCCGCTGGGCCTGATCGACCTCGACGCTGATGCGGCCCGATTGCGCAACGGCCAGGCCGGGGCCGGCCAGCAGGACGGTTGCGGCCAGAGCGAGGAGCAGGCGTTGATTGAGGGTCATGGCGACGGTGTCCATAGAGCGCACACGCGCGAAAGCGTGACCGGGAACATGCCGGCGAAACCTCAATAAAGTTTGAAACCCCCTAGGGAATACAGGGCCAGACCAGTCGCGGCGGGGTGAAGGGGTGCGTCAATCGTCAAGCTGGGGAGTTTTTACAGTAAATCTTCCGGTAACCACGCCCGGCGACCCCCCCTTAACCGATATGGCCGATAACGACGATGCGTTTTGGGGGTCAAGCGGGCTACCGGCTCCCCCCGTCGTTCAGTAGCTCGCTTCCTCTTCTACAAAGGGAACCATGACCATGAAGACGTTCATTTCCAAGTTCATGTCCGACGAGTCGGGCGCCACGGCCATCGAATATGGTCTGATCGCCGCCCTCATCGCCGTCGTGATCATCGCGGCCGTGACCGCCCTGGGCGGCACGATCAATGCCAACTTCGAGAAGGTCACTACCGAGATGCAGAAGAACGGCGTCGCCCCGGCGGCGTAAGTCGCTCCAGGCGCACGTTCAGTGCCAAAGGGGGGGTCGGAGCGAAGTCGCTCCGGCCCCTTCTTCGTGCGCCGATGTCTGCTGAAACCCCGCCTTAACGCCGGCCGTGCAGAGTCGCTGAATGGACGCACTCGCACTTGTTTGCCTCGGCATTCTGCCGGCGCTCGTAATCGTCGGCGGGCTTCACGACCTTACGACGATGAAGATCCCGAACTGGGTGTCGGGCTGTCTGATCGTCGCCTTCTTTCCAGCCGCCCTGTTGATCGGGCTTCAGCCGATGGGGGTGGCGATCCATGTGGCGGTCGCGGTCGCGGCCCTGCTGATCGGCATGGGGCTGTTCGCTCTTCACCTCCTGGGCGGCGGCGACGTCAAGCTGATCGCCGCGGCCTGTCTGTGGCTGGGGGCGGCGGGGGCCGGCGTGTTCGTGCTGATGACGGCGGTGATCGGCGGCTTGCTGTGCCTCGCCCTGATCCTCGCCCGGACGTGGCTGCGACCTTATCTGACTGGCCGGTCGGGCTGGGTCACCCGGCTGATGGAGCCGAAAGGCGATATTCCGTACGGCGTGGCGATCGCCGCCGGTGTTCTGGTCGCCTGGCCGACGTCTCCGCTGATGACCGCCTTCCTCGCGGGTTAGCCGTCGCCTCGGCGCCCCCCGGCGACCCGGGGTTGCGCACTTAGGCCCACGTTAACCCGCGCCCGGCATGTTCGTTAACGGCAGGGGGCCGAAGGACCGATTTCACAGGTCTTGCCCGGCTTTGCCGGAGACAGTCGATGAAGCCCGCCCGTATCATCGTGATCTGCGTCGCCGCCGTGGCCGCCATTGGGCTGGCCCTCGTCGTTCGCGCCATGGGATCGCCTTCAGGGGAACCGACCGCCGTCGCCACCGCCGCGCCCGTCGAGACCCGGCCCATGGCCAAGGTTCTGGTCGCCGCAAAGGACCTGCAGGCGGGTCGGCGGCTCGACGAGTCCGACCTGGAATGGAAGGACTGGCCCGTCGACGACGTCAATCCGGCGTTCATCACCGACGGCTCGGTGCCGATCCCCGCCGCCGGCGAGCCCGCGGCCGCCGAAAAGGCCGACGCCAAGCCCACGGGTGCGGTCGCCGCCGTAACCCGGGCCGCCGCCAATCTCGCAACGAGCGGGGCCAAGGCCGACTATGTCGGTTCGGTGGTGCGCGAACCCATTCTGGCCGGCGAACCTATCGTGATGCGCAAGATCGTCCGGGCCGGCGACAGCGGCTATATGGCGGCCTATCTGGAGCCGGGCATGCGCGCGATGGCCATCCGCGTCACGGTCGAGACCGCCGCCGGCGGCTTCATCCTTCCTGGCGACCGGGTCGACGTCGTGCTGACCCGCCAGAGCACGCTCGGCAACATGGCCGGGGCCGAGGGCGGCGCGTCCAAATTCAGTTCCAGCACGGTCATGCAGAACATCAAGGTTCTGGCCATCGACCAGTCGACGCGCGCCGGCGACGACGCGCAGACGGTGATCGGCGCGACGGCGACCCTCGAGGTCGGCCCGCGCGACGCCGAGGCCCTCGCCCTCGCCAAGTCGGAAGGCGAGCTGAGCCTCATCCTGCGCTCCTATGCCGACACCGGCGGCCCATCCGGCCGGGTGAACGCCCAACGCCAGTCCTCGGCCGTTCGCGTCTATCGCGGCGGCGCGCCCGAAGTGGTGGTCGTCCAATGAAGCACCCTCTGATGCGGCTCACGGCGGTCGCCGTCGCCGGCCTGCTAGCCGTCGCCCTGCCGCCCGCTTCACCCGTGCAGGCCCAGACCCGCGCCAACGTCTCCATGGGCGCGCAGTCGCAGCTGATCAGCTTGCCCCGCGGCTCTTCGATGGCCGTCGATCTGCCGGCTGACGCGCGGGACGTGATCGTGCCCAACCCGCTCGTGGCCGAGGCCATGCTGCATTCGCCGCGCCGGATCACCATCATCGGGCTTGCACCCGGCGAGACCGACGCCGTCGTGCTGGATAACGCCGGCCGCGCGATCCTGTCGTTGCGGATTCGCGTCGACGCCGGCGTGTCAGCGCTTCAGGACACGCTTAGCCGGATGATGCCGGGCTCGCAGGTCCACGCCGAGGCGGTCAACGACAGTGTCATTCTGACCGGACAGGTCAGCAGCCCCGGCGAGGCCGACCGCGCCGCCCAGGTCGCGCGCGCTTTCGTCTCGTCCTCCGACAAGGTCATCAACATGATGACCATCGCCGGCTCCGATCAGGTAATGGTCAAGGCTCGCGTCATCGAGGTGCAGCGCACCGCGATCAAGCAGCTGGGCCTGGACGTCACCGCCGTGCTGAACAGCGTCGGCGACGGCCTTTCCTTCGCCCAGGCCGCCACCTTCGGCGTGTCGGGCAGCCAGCTGGGCGGCGGCGTCCTCAACTACCTGGACAACAGCGGCGACGGCAACAGCCTGGACACCAGCCTGCGGGCCTTCGAACGCGCCGGCCTGGTGCGTATCCTGGCCGAGCCCAACCTGACCTCGGTCAACGGCGAGAACGCCGAGTTCCTGGCCGGCGGGGAATTCCCGGTCCCGGTCGGGCGCAGCGTGGACGCCAGCACCGGCCAGATGACGGTCGGCGTCGAGTTCAAGCCGTTCGGGGTGCGTCTGGCCTTCCGTCCGATCGTGCTGTCGGGCGGCCGCATCTCGTTACAGCTGTCGACCGAGGTTTCCGAGCTCACCACGGCAGGCTCCTTCACCCTGGGCGGCACCAACGACGATCCCCTGGTCATTCCCGCGCTGAACGTCCGCCGCGCCTCGAGCACCGTCGAACTGCCATCCGGCGGATCGATGATGATCGCCGGCCTGTTGCGCGAGGACACCCGCCAGAACATCGACCAGCTGCCGGGGATCGGCAGCCTGCCGGTGCTGGGCGCCCTGTTCCGCTCGCGCGACTATCTGTCGGGCGAGACCGAGCTGGTCATCATCATCGAGGCCTACATCGTCTCGCCGACCTCGCCCGGACGGCTGCAGACGCCCGCCGACGGCCTGATCATCGCCAATGACGCCCAGACCCTGCTGTTCGGCCAGTTAAACCAGCAATACCGCGGCTCCGCCGGCCCGGCGACGGACGACGCCGGCTGGACCGGCCCCGTCGGCTACGTGATCGAATGAGGTTCCCCGTGAAACCCGCCTCTGCAGCCATCGCCGTCCTCGCGCTCGGGCTCTCCGTCACGGGCTGCGCCTCGGTGTCGGGGAGCGAATCCACCACGCCCCTGACCCCGGTGTCGCGCTACTCGCTACAGGTCGAACCCGGTCTGGACCGGATCGCCCTCGCGGTTCACGACCAGGGCCTTTCGGACAACCAGCAGGCCGCGCTGCGCGATCTCGCCGCCCGCTACGACGCCTCGGGCCAGGGTTTCGTCCGCATCGAATCCCCGGCGGGCAACGACCCGGCGGCGGTCGAGCAGGCCTATTCCGCTCGCACCGCCCTGCAGGCCGCGGGAGTCCCGGTCGATCGCATCCAGATGGCCGCCTACGCCGCGCCCGACCCGAGGGCCCCGGTGCTGGTCGGCTTCGAGTCCCTGCGCGCCCACGTGCCCAACTGTTCCGCCGAGCCGCGCAGCATGGTCGGTCGCTTTTCCAATCAGAGTTCGGGGGGCTTCGGCTGCGCTATCATGGCCAATATGGCCGCGCAGATCGCCGATCCCCGCGACATCGTCGCCGCGCGCGCCATGACGCCCGCCGATTCCGGCCGCGCGGCGGTGGTGTTCGATAACTACCGCAGGGGCCAGGCCAGTTCGACCCCGCAGGAATCCCTCGTGAACGGCCAGATCTCACGGGCCGTGGAATAACCTGAATGACCAACGCCTTCGCCCCACGCCCGGTTGAGGACTTCGAGGACGAGTTCGATCTCGACATGGGTTATGTCGCCTCGGGTCCCGCCTCGGGCGTGCGCCCGGGCGATGATCTCGACGCGCCGTACGCCCCGGGCGGGGACGCGAGGGGCATCGACGACGAGGCGGCTCGCCCGCCGCTGCAGTTCACCACGCCGGCCGTCGCCGCCGCGCCCGCGGCTCGGGCCCATTCGGCCGAGCCGTTCGAAGGCCAGGTCCCGGTCGTGGCCGGCTTCAATCCGGTGGGCGATCTTGTCGCCGGGGCGTCGGCGGCCTTTTCCCCGCCCGCGCTCGGCGGGGGCGGTCCCGAGGTCTCGGTGCCGCGCATCGCCATCCACGTCTTCGCCGAGCGCCAGGACACCCTGGCGGCCGCCGAACGCGCCGGCCAGGACCGTCGCCTGTCGCGCGCCACCACCCAGATCCGCGTCGGCGGCGTGGCCGCGGCGGTCGAGGCCTACCAGCACGAACCGACCCCGCCGCTGATCATCGTCGAATGCCTGAAGGATCCGCAGACCCTGCTGTGGGAAGTCGACCAGCTGGCCGAGGTCTGCGACGCCGGCACCAAGGTGGTGGTGATCGGGGCGACCAACGACATCCTGCTGTTCCGGGAACTGATGCGGCGGGGGGTCAGCGAATATCTGGTCGCGCCGCTGCAGCCGCTGCAGCTGATCGCTGCCATCGGCGGCCTGTTCTCCGACCCGGCCCAGCCGTTCGTCGGCCGCTCGATCGCCTTCGTCGGAGCCCGCGGCGGCACCGGCTCCAGCTCCGTCGCGCACAATACCGCCTATGCGATGAGCGAGCGGATCGGCGCCAATACGGTGATCGTCGATTACGACCTGCCGTTCGGCACCGCCGGGCTCGACTTCAACCAGGACCCGCTGAACGGCGTCGCCGACGCCCTGAGCCAGCCGGATCGCCTCGACCCCGTGCTGCTGGACCGGATGATGGTCCGCTGCACCGACAAGCTGAGCCTGTTCGCCGCCCCCGCCACCCTCGACGTCGACTGGGACATTTCGCCGGAGGCCTTCGAGGAGGTCACCAACCAGATCCGCTCGACGGCGCCCTTCGTGGTTCTGGACCTGCCGCACCTGTGGTCGGGCTGGATGCGTCGCACCCTGATCGCCGCCGACGAAGTGGTGGTGGTCGCGACCCCCGATCTGGCCAGCCTGCGCAACGCCAAGAACATGATCGACCTGATCCGTCAGGGCCGCCCGAACGACGCTCCGCCCCGGTTGGTGTTGAACCAGGTCGGCGTCCCGGGGCGTCCGGAAATCCCGGCCAAGGAATTCGGCGCCGCCCTCGGCGTGCACCCCAGCCTGGTCATCCCCTTCGATCCGAAGGTGTTCGGCGCGGCCGCCAACAACGGCCAGATGATCCTCGACGCCGGCGCCAAGTCGAAGGCCGCCGACGCCTTCCAGATGCTGGCCCAGATCGTCTCGCGCCGTGAACTGCCGATGCTGGCCGGGCCGAAGGGCAAGGCGGGCAAGGGCGACGGCAGGTCGATGTTCTCCGGCCTGTTCAAAAAGAAGTCCTGAGGCGTGTTCGGCAAGCGCACAGGTCAGCCTGGAGCTCCCGCCGCGGCCCCGCGGCCGGCGCCGGCCGCCGCGCCCCCGCCGCCGCAACAGCCGGAACCGGGCGTTCAGACCCAGGCCTTCGCATTCGGCGGCGACGTCGCCGAACTGGAGCGGGAAGAGCGCGCCGCCGAATCCTACGCCGCCAAACCGTCATCCGAGGCCGCCGACCGCCTCGACGCGCTGGCGTCCCGGCCCAGGCCGGCCGCCGCCGCGGCCGCGACGCCCAAGAACGCCCCCGGTCCCAAGGCCACGCCGGGCTTCGAACAGCTCAAGAAGGCCCAGGCGGTGGCCGAGATCGTCCGGGAGCAGTCGGACTACTACCACGCCACCAAGACGACGATCTTCAACGCCCTGATGAACACCATCGACCTGGCCCAGCTGGCCGGGCTCGATCCCAAGGCGGCGGCGGAGGAGATCCGCGACATCGTCGCCGAGCTGGTGGCGATCAAGAACGTCTCGATGTCGGTGGCCGAGCAGGAGCACCTGGTCCAGGACATCGTCAACGACGTCCTCGGTTACGGCCCGCTGGAGCCGCTGCTGGCCCGCGACGACATCGCCGACATCATGGTCAACGGCGCCGGCCGGGTGTTCATCGAGGTCGGGGGCAAGGTCCAGCTGACCAACGTCCGCTTCCGCGACAACGCCCAGCTGATGAACATCTGCCAGCGGATCGTGTCCCAGGTCGGCCGCCGCGTCGACGAAAGCTCCCCGATCTGCGACGCCCGCCTGCCGGACGGCAGCCGCGTCAACGTCATCGCCCCGCCGCTGGCCATCGACGGCGCGACCCTGACGATCCGGAAGTTCAAGAAAGACAAGCTGACGATGAAGAACCTGGTGGAGTTCAACTCCATCAGTCCCGAGGGCGCCCGGGTGCTGGGCGTCATCGGCGCGTCGCGCTGCAACCTGGTCATCTCGGGCGGCACCGGCTCGGGCAAGACCACGCTGCTCAACACCCTGACGGCTTTCATCGACCCGACCGAGCGCGTCATCACCTGCGAGGACGCGGCCGAACTGCAGCTGCAGCAGCCGCATGTGGTGCGCCTGGAAACCCGCCCGCCGAACCTCGAGGGCCAGGGCCAGATCACCATGCGCGATCTGGTCAAGAACTGCCTGCGGATGCGTCCCGAGCGGATCATCGTCGGCGAGGTCCGCGGTCCCGAGGCTTTCGACCTGCTGCAGGCCATGAACACCGGCCACGACGGCTCGATGGGCACGCTGCACGCCAACTCGCCGCGCGAAGCCATCAGCCGGATGGAGTCGATGATCACCATGGGCGGCTACGGCCTGCCGTCCAAGACCATCCGCGAGATGATCGTCGGCTCGGTCGACGTCATCATCCAGGCGGCCCGCCTGCGCGACGGCTCGCGCCGCATCACCCACATCACCGAGGTGGTCGGGCTGGAAGGCGATGTCATCGTCACCCAGGACCTGGTCGTCTACGAGATCACCGGCGAGGACGAGAACGGCAAGATCGTCGGCCGCCACCGCTCAACCGGCATCGCCCGCCCCCGCTTCTGGGACCGCGCCCGCTACTACGGGCTCGAGCGCGAGCTGGCCGAAGCCCTCGACGCGGCGGAGTAGGCGGCGATGCTTCCCATCCTCGCGGCGGTTCTGGCCTTCATCACCATCGGCGGCCTGGGCTGGGCCTTCGTCGGCGGCGGCGATTCATCGGAGGCCGCGGTCAAGCGGGCGCAGAATTTCGGCAGCCCGAAACAAAACATGGCCGCCGCGCGCAAGGCGGCCGCGGCCAACACGCCCGAGGCGCGCCGCAAGCAGATCATGCAGCAGCTGCAGGAGTCGGAACGCGCCCAGCGCAAGGCCCGCGTCAGCCTCGCCGCCAAGCTGAAGCAGGCCGGCCTGGCGACCAGCGTCAAGACCTTCTGGATCATCAGCGCCGTGCTCGGCGTGATCGCCTTCCTCGGCCCGCTGGTGTTCGGCCTGAACCTGCTGATCGCCGTCGGCGCCGCCGTGATCTTCGGCCTCGGCCTGCCGCGCTGGGTGGTCGGCTTCCTCGGCAAGGGCCGGCGCAAGAAGTTCAGCAGCCATTTCGCCGACGCCGTCGACGTCATCGTCCGCGGCATCAAGTCCGGACTGCCGGTCCACGACTGCTTCAAGATCATCGCCCGCGAGAGCCCGGCTCCGCTGGGCGGCGAGTTCCAGACCCTGGTCGAGGGACTGGGCGTCGGCCTGACCCTGCAGCAGGCGCTGGAGAAGATGTACGAGCGCATGCCGACGCCGGAGCTGAAATTCTTCGCCATCGTCATCGGCATCCAGCAGAAGACCGGCGGCAACCTGGCGGAAGCGCTGGGCAACCTGTCGACCGTGCTGCGCGCCCGCAAGATGATGGGCGAGAAGATCAAGGCGCTATCATCCGAGGCGACCGCCTCCGCCGGCATCATCGGCTCGCTGCCGCCCGCCGTGATGGCGCTCGTCAGCGTCACCACCCCGGCCTACATGGGCAAGCTGTTCACCGATCCCCGCGGCCAGTTCATGCTGCTGATCGCGGTGATGATGATGTCGCTCGGCGTCTTCGTCATGAAGCGCATGATCTCGTTCAAGTTCTAGGGGAGCGGCGTGGGAGACATCATCGGCTTCGTCACCAATCTGCAGAACCTGCTCAGCATGGGCGTCGGCGTGCTGGTGTTCGCGACCCTGGTGACCCTGCTCAGCTCGTTCACCGGCGAGGCCAAGCTTGAAAACCGGATGAAGGCCGTGGCCGAGCGCCGCGAGGAACTGAAGCGCCGTTCGCGCCAGGCGATGGCGGCCCAGGGCGGCTCGCAGAACATCCGGCACAGCGACGAAGGCTTCAAAAAGCGCGTCGTCGAGCGGTTGAACCTGACCAAGCTGCTGGAAGACCCGAAGGTCGCGGACAAGATGGCCCAGGCCGGCTACCGGGGCCCCAAACCGCTGACCACCTTCTACTTCTTTCGCTTCTCCATGCCGTTCGTCATGCTGGCGCTCGCGGTCTTCTACGTCTTCGTCCTGAACGACTTCGGCCTGCCCGTGATGGTGCGGATCACCATCTGCATGGTGGCGGCGGTGATCGGCTTCTATGCGCCGAACATCTTCCTCGCCAACCGCATCTCCAAGCGCCGCACGTCGATCATGCAGGCCTTCCCCGATGCGCTGGACCTGTTGCTGATCTGCGTCGAGGCCGGCATGTCGATCGAGGCGGCGATCCAGAAGGTCAGCCAGGAGATCGGCGGCTCCTCGATCGACCTGGCCGAGGAACTGACCCTGCTGTCGGCCGAGTTGAGCTACCTGCCGGACCGGCGCCTGGCCTATGACGGACTGGCCAAGCGGACCAACCATCCGGGCGTCAAATCGGTCGCCACCGCCATGACGCAGGCCGAGACCTATGGCACCCCGCTGGGCTCGGCGCTCCGGACCATGGCCAAGGAAAACCGCGAGATGCGCCTGTCGGCCGCCGAGAAGAAGGCGGCCGCCCTGCCGGCCAAGCTGACCGTGCCGATGATCCTGTTCTTCCTGCCGGTGCTGTTCATCGTCATCCTGACCCCGGCCATCATCAACATCCAGGACACGATGGCGAAGGGCGGTTGACCTGGGTCAATCGCCGGCGCCGAACGGCGGCTAGGCCCGTTCAGCCGCCGTCTTCATCGCTTCCGCGACCGAGTCGACCGCCTCGCGCAGCGCCTTGCGGTGGCGATCGAAATGCATCTCGCCGCGCAGGCCGTTGAAGATGAAACCGTTGGCGAAGATGCAACTGCCAGGTTCGAGCTCGTCGATCTCGAAATAGCGCAGCGAGCTGAACCAAAGGCCGCGCTTCTCGGCCCAGACCAGCTGGGCATTGGGTTGCCAAGCGCCGACCCGGACGCTCGCCCTGCGCTCCGGCAGACCGATGATCGCCTCGGTCAGGGCGATGGAGCCGCCGTAGGCGATGGTTCCCTCGACCCCGGTCTCGACCGGATTCCAGCGGTTCCAGCCCGGCAGGTCGGCGAGGCTTTCCCAGATCCGGTCTGCCGGGGCGCGGACGCCGATGCGTTTCTCGATGCGGGCGGTTTCCATGACGCCGATCTGACACGGCTTTTCGACGCTGAAAAGGCCGGCGTCAGCGATTGCCCTCGGGGCCGGGTTGCGACGCGGGCGGCGTCTCCGGCGAAGGCGTCTCGTCGCGACCCGGCAGGTCCGGCGGTCCGGCCCGCAGGCGCGCGCTGCCGAAACACAGGGCCGTGGCGGCGGTCAGCAGCACGACGTTGGCGATGAAGGGCGCGGGTTCGAACAGTTCGTACAGCGCCACCCCGATCACCGGCGGGGCGAGGAAGCTGAGGCCGGCGAGGGACATCATCAGCCCGGCCACAGCTCCCTGCTCGAGCGGCCCGACCGACAGCGACGAGCCGGCCGTGAAGCCCGGGCGGGCGAAGCCGATGCCCATCGACACCACGGCGTAGCCGATGACCGCGCCGTAATAGCCCGGCGCGACGACGCTCATCAGGTTGCCGAGCAGGGCGAGGGCCGCGCCCCAGCGCATCAACTCGCGCGGCTGCAGCTTCAGCAACGGGATCAACCCCCATTGGGCCATCAGGGTGGCCGCGGCCCCGGCCAGCATGGCGATGCCGATGAAGGGCTGGGCCGCCCGGACCGCGATGCCCGTCCCCGCCAGTTCGTCGATGACGTGGAAGCCCAGCACCGAGATGTTGATCGCCTGGGCGCCGGTCGTCAGCAGGCCGTAGAGGAGATAGTCCCGCACCCGCGGGTCCTTCCACAGGCCCTTCCCGGCGTCGTCGCGGTGACCGCTTGCCGAAGGCTTGCGCAGCACCTCGCCGCTGGGCAGGCGTCGCCAGACCACGAACAGCACGACGAGGCCGAACAGGGCGAAGGCGTACATCGGCCCGGCCAGGCCGACGAGCGGCAGGACGAAGAAGGGCGCCAGCGCCGGACCGATCACGGTGCCGAGTCCCTGGGCCGAGGCCAGCAGCGACATGGCCTGGGTGCGTTGCTCCGGCGAGGTGCGATCCGCCACATAGGCCTGCGACGCGATCGGAGCCGCCGAGCCGAACACGCCATAGACGGTTCGCGCCATGGCCATCAGCACGAAGGCCACGCCGACGCCGAGCCAGCGTTCCAGTCCGGATGTCGCGGCCAGGCCGAAGCCGGCCATGGAAACGACGAAGCCGGACAGGCCGATCAGGATCACCTTCTTGCGTCCGATCCGGTCCGAGAGCCGCGCCCAGAACGGCGAGGCGAAGGTCCACATCAGGGCGGAAATGGCGAAGGCGCCGGCGACCAGGGTGTCCGACAGGCGGAACTCGCGCCCGATGGCCGGCAGCACCGACTGCAGGGCCATATTGCCCGCCGCGGCGATCAGGCTGACCGCGAAAAGGATGGCGAAGGCGGGCGAGCGGAGGTTCACGCCTCGAGCCTAGCCCGGCTTCGATGTGGCGTCATCACGGCTTTCGCCGCGCGACGGAAGCCCCCCGCGCATCGATCCAAAGCAGGTCCTTGCGCAAGAGCGGCGCCTCCGCGCACGGTGGCGTCATCATCGGGGGAAGCCGTCATGACCATCCGCAGCCTGCTCGCCGCCACCGCCGCCGCATTGGCGCTCGCCCTGCCGGCCGGGGCCGCGCACGCCCAGTCGGCCGAAACCGTCGCGGCCGCCATCGAGGCGGTGACGCCGCGGGTGGTCGCCTGGCGGCGTGACCTGCACGCCAATCCCGAACTGGGTTTCGCCGAGACGCGCACGGCCGCCGTGGTCGCCGAACACCTGCGCGGGCTGGGCCTGGAGGTGAGGACGGGCGTCGGCAAGACCGGCGTGGTCGGCGTGCTGCGCGGCGGACGACCCGGTCGCACCGTGGCGCTGAGGGCCGACATGGACGCCCTGCCGGTGCTGGAGGCGACCGGCCTGCCGTTCGCCTCGACCGCGACCGGGACCTACATGGGAGACACCGTGCCGGTGGCGCACGCCTGCGGCCACGACGCCCACGTCGCCATGCTGATGGGAGCGGCGGAGGTGCTGGCCGGCATGAAGGACCAGATCGCCGGGACGGTGGTGTTCGTCTTCCAGCCGGCCGAAGAGGGCGCGCCTCCGGGCGAGCCCAAGGGCGGAGCGGCGCTGATGATCGAGGAGGGCGCCCTGGCCGATCCGCGGCCCGAGGCGATCTTCGGCCTGCACGTGGTGCCCGGCCGTCCGGGGACGATATGGTACCGGCCGCGTGGCTTCATGGCGGCGTCCGACCGCGTCGACATCGTCCTGAACGGGCGGCAGACGCACGGGGCATGGCCGTGGAAGGGGGTCGACGTCATCTCCGCCTCGGCCGACGTGATCCAGACGATCAACAGCCTGACCGCCCGCACCGTAGACCCGACCTCGACGCCGACGGTGTTCACCATCGCGACGCTGGACGCGGGGGTGCGCTACAACATCATTCCGGACCAGGCGGCGCTGTCGGGCACGCTGCGCACCTTTGACATCGCCCAGCGCGACGACCTGGTGCGTCGGGCGGAGATCGCAGTCGGCAATGTGGCCGAGACCTACGGCGCCACCGCCGAGTTCGGCGTGCGCCAGAACGCGGCGCTGGTGTTCAACGACGAGGCGCTGTCGGCCTGGCTGGCGCCGGTGCTGGAGGAGGCGGCGGGCGAGGGGAACGTCAATCCCGGCGCGCCCCCGACGACGGTCGCCGAGGACTTCAGCTATCTGTCGCAGGAGGTCCCGGGCGTGTTCTATCACCTCGGAGCCAGCGCCGACGGGGTGGACCCGGCGACGTCACCGCCGAACCATTCGCCGGCGTTCGACGTCAACGAGGCGGTGCTGCCGGTCGGGGTGCGGGCTCATGTCCTGACGGCGCTGCGGTTCCTGGAGCGGCCCTGAGCCGGGCTGGGGCGGCAACCACGTTCCTCAACGTCCCGGCAACCATCGAGGCGCATCCTCGACGGGTTTTGCGGGAGTGCGCCATGAGAAGCCTGCCAGTCCAATTGCCGCCGATGACCCTGGAGCGCCGGGGCAGCGCCCGACGCGAGATCTTCTATTTCTTGGTCGCCTTCGCCGCCATGTTCGGCGGAGCCTTGCTGGCCATCGACCTGCTGCTCTAGGCCCGGTCGAAGAAGGTCGTGATGACGCGGCGGTAGACCTCCGCCAGCGCCTCGATCTCGGCCACGGGCGCGCGCTCGTCGACCTGGTGCATGGTCTGGCCGACGAGTCCCAATTCCAGCACCGGACACATCGAGCGGATGAAGCGGGCGTCCGAGGTGCCGCCGGTGGTCGAGGCCTCGGGGCGGCGGCCGACAGCGGCCTCGACCGCGTCCTGCACGCCGGTGACGAAGGGGCCCGGCTCGGTCAGGAAGGCGTTGCCCGAGCACAGGTGCTCCAGCTCGATGCGCAGGCCGCTCTCGGCCTGGGCCTCGCCGGCCGTGGCGTTGAGCCAGGCGATCAGCTCGTCGCCGGTGTGGGTCGGGTTGAAGCGGATGTTGAGCCGCGCCTTCGCCTCGGCCGGGATGACGTTGGTGGCCGGATTGCCGATGTCGATGGTGGTGATCTCGAGGTTCGACGGCTGGAAACCCTGGTAGCCGTCGTCGAGCCGGTGGTCGGCCAGCCGCGCCATCAGCCGCGCCATGACCGGGGCCGGATTGGCCGCCCGATCCGGATAGGCCACGTGCCCCTGCTTGCCGTGGACGGTGATCCAGCTGTTTAGCGAACCCCTCCGGCCGATCTTGATCGTGTCGCCCAGCGCGTGCTGCGAGGACGGCTCGCCGACCACGCAGGCGTCGATCACCTCGCCCTCGGCCATCAGGGTCTCGACCACCCGCTTGGTGCCGTGCAGGGCCGGGCCTTCCTCGTCGCCGGTGATCAGGAACGACAGCGAGCCGGGCGTGTCGCCCTCGGCCAGCACCCGGGAGACGGCGGCGATCCAGGCGGCGATGCCGCCTTTCATGTCGACCGCGCCGCGGCCGTAGAGGACGCCGTCGCGGACCTCGGCCTCGAAAGGCGCGGCGGACCAGGCGGCGGGGCTGCCGGTCGGGACCACGTCGGTGTGGCCGGCGAAGCAGAGGTTGGGCGAGGCCGTGCCGCGTCGGGCGTAGAGGTTCTCGATGTTCTCGAACTTCATCCGCCGGCAGTGGAAGCCGAGATCGGTGAGCCGGCGCTCGAGCATGTCCATCGCCCCCTCGTCGGCGGGCGTGACCGACGGTCGGCGGATCAGGTCGCGGGTCAGTTCGACAGGATCGATGACAGGATGTGATGCGGCGCTCATGGACCTGTGCTTTAGGGGGTTCGGACGATTGCGAGAAGGCTTCTCCCGCCATGCCGAAGATCGACATCGATAATGCACCGACCGGGCACGGCACGGGCTATCCCGACGAATTCGCCGGGCCGTGCAAGCCGCGGCGGCGCTGGCGGCTGGGCGACGCGGTCGGGCTGGACCAGTTCGGGGTCAACCTGCTGCGCCTGCCGGATGGGGCGTGGTCGAGCCAAAGGCACTGGCACGAAGCCGAGGACGAGTTCGTCTGGGTGCTCGAAGGCGAGGTGGTGCTGGTCGACGACGAGGGCGAGACGGTGCTGAAGGCCGGCGACTGCGCGGGCTTCAAGGCCGGCGTTCCCAACGGCCACAAGATCGAGAACCGGTCCGGCGCCGAGGCGGTTCTGCTGGAGGTCGGCACGCGATCGGCGGACGGCGACTCCGGAGACTATCCCGACATCGACATGGTCTTCCGGCCTGAGGGCTATTTCCACCGCGACGGAACCCCCTACCCCAAGCATGACCGACGCACCTGAGGCCCCCGAGCCGATCACGCCCGCCGTCGCCGAAGCGGCGCGGGAGGCCCATGGAGCCAATCCCTGGCGGCTGCGCGACTTCCGCCTGCTGTGGGGCGGGCGGATCGCGGCCGTCCTGGCCATCCAGATCCAGTCCTCGGCCCTGCTGTGGCAGGTCTACGAGATCGCCCGGCGCGACCACCCGATCGAGGAAGCCAGCCTGTACCTGGGCCTGGTCGGCCTGGCCCAATTCATCCCGCTGCTGGCCCTGACCCTGCCCGCCGGGGAGATGGCCGACCGGCGCGACCGGCGGCTGACGGTGGCCGCCTCCATCGCGGTCGAGGGGCTGTGCGCCGTCGCCTTCCTGGCCATGGCCCTGCACGGGTCGCCGCCGCTGTGGGGCCTGCTGGCCGTGGCCTGCCTGTTCGGGGCCTGCCGCGCCTTCCTGGCCCCGGCCAGCCAGGCCTATCTGCCGATGGTGGTGGGACGGGCCGCCCTGCCGCGGGCCATCGCCGCCCAGTCGATCGCCTTCCAGACCGGAGCCATCGCCGGGCCGGCGCTGGGCGGGGTCATCGTCGGGATCAATGTGCCGCTCGCCTACGCCGCGGCGCTGGGGATGTTCCTGTTCGCCTTCTCCGCCTTCCTGCTGATCCGCACCAACGGCCGGCCGGAGCGGGTGGAGGGCGCGTCGCGGCGCTGGGACGCCGTGAAGGAGGGGCTGAAATACGTCTGGACCACCCGGATCGTACTGGGGGCGATCTCGCTGGACCTGATCGTGGTGCTGTTCGCCGGGGTGGCCCTGCTGACGCCGATCTTCGCGCGCGACATCCTGCATGTGGGACCCGAGGGCTTCGGCCTGCTGCGGGCGGCCTTCGGGGTCGGGGCCTTTTCGATGGCGCTCTACCTGGCGCGTTTCCCGATCGTGAGACATGGCGGCAAATGGATGTTCGCGGCGGTCGCGGTGTTCGGCGTCTGCACCATCGTCTTCGGCCTGTCGAAGATCGCCTGGATCAGCGCCCTCGCCCTGATGATCGGCGGCGCGGCCGACATGATCAGCGTCAATATCCGCCAGACCCTGATCCAGTTGTCGACGCCCGATCACATGCGCGGCCGGGTCAGCTCGGTGTCGATGCTGTTCATCGGAGCCTCAAACGAGCTGGGCGAGGCCTATTCCGGCGTCATGGTCCGGCTGTTGGGCGCGGTCGGGGCGGCGGTGTTCGGCGGCGCCGGCGCCCTGGCGGCGACGGGGGCGTGGGCCAGGCTGTTCCCGGGGCTGAGGAAGGCCGACCGGTTGGGCTGAGGTTCTGCCCGTCTTCTCCCCGACGGCGAATCGATGGGGAGGAGGCCCGGGGCGTCACGCCGGTTCGGCGGCGCTTTTCAGGGCCTGGCGGGCCGCCCTCACCCGGAACCAGGCGGCGGCGGCGAAGACGGCGGCACCGCCCCAGATGAAGACGAACGACAGGATGCGGAGGGGCGTCAGCGCCTCGCCGGCCCAGACGCCGACGGCGAACTGCAGGGTCGGGGCGAGGAACTGGATGAAGCCGATGGTCGACAGCGGCAGGCGCCGGGCCGACCAGGCGAACAGGGCCAGCGGCAGCACCGTGGCCGGTCCGTTGGCCAGCGCCCAGACGGTGTTGACCGGGCTGTCGAAGGCCACCCCAGCGCCGGTGTGCTGCAGCCACAGCACCCACGCCAGACCGAACGGGACCAGCAGCAGGCATTCGACCAGCAGGCCCGCCTGGGCGTCGATCGGCACGCGCTTGCGGATGACGCCGTAGGTGGCGAAGCTGATCGCCAGTACGATCGAAATCCACGGCGGCCGGCCCAGCGCCAGCGCCTGGAACATCACCCCGACGGCGGCGAGTCCGATGGCGATCCAGCCCCAGCGGTCGATCTTCTCGCGGAACAGCCACAGGCCCACGACCATGTTGAGCAGCGGGTTGATGTAGTAGCCGAGGCTGGCCTCGAGCGTGGCCCCGTGGGTGGTGGCCCAGACGTAGACGCCCCAGTTGAGCCCGATCAGCACGGTCGAGAAGGCCAGCCACGCCAGCGTCTTCGGCGAGGTCAGGACGGCGCGCACCTGGCCGCCCTGTTTCGCCAGCCAGACCAGCAAGCCGGCCACGGCCACGGCCCAGAGGGCGCGGTGAGCGAGAATCTCGAAGGCGTCGAAGCCGACCGCCGCCTGCCCCATGAACAGCAACGGCATCACGCCCCACAGGGTGTAGCAGGCGAAGGCGGACAGCAGGGCGGCGCGGCTCGCGTCGGAGCCGGTGGCGGTGGTCATGGTCATCTCCTTCGCCGGGGGAGCGGCGAGCGGAAGGTCAGACGGTCAGGGTGCGATACCCGGAGGAGGGTTTGATGGTCCCGGTCTCGTCGAGCAGCTGGGCGATCTGGACGGCGTTGAGGGCCGCGCCCTTGCGCAGGTTGTCGGAGACGATCCACAGCGACAGGCCGTTCTCGACGGTCGGGTCCTTGCGGATGCGCGAGACGTAGACGGCGTGCTCGCCGGCGGCGTCGACGGGGGTGATGTAGCCGTCGTGCTCCTGCTTATCGATGACCATGACGCCGGGCGCCTCGCGCAGGATCGAGCGGGCCTCGTCGGGCGAGATCGGGCGGTCGAACTCCAGCGTCACCGACTCCGAATGGCCGACGAAGACCGGCACCCGCACGCAGGTGACGGTCAGCTTGATCGCCGGGTCGAGCATCTTGTGGGTTTCGTCCCACATCTTGGCTTCCTCGTCGGTGTAGCCGTCGTCGCGGAACGAGCCGATGTAGGGGATGACGTTGAAGGCGATCTGCTTGGGGAACAGCTTGGGCGTGGCGTCGCCGAGGCCGTAGATGGCCTTGGTCTGGTTCCACAGCTCGTCCATGCCCGCCTTCCCGGCGCCGGACACCGACTGGTAGGTCGAGACCACGGCGCGGGTGATCTTCGCCGCGTCGTGCAGCGGCTTGAGGGCCACGACCAGCTGGGCGGTCGAGCAGTTGGGGTTGGCAATGATGTTCTTCTTCTTCGCCAGCTTGATGGCGTCCGGGTTCACCTCCGGCACGATCAGCGGCACGTCCGGGTCCTTGCGGAAGGCCGAGGAGTTGTCGATCACGATGGGGCCGGCCTTGCCGATCTTCTCGGACCATTCGCGCGAGACGTCGCCGCCGGCGCTCATCAGCACGATGTCCATCTTCGAGAAGTCGAAGCCGTCGATGTCCTGGCATTTGATGGTCTTGTCGCCCCAGGCGACGTCCATGCCCTTGGACTTGCGCGAGGCGACGGCGTGCATCTCGTCGACGGGGAATTCGAGTTCCTCGAGGATGTTCAGCATCTCCCGGCCGACGTTGCCGGTGGCGCCCACGATGGCGACTTTGTATCCCATGAGGTGGTCCTTCGGACGCGCCATGCTCGGCTCGCGGAGCCTCGCTGTTTGAGCGCAAAATTGGATGATGCCGACCGTGCCGGACGACGATGGCTCTATGTGGGCCTTCGCAGGCGCGAAGCAATCGCTTTTCAGCGGCGGCGGGCGCCGCTAAGCCCGAGATCGATGAGATCACGCATTCGCGCTGCTTATGAGAAGCGGCTGGCCGACGGCCGGCTGACGCCCGATCCGTCGCAGGTTCCGGTGGTCGAGGCGCTGGCGCGGCTGGAGATCGACCTGGGGCGCAAGGGCCGTCTTGGGGGGCTTTTGGGCGGCCCGCCGGAGGTGCGCGGCGTCTATCTGTGGGGGCCGCCGGGGCGGGGCAAATCCATCCTGATGGACCTGTTCTACGCCTGCGCGCCGGAGAAGCGGAAAAAGCGGGCCCATTTCCACGCCTTCATGGCCCGGGTGCATGCCCTGATCCGGCAGTGGCGAACCGGCGACATCGAGACGCGCAAGGCGGTGTTCGGCCAGTGGAAGGGCGACGACCCGATCGCGCCCGTCGCCGCCCTGATCGCCTCGGAGGCGCGGCTGCTGTGCTTCGACGAGCTGCAGGTCACCGACATCGCCGACGCCCTGATCCTGGGCCGGCTGTTCGAAGCCCTGTTCGAGAACAAGGTGGTGCTGGCGGTGACGTCCAACCGCGCCCCGGACCAGCTGTATCTGAACGGGATCAACCGCGAGCTCTTCCTGCCCTTCATCGACCTGATCGAGGCGCGCTGCGAGGTGGTGTCGGTGGCCGGGGCGCGGGACTGGCGGCTGGACCGGCTGATGGGCGACCGGGTGTGGTTCACCCCGCCGGACGAGGCCGCGCGGGCCGGGTTCGAGGCGCTGTGGGACGACCTGAAGGGCGAACAGGCCGAGGCCCCGACGCATCTGAGCGTGCTGGGCCGCGACGTGGTCGTCGAGCGCACCGACGGCGGGCTGGCGCGGGCCACCTTCGACGAACTGTGCGGCCGGCCGCTGGGGCCGCAGGACTATCTGGCCATCGCCGGGCGATTCCACACCCTGTTCGTCGAGGACGTGCCGGTGCTGGGCCCCGCCAACCACCACGAGGCGCGGCGCTTCGTGACCCTGATCGACGCCCTGTACGAGGCCGGGACCCGTCTGGTGGCCCTGGCCGAGGCCCCGCCCGAGGCCCTGTACCGCAAGGGCGTCGGGGCCTTCGAGTTCGAGCGGACGGTGTCGCGCCTGAACGAGATGGGCGGGGCGGCGTGGCTGGCGCGCGAGCGGGACTGACGCCTTGCTTTCGCCGTTCATCCATCGATAGGTGGCGGCTCGCTGGAGAGCCTCGATGATCCGTTTCGTCCCCTTCGCCGCCGCCGCCATGCTCGCCCTCGCCGCGCCCGCCGCGGCTTCGGCCGCCCCCGCGCCGGTCCAGGCGGCGGCGACGCCCGGCGTCTCGATCGAGGCGGTGCGGGCCTGGCTGACTTCCAAGGGCGGCGAAGTCAGCGCCATCAACCGGCAGGACGGCGAAACCTGGATCAGCATCAACGACGACCCGCTGAGCTGGATGATCTTCTTCTACGGCTGCCAGGCCGACGTCTGCGAGGACATCCAGTACGCCGCCAGCTTCTCCAACCCGACCATCACCCAGGCGATGATCAACGACTGGAACCGCGACCACCGCTTCCTCAAGGCCTATTTCATCCCGGCCGCGGACGGCCGCGACAGCACCGGGGTGGTCCAGTACGACGTGCTGATGCAGGGCGGCGACGTCGAGCAGCTGACCGACCACACCGCGCTGTGGCTGGACCTGGTCGCCGCCTTCGGCGCCACCGTCGGCTACTTCGCGGCGCCGGAGTAGCCTCGCCGCCTCGCCGAGAGCCTGCTAACGCGGGCGGATGAAGCCTGAACACGTGGATGTGCTGATCGTCGGAGCGGGCGCGGCCGGGATGATGTGCGCCATCGAGGCCGGGCGGCGCGGGCGGTCGGTGCGGCTGCTGGATCACGCCCGGGCGCCGGGCGAGAAGATCCGCATCTCGGGCGGGGGGCGCTGCAACTTCACCAACCTGGGGACCGGGCCGGGGAATTTCCTCGGCGAGAACCCGCGCTTCGCAACTTCGGCGCTGCGGCGGTTCACCCAGCACGACTTCGTCAAGCGCGTGGATAAGGCGGGCATCGCCTGGCACGAGAAGACGCTGGGACAGCTGTTCTGCGACGACAGCGCCAAACAGATCATCCGTATGCTGACGGACGACCTGCGCGAAGCTGGGGCGACGCTGTCGCTCGGTGTTTCAGTGGACCGGGTGGCGCGCGCCGGCGACGGGTTCGAGGCGGCGCTGTCGGACGGGTCGACGGTGCGCTGCGCCTCGCTGGTGCTGGCCACGGGCGGCAAGTCGATCCCGAAGATGGGGGCCACGGGCTGGGCCTATGAGACGGCGAAGGGGTTCGGGCTGAGGGTCACGGAGACGCGGCCCGCGCTGGTTCCGCTGACCTTCGAGCCGGGGCTGCTGGAGCGGCTCAAGCCGCTGGCCGGGGTGTCGGTCGAGGCGGTGGTGAGCCACAGGCCCGACCCGGCCTCAACTGGCCCGAAGGGCGGCAGGCCCAACAAGGAAACGCGGTTCGCGGAGGGGCTGCTGTTCACCCACCGGGGCCTGTCGGGGCCGAGCGTGCTGCAGATCAGTTCCTACTGGCGCGAGGGCGAGGCGGTTTCGGTCAGCATGGCGCCGGGGGTGGATGTGTTCGCGGCGCTGAAGGCGATGAAGGCCGAGAACGGCCGGCAGGCGGGGCATACGGCGCTCGGACACCTCGTGCCCAGGCGGCTGGCCGAGGTGCTGGTCGAGCAGGAGCGGGCGCAGGGCAATCTGGCCGACCTGCCGGACAAGGCGCTGCGGCGGCTGGACGAGGCGGTCAACGGCTGGAGCGTCAAGCCGGTCGGGACGGAGGGCTACCGCACCGCCGAGGTGACCCTGGGCGGGGTGGCGACGGACCAGCTGGACCAGCAGACCCTGGCGGCGAAGACCGTCCCGGGCCTGTATGTGATCGGCGAGGCGGTCGACGTGACGGGGTGGCTGGGCGGCTATAATTTCCAGTGGGCGTGGTCGTCGGGCTGGGCGGCGGGGCAGGCCTGCTGAAGCCGCGACGTTCAGGCCCCTTGCCGCCGCGTGGAGGCGGCCCCAGTTTGACGGCGCGGGACGGGCCCCTCTGGCGCGGTCGCCGGCGGTTGCTCCCCTGACCGTCGGAGGCGCGTGATGTCGGACCGCATCGGGCGCTCCAGCGTTCGACTCCGGCCCGAGATCGGCGCCGGGGCGCCCGACCCCCTCTGAATCCGCGTGGAGAACGCCCGATGCCCCTGCTGATGTGCCCCAACGACAACGCCGCCATGCAGACCCTGGAGCGCGGCGGCGTCCAGTTCGACATGTGCCCGACCTGCCGCGGCGTCTGGCTGGACCGCGGCGAGCTGGAGAAGCTGATGGCCGTGGCCACCGACGAGGGCCGCGCCTCGGCCGCGCCGGCGCCCCAGCAGCCCGCGCCCCAGCCCTATCCGCCCCAGGCCGCCCCGCAGCCGTGGGGCCAGCCGCCGCAGGGCTATCGCGAGCCGCCGCGCTACAAGGACGACCGCTACCGCGACGACGACTACAAATACCGCAAGAAGAAGCGCGACAGCATCTTCGATATCTTCGACTGACGCGGTCGGCCGCGGTCGGCGGCCCTTCGGGACCGCCCGACCCGACGCGGCCTTTTTGCCCGGCCTCGGTCGTCGGCCCTTCGGGACCTCCCGACCCGACGCGGCCTTTTTGCCCGGCCTCGGTCGTCGGCCCTTCGGGACCTCCCGACCCGACGCGGCCTAGGCCGCCAGCCCCGCCGCCTTCATGAGACCCTTGAGCGGGGCCAGCGTTTCCGGCGCGGCGGCCAGGGTGGCGCGGTTGCTGGGCGCGCGGAACAGCTTGACCGCCTCCACCCGGGCCCGGTCGGCGGCGGGGCCGGGCGGGGCCGTCTCGCCGGCGGCCATGCGCAGCAGGACCGACAGCTTCTGCTGCAGCGGGGCCGGCGAGCGGGCCAGCATGGCGGTGATCTTCGCCTCGACCTCAACCGTCCCGCCGACGAGGCCGATGGTGGTGATGATGTCGGCCTCGTCGCGTTCCGACAGGCCGCAGCCGCGCACGGCCCGGCCGAGGCCGGCCAGCACGCCCAGCTTCTGGGCGGCGGTCTGTCCGGAGGCGGCGCGCATCTCGCCCTCGAAACGCAGCGAGCCGACGCAGGCCGACAGCCAGCGGGCGGCGGCGCGCTTGTTGGCCAGGCCGGTGACGTTCTCGCACAGCCGGGTCAGGGCCTCGGCCTCGCCCAGGACGGTGGTGCAGGATTTCACATAGGCGGCGACGAAATCGGCGGTGACGAGGGCCTTGGAGCGCTCGTTGAAGGCCGACTGCACCTCCTCCAGGGTCAGCAGACGCCCGGCGGTGGCGGTCAGGGTCATGGCCAGGGTGCGCAGGATGTCGATCTCGCCGCCGGCGTCGTTGGGGCGCAGACGGCGGGGGCTCATCAGCTCGCGCACCACCATGCGCGCCAGCGAGGCCGAGAGCAGCGGGAACTGGCCCGCCGCGACCCGTTCCCCCAGCCGGGCGGCGGGGCCGTCCACGATCGGCACCTGAAGCGCCAGGCGGGAATCCTGATTGATCAGGGCCGCGACCTCGCGCGGGGCGACCATGCGCACCACCGCGGCGAGCGACGCGCCCTGGTCGAGCGCCGGGCCGAGCACGTCGGCGAGATTGGTCCGCGCGGCGAACAGCTCGCACATGACTTGTTCGATCGCCACCATGACCATGGCGTGCGGCGGGCCCTCCATCGGCGCGCGTTCGGCGAGGTCCATCAGCCGGTCCAGCCGGGCCCGGCCCCCGCGCACGCCCTTCAGCGCCCCCGAGACGATGCCGCCCATGATGAAGGCGCGGTCGGGCTGGCCGGTCAGGCGATGGGCCAGATCGGCGAGCGAATGGTCCCCCAGGTCCGGGAACTGGTTCTTGCGGCCGGCGAACAGCAGGCGCTCGATCGTCCGTTCGGTGAGCTTCTGGTAGTGGCGGACCAGATCGTGGACCGGCTGGCCCACGGCCTGGCTCTCGGGCACGGCCACCTTCTGGATGGCATGCTGAAGCTCCACCCCCGACGCCTCGAGCTGTTCGGCCAGGTCGGGCCGGTGCAGCAGTTCGAAGGCGGTGACGCCGTGACGGTTCAGCCAATCCTCGAGCACCCGGCCGATCAGCTCCCGCGCCACGGGGGTGTAGAGGTCCTGCGGCGAGCCGCAGCGGGGGCCGGCCTGGTCGTCGGGCACCACGCGCTTGCGCTGCACCTCGGGCGCGCCGCGGGTCAGGACCGTGACGCTGTTGAAGGCCATGGTGTCGGGGTCGAGGGTCTCCTTGGTGACCCGGACGGCGGCCGCCCGGTTGTCCGCCAGCAGCTCCTCGGCCGTCTGAATCGCGTTGGCGCGGTCCTCCGTCGCCATCTGGAGGCTCCAGGGGGCGGGCGCCGTTTTCCGGATATAGACTTCGTAGTGAACGGGGCCGGCCATGAAACGCTCGTACAGTTGACCCGGTCATCATGGCGCCAAGGCTTTAAGGGCGGGTTTCATTGCGCATTCAGGCGGGGCGGCCCATTTTATCGCCGTAATCTCACCCAGTTGATTTAGAACGGTTACGCTTGCCGCGCGTTGAGTGCGGGAACGGGAAGCCTGCAAGGAGAGCGCCTTGGCCAACATCACCCTCGTCGACGACGACGAAAACATCGTGGCCTCCGTCTCGTTGGCGCTGGAAAGCCATGGCCACAAGATCACGGCGTACCATGACGGCGCCTCCGGTCTCGAGGCGCTGGAATCGAATCCGCCGGACCTGGCCATCCTCGACGTGAAGATGCCCCGGATGGACGGAATGGAGGTCCTGCGCCGCCTGCGCCAGACCTCGCAGGTCCCGGTGATCATGCTGACCTCGAAGGACGAGGAGATCGACGAGATCCTCGGCTTCAACCTCGGCGCCGACGACTACATCCACAAGCCGTTCAGCCAGCGGCTGCTGATCGAACGGGTCAAGGCGCTGCTGCGGCGCACCGGCGCGGACGGGGGCGAACCCGAACCCTCGGGCGACGGCTCCACCAAGGCCATCAAGCGCGGCAAGCTGTCGATGGACCCGGCCCGGCACGAGTGCACCTGGGACGGCAAGCCGGTGAAGCTGACGGTGACCGAATTCCTGCTGCTGCAGGCGCTGGCCCAGCGGCCCGGCTTCGTGAAGAGCCGCGACAACCTGATGGACGCCGCCTACGACGACCAGGTCTATGTCGATGACCGCACCATCGACAGCCACGTCAAGCGGATGCGAAAGAAGTTCCGGGTAGTCGACCCCGAGTTCGACGCCATCGAGACCCTGTATGGCGTCGGATACCGCTATCGCGAAAGCTGAGCCGGCCGAAGCGGCCGACGACGACCGGCCGCGCCGCCCCAAACGGTTCGGCGGCTCGCGGCTGGGCGGCTTCATCCTCGCCCTCAACCTGCTCAGCCTGCTGATCCTGTTCGTCGGGGCGCTGGCGTTGAACGAGTGGAGCCGCAGCCTCATCGAGGCCCGGCAGGAGACGCTGGAGGCGCAGGCCGAACTGCTGGTGCAGGTGCTGGGGGAGCCGCAGATCGGCGTCACCCGCGGCGAGCCGACGCCCGAACTCAACTATATCGAGGCCAGCCGCTGGCTCCGCGACAACTTCATCCCCGCGGGCCAGCGGGCGCGGCTGTTCGACGTCGACGGCATCCAGGTCGCCGACAGCTATGAGGTGACCGAGGCCATCTCGGGCGAACCGCTGCCGCCCGCCCTGCCCGCCGGCAGCCCGCCCGTGGTCCCCGACGCGCGGGAGAAGGCCAGGAACAGCCGCACGCAGGCCCAGGCGCGGCGGGCCTTGGCCGAGGAGGTCGAGGCCGCGCTTGACGGCCGTTCGACGGCGACCCTGAGGATGTCCGAAAGCGGCGACCGGGTGGTGTCGGTGTCCATTCCGGTGCGCCATGTCGAGCAGGTTCTGGGCGTGCTGACCCTCGAGGCCGGCGACGTCGACGAGACGCTGGCGGCGCAGCGACTGGCGCTGACTCCGTTCGCGCTCGTCGCCCTGTTCGTGTCGCTGCTGTCGTCCCTGCTGCTGCATCTGTTCGTGGCGCGCCCGGTGATGCGGCTGTCGGCGGCGGCGGACGCGGTGCGTCTGCAGCGGGCCCGGGCCATCTCCCTGCCCGATCTCGACCACCGCAAGGACGAGATCGGCGACCTGGCGCGGTCGCTGGAGACCATGACCGAGACCCTGTCGGACCGGATGGACGCCATCGAACGGTTCGCCGCCGACGTGGCCCACGAGATCAAGAATCCCCTGACCTCGATCCGCTCGGCGCTGGAGACCCTGCCGCTGGTCAGGACCGAGGCGCAGCGCGAGAAGCTGACGGCCTTGCTGCAGCAGGACGTGCGGCGGCTGGACCGGCTGATCACCGACATCTCCAACGCCTCTCGCCTCGACGCCGAGCTGAACCGCGACCGGCCGCGCACCATCGACCTGACCGTGCTGCTGAGCGAAATCGTCGGGGTGTACGAGGCCGGGGTCCGGCCCGACGGCGGGGTGCATGTGACCTTCGCCGCCTCCGCCCCCGAGCACGCGGTGATCCGCGGCCGCGACGGGCCGTTGGGGCAGGTGTTCCGCAACCTGATCGACAACGCCCGCTCGTTCAGCCCACCGGGCGGCGTGGTGCGGATCAGCCTGTCGCGCGACGACATCGATCCCGACCGGCCGGTGCGGGTGCGGGTCGACGATGACGGGCCGGGCATCCCGCCCGAGAACCTGGAGACGGTGTTCGAGCGCTTCTACACCTCGCGCCCACGCGGCACGGCGTTCGGGACCAATTCCGGGCTCGGCCTCTCCATCGTCAAGCAGATCGTCGAGGCCCACGGCGGACAGGTCTGGGCCGAGAACCGGGCCGGGCCGGGCGGCGAAATTCTGGGCGCACGCTTCGAGGTCGCCCTGCCCGCCGCCGCGACCGGACGTCGGGCGTGAGCGGCCGCCAGCCCCTGCACGGCACGGTGGCGGCGCGCTGGACGCCGGGCGTCGGCTGGCGCGCGGTGCTGATCACCGGGCCGGCGGGCGCGGGCAAGAGCGACCTGACGCTGCGGCTGCTCGGGCGCGGCTGGCGGCTGGTGGCCGACGACTACGTTCATGTGACCGCCTCGGCCGGGACGCTGTACGCCGTGGCGCCCGAGACCATCGCCGGCCGGATGGAGGTGCGCGGCGTCGGCATCGTCCCCGCCTGCGCGCGGGGCCTGACGCGGCTGTCGCTGGCCGTGGAGCTGACCGACGGGCCTATCGACCGCCTGCCGGAGCCCGCCGCGCGGACGGTCGAGGGCGTGGCGCTGCCGGTGCTCTTCCTGAACGGATTCGAGGCCTCGGCGGCCGAAAAGGTCGCGGCGGCGCTCGCCCGGCTTTAACCCGCCGCGCGTTTGGGCTATGCCGCCCGGCTTGCGACCGGTCCAGCGGACCGTCGGGACGCGGGGGCGCGAGTCTTGGTGAAGCCTTCATGATCGGCCTGGTGATCGTCACCCACGGGGGTCTGGCCTCGGAATTCCTGTCGGCCATGGAGCATGTCGTCGGGCCGCAGCGCGGCGTCGCCGCCATCTGCATCGGCCCCGAGGACGACATGGAGCGCCGCCGGCGCGACATCGTCGACGCCGCGCGCGCCGTGGACGACGGCGACGGCGTCATCCTGCTGACCGACATGTTCGGCGGCACGCCCTCGAACCTGGCCATCTCGGTGATGGAGGAGACCCACGCCGAGGTCATCGCCGGACTGAACCTGCCGATGCTGATCAAGCTGGCCAGCGTGCGCGGGCGCGAACCGCTGCAGGCCTGCGTCGCCCACGCCCAGGACGCCGGGCGCAAATACATCTCGGTGGCCAGCTGGGTCCTGCAGGGCGAGAAATGAGCGACGTTTCCGGCAAGGCGGCGGCGACCGCCAACATCTGCAACACCCGCGGGCTGCACGCCCGGGCCAGCGCCAAATTCGTCAAGCTGGCCTCCAGCTTCGACGCCGAGGTCCACGTCACCCGCGACGGCGTGACCGTCAACGCCCTGTCGATCATGGGCCTGCTGATGCTGGGGGCGGGCAACGGCTGCGGCATCGAGATCGTCGCCGAGGGGGCCGAGGCCGAGGCGGCGGTGGCGGCGCTGGCGGATCTGGTCGGCCGGCGCTTCGACGAGGAGCAATAACGAAAACGCCCCGACGGCGGACCGTCGGGGCGCATTTTTGAGCGCTATCGCTCGCGACGCGGTCGCGCGCCGCCTGAGCGCTACGGCGTTTCGGTGATCAGCAGGGCGGCCGAGGCCGTACCGCCGCTGAAGGTGCCGATCCAGATGTCGTAGGTGCCGCTGGACGGGCGGTTGAAACGGACTTCGGCGTCGCCGTCGCCCCAGCTGTCGTCGTCGCAGTACCAGCGGCCGTCGGGGCCGTTGATGATCAGGGTGGTGTCGGTCGACGAGCGGGTGCGGAACACCAGCGGCAACGAGCCGGCGTCGTAGGTGACCTCATAGTCCGGCGCGTCGGAGATGTCCCCGACGCAGGCGGCCGGCAGATCGGTGTCGGTATAGGCGTCGATCGAGCCGCCGGCGGTCAGGCTGACCCGGTGCGGATCCGGCGTGAAGCCGGCGCTGAGATGGACCTCGCCGAAATTGGCGGTCAGATTTGCATTCTGGGCGACGGCGGCGCCGGGAATGGCGAGGGTGGCGGCGAGCGCCAGCGCGCTGATGAGACGGTTCATGTGATTGATTCCCCCAAGGAGTTCCTGTGGTTCAGCCCGTTACGGACTCCACGCCAAACACCGTTCGGCGTCAAGCGGGCTGAATGCGGCTGTCAGGTTTCGTGGGACGATCGTGTGGCCGGCGCCACGGCGCCCGCCGATCCCGCCGGCGCGTCTGCGCGGAGCGGGATGGTGGAGCCGAGGGGAGTCGAACCCCTGACCTCGTCATTGCGAACGACGCGCTCTACCAACTGAGCTACGGCCCCCCGGACCCACTGGAACGTCGGGTTCAGGCGAGGGCGCGACATACGAGCGGGGGGGCGGTGGTGTCAACGGTGTTCGGCGCCAATCGCCGCGCCGGCTCGCGAATCCTTGGACAGGCCGGATCGACGCGCTAGAAGCGGGGCTGCATTTCGGGAGAGCCGTTTCATGGGCACCGCCATCGTCTGGCTGGTCAACACCATCCTGTCGCTCATGACGTGGGCGATCATACTGTCGGCCATCCTGAGCTGGCTGTTCGCCTTCGACGTGATTAACCACCGCAACCGCTTCGTGAACCAGGTGGCGTCGGTCCTCGACGCCCTCACCGGGCCGATCCTCGCCCCGTTCCGCAGGTTCATTCCGCCGCTGGGCGGGCTGGACATCACGCCGATCGTGGCGTTGCTGGCGATCCACTTCCTGCGCATTCTGTTCAACGAGATGAGCGCCCCCTTCCTGATCCAGGTGCTGGGCTAGGCGTGACCGGGGGGCGACAGGCGGACCGGAGCGAAGCGGCGGAGGCCGGCGGGCGCTTGCGCCGCCCGGCAGGCCGTCTAGGGTGCCGCTCCGTTCGGGCCTCGCGCCCGCCAGTACACCGGACTTCATGACCACGATCCGATCAGTCGCCATCGTCGGCGCGGGCCAGATGGGCGCGGGCATCGCCCAGGCCGTCGCCGCGGGCGGCTATGACGTCCTCCTGCACGACGCCGCGCCCGAGCGCGTGCCGC
Organism: Brevundimonas sp. LjRoot202; assembly: GCF_964253355.1. Taxonomy (NCBI): domain Bacteria; kingdom Pseudomonadati; phylum Pseudomonadota; class Alphaproteobacteria; order Caulobacterales; family Caulobacteraceae; genus Brevundimonas; species Brevundimonas sp. LjRoot202. Next base: position 31,575 of record NZ_CAXUQW020000005.1, on the reverse strand, counting down.
AGGCCCAGGGAGCCATCGCCGCCAGCCTGGCCCGTCAGGTGGCGCGCGCGCTGACCTCCCAGGCCGACGCCGACGCCGCCCTCGCCCGGATCCGGCCGGCGAAGTCCCTGGCCGAGGCGGCCAAGGCCGATCTGGTCATCGAGGCGGCGGTCGAGGACGAGGCGGTCAAGAAGGCCATCCTCGCCGACCTGGTCCCGCATCTGGGGCCGACGACGCTGCTGGCGTCGAACACCTCGTCCATCTCGATCACCCGGCTGGCCTCGGCCACCGACCGGCCCGAGCGCTTCATCGGCCTGCACTTCATGAAGCCGGCCCCGGTGATGAAGCTGGTCGAGATCATCCGCGGCATCGCCACCTCGGCCGAGACCTACGACATCGCCGTGGCCTTCGCCGAGAGCCTGGGCAAGACCACCACCAACGCCGAGGACTTCCCCGCCTTCATCGTCAACCGCATCCTGGTGCCGATGATCAACGAGGCGATCTACACCCTGTACGAAGGCGTCGGGAACGTGGCGTCGATCGACAAGGCGCTGAAGCTGGGGGCCAACCATCCGATGGGGCCGCTGGAGCTGGCCGACTTCATGGGGCTGGACGTCGTCCTGGCCATCATGAACGTGCTCTACGACGGCCTGGCCGACAGCAAGTACCGGCCCTGCCCGCTGCTGGTGAAATACGTCGAGGCCGGCTGGCTGGGACGCAAGTCCGGGCGCGGCTTCTACGACTATTCCGGCGACACGCCGGCGCCGACCCGATGATCCGCCCGAAACTGCCCCCGCTGGAGCGTCCCGAGGACTTCCCGGGCCAGCAGCGCGTGGCGTGGCGGCGCGAGCCGCACCGCATCGTGCTGGCGGCGATTCTGGGCGGGCTGTGGCCGCCGCTGCTCATCACCCTGCCGTTGTGGCCGCCGCGCAATTGGGTGCCGGGGCTGGAGCTCGACTGGCGGCTTCTGGTGCTGTTCATCGGCCTGCTGGCCGTGCCCGGCGGCCTGTGGCTGCTGGACAAGGAGCGGCGACGGACCGGACGGCCGGCGACCCGGCTGGGGGTGATCTGGCGCTTCATGTTCTACGGCGGCCTGCTGGCGGCGGCGCTGGGCGCGGTGTTCGCCCTGGTGCAGGCGGTGCTGCAGTGGTTCAGCGCGGCCAACGTCGGCGAGGCGGTCGGCGGCAGCGAGACCTCGCTGCTGATCTATGGCGTCGGCGGGCTTTCGATCGCGGTGCTGGTCGGCGTCAGCTACGCCCTGTGGGCCGGCCTGTGCGCCGCCTTCATCGCCTTCCGGCCGCAGCCGGAGGTGCGCGACCGGCTGGGCCTGATGGGCGAACGCGAGCCGGACTGAGCCGCGCCCGGCCTGACGGTTACAGCGAATTCAGTTTGACGCCGCCGCCGTTGGGGCCAAGCTGCCCCTCGCCTGAGTGGGGGAAAACGCCATGGCCGCCGTCGAACCGTCCCAACCGCAAGCGGCGCTCGCGCCGGTCCGCGCCGCCGACCGCCTGTTCAGCCTCGACGTCGTCCGCGGCCTGGCCGTTCTGGGCATCCTGACCGCCAACGCCATGACCTTCGCCTGGCCCCATGTGGTGTTCAGCAACCCGCCGCTTCAGCCCGGGTTCGACGCCGAGGCGGCGCAGGGCTGGCAGATCATGCACGTCTTCTTCCAAGACAAGATGCGCACCCTGTTCTCGATGCTGTTCGGCGCCTCGATCTTCCTGATCGGCGGTGAGCGATCGGACAAGGCGCGCGGCAAGCTGCTGCGCAGCCGGCTGTTCTGGCTGGCGGTCTTCGGCCTGATCCACGGGCTCGCCTTCTGGTTCGGCGACATCCTGCTGCTCTACGCCTGGACCGGAGTGTTCGTGATGCTGGTGCGCTCATGGAGCGCGCGCCGCCTGCTGATCGCCGGCGTCAGCCTCAATGTGATCTGCTCGGCCCTCTACGTCGGCATGATGTCGATGCTGGCCCACGCGCCGCCCGACACCCTGGCCCAGGCCATGGAAGGCGCGGGCTGGATCGACGATCCGGCCAAGGTGCAGGCGATGATCGCGCCCTTCCGCGGCGACGCCGTGTCCGTGACCCTGCACCTGATGCGGGAGTGGGTCGGCGTCTCGCCCTTCATGCTGATCGCCTTCCTGCCGGCGACGGCGGCGCTGATGATGATCGGCATGGGCCTGTTCAAGGCGGGAGTGCTCGCCGGTCGGTCGCCCACCTGGGTCTATGGCCTGTTCGTCGCCGTGGGCGCTGCGGCCCTTTGGCTGGTCTGGCGCGACTCCGCCGAGGTCATCGCCGCCGGCTTCCCCTTCGCCGAGACCAACACCCGGCTCTTCAACACCTTCCTCGCGCCCCTGGCCTCGCTGGCCTACGCCAGCGGCCTGATCCTGCTGGCGCGGTTCGGGCTGAAGCCGATCCTCCATCCCCTCGCCTGCGCCGGCCGCATGGCCTTCACCAACTACCTGACCCAGACGCTGATCATGACGACGATCTTCTACGGCGGTCGCGGCCTGGGCTGGTACGGACAGATCGGTTGGCCCGAGATGTGGATGGTCATCGGCGGGGTCTGGGCGGCCCAGTTGATCTGGTCGCCGCTGTGGCTGTCGGTGTTCCAGATGGGACCGCTGGAGTGGGGATGGCGCTGCCTGACCTATCGGCGGTGGGTGCCGATCCGCAAGACGACGGCGGCGGTCGGCCTGGCCGACCCGGTCTCGGTCTGAGCTTCGGGCGAGCCCCTCGACCCTCGCCCCGCGCTCCTCTAGGAAGCGCGGCATGACCGACGCTCCCATCCGACCCGAAGCCCGCAGCCCGCGGGGGTTCGCCGACCGCCGCGGCCGCGACCTGATCGCCGAGCGCCGGCTGGTGACGCGGGTGTCCGCCGTCTACGAGCGCTGGGGCTTCGAGCCGCTGGACACCGGCGCCTTCGAATACGCCGACGCCCTCGGCAAATTCCTGCCCGACGCCGACCGCCCGAACGAGGGCGTCTTCGCCCTTCAGGACGATCCGGACGCCGAAGGGAACGGCGAGTGGATGGCGCTGCGTTACGACCTGACCGCGCCGCTGGCCCGGTTCGCGGCCCAGAACTGGGAGACCCTGCCCAAACCGTTCCGCCGCTACGCCTTCGGCCCGGTGTGGCGCAACGAGAAACCCGGCCCCGGCCGCTTCCGCGAATTCGTGCAGTGCGACGCCGACACCGTCGGCTCGGACCGGCCCGAGGCCGACGCCGAGATCATCGCCATGGCCTGCGAGGGCCTGCAGGCGGCGGGCCTGTCCGCCGACCAGGCGGTGATCCGGGTCTCGAACCGCAAGCTGTTCGACGGCCTGTTCGAGGCCGGCGGGATCGAGGACGCGGGTCAGAAGCTGACCGCGCTCAGGGCCATCGACAAATACGACCGGCTGGGCTGGGAGGGCGTCGCCGCCCTGCTCGGCGAAGGGCGGCTGGACGACTCCGGCGACTACACCAAGGGGGCGCGGCTACCCCCGGCGGTCGTCGCCGCCATCGAGGGGTTCCTGGCCTCGGCCGGAGACGGGCAGGCCTCGCGGGCCGAAACCCTGGACGCGGTGGCGCGGTCGGGAAACATCGGCGCCGCGGGCGAGGCGGCTCTGGCCGAACTGGCCGCCATCGACCGGGCGCTGGGCGCGATGAAGGTCGGCCAGGCCTCGGTGCGCTTCGACCCGACCATCGTGCGCGGGCTGGAGTACTACACCGGGGCCGTGTTCGAGGCCGAACTGCTGCTGGAGACCACCGACGACAAGGGCCGGCCGGTGCGCTTCGGCTCGATCGGCGGGGGCGGGCGCTACGACGACCTGGTGGCGCGGTTCACCGGCGAACGGCTGCCGGCGACCGGCTTCTCGTTCGGCGTGTCCCGGCTGGCGTCGGCTTTGCGCGCCGCCGGCCGAGGCGGCGAGGACGCGTCCCGCGGGCCGGTGGTCGTGATCGTCTTTTCCGAAACCGACATGCAGCACTACCTCGACGCCGTGTCCGAGCTGCGCAACGCCGGGATCGCGGCCGAGCTCTACCTCGGCCGGGCCGGCATGAAGGCGCAGATGAAATACGCCGACCGCCGCGGCGCGCCGGCGGTGGTGATCCTCGGCGGCGACGAAATCGCGGCCGGCCAGGTGACCGTCAAGGATCTGGACGCCGGACGCGCGCGGGCCGCCGAAATCACCGACAACGAGGCGTGGAAGGCCGAGCGTCCCGGACAGGTTGTGGCCGCCCGGGCGGACCTCGTGGCCGTCGTGCGGCGGATCACGGATCGTCCGGACACGGATGCGTGAGTTATCATTGATAAGGGATGAAAACGGGCCGTTTCGGCTGCGACTTCATTGACTTGACCGTTGGAATGCCGTCATTCTCCGAGCACTCGAAAGCCGCAACGCCTCGGCGCAGCGATCTTTCGGAGGCGTTTCGGGGAGGAAACGTCCGCTCCGTAGAGAGCGAAAGAAGCCCGCCGCGATGTATCCCCCGCGGCGGGCTTTTTCGTGCCCGGAGCTCAGGGGGCCGATCAGGCCGATCCGGCCGGACTCCGGGCGGTCCGGCGAGTGGGGCGGTCAGGTTTCTCCCGGCGGGGCGCGGGCCAGCCGCAGGGCCGCCGCCAGACCCCCGGCCGCGCGGTTTCTGAGCTCGACGTTTCCGCCGTGAAGGCGCGCGATAGACATGGCGATCGCCAGACCCAGGCCCGCCCCGCCCGTTGCGCGGTTCCGCGACTGGTCCAGACGCGAAAAGGGCCGAAGGACGTGCTCGAGCTGATCCTCGGGCAGCCCCGGACCGTCATCGTCGACGAGGATGACCAGACACTGGCCATCGGCGGCCAAACTCAACCGCGCGCCTCCCGCATATCGGACGGCGTTGTCGACGAGGTTTCTGACGGCCCGGGTCAGAAGGTCTGGTCTGAGAGGCCAGATGATGTCCTGACCCGGCTCCAGCTCGACCGTGGCGCCCTGGGCCGTGAACTCGCCGACGATCCCGAGAACGAGCGCCCTGACGTCGACCTGTGTCACGGGTTCGGCTGACCGACCGGTTCGCGCCAGGGTCAGGATATCGTCGATCATCCGCTCCATGCCGTCCACGGTCGAGAACAGGGCGGTCCGCTCCTCGACGGGCCGCATGCCGGCCGCCCGAATCTTCATCGAGGCGAGCGGGGTGCGCAGGTCGTGGCCGAGCGCGCCCAGCATCTGGTCCTTTTCGCCCAGCAAGTCCGAGATGCGTTGGCTGAGCCCGTTGAAAGCCTCGATGGCGCGCCGCATGTCGGGCGGGCCCTCGGGCTCCAGCGGTTGCAGGGGCTCGACGCCCGAAAACCGGTCGGCGGATTCCGTCAGCCGCTGAAGCGGCCGGGTCACGCGCGCCGCAAGCCAGGCCACCGTCGCCAGCAGGGCGAGAAAGGTCAGCACGCTGACCGGCATGAACAGATGATAGCCCCCATGCAGATGCCGCAGGCCGCTCGCCAGCATCCAGTTCAGCATATGGCCGACGACGAAGCCGCCGACCGCGATCAGCAGCAGCTGCGCCCGCAGGGACGGTGCGGGCAGGCGCAGCTTCATGTCCGGGTGACCTTCGCGTCCAGCATGTAGCCCGCGCCCCAGACGGTCTTGATCCAGCGCGGGTTGCGTGGGTCGTCTTCCAGTCGGCGCCGGAGCCGGCTGATCTGGTTGTCGATGCTGCGGTCGAAAGGCTCGGCGTCGCGGCCGGCGGTCAGTTCGAGGAGCTGATCTCGGCTCAGCACGCGCCCCGGGCGGCTGACCAGCGAAAGAAGCAGCCGGTATTCTCCGGTCGTCAGGGGCCGGGGCGCCTCCGCGCCACGGCGCAGGCAACGCGTGTCCGTCGCCAGCGTCCAGTCGCCGAAGGTGAAGCGGTGCGAAGCCGCAGCGTCGACGGTCCCGGCGGTCCGCCGGACGCGACGCAGGACTGTCCGCATCCGCGCCACCAGCTCGCGCGCGTCGAAGGGCTTGCAGATATAGTCGTCGGCGCCGAGCTCGAGCCCGGTCAACCGGTCGGCCATTTCCGTGCGCGCGGTGACCAGCATCACCGGAATGTCGGTGGTCCTCAGGACCTGACGCGTCAGCGACAGGCCGTCCTCGCCCGGCAGCATGATGTCCACGAGCAGCAGGTCGCAGCCGCCCGCCGCGAGCGCGCCGCGGGCGGCCTCGGCGCTGCCGACGGCCGTCACCCGGAAACTGTTGCGCGTCAGATACCGGGCGAGGGGCTCGCGGATGTCGCCTTCGTCCTCGACGACGATGACCCGGGGCAGGGTGCGCCCCGGCAGGGCCGTGTCCCCGCCCCGGGTCATGTCGCCGGATTTCCGCATTCAGTGACCATGGCCGCCCTGCATCGCGGCGCCCAGCTCGGCCACGGTCAACCGGCCGTCCCGGTCCGCATCCATCCGCGTCGCATGGCTGCGCAGGGCCGCGAGGAACGCCTGGCGGGTCACGGGGGCCGAGGCATGGTCCCGGGCGTGATCCATCGGCGCGCCGGCCGGCATCATCGCATGCAGGGCGCGGAGCTCGTCGGCGGACAGGTGATCGTCATGATCCTGATCCGTCCGGGCGAACAGAAGATCGGCGTGCGTGTCGAGCTCGGTCGTCGAGATGACCCCGTCGCCGTCGGCGTCCAGTGAGGCGGGACTAAAGCCGTGGTTCGCCTGCAGGGCATAGGCGGCTGTGCCGACCCCGGCGGTGATCAGGCCGACGAGAAGCGTCCCCTTGAGAAACGTTTTCATGCGCTGCGTCCTTTTACGGCGCGAAAGTGCGCCGTCGATCACCGTGCTTCGGAGTTGTCGCAAAAGTATCCCGCGGGCTGAAGCGATTATTCCTCTCATCAGGGCGTCGTCAGCCTGATCAGACGGAAGCCGACGCCTCGATCGGCGTTGGCCCGGGCGCCCATGAAAAAGGGCCGGAGCGTCGCCGCTCCGGCCCTTCGCCGTTGGTCTGACCCTGGTCCTACCAGATGCGGACGCGGTCTTCCGGGGCAAGGTAGTATTTCGACCCGGGCTGGACATCGAAGGCTTCGTACCAGGCGTCGATGTTGCGCACCGGGCCGATGACGCGGAACTCGGCCGGGCTGTGCGGATCGGTGGCGACCTGGTTGCGCAGGGCGTCGTCGCGGTACTTGGACTGCCAGACCTGGGCCCAGCCGTAGAAGAAGCGCTGCTCGCCGGTCGTGCCGTCCAGCACCGGCGCGGGCTGTCCGTTCAGCGACAGGTGATAGGCCTCGAGACCCACCGCCGTGCCGGCGGCGTCGCCGATGTTCTCGCCCATGGTCAGGGCGCCCTGGACCTTGAAGCCCGGGAGCGGTTCGAACTCGTCGTACTGGGCGCCGAGACGGGCGGTCAGGGCCTCGAAGTTGGCCTTGTCCTCGGGCGTCCACCAGTTGCGCAGCACGCCGTCGCCGTCCGACTTGGAGCCCTGGTCGTCGAAGCCGTGGCCGATCTCGTGGCCGATGACGCCGCCGATGCCGCCGTAGTTGACGGCCGGGTCGGCGTCCGGATCGAAGAACGGCGGCTGCAGGATGGCGGCCGGGAAGACGATCTCGTTGTTGGTCGAGTTGTAGTAGGCGTTCACCGTCTGCGGGGTCATGCCCCACTCTTCCTTGTCGACCGGCTCGTTGAGGCGGTTCAGCTGATAGTTCCACCGGAACAGGCCGGCGCGCTCGGCATTGCCGAACAGGTCGTCAGGGCGAACCTCGAGCTCGGAGTAGTCGCGCCACTTGTTCGGATAGCCGATCTTGACCGTGAACTTGGCCAGCTTCTCCTGGGCCGCGGCCTTGGTCTCGTCGCTCATCCAGTCGTAGGTGTTGATGCGGGCGCCCAGCGCGGTGCGCAGGTTGGCGACCAGATCCTCCATCTTGGCCTTGGACTCGGCCGGGAAGTATTCGGCCACATACTGGCGGCCGACGGCCTCGCCCAGCATGCCCTCGGCGAAGCTGATGCCGCGCTTGTCGCGCGAGCGCTGCATCGGCTGGCCGTTCAGGTCGCGCGAGCGGAACTCCCACTGGGCGTCGGCGAAGCGGCGCGACAGCAGGCCGGCGCCGTCGTCGGTGGTGTGGAAGGCCTGCCACGCCTGGATCACCTCGATCGGGGTCTCGGCGTAGATGGCCGCGATCTTCGGCATGGCCGTGTCCTGACGCACGATCAGGCGCGGGACGTCGCCAACGCCGATGGCCGAGTAGTAGTCCTGCCACGCGAAGCCGGGGGCTTCAGAGGCCAGCTGGGCGATGGTGTATTCGTTGTAGGTCTCGTCGCGGTTGCGGTTCTGGACGGGAGTCCAGTGCGCCTCGGCGATGCGGGTCTCGAAGGCGAGGATCGCGTCGGCGTTGGCGGCCGGGTCCTCCCAGCCGATCATTTCCAGCATGCGCTCGACATAGGCCCGGTACAGAGCCTTCTTCTCAGCCCAACGCTCTTCCAGATAGTAGTCGCGGTTGGGCAGGCCGAGACCGGACTGACCGGTCGAGACGACGTAGCGGGTCGGGGCCTTCTGGTCGGTGGAGATGCCGGTGCCAAAGATCGAACCGCCGATGCGGCCCTGGGTCTCGCCCATGTAGACGGCGGCCTTTTCGTGGGTGTCGGCGGCCCGGATGGCGGCGAGGAAGGGCTGCAGCGGCTGGGCGTCGAGCGCCTCGATGCGGGCCTCGTCCATATAGGCCCGATAGGCGTCGGCGATCTTCTGCTCGTCGGAGCCGGGAGCCAGGTCGGTGCGCGCGGTCAGGCCCTCGATCATCACCTTGACGCGGTTGTCCGACAGTTCCCGCAGCAGGTTGAACGAGCCGTAGCTGGTGCGGTCGGACGGGATCTGCAGCTCGTCCAGCGCCGCGCCGTTGGCGTAACGGAAGAAGCTGTCGCCCGGGGACACCGAGGTGTCGCGGCCGTTCAGGTCGAAGCCCCAGGTTCCGTACTTCGGCGTCTCGATGCCCTGGTAGCCCATGACCGTCGCGCCCTGTTCGGGCGTCTGGAACAGTTCAAAGACGGTGCAGGCCTCGTCGACGCAGGCATGGTCGTGACCGTCGGCGGCGAAATGCTGGGCCATGACAGGCGCGGCGGGCAGGAGCAGGGCGCCGACGGCGGCGCCGATAAGCAGCTTCTTCATGTGGGTTTCCCTCGACTTGACTTCGCTTTCCGGAAGGTCGGCCGAGACCCTACGCGCGGGGCGGGGTCTGTCGCCTGAATTTTTTGTCATGAAGCGACGGAATCCCGGACAGAAGGGCGTTTCAGCCTGTAGGCTGAACGGCGCGGAGGGCGGATGACAGGACACGGCGGCGCGGGCGGCGAATACAAGGATCTGGTGGTCTTCCTGGCCGCGGCGGGCGTCATGGTGCCGCTGTTCAACCGGCTGAGGATCAGCCCGATTCTCGGCTTCCTCGCGGCGGGCGTGTTGCTGGGCCCCGACGGGCTGGCGCGCCTCGCCGACACCGCGCCGTGGCTGGCGTGGCTGACCATTTCCGACGCCGGCCAGATCCGCTCGCTGTCCGAACTGGGCGTCGCCTTCCTGCTGTTCATGATCGGGCTCGAACTGTCGTGGGAGCGGCTCAGGTCGATGCGCCGGCTGGTGTTCGGGCTCGGCCTCACCCAGGTCGCCCTGTGCACCGTGGCGCTCGCGGCCCTGTTCATGCTGATGGGCCAGACGCTGGTCTCGGCGGCGGTGCTGGGCATGGGCTTCGCCCTGTCCTCGACCGCGGTGGTGATGCCGGTGATGGCCGAGCGCGGCAAGCTGGGCGGCGCGGCCGGCCGAACCACCTTCTCCGTCCTGCTGGCGCAGGACCTGGCGGTGGCGCCGATCCTGATCACCGTGACGGTCATGGCCGCCACCGCCCTGGCCGGCGCCACGCCGGCGGGCGAGTTCGACCCGTCGGTCCTGAGACCCGCGCTGTTGACGCTGGTTCCCGCGGCGGTCGGCCTGGCGCTGATCGTGGTGCTGGGCCGGCTGGTGCTGCGGCCCATGTTCCGCTCGGTGGCCCGGGCCAAGGCGCGCGGTCAGGGACAGGAGATGTTCGTCGCCGCCAGCCTGCTGGTGGTCGTCGGCGCCGGCCTCGCGGCCCAGGCGGCCGGCCTGTCGATGAGTCTGGGCGCGCTCGTCGCCGGCCTGCTGCTCGCCGAGACCGAGTTCCGGCGCGAGGTCGAGCTGTCGATCGAGCCGTTCAAGGGCCTGCTGCTCGGCGTCTTCTTCGTCGGCGTCGGCATCGGGCTGGACCTGGACGCCGTCGCCGCCGACCCGGGCGGCGTCTTCGGCCTGGCCATCGCCCTGACCCTGTTGAAGGCGGCGCTGATCTACGGCGCGGCGCGGCTGTGGGGCGTCAAGAACCGCACCGCCATCGAGACGGCGCTGGTGCTCGGCCCGGCGGGCGAGTTCGCCTTCGTCATCCTCGGGGCCGGCCTGGTCGAGGGCATCGCCTCGCCGGCGTTCACCCGCACCGTCATGCTGGCTGCGACGATCAGCATCTTCACCATCCCGCTGATGGCCCTGATCGCCGACCGCCTGACGCGGCGGGTCGACACGGCCCGGCCCGACCTGCCGGAGGAGGCGCTGGAGCCCGTCGGCGCGGAGAACCAGGTGCTGATCGTCGGCTTCGGCCGGGTCGGGCGTCTGGTCGGCGAGATGCTGGCCGAGCACGGCCAGTCGTATCTGGCGGTGGACTCCAATCCCGCCACGGTCGCCAAGGGCCGCGCCGAACACGCCAACGTCTTCTACGGCGACGCCGGGCGGCCCGAGATGCTGAAGCTGTGCGGCGTCGACACCGCCCGCGCCGTGATCGTGACCATGGACGCGCCGGCCAAGGTCGACGAGGTGGTCCGGACGGCGCGCCAGCTGCGGCCGGACCTGATCCTGATCGCCCGCGCCCGCGACGAACGCCACGCCGAGCGGCTGTACCATCTGGGCGTCACCGACGCCGTGCCCGAGACCACCGAGGCGGCCCTGCAGCTGGCCGAGAACACCCTGGTCGATCTGGGGGTGCCGATGGGACTGGTGCTGGCCTCCATCCACGAACGCCGGGACCGCTTCCGGAAAGTGTTCCAGGAAGCCATGCCGGACAATCTCGCGCGACCCCGGCGGGCCCGCGCATTGCGGTCCACGACGCGAAGCTGAGCCGGTCAAGATGTCGCGGCGTTAACCCCAGCGGTCATTGCCACGTTAATCTCCGCACCCCATTTTGGTCATCGTTGCGTGATGACTGCCCTTGTCGTCAGAAGATGACTCCCGGCGGGCGCACGGCATCGCGTTCCGCTTCCTCCCCATCGCTTCGGCGGTCAGTTTTCGATCGGCGGGCGTCAGCCGCCGTCTAGTCGAGTACCCGTTTTATGCGAGATATCGCCCTGTCCCCCTCCCCGTCCGATTCCCAGTCCGAAGCCGAGGCGCCCCGCCTGAACCGCCGCCAGGCCGCCAAGGTCCGCACCCGGCAGAAGGTCCTCGACGCCGCCCGCCAGCTGTTCGCCGAGCGCGGCTACGAGCCTGCCACCATCCGTGACATCGCCAAGGGCGCGGGCATGTCCACCGGCGCGGTGTTCGCCAACTTCCAGGACAAGGCCGAGCTGTTCGAGGCGGTCCTCACGACCGACCTGGTCAAGCTGGCCGAGACCATGAAGGCCGCCGCCGCCGCCGAGGGCTCGACCCGCACCCGCTTGCTGTCGGCGCTGGGCGCCGGCTACCACGGCTCGCTGGAGCAGCTGCCGCTGGTCCAGGCTGTGATGGCCCGGTCGTGGTTCCAGCCCGTCGCCGCCGAAATGCGCACCCGCGCCGCCATCAAACCGATCCTCTCGATCGTGACCGATGCGCTGCAGGCCGGGGTGCGCGAGGGTGAACTGCGCCAGGACGCCGACGTGCGGCTGCTGGCCGAGCTGATCTACGGCGCCTTCCTGTCCAACTACCGCCAAGCCGCGTACGACGGCTGGGCCATGGCCCAGTTGACCGAGCGGATGGGCAAGCAGGTCGACGTCATCCTGGCCGGCGCGATCTCGCGGCAGTAGTCGCGGTTCATCGAGATTTCTGAAAGGCCGCGGCGGTTTCCGTCGCGGCCTTTTCGTTGCGCGCCTGTGATTCCCGAATCCGGCGCTGTGTCAGAGTCGGCTGTCGACCCGTTGCGGAGATTGTCGGCTGGTCGCCGTTATTCGCATGGGCTCGTCAGTCAGAGCTAAACGGGATCCCGCACCAGGCTGGCTGACGGCTTTTGCCTCTCTCTCAGTAGAACGGTGGTGGCGAGCAGGGCCGCGACAATTGCGAATGCTGCGAGGAAGGTCGATGCCTCGGTTGGAGCCCCTACCAGACGGGTGAGCGGATCAATGAGATCGAGACGGGTCAGCCAAGCCTTCATGGCCTCCGCCAGCAAGTAGGACGCGGCGGCGAAAAGATAGGGCCAATTGTGACGCCAATCCTTGATGAGGAGGAGCAGCACGATGGCCAGAATGATCGCCAGACCCGTCTGGCCGGCAGTCTGGAAACGATAGAATGTTTCCGGCCCCTCGATGCGGAATGGAGGCGCGAAGGTCAAGAGAGCGAAGAAGAGCGCCGGACCCAGGAAGAGGATGAGGGTGCTGCAGAGCAGCGCACCGTGCACCTTCCTGCGTCTTTTCAAGACGAACGCCAAGAGAAGGACGAGGGCCAGCCAGAAGGTTCCCAGGACGTTTTGGACGATCAGGATGTCCTCCTCGCCCGAGGCGAGCGCGCTGTTGGCGCTATGAACCGTAAGCAGGGCCGCCGAGGCGACCAGGAGAGGACCCGCAGCCAGCACTGCCAGGCCCCACAAACGATGCCGAGCCCGCTGGCCGCGCGAGAGAAGCACCATCTGAGTGAACAGCAGCCCCATCCAGATGTAAGTCGTGGCCACATGCAGATAGTGGTGGGGCTGGGGATCCGCGCCCTGACCGAAGTAGATATTCCAAAAGCCCAGCAGGCCGACAACCATCGTCAAACTGAGCAGCGTTAGCTCCGCCGCATAAGGCTTGTAGCGCGCCATCCCAGACCCCTGAGAGCGGCCGCCCCGCGAGAGGACGGCACCGATCGAAAAGGTCGCATGGCCGCAGGAAACTCGCAACGTGGGAAGGCTGCTTGGTCCCCCGGTGGGCATGTTCGCAGCCCTTCTGATCCACATGATGAGTGATCACCCGGATCTTCGAACGATCAAGGCCCGCCTCCCACCCTTTCGGGCCCCTACTTGCGTCCGCTTCTGGCTTCGGAGAGCGCGGCGTCGTGGGCCTCAGCTCTTCCACCTCAGCACAGCCGGTTTGACCGGATTGGCGAACGCCCGGCCCTCGGCCCGGCTCTTCGCCCATTCGCGCTTCAGCTGCTGGTACCATTTGGCCTGTCTGTCGGCGTCGTCGATCCAGATCAGGGCCGGGTCGTAGCGCAGGCCCTCGTTCTGCAGGTTCACCATGCCGCCGTCCTGCTTGAGGAAGGCGACCACGCCCATGCGCAGGAAGGGCTTGGCCAGGCCGAACACCCAGTGATCGGACCAGAAGATCTGGGTGATCCGGGTCTTCGTCTCGCTGACCGGGGTCAGGCAGGTCAGGGCCAGCACCTGTTTCTCGCCGACCTGGATATGCTCCCAGCGATAGCCGGGCAGGCGGAAGGTGATCTCGGTCGCGGGGGCGCCGCCGAGGATCTTGTAGGCCCGGCTGTTCGAGGACGGGGCGTGCCGGACCATGGCGAAACCCAGCTCGCGCGGCTCGAAGGCCTTGGCCTTCTCGTGCATCGAATGTTCGGAGCGCCACCACCACTGCTGATGCACGTAAGGGCCGTGGGCGGGGTCCATCAGACCGACCACCGCGTGGTCGATATGGGCCTCGAAATCCATCCACTCGACCAGTTTCGCCTCGCCGCCGACGACGCCGGGGAAGAGCGGCGGCTCGTGGTCGGGTTCGGCCGGATTGCGTGGGTCGGACGAGACCCAGATGAAGACCATGCCCTGGCTCTCGCGCACCGGATACGACCGCACCCGGATGCGGTTGGGCTCATAGGCCTGGTCCTCGACCAGCGAGGGGATGGCGGCGCAGACGCCGTCGGGACGAAAGCGCCAGCCGTGGTAGCAGCACTCGATGGTCTCGCCCTCGCCCGGCTTCTCGACCAGCCGCCCCGCCGACAGGGGCGCGGCCCGGTGCGGGCAGATGTCGCGCATGGCGTAGGCCTGGCCGGCGCGGGTGCGGCCGATCAGGACCGGCTCGCCGAGCAGTTCGTGCCGCTTCAGCGAGGCGGGCTTCACGTCGCGCGACAGGGCGACGAAATACCAGGTGTCGAGCACGAACCCCTTGCCGAAGGCGGCGGGCGGGGCGGACCGGGTGTCGGCGGATGCTGCGACGGAAGCGGTATCGGGAGGCGTCATGTCTGCTATTCTAGGCGCGGGCCCGGCTTCCCCGCCAGCCGCCGCACGCCTGAATATGAAAAGTACTTCACATTGCAAAGTGAGTGACGTATCCGGGCCGGGACGTTCGAGAGGAACCGCCGATGAAATCCGCCCTTATGGTCCTGATGGCCACCGCCGCCCTGACCACGCCCGCCTTCGCCCAGGACGCTCACGGCGCCCATGACCCCGCCGCGCCGGCCGTCGGGCATGGCCACCATCACGCCGACTTCGACTCCGGTCGCTTTCACGTCCGCATCGACGGGCCCGAGGCGCCGGTCGGCGACGTCATCCTGATCCCCGGCCTGTCGTCCTCGCCCGAGGTCTGGGACGGGCTGACCGACGAGCTCAAGGGCCGCTATCGCGTCCACCGCATCCACGTGCAGGGCTTCGCCGGCGCGCCGGCCGAGGACAACGCCGAAGGGCCGGTTTCCGCGCCGGTGGCCGAGGACATCGCCCGATATATCGCCGAACAGGGACTGGAGAAGCCGGCGGTGATCGGCCACTCGATGGGCGGCACCATCGGCATGATGCTGACCGCGCGTCATCCGGACAGCGTCGGCCGGCTAATGGTCGTCGACATGGTGCCGTTCATGGGCGCGATGTTCGGACAGCCGGGCACGAACCCGACGCCCGAAAGCGTCGCCCCCGTGGCCGACATGATCCACCAAAGCATGGCCAATTCGTCGCGTGAACAATGGCTGGCCGAGTCGGGCCGCGCCATCACAGGGATGATCAACACCGAATCCCAACGCGCCGGGCCGCTCGAGGCGGGCGCAACGACGGATCAGAAGGTGGCCGCCGCGGCCATGCGCGAACTGATCGTCACCGACCTGCGGCCCGAGCTGGCGCGGATCACCGCCCCGACCACCGTGCTCTACGTCAAGTTCAACGATCCGCGGATGACGCCCGAGATCACCGACGGCATCTACCGCGCCTCGTTCGCCAACCTGCCGTCGGCCGAACTGAAGCGGATCGACGACAGCGCCCACTTCATCATGCTGGACCAGCCCGCCCTGTTCGCCGCCGAGGTGAACGCGTTTTTAGAATAGGGCGTTCAGGGGTCATGGTTTCGGCGGAAACGTCCTTCACGGTCCCGTGACGACGTGAGGGGCGTTTGCGCGCGTCCGGCGAACGGCTAAGACCTGAACCGGACAGAATGAGGTTTCAATGGCGGGTTCCGGCTTCAGCTTCAGGCGGGGCGGCGGTGGCGACGGGAGTCCGAAGCCTGCCCGCACCGCCCTGCAGCGCCTGGTCTATTGGGGATCGGTGCTGGCCATCTGGGGCGTCATCTTCCTGGTCGTCTTCTTCGCGGTGTTCGCCCGCGACCTGCCCGACACCTCGACCCTGTACAACGTCGATCGCCAGCCCTCGATCACCTATCTGGACCGCAACGGCGCCCTGATCGCGGTGCGCGGCAGCCAGATGGCCCCGCCGGCCGATCTCGACGCCCTGCCCGACTATGTCCCGGCGGCGTTCATCGCCATCGAGGACCGGCGCTTCTACCATCACCCCGGCTTCGACCCGATCGGCATGACCCGGGCCATCGCCGCCAACATGCGCGCCGGTCGGGTGGTGCAGGGCGGCTCGACCCTGACCCAGCAGCTGGCCAAGAACCTGTTCCTGAGTCCGGACCAGAACATCAAGCGCAAGGTCCAGGAGTTGATGCTGGCGGTCTGGCTGGAGATGAAATTCTCCAAGCAGGAGATCCTCGCCCTCTATCTGAACCGGGTCTATTTCGGCGCCGGCGCCTATGGCATCGAGGCGGCCTCGCAGCGCTATTTCGACAAGGGCGCCAAGGACCTGACCGTCGGCGAGGCGGCCCTGCTGGCCGGCCTGCTCAAGGCCCCGTCGCGCTATTCGCCGGTGTCCGAGAGCGAGCGCGCCGCGACCCGCGCCACCGTGGTCCTGAACGAGATGGTCGACGCCGGGGTGATCACGCCGGAACAGCGCGCCCAGGCGGTGACCGAGCCGGTGCGGGTGTCGCGGACCCTGGCCAGCCAGCACGCCCAGTATTTCGTCGACTGGCTGGACAAACAGATCCGCGAACTGGTCGGCGAACCGACCGAGGACATGATCGTCGAGACGACGCTGGACCTGACCCTGCAGACCTCGGCCGAGCGGGCCGTGCGCCGCATCCTCGACCGCGACCGGTCGCGGGGCGTGCAGCAGGCGGCGCTGGTGGCGCTGGACGGCGAGGGCCGGGTGCGGGCCATGATCGGCGGCGCCTCCTACGCCGACAGCCAGTTCAACCGGGCCGTCGACGCCCGCCGTCAGGCCGGCTCGGCGTGGAAGCCGTTCGTCTATCTGACGGCGCTGGAGAGCGGCTATACGCCCCAGACCATGGTCAACGACGCGCCGATCCGCATCGGCAACTGGTCGCCGCGCAACTACACGGGCGATTTCCGGGGCGAGATGCCCCTGTCGCAGGCGGTGGCGCAATCGATCAACACCGTCGCCGCCGGTCTCGCCGAGCAGGTCGGGCAGGGCAATGTCGCCCGCACGGCGCGCCGCCTCGGGATCACCAGCCGCATCGGGCTGGAGCCGGCCATGGCGCTGGGCGCGGTCGAGGTTTCACCGCTGGAAATGGCCCAGGCCTATGACGCCTTCGCCAACGGCGGCAAGCGGGTCGAGGCCTACGGCATCAGCCGCATCCGCACCCCGCAGGGCCGGATCATCTACCAGCGCGCCAGCCGCGAGAGCGGACCCGTGCAGGCGATCTCGAACCCGTTCCTCTATTACCAGAACCAGATGCTGCGCGGGGTCATGACCTCGGGCACCGGCCGGTCGGCGGCCATCGCGGGTCGTGACACGGCGGGCAAGACCGGCACCACCTCGGACTACAAGGACGCCTGGTTCGTCGGCTACACCGGCGGCTTCGTCACCGCCGTCTGGGTCGGCAAGGACGACAACAGCGCGATGCGCGGCGTCACCGGCGGCTCGTCGCCGGCGGCCATCTGGAAGGGCTTCATGGAGGCGGCCCTGCCGCGCCTGAACGCCCCGGACATCCCCAACGGCCCGGCCATGCCCGAGGGCTGGCGGCCGCCCAGCCCGGTCGAGAGCCTGATCGGCCAGATCGGCGACCTCTTCGGCGACAATCCGCCCGCCGACGGAGCGGTCCCCCTCGACGAGCCGCTGCCGGAGCCCGTGCCGCCACGGCGGGAGCCGGAACCGCGCCGGGACGCGCCGGCCGTACTGCGCCCGACCCAGCCGCAGCCGCAGCGCGACCCGCCGGCCCCGCAGCCGGAGCCCGCGCCGCCGCCGGAAAAGGCGGAGCCGCTGTTCTTCTAGCGCCCGATCGCGTGTAACGCCGGGCCGTTGTCGCGCAGCCACTTGCGATGCGGGCGGTGGTCGCCGACGAGGCGCTGGACCACCGACCAGTAGGCCGGGCTGTGGTCGGCGTGGACCAGGTGGGCGACCTCGTGGGCGGCCAGGTAGTCGATCACCGGCGGCGGGGCCATGATCACCCGCCAGCTGTAGCGGATGGTCCGGTTGTGCGGGCTGCACGAGCCCCAGCGCGACTTCGGGTCGGCGATCGACATCTTCACCGGGCGCAGCCCCAGCGCGCGCAGGTGCACGTCGGTGCGGGCCTGGAGCGTTTCCCTCGCCACCCGCTTGAACAGGTTCTCGACCCGCCGCGCGAAGGCCTCGCCCTCGCCGCCCGAGACGATCAGCGGGCCCTCGGCGTCCTCGGTCAGGCGCGCGGCGCCGGCGCCGCCGCTGGCGGCCAGACGGGTGGGGCGGCCGAACAGGGCCACGGTCGCGCCGGGCTCGAGCGGCGAGCCCTGCGGCCGCTCGGCCAGCCGTTCGCGCATCCACTGGGCCTTGGTGCGGGCGAAGGCCACGACGTCGCCCAGCTTGCGTTCGGACGGCGCCACCAGCACCGCCTCGCCGGCGCGGCCGTCGATGCGGATCGACAGTCGGCGGGCGCGCGGATTGACCGACAGCCTGGCCGGGACGCCGACGGCGTCAGGCGGCAGCCGCTGACCGTTCCGGTACTGCACTCAGGGCCTCGTTGAGGGCGATGAAATCGCGCACGCGCGGATAGATGTCGTCGCGGAAGCGGCGGCCGTTGAAGACGCCGTAGTGGCCGACCTCCGGGTGGACGTACAGCATGCGCCGGTCGTCCGGCAGGCTGGAGCACAGGCCGTGCGCCGCCTGGGTCTGGCCGACGCCGGAGATGTCGTCCCTGGCGCCCTCGACGGTCATCAGGCCGATGTCCGTGATCGTCGTCAGGTCGACCTTGCGCCCGCGGTGTTCCAGCAGGCCGCGCGGCAGCAGATGCTGCTGGAAGACGATGTCGATGGTCTGGAGATAGAACTCCTCGCTCAGGTCCAGCACCGACAGGTACTCGTCGTAGAATTCCTCGTGCTTCTGCGCGCCGTCGCCATCGCCCTCGACCAGATCCTGGAAATAGCGCCGGTGGGCGTCGATATGCTTGTCCTCGTTCATCGACATGAAGCTGTAGAGCTGCACGAAGCCCGGATAGACCCGCCGCCCGAAGCCCGGATAGGGCCACGGCACGGTGTGGATCATGTTCGATTTGAACCAGGCGAAGGGCTTCTCCTCCGCCAGTTCATTGGTCACCGTCGGCGACAGGCGGGCGTCGATCGGCGAGCCCATGAAGGTCATCGAGGCGGGCCGGTTCGGATCCCCATCCTCGGCCATCAGGGCGCAGGCGGCCAGCACCGGCGGCCCCGGCTGGCAGACGCCGACCACGTGGGCGCGCGGGCCGATCACGCCCAGCATGGTCCGGACGTGGTCGATGTAGTCGAAGAAGTCGAACCGCCCCTCCAGCATCGGAACCTGACGGGCGTTGGTCCAGTCGGTGACATAGACGTCGTGGTCCTGCAGGAAGCCCTCGACCGTGCCGCGCAGCAGGGTGGCGTAGTGGCCCGACAGCGGGGCGACGATCAGCACCGCCGGGGCGGCGGCGGGCTTGCCGGCCCGCTTCAGGTCGCCGACGTTGCGCGCGAACCGCACCAGACGGCACCACGGCGAGGACCACACCACCTGTTCGGTGGTGCGCACCGGACGGTTCTCGATGGTCACCGTCTCCAGTCCCCAGGCCGGCTTGCCGTAGCGGCGCGTGACGCTCTCGAACAGTTCGGCCGACGCGTAGGCGGTGCGCCCTATGGCGGTGTCGGCGGCCGGATTGAGCGGAGAACTCCAGAACTGGCGGGCCATCTGGGCCCCGAACCGGAACGGCGTCGCCGATGCGTAGGCGAGCTCGTGAAGCGAATACAGCATGCGTGTCCTGAGACGGCCCCCGCCGATATATGGCAGGGCAGCATAGAACGCGCCGCACTGCAAAACGACTATCTTCGATCAGTTTGTCGTGAACGGCTCAGGTTCCGTTCCCGACAGCGCGGCCTGGCTCAACCGCGCGCCATCGCCCGTTCGATCACCTCGGCCGAGGTCTCGGGGCCCAGTTCCTCGGCCACGGCGGTGCGGAACTGGCCGTCGGGGCCCATCAGATAGACGGTGAGCGAGTGGTTCATGGTGTAGTCCTCGCCCTCCCCGACCTTCTGGTAGAAGGCGCGGTAGGCGTCGGCGGCCGCCCTGACCTGCTCCGGCGAGCCGGTCAGACCGATGACCCCCTCGGGGAAGCCGTCGGAGGACAGGTAGTCCTTCAGCGCCTTCGGCGTGTCGCGCTGCGGGTCGACGCTGATGAAGACGATCTGCACATCCTTCGCCTTGTCGCCCAGCCGCCGCTTCGTCGCGTCGAGCGCCTGCAGGGTGGTCGGGCAATAGTCGGGGCAGTAGGTGAAGCCGAAGAAGACCAGCGACCACTTGCCCTCCAGCATCGACTCGTCGACCGCCTGGCCGTTGTGATCGACCAGCTGGAACGGCCCGCCGACCTCGGCCTGGCCGGTCGAGATCACCTCGCCGGCGGCGGGCCCGCCGGCCGGGCGGCTGACCACGACGAAGGTCGCCACGATGATCGCCACGGCGAACATCAGGCAGGCGGCGGAGAACAACAGGATGGAACGGCGCGGCATCACGACCCCCGGCAAGACGCGCCACGCGGGCGCGGCTGGTCTATAGAAGAGCCGTGAGCCCGACCCAAGACCCCCTGTCGTCGCAGTCCGTCCTCGCGGACGCTCACGCCCATGCGGAGGGCGGCGGCCGCTTCGGCGGCTGGCGCAACCTGCCGCGCCGCAGCCGGGGCCTATCGTTGCGGACGCTGGTCATCCTGCGCTGGATGGCCATCGCCGGCCAGAGCGCCACGGTCGCGGTGGCCACGGCGTGGTTCCACTTCCGGCTGCCGCTGTGGGCCTGCCTCGGCGTCATCGCCGCCAGCGTGGCGATGAACCTGAACGCCACCGCCCGGCTGCAGCGCAGCGACGGCTCCGCCCCGGACGGGACGCTGACGGCGGCGCATCTCGGTTTCGACATCCTGCAGCTCAGCGCCCTGCTGGCGCTGACGGGCGGGCTGCAGAACCCGTTCTGCCTGCTGCTGGTGGCGCCGGTGACGGTGGCCGCCGCCTCCCTGCCCGGGCGGCAGGCGGCGCTGATGGGTCTCCTGGTGCTGGCGGCCACGGTCGGCCTGTTCTTCTTCTCCATGCCCCTGCCGTGGCAGGCCGGGACCGAACTGGAGCTGCCGCCGCTGTATCGCTTCGGCACCGGCCTGGCCCTGATCACCGGCGTGATCTTCACCGCCGCCTACGCCTGGCGGGTGGCGGCGGACGCCGAGAAGCTCGAGCTGGCCCTGGCCACGACCCAGGACGTGCTGCAGCGCGAGCAGCGGCTGGCGGCGCTGGGCGGGCTGGCGGCGGCGGCGGCGCATGAACTCGGCACGCCGCTGGCGACCATCCAGGTGGTGGCCCGCGAACTGCTGCGGGAAGCTTCGGACAACCCGGCCGCCGCCGAGGATGCGGCGCTGATCCTGCAGCAGGCCGAACGCTGCCGGAACATCCTCAAACAGCTCTCGCAACAGCCCGAGGAGGGCGACGCCGCATTCGCCGAGGTCGGGCTGAAGGCCCTCCTCGAAGAGGTGGTCGAGCCGCACCGGGGCTTCGACCTGGCCTTCGAGGTGGCCGTGCGCACCGCGTCCGGCGAGGCCGAACCGAGAGTGCGCCGCCTGCCCGAGGTGGTGCACGGCCTGTCGACCCTGGTCGAGAACGCCGCCGACTTCGCCAACAGCCGGGTCCGGGTGCAGGCCCTCGTCGACGCCGGCTTCATCGAGATCGAGGTGGTCGACGACGGCCCCGGCATCCCGCCCGACATCCTGCCGCGGCTGGGCGAGCCCTATGTGACGAGCCGCCCCCAGGGCAAGGCGCGGCGCGCCCTGGCGGCCCAGATCGCCGCCTCGGTGGCCGCCGCCGCCCCGGGCCGCAAGGGCAGGAAGGGCGACAAGGCCGCGCCGGCCGCCGAGAAGATCGCCCCCAGCCAGGGCGGCATGGGCCTGGGCTTCTTCATCGCCCATACCCTGCTGGAGCGGACCGGCGGCAAGGTCTCGGTCGGCGCGGGCGAGGGCGGCCCCAACCCCCAGAAGGGCCAGCCGAAGGGCGCGCGGGTATCCATTCGCTGGCCCCGGCCCGCGCTGGAGGTTTCGTCGTGATGTCGCACCCCCCATCTGAACCTTGACCGCAGGCGCGTCGTTACCGACTTCAGTTCCAAGGAGAACGCCGATGCCCGAGACCGAAGACCGGATCGCCGCCCTGGCGGACAGGACCCTGCTGCTTCTCGACGATGACAACGCGCTGCGCACCCGTCTGGGGCGGGCGCTGGAGAGCCGGGGCTTCGAGGTCGTCACCGCCGCCTCGGTGGCCGAGGCCCGAGAGGCGCTGCGCACCTCGGTCCCGGCCTTCGCGGTGCTCGACATGCGGCTCGAGGACGGCAACGGGCTGAAGGTGGTCGAGGCCATCCGCGACCGGCGCGAGGACGCCCGCATCGTCATGCTGACCGGCTACGGCGCCATCGCCACCGCCGTGGCGGCGGTCAAGGCCGGCGCGGTCGACTATCTGCAGAAGCCGGCCGACGCCGACGATGTGGTCAAGGCCCTGCTGGCCACCGGCGAGGCCCCCGAGCCGCCCGACAATCCGATGAGCGCCGATCGGGTGCGCTGGGAGCATATCCAGCGGGTCTATGAGCTGTGCGACCACAACGTCTCGGAGACGGCGCGGCGGCTGGGCATGCACCGGCGGACGCTGCAGCGGATCCTGGCCAAGCGGGCGCCGCGGTAGCCTGACGCTAACTGACGCCGTCGCCGCCACGCTCGACAGTCGGGATCGGGTCCCGTTAGAGGCTGGGCAAGGGGGATCCGATGATCGTTGCTCTGCTATCCGTTCTCGCTCTGGCGCCCTTCGGCGATCCCGAAGGCTGGAACACGCTCCAGTCTGACGAGGAGGGCGTCTTCGCCTACCGGCGGCTGGAGGCCGGGACGAGCGACGCCGGGCCACGGGCGCTGGTCAGGGTGACCCCGGCCGAGACGCGGGAATGGACAACCGGCGAGCTCACCTACGAATTCGTCTGCGAGGCCAGGACCTGGACGATTCTGGGACTCAGGAGCCTCGCCGCCGACGGCAGCGAACTCCGCTCGGTCACGGTTCCCGAAGACCGCCTTGACCCCGAACCGATCTACGCCGGCGACCGCGAAGCAGCCGCGATGTACGCCGACCTTTGCCCCGAAGGCCCACCGCTGGAGGAGCGCGAGCCATCGCCGCTGCCGATCGCGGTCACACCGGTCCGCTGAAGCCGGTGATGGAAAAAGGCCCCGGCGTTTCCACCGGGGCCTTCTTCAGTTCAGCGATGACGCCGCCTAGCGACGGCTGCGGCCGCGGTCGCGGTCGCCGCCGCCTTCACGCTTGGGACGGCCGCCGGTGTCTTCCGACATCGGGGGCTCGCCACGCTCGGCGCGCTCGGCGTTGATCTTGTCGGTCAGGTCCTCGCCGGTTTCCTGATCGACGACCTTCATCGACAGCTTGGTCTTGCCGCGGTCGTCCATGCCCAGGAACTTCACCTTCACTTCCTGACCTTCGGTCAGGACGTCGGCGGGGTTGGCGACGCGCTCCATGGCGATCTGCGACACGTGGACGAGGCCATCCTTGGCGCCGAAGAAGTTCACGAAGGCGCCGAAGTCGACGACCTTCACGACCTTGCCGGAGTAGATCATGCCGGGCTCGGGCTCGGACACGATCGACGAGATCCAGTTCTTGGCGGCGTCGATCTTCTCCTGCTCGGAGGCGGCGATCTTCACCGTGCCGTCGTCCTCGATGTTGATCTTGGCGCCGGTCTTTTCGACGATCTCGCGGATGATCTTGCCGCCGGTGCCGATGATGTCGCGGATCTTGTCGACCGGAACCTTGATCTGCTCGATCTTGGGCGCGAACTCGCCCAGTTCGGTGCGGGCGCCGTCGATGGCCTTGTCCATCTCGTCGAGGATGTGCAGACGGCCGGCCGAAGCCTGGGCGATCGCCTTGCGCATGATCTCTTCGGTGATGCCCGCGACCTTGATGTCCATCTGCAGCGAGGTGATGCCCTCGCGCGTGCCGGCCACCTTGAAGTCCATGTCGCCGAGGTGGTCTTCGTCACCCAGGATGTCGGACAGGATGGCGAACTCGCCCGACGGCTCGAGGATCAGGCCCATGGCGATGCCCGAGACGGGACGCTTCAGCGGCACGCCCGCGTCCATCAGCGCCAGCGACGAACCACAGACCGTGGCCATCGAGGACGAGCCGTTGGACTCGGTGATCTCCGACACCAGACGGATGGTGTAGGGGAATTCTTCCGACGACGGCAGCATCGGACGGATCGCCCGCCAGGCCAGCTTGCCGTGACCGATTTCCCGACGGCCCGCGCCGCCCATCCGACCGGTCTCGCCGACCGAATAGGGAGGGAAGTTGTAGTGCAGCAGGAACTTCTCTTTGTAGGTGCCGCTCAGCGCGTCCACGTACTGCTCGTCCTCGCCGGTGCCGAGGGTGGCGACGACGATGGCCTGGGTCTCACCGCGGGTGAACAGGGCCGAGCCGTGGGTGCGCGGGAAGACGCCGACTTCCGAAACGATCGAGCGCACCTTGTCGAGGGCGCGGCCGTCGACGCGGTGGCCGTTGTCGATGATGTCGCGACGCAGGACGTGGGCTTCGCATTCCTTGAAGGCCGTGGCGAACTTGGAGGCGTCGACGCCGTCCGGCTTCTCATCGGTCTTCACCAGGGCTTCGGCGGCCTTCTTCTTGGCCACGTCCACGCCCGAGCGGCGGTCGTATTTGCCCACGTGGGTGTAGGCGGCCTTGATGTCCTCGCCGACCAGCTTCTGGATCGAGGTGACGATGTCCGAGACGTCGTCGGCCTGGAAGTCGAAGGGCTCCTTGGCGGCGTGCTCGGCCAGGTCGATGATGGCGTCGATCACCGGCTGCATGCCGCGATGCGCGAACATCAGGGCGTTCAGCATGATCTCTTCCGACAGCTCCTTGGCTTCGGATTCGACCATCATCAGGGCGTCCTGGGTGCCGGCGACGACGAGGTCGAGTTGGCTGTCGGGCATCTGGTCGAGGGTCGGGTTGAGCACCATCTCGCCGTCGATATAGCCGACGCGGGCCGAGCCGATCGGGCCCATGAAGGGAACGCCCGAGATGGTCAGGGCGGCCGAGGCGGCGATCATGCCGAGGACGTCGGGGTCGTTCTCCATGTCGTGCTGGAGGACGGTGACGATGACCTGGGTCTCGTTCTTGAAGCCCTTGACGAACAGCGGGCGGATCGGACGGTCGATCAGGCGGGAGACCAGGGTCTCCTTCTCGGTCGGACGGCCTTCACGCTTGAAATAGCCGCCCGGGATCTTGCCGGCGGCGAAGGTCTTTTCCTGGTAGTTGACGGTCAGCGGGAAGAAATCCAGGCCCGGCTTGGGCGCGCGGCCGTAGACGACGGTGGCCAGGACCACGGTCTCGCCGTAGGTCGCCAGCACGGCGCCGTCGGCCTGACGGGCGATGCGGCCGGTTTCCAGCGTCAGCGGGCGGCCGGCCCAGTCGATCGTCTTGCGTTTGATATCGAACATGTTTCGTCTTTCGTATCCCGCGGGCGGATTCCGCGCGGGGTCCCATCAGTGGGTGGAGCGTCGGGCGTTCAGTCCTTCGGTCCATGGGCCGCCACGCCATCGCGACGGACCCGGGAGGTATGAGGACCGGTGTTCAGCCCTCGCGTCATGCGCCGGATAATCCCGCGGCGCGCGGTTTGGTTCTGGATGCGGAACGAGGCGCGGACATGGCCCGCGCCTCGAAAAACTCTTCCGCTCGTCCCGTCGCCCTTAGCGGCGCAGGTTCAGCTTGCCGATCAGCGCGGTGTAGCGCTCGCGATCGACCTTCGACAGGTGGTCAAGAAGGCGACGACGCTGCGAGACCATCTTGAGCAGGCCGCGGCGCGAGTGGTTGTCCTTCTTGTGGGTCTTGAAGTGCTCGGTGAGGTTGGCGATGCGTTCCGAGAGGATCGCGACCTGGACCTCGGCCGAACCGGTGTCGCCCTCGGTGCGGGCGTTGTCGGCGATGACTTCGTGCTTGCGGTCAGCAGTAATCGACATCGGGTAACTCCTATTGGAGGTTAAAAACGCGGTCGGGTTCTAGCCGGCCGGCCCGCAACTGACCGAGAGCGACGAGGGTCTGGCCCTGAAAGGCTGAAACGGTTCTGGAGCCCTCCCGAAGGCGGCTCTTGAGCGTTTCGACCTGTCTGGGGAGCAGAACGATCGGCCGTCCCTGCCGAAGCGAGAAGGCGTCTTGATCCGTCACGGCCAGCTCCGGGATGTCGTCCAGGGCGGTCGCGACGGGAAGCAAGCCTTCCGAGGCGGCGTCCCTATGCACCAGATCGGTCAGGAAATCCAGCGATACGGCGTTTTCCGTCGAGAACGGTCCGACCCGCTCGCGGCGCAGGGCCGAAACATGCCCCTCGGCCCCCAGGGCGGCGGCCAGGTCGCGGGCCAGAGAGCGGACGTAGACGCCCTTGCCGGTGCGGATGGTGAGCTCGACATGGTCGGCGTCGGGGCTGTCGGTGACCGCCGCCTCGTGGATGGTCACCCGGCGCGAGGCCAGTTCGAACTCGGCCCCCTCGCGGGCCAGGTCGTAGGCGCGCTGGCCGTCGACCTTGATGGCGGAATACTGCGGCGGGACCTGGTCGATCTCGCCGGTGAAGGCCGGCAGGGCCGCGCGCACCGCCTCGACGGAGGGCCGCACGTCCGAGCGCGCGACGATCTCGCCCTCGCGGTCGAGGCTGTCGGTCGAGACGCCCCAGTTGATGGTGAAACGGTAGACCTTCTCCGCGTCCATCATGAACGGCACGGTCTTGGTCGCCTCGCCGAGCGCGATGGGCAGGATGCCCGAGGCCAGCGGGTCCAGCGTCCCGGCGTGCCCGGCCTTCTGGGCGTTGAACAGCCGGCGCACCTTCGACACCGCGTCGGTCGAACCCATCTCCAACGGCTTGTCGAGGCAGACCCAGCCGTTGACGACGTCGCCCTTCTTGCGGCGGCCCATCAGAGGTCTTCGTCGGACTTGGCGATGTCGGCCTGCACCCGGGGATCGTCGAGCAGGCGGTTGAGCCGCTCGGCCGCCTCGAAACTCTCGTCGTGACGGAAACGCAGGTCCGGTGTGAAGCGCATGTCGATGCGCCGCCCGAGCACGCCCCGCAGGAATTTGGCGTGGGCGTTCAGCGCCTTGATGACCTCGTCGACGTGGCCGGCGACCGGAGCGCTGTCGACGCCCGCGCCCAGCGGCTCGACGAAACAGGTGGCGTGTTTCAGGTCCGGCGACAGACGCACCTCGGTGACGGTGACCGAGACGTCCTTCAGGGCGGCGTCGTGGATGTCCTCCTCGCGCAGGACATCGACCAGGGCGTGGCGGATCAGCTCGGCCGCGCGCAGCTGGCGCTGGCTGACGGTCCCGGCCTTCGGATTGGGTTTGCGGCTGCTCATCGTTCGATCCTCGTCGCCCGCCGGGGCTCGGACCCGGCTCGAAAAAGCGAAGGGGCGGGGTCTAGGCCCGCGGGGCGGCGGTGTCCAGTTCGGCCCGGTCGATCGCCGCCATCAGCTCGGACGAAACGATCGAGCGGAACGGACGCACCGGCAGGCCCGCCGCGTTGAGGACGCCCGCCGTCCAGTGGTTGCACAGATGGGCGATCGAGAAGGTCTCGCGGCTGGCGAAGAAGCGGGCGTCGTCGCCCTCTCGCGCGGCGGCGATGCGCGGCGCGCCGCTCGACAGGTCCAGCGACGCCTCGATGTGCGCGCTCAGGGCGTCGAACCCTTCCGGCGTGAGGCGGAAACTGCGGCGGCCGTCCTCGGCGAACAGGGCGCGTGGGTCGCGCTGGGCCGGATCGAGCATCAGCACCGAGGCGTTGCCCGGCCGGAAGAAGGCCCGCGCCCCGTCCGGCAGCCGGGACTCCATCGGGCTCTGGTCGACATAGAATTTGGCGTCGCCCCAGCCGATCAGGATCCAGTCGCCGGCCGGCAGCGCCCGCACCGCCTCGGCCAGCGGACCGCCCCGGGCCTCCAGCGCCGCGCGCGGCACGGCCAGGTCGGTGTGGAAGCCGTTGTCGAGCAGATGCAGCTCGACGCCCCGGCCGTCGGGCGCGGCCCGCCAGCGGGCGAGGTCCCCGGGCGCCGTCCAGGTCCACAGGGCGGCGATGAGGCCCACGACGGCGGCGGCGAGCAGGACGCCGAGGCCGGTGCGGGAGGCTTTCCTGCGCTTCATCGGGCGGTGAAACTCCAGGCGCCGCACAGGGCCGAGGGCGGCGTATCGGGACCGACGACGGCGCCGGCCCGGAACAGCGCCAGGTCGACCCGGGCGCCGCGGTGGAGCAGGGCGGCCGTCCCCGCCGGCTCTCCGCCGCACAGGCGGGTGGGCGGCGCCGCCCGCGCCCCCGCCGGCGCGATGACCGCGCGCAGTTCGATCTGGGCGTCGGCCGGGGCGTCGAGCCGCGCCGCGAAGGTCTGGCCGGGGGCGAAGGCGTCGCGGCCGGACGCGATGCGCAGCGGCCGGGTGCGCAGGCGCTCGCCGTTCTCGAACCGCAGTTCGGCGCCGGCCGCCGTCAGCGCGCCGACGGCGGCGCGGGTCGTTTCGTCGGCCGGCCTGTACTCACCCCCCAGCCCGGCGGTGGAGCCCGGCTCGGCGACGAGCGGCCGCGCCTCGTCCGCGACGGCCGTCTTCAGGCCGTCGAGACCGTCGGCGGCGCCGTCCGGCAGACGCCCCATCCAGTCGGCGACGCCGCGCGCGACGGGCCCGGCCCCGGCCCGAAGGCCCTCCCAGGCGGCCACGGTCTGCGTCTGTTCGACGGCCAGCAGGAACAGCACCAGGCAGACGAACGACAGCCCGCCGGCGAGGCGCTTCATCGCGGTCTGGGGGCTGGCCGAAGCGGCGCTCATGGCGCCGACCCTAGCCGGGGCGGATGAAGAGGTGAACGCCTATCGCCCGACAGGGGCGCCGTCGTCCCCGACCCTCGGCGCGGGCGGCATCGCCCATTCGCCGCGCCAGTCGTAGGACAGCTGGACGCAGTAGCGGTAGGCCCCGTCCGACCAGCGGCCGACGGCGTGCAGGGTCAGCGGACGGCCGAGCCGCACCCGGCCCATCACCAGCCAGACCTCCTCCGAACCGGGGCACAGGGCCCGCGACAGGCCGCGGCCGTCGCCCTCGGGGGCGATGGCGTAGACCGAGGTCTCGCGGGCGCCGGCCGGCAGGGCGCGGCGCACGGCGTCCGGTCCGCCGCGGCGGATGTCGGCCGAACCGCGCTGCGAGGTGGAGATGATCCGGCGCACGCTGATGGCCCCGAAGAGGCCGCGGTCGGCCTCCAGCGTCACGCCCTGGGTCAGGGCCTGGGTGACCCGGTCCGAGGCGTCATAGGCCAGGTAGCGGGTCTCGGCCGCGGCCGGACCGGCGGCGGCTGTCGCGGCGAGGGCGAGGATCAGGAGACGGCGCATGGGGGATTCATCCGCGATGCATAAGGCAAAACGGCGGCGCTTTCGCACCGCCGTCTGGTTGGGTTCGGACCCGGCCTACTCCAGCGTGCGCTGGATTTCCTCGACCGTGAAGCACTCGATGTAGTCGCCGGCCTTGATGTCCTGGAAGCCCTGGAAATGCATGCCGCACTCCTGGCCCGACGGGACCTCGTTGACCTCGTCCTTGAAGCGCTTGAGCGTCGTGAGCGTGCCCAGCTCCAGCACCACCACGTCGTCGCGGATGATGCGGACCTTGGCGCCCTTGCGGACCACGCCCTCGGTGACCCGGCAACCGGCGATCTTGCCGGTCTTGGAGATGTCGAACACCTGCAGCACCTGGGCGTTGCCCAGGAAGGTTTCGCGCTGCAGCGGCGCCAGCATGCCCGAGAGCACGCCCTTCATGTCGTCGAGCAGGTCGTAGATGATCGAATAGTAGCGGATCTCCACGCCCTCGCGCTCGGCCAGGTCGCGGGCCTGTTTCGAGGCGCGGACGTTGAAGCCGAGGATCGGCGCCCCGGCCGACTTGGCCAGCTGCACGTCGCTCTCGGTGATGCCGCCGGCGCCCGACATGACGGTGCGCGCGCGGACCTCCTCGTTGCCCATCTTGTCCAGCGAGCCGACGATGGCTTCGGCGGACCCCTGCACGTCGGCCTTGATGATGACCGGCAGTTCCGAGACCTTCTTGGACTGCAGCTTGGACATCATGTCGACCAGCGAGACCTGGTTGATGCCGCCGGTGGCCTTCTCGCGCTTCACGCGGGCGCGGTACTCGGTCAGTTCGCGGGCGCGGGCCTCGCTCTCGACCACGGCGAAGGGCTCGCCGGGGCTGGGCGCCTCGTCCAGGCCGAGGATCTCGACCGGAACCGACGGACCGGCCTCTGTCAGCTGGGCGTTGCGCTCGTCGAGCAGGGCGCGGACCTTGCCCCAGGCGGAGCCGGCCACGACGATGTCGCCGCGCTTCAGGGTGCCGCGCTTGACCAGGACGGTGGCGACCGGGCCGCGGCCCTTGTCCAGCTTGGCCTCGATGACCACGCCTTCCGAGGTGCGTTCCGGATCGGCCTTGAGGTCCATGACCTCGGCCTGCAGCAGGATGGCGTCGATCAGACCCTTGAGGTTGGTCCGCTCCTTGGCGGAAACCTCGATGATCTGGGTGTCGCCGCCGAGGCTTTCGGCGATGACTTCGTACTGCAGCAGTTCGTTGACGACCTTCTGCGGATTGGCGTCCGGCTTGTCGACCTTGTTGACCGCCACGATGATCGGGGCGTTGGCGGCCTTGGCGTGCTGGATGGCCTCGATGGTCTGGGGCATGACGCCGTCGTCGGCGGCGACGACCAGAACCACGATGTCGGTCACGTTCGCGCCGCGCGCCCGCATGGCGCTGAACGCCGCGTGGCCCGGGGTGTCGAGGAAGGTGACGCGGTCGCCGCTTTCCAGGCGGACCTGGTAGGCGCCGATGTGCTGGGTGATGCCGCCGGCTTCGCCCGCCGCCACGTCCGTGGTGCGCAGCGCGTCGAGCAGCGAGGTCTTGCCGTGGTCGACGTGGCCCATGATGGCCACGACCGGCGCGCGGGGCGTGGTCGCCTCGTCGTCGACGGCGTCCGACAGGAAGCCCGTCTCGATGTCGGATTCGGAGACGCGCTTGACGGTCATGCCGTACTCGTCGGCCACCAGTTCGGCGGTGTCGGTGTCGATGACGTCGTTGATCTTCACCATCAGGCCCTGACGCATCAGGAATTTGACGATGTCGACGCCGCGCACGGCCATCCGGTTGGCCAGGTCGCCGACGGTGATGACGTCGGGAATGACGACCTCGCGCGGACGGTTCGGCGCGTCGGTCGAGCCGCCCTTGCGCTTTTCCTTCTCGCGTTCGCGGGCCCGGCGGACCGAGGCCAGCGAGCGCATCCGCTCGGCGGCGTCCTCGTCGCCACCGGCCACGGCCTGGATGGTCAGGCGGCCTTCGCGGCGCTTGGGCTCGCCGCGCGTGCGGCTGACGGCCTTGCCTGGTCCGGCGTCCGAGAAGCGCTTGTCGCGATCCTCCTCGACCTTGCTGCCCGCGGGACGGCCGAAGCCGGCGCGGACGGGACGGGCGACGTCAGGCGTCGCGGGCGGCGCATTAGGGGCCGGACGACCGCCGGGGCCGGTGCGCGGACCGCCCGGTCGGGCGGCGCCGGGAGCCGGGCGGGGATTGAGGGCTGAATAGCGGACCGGTTCGGCCGGACGGCCGGCGGCGCCCTGCGGACGGGCGGGCGCCTGGGGACGTTCGGCGTAGTTGCGTTCGCCGCCGCCCATGGCGGCTTCGCGGGCCGAGCGGCCGCCGAAGGCGGGGCGTTCGGCCGCGGCGCGGCCGGGAGCCTGCGGCTTGGGCGCGCGCTGA